>CAJODR010000007.1 GCA_905233275.1 uncultured Bacteroidales bacterium | reverse complement strand
AATGCTCCGTGCAGCCGGGACGATAAACATTCCAGAAAGCCTCTCGCGTGAGGTTCTCAACGTTGGCGTAATCTGCCGGTGTCTCAAGTCTTATTGTCATCATACTAATTCTTTTTTTGGAGGGCTCAGTGGATCATGCGTTTGACGAGGCTGAACAGTTTGTAAGGCATGTAGCGGAATTTCAGGTCTATCCAGGTGGGGCTTTTTAGGACCGAGCGCTCGTGGCTGAAGGCCAGGAAGCTGCGCTCGGAATGGTAATTGCCCATTCCCGAGTTGCCTACGCCGCCGAAAGGAACCTTATTGTTGACGATGTGCATTATGGTGTCGTTGATGCAGGCACCGCCCGAAGAGGTCCGGCCGATGATGTCCCAGGCAGCCGATTTGGAGCCGAAGTAGTAGAATGCCAGCGGTTTTTCGCGGCCATTCACGAAGTCGACCACTTCCTGCCGGTCCTTGAATGTGAGAATGGGGAAGATGGGACCGAATATCTCCTCCTGCATCACCGGAGCATCCGGCGATACGCCGTCGAGGAGCGTCGGTTCTATCCATCGCTTTTCCTTGTTGAAATGGCCTCCGGCAATGACCCGACCGTCCTGCAGGTAGCCCACCAGTCGGTCGAATGCTTTGTCCCTAACGATGTGAACGAACATGTCGGAAAGCTCTGTCCCCTCCGGATAGAGTCCCTCCAGTTCCTTGCGGAATGCCTCTACGAAGGCTTCCTTGATGTCCTCGTGGAGGAATAGATAATCAGGGGCGATGCACGTCTGGCCGCTGTTGAGGCATTTGCCCCATGCGATGCGTCGGGCAGCAATACTGAGATTGGCGTCACGATCCACGATGCACGGACTCTTGCCGCCAAGCTCCAGCACCATGGGCGTCAGGTACTGCGCCTGGGCGCTCATGGCGATTCGCCCAAGCGAAGGGCTCCCGGTAAGGAACAGAAGGTCGTAGCGGTGCCGGAACAATTCGGCGTTCACCTGACGGTTTCCCTGAACGACGGCTACGTATTCCTCGGGGAATGTATCTGCGATGAATTCCTCCAATGCCTTGGATACATGGGGCACGTAAGGGGATGGCTTCAGGATGGCGGTACAGCCTGCGGCGATACAGCCCACCAGCGGGTTCAGCATCAACTGCACAGGGTAATTCCAAGGGCTTACGATGAGCGTGCAGCCCAGCGGTTCTCTCACGATGTAGCTCTTTGACGGCATTACTGTCACGGGAGAGCGTTTACGGCGAATGCGTGCCCACCCCGGGAGTTTGCTGACGGCTTCGTCAATTTCACCGTACACAATGCCCAGCTCCGTCATGAAGGCTTCCTCATAACTCTTGTGCAGATCCTGCAACAGCGCGTCGCAAAGGGTCTTTTCCCACTTGGAGAGGCCAATGTTGAGGGCCTTGAGCTGCCGCAAGCGCCACTTTACGTCACGAGTTGTACCGGTGGCGTAAAACGACCGCTGTTTCAGTACCAGTTCTTCTATCCTTTCTGCTTTTGTGTTTTCAAGTGTCATAATGCAAAGATAAGATTTTTTAACTTATGGAACGATAATTGCTATATCGCTACATATGCGTACTTTTTACCTAACCATTCTACCGGCATTGGCCGTTATGCTGATGCTCACAGCTTGCAATACGGACGATATTCTCGTCGATGACGACACAGACAACTCCGTAACCCTGATCGATCCTGACCTTGCCTGGAGCGAATCCTCCTACGAGGCAACCATCGGCGAATCGAACAGTTTTCCAACGCTGACCAATAAATACAATCTCACCGTCAGTTATGCTTCCTCCGACAACAGTGTCGCGACGATATCATCGAGCGGCGCTATTACACTCGTGGCCGAAGGCGTGACTGTCATTTCAGCTTCATCCAAAGAAACCGCGCAGTACGAATCAGGCGCTGCGTCGTACCGCCTGATTGTAAAGAAAAAAGGCAGCACCTGGGTTGATACTGATGACGGAGCGGTGAATACGGTATTCGATTCGTCCGGGGACAATTCGTCCGACGACGACATCTCCAATACTACATTTACGCGCCTGGTGACAGTTACATACGCTTCCGGCGGAGCCAGCGTCACCGGCTATAGCGCCGTTGCCGACGTGATGAACGTCAGTGTAAGCGGCAATCAGGTTACCATTACCTACACCGGCAGCGAGAATGTGGCGTACAAGCTCACCGGCACCGCCTCCAACGGCTCTTTCAAGCTGTACAGCAGCAAGAAACAGGCGCTCTGGCTCAGCGGACTCAATCTTACCTGCACCAGCGGCGCGGCCATCAACAACCAGAGCGGCAAGCGTACATTCGTCTTTGTGGAGGGAACCAATTCGCTGGCTGACGGTTCTTCGGCGGCATATTCGACTTCCGGCGACGAGGATATGAAGGGCGTATTCTTCTCCGAAGGCCAACTCATATTCAGCGGCAGCGGCAGCCTGAAAGTGACGGCTAGCAACTCACAGGGCAAGAGCGGTATCGTTTCCGACGATTATGTGCGAATGATGAACAGCCCGAGCGTGACCGTTACCGCAGGCAGCAAGGCCGGTCACGGAATCAAGGCCAACGAATTCGTGCAGCTGAGCGGCGGAACGCTCTCCGTCTCCACGGCCGCAGCCATGAAGAAAGGCATTACCTCTGATGATTATGTCCTTGTGGAAGGCGGGACCACCACCATCAACGTCACTGGCGGGACCGCTTACGACAGCGACGATGCCGAATACAAGGGCTCCGCGGGCATCAAGGCCGACAATTACTTCGGCATGACCGGCGGCACGGTGACTATCACCAACAACGGTGCGGGCGGCAAGGGCGTGCATGCAGGCAGTTACAACTACGATTCTACCAACCACAAGGTAGCTGACAGCTATATCAGTGGCGGAACTCTCACCATCACCACTACCGGCAGCGAATCCAACGACGTGTCCTCCAAGGGCATGAAGATCGGCTGGGTGACAAAGAGCGGCAGCGGTAATCGCGCCACCGTTACCGGAAACGCCGGGAATCTGAATATCAGCGGCGGCAAGGTCATCGTAGATGTCTCTAAGAGCGAGGGCCTCGAAGCCAAGGGGAATCTCGTCATATCAGGAGGCGAGGTGTACGTAAGCACCTCAGGCGACGATGCCATCAACAGCCAGGGCGAACTGGACGTTACGGGCGGCTATGTCTACGCGTTCTCGAGTGCCAACGACGCCATGGACGCCAACCATGATATGAAACTCTCCGGCGGATATGTTTTTGCAGTTACCACAATGGGTACTCCCGAAGTCGCCCTCGACGCCAACACTGAGCAGCAATACAAGCTCTACATCCTGAGCGGCGCTACCGTAGTTGCATACGGAGGGCTGGAGAGCGGCTATTCCGCTTCACAGAGCGTCTACAGCATGAGTTGCAACGCAGGGAAGTGGAACGCACTACATAACGGCAGTACATACATCGCAGCCTTCAAGGCGCCTTCCGGCGTATCAAGCGTGGCGGTAAGCGCTCCATCCCTGAGCAAGGGATATACGAATGTCAGCGTCGGCAGCTCCACCTATTGCAATGAAATATGGGCCACTTCCGGCATCTCCGGCGGATCATCCGTCTCGCTGAGCACGTACAGCGGTGGAGGAGGCGGCCCCGGCGGTGGAGGCCCCGGCGGCGGTGGTCATCATTGATCAGTTATTCTTTAGTCTTGACGGTGCGGACGAACCAGCCGATTTTAGGGGTCATTGTGAAGGTGAGGGGGTCTTCCTCGACGGCGACGATGCCGGCGACGAGGTCGAGAGGGGTTTCGCTCAGGACAGTGCCGTCCGGTGTGACCACTTGATATTTGAAGGGCGCCACGACAGTCTCCGGAAGCATATTCTGGATGATTGTCACCTTGTCAGGCGTGCGGCCCTCGTTGTCGAAGGGGAAGAATTTGAGGAACCAGCCGTCGAATTTTGTCATTCGCACCCGCCCCATGCATGACGGACCCTGAATCTTACGGGGACGGGATTTCTTCACGATATCTTTCCAGAACCAGTAATCGGGATTTCCCTCGGATGCCTTGACGAATTCTTTCAGGATGGGCTCCAATTCCGAGGTCCACCAGCCGAGGCCGAACGACTCGAGTGCGCGAGTCTTTTCCAGCACCTTGCGCCAGTCGTCGGGCGTTCCCGTAAGGGTTATGGACGGGATCCCGCAAACCGCATAAATGGCAGTATATTCGAAGTAATTCTTGACCGTATTCATCAGGGTTACTTCCGATGCGACAAGTTCATCGGTACCGGTCGTGGAGAAGTCAGCCACGAGTGTGGTAGCGATATCGTTGTTGGTATACAATGCAATCTGGGAAGTAAAACCAGCGACAAGCCCGGGCCAGTCGGCCTGATCGGAGAATAGATCCGTAGTCCTGACTTGCAACTCCTTCTTGCCCTCGTGACTGACCAGGAGGTCCCGGAACTCTTCAGGATTATCATTGATATAATGGCTGAACTGCTGGCAGATAATCAGCCAGATGGCATCGGGAGAAAGAACAACCGGGCGGTGCTGACACCAGGCTTTCAGCAGCATCTGGAATACCACATCCTCGCCGATATCATAAAGATTTTCCGCATCGGCGAAGCTGCACGCAAGGATCTCCGGCTTCCAGTCGGAATCCCAGGACCAGCCGTCGTCTGAGAACCAGTTGATTCCACGGGCAATATCGATCCCGCTGCTCTGCCACCCGCAATGGTCTGTAGGCGGATCCACCTCGTCAACGGCAAAGGTATACTGGGCAAACGCAGGAGTGCTCAACAGTATACAGATTAAAAGGAAAACGTTCTTTCTCAACATAATGACTTCTGTTATCAAAAAGAGCCTCGCAGAAACCTGTGAGGCTCTTTTTTAGTTAAAAAACCACACTTAAACAATGCCCTGCTCGAGCATGGCGGTGGCGACTTTCATGAAGCCGGCGATGTTGGCACCCTTGACATAGTCGATGGAGCCGTCGGGCTGTGTGCCGTACTTGACGCACTGCTCGTGGATGGACTTCATGATGAAATGGAGCTTGGAGTCTACCTCTTCGGGAGCCCAGCCGATATGGCTTGCGTTCTGGGTCATTTCAAGACCGGAAGTAGCTACGCCGCCTGCATTGACAGCCTTGCCGGGGGCAAAGAGGATGCCATTGGACTGGAAGTAGCGGATGGCACCGGGCTGACAACCCATGTTGGAGACTTCGCAGCAGCACCAGCAGCCGTTGGCGACGAGTTCCTTTGCATCGTCTTCGGAGAGTTCGTTCTGGAAGGCGCAAGGGAGAGCGATGTCGACGGGGATGCTCCAGGCTTTCTTGCCGGGGGTGAAGATGGCCTTGCCGGGGAATTTGACTGCCATGTCTTCGACTTTGTTGCGGTTGGAGGCACGCATGACGAGCATGTAGTCAATCATTTCCTTGGTGATGCCCTCAGGGATGTGGCAGACACCGTCGGGACCGGAGATGGCGACGACTTTGGCGCCGAGTTCGACGGCCTTGGTGGCTGCACCCCATGCTACGTTGCCGAAGCCGGAGAGGGAGATCTTCTTGCCGACGAGGGTCTTGCCTGCCTTGTCGAGAAGGTGCTGGGTGAAGTAGAGAGCGCCGAAACCGGTAGCCTCGGGACGGAGGATGGAACCGCCGAAGGTGAGGCCCTTGCCGGTAAGGACGCCGGTGTTGTATTTACGTGCGAGCTTGGTGTACATGCCGTTGAGGAAGCCGATTTCGCGGCCGCCTACGCCGACATCGCCTGCAGGGACGTCCTGGTCGGGACCGATGCAGTTCCATAGCTCAAGCATGAAAGCATGGCAGAAACGCATGATTTCGGCGTCGGATTTGCCGACGGGGTCGAAATCGGAGCCGCCCTTTGCACCGCCCATAGGGAGAGTGGTGAGGGCATTCTTGAAGGTCTGCTCGAAGCCGAGGAACTTGAGCATCGAAGGGGTAACCGCCTTGTGGAAGCGCAGACCGCCCTTGTAGGGGCCGATGGCGCTGTTGAACTGGATGCGGTATCCGAGATTGGTCTGAACCTCACCCTTGTCGTCGATCCATGTGACGCGGAAGGTGAAGATGCGGTCGGGCTCTACAAGCCTCTCGACGATCTTGGCCTTCTCGAATTCGGGATGCTGGTTGTAGACTTCTTCGATTGACTCAAGCACTTCCTGAACCGCCTGGAGATATTCTTTCTCAAGGGGATACTTGGCTTGGAGTTTCGCCATGATTTCACTTGTCTTCATGATAAATTAGTTTAAAGTTTTGTGTTATAAGGGTTAATAGTTATTTGTCGGGAATTACTGCTGCTGGGCGCTGAGCTGCTCGGCGAGGCCTTCGAGGGTACGGTCATCGGGAATGCCGATTTCCTTGCGGGCTGCCTTGGTGAGATCCACGGTCAGAGCGTCATCGAAATAGAGAGCGGAACCGGAGTCGAATACGACTGCGATGCCCTGTGCCTTGGCGACCTTGTTGACAGCTTCCTGAGCCTTGTCATAGAGCGGAGCCATCAGCTCGTTCTGCTTGGCCTGGAGCTCCTGGGTGATGGACTGCTGGAATTCCTGGATATTGGTCTGGATCTGCATGAGTTCCTTTTCCTTGGACTCCTTGACGGCAGCGGTCCAGCTGGCGCTCTTGCTCTGATACTGGGAAAACTTGTTCTGATATTCGTCAATCATGTCCTGGTATGTGCTTTCGGCATCCTTCTGGAGGGTGGCGAGAGTTTCGCGGGCCGAGTCAGCCTCGGGGGCGAGCTGGACGAGTTCAACGAAATTGACATGTCCGATCTTCATCTGGGCCTGGGCTGCAGAGAAGGTGAGAAGTGCCATTGCGGCAATTGCAAAAATCTTTTTCATATCAGTGGTATTTATTTGATTGCTAGAATTGTTGACCTATCATGAAATGGAACTGGCTGCCGCCGTTGGTGGAGTCGTCGAATCCGTAGCCCCAGTCGATACCGAGAAGGCCGATCATAGGGAGGAATACGCGGACGCCGACACCGGCTGCACGCTTGATCTGGAATGGATTGAACTTGCGGATATCGGCCCAGCAGTTACCTCCTTCGAGGAATCCGAGGACGAATATCGTCGACGACGGCTGGAGAATGACCGGGTAACGGAGCTCGACCGTGAATTTGTCGTAGACGCGGCCCGCATAATTGGCATAGCTGCTGTACTTGGTGGTCTCGGTAGGGGTAAGGGAGTAGTTGGCATAACCCCTGAGGGCGATGATATCAGCGCCGTAGGTATTGTATCCCGTCATACCGTCACCACCGACCTGGAAGCCTTCGAAAGGCGAATAACCCCAGTTGCGGTTGTAATATCCGAGGTAGCCGAACTGCGCACGGGACATTAGGACGAAATTGTCCCAAATGTTGGTATACATGGTCCCGGAGAATTTCCACTTGTGGTATTCGATCCACTTGTAGCGCTGCTGGGAGGTGAAGTTGTCATAGTTGACGTCGCGCCAGGAATCGTATTTCACCGCATTGCCGTCGGCGTCATATCCCTTCTTGCGGAAGAGCGAATACGGCGGAGTAATCTGGAGCGATGCCGAGAAATCGGAGCCCCTGCGGGGATAAATCTGCTGGTCAGTGGAGTTTCTCGACAGAGAGACGTTGTAGCTGAGGTTGTTGGATACGCCGTTGTTGAACATGAAGTATCCGCCGTACCAGTTTGTAAGCTTGTATGTCTGCCAGCTGAGGGCGTTGTATAGGACGAAATAATTGTCAGGCCACTTGAGGCGGTTGCCGAGACCGGCGGAGAAGCCGTAAACCTCGAACATCTTGTCGGTCGACAGAATACCGATGGCGAGGTAGGAATCAGTCATCCTTGAATAATAACCGGAAAGGCTGAGCGATGTAGGCTTGTTGCCGAACAGCCACGGCTCGACGAAACTGCCCGTGATGGCCATGTAGTACTTGCCGTTGGACTGGAGACGGAATGCGAGGTTCTGCGCATCTCCGAGCGGAACGGGCCTCCAGGCGTGCTTTTCGAACATTCGGCTGGTCGAGAAGTTGTTGAAACTCACACCGGCCGAGAGGACGAATGTATTGGCGCCCCAACCACCCGAGAGTTCGAGCTGAGAGGACGGCTTTTCGGTGACATTATAAATAATGTCGACCGTATTGTCCGCCTGGCGGGGAATGACGGAGAATCCTTTGACGGGATCCATGATAGCTTCCGGGTCGAACTGGCCCAGGGACGCGATTTCACGGATGGAACGCTCCAGGTTGGTCTGGCTGTAGAGGTCGCCGGGATAAGTGAACAGCTGGCGGCGGACGACCTTTTCGTTGGTGAGGTCGTTGCCGTTGATGATGATGTTGTTGAGGGTGGCCTGTTTGCCTTCGGTAATCCTCATCTCGACGTCGACCGAGTCCTTGTCGATATTGATCTCAACAGGACTTACATTGAAGAAGAGGTATCCGTTGTCACGGTAGAGCTTGCCGACATCGTAGTCGTTCTGCTTGCCGCCGCCGTTGAGACGGTGACCCATGTTGACGACGTCATATATGTCACCTTTCTTGATTTGGAGGACCTCGTTGAGCTGATCAGCCGTATAGACCGAGTTGCCGGTCCAGGTGATGTCGCGGAAATAGTACTTGTCGCCACGGTCGAAATACATGTCTATGGCGAGGTGCTTGTCATCCAGATAATAGATGGAGTCGCGAACGAGGCGGGCGTCCCTGTAGCCGGCTTCGTTGAATGCATCGATGGCGGTCTTGCGGTCGGTCGGGTATTCTTTCTCCTTGAATTTTTTGCTCTTGAAGAAGTTGTACCACTTGGCGGACTTGGTGTTTTTCATCGCCTTGGCGATCTTGTAGTCCTTGACGCCATCGCTTCCGTGGAAGTTGATTTCCTTGACACGGACGCGGACACCGCGGTCGACCGCGAAGTTTACCCTGATGGCGCTCTTGATGACCGTATCCTTCTGGACTTCGGCCTTGACGTCGACCTTCAGGAAGCCCTTTTCCTTGTAATAACGCTTGATGATGTCGATCGACGTGGATTCGACGTATTCGGAGAATTCGCCGCCGGGACGGAGGCTGAGACGCTCCTTGAGATCCTTCTGCTCGGAGCTCCGGACGCCGGAGAATGTCCACCTGGACACCCTGGGACGCTCTTTTACGCTCAGACGGAGCCAGATCTTGCCGGCGTCGGCGTCGAGCGAATCGACATACATCGCGACATCTTCGAAATAGCGCTGGGCCCAGATGCGGTCCACGATACCGGAGATATCATCGCCGGGAACCGTAACTTCCATGCCGGGAACGAGGCCGGACAGCTGGATCAGCTGCTCGGAACGGATATGCTGGTTGCCTTCTACACGGACTCCTCCGACGGTATACTTGTGAGGCGAACCGTAGTCCACCGTCACTTCACGGCCGTCTGTCTGCCCGAAGGCCTGGAAGCCTGCGAGCGCAAGTGCGAGGAGCAATCCTGTCTTCTTGAGATTCATTTGCTTCAAATTATCCGGCAAATATACGAATATTATTTTACTTTTCCGTATCTGCGGTCGCGCGAAGCGTACTCGTCAAGTGCTGCACGGAACTGTTCTTTCCTGAAATCCGGCCAGAGTACGGGGCTGAACACAAACTCGGTATAGGCGGTCTGCCACAGGAGGAAATTGCTGATGCGCTGCTCCCCGGAGGTGCGGATCAGGAGGTCCGGGTCCGGAATGTCCGAAGTGACCAGATATGAAGCGAATTTCTCCTCGGTAAGCTCGCCCTCCGGCTGCTCCGCTGCGATCCTGGAAGCAGCCTGGAGGATATCCCATTTGCCGCTGTAGCTCAGGAAGATGACGAGCGTCATCCGCTTGAGCGACGCGGTGGTCTCCATGAGATCGTCGATAGCCTTGTTGAGGGTGTCCGACAGACGGGCGCGATTGCCTTTGACTACAAAACGGATATCGTTTTTCATGAGAGTCGGGAGTTCGTTCTTAATCGACTGCATCATGAGTTTCATGAGCCCTTCCACTTCACTTTCGGGGCGGGCCCAGTTTTCTTCTGAAAAAGCGAAAAGGGAGAGGTACTTTACTCCGGCCTCAGCGGCTGCTTCGGAGCAGGCGCGGACGCTTTCGACGCCCTCTAAATGCCCGTACAATCTCTCCTTGCCACGTTCCCTGGCCCAGCGACCGTTGCCATCCATTATGATGGAAACGTGGGTGGGGATGCGTTTTTCTGTAGTGTTGTCCATGCTATCCGTTGTTTCTTCTGTCCTCCCCCCAGAACAGCTTTGAAGTAAGAGCTTCAACGAATCCGGAAGAGGCGAGCCGGATGCGTTTGAGCGAAAATTGTGCCATCGCTATCTTCACGGTCCACGAAGGGTTGATTTCGACCTTCTTGTTGTCCATCGACATCACGACCATGTCTTCCCGGGAGACGAATGAAATGCCTATTTGGGCGGTCTCCGGCACGACGAGGGGGCGTACATTGAGGTTGTGAGGGGAGATGGGGGCGATGATGAGAACCTTAGTATCCGGCATGCAGATCGGACCTCCGACGCTGAGCGAATATGCGGTCGAGCCGGAACTCGTCGCCACGATAAGGCCATCCCCCCAGTATGTCGGAAGGTTTTCGCCGTTGATGGAGACGTTGATGCCGAGGACGCCCATCCCGCTGCGGTGGAATGCCACTTCGTTGACGGCATACGGCAGGAGGCCGATGTCGCGGCGGGCGTTGGAGCCTTTGAGGCTGGCGTTGAGCATTGTGCGGTATTCGACGGAGAAGTCGCCTTCCATGAGCGCGGCGAGGACGTCTTCCGGGCGGTTTTCGGAGAGGAATCCGAGGCGGCCGAAATTGACCCCGAGGATGGGAATGCCGACGTCGGCAACCGTCTGGGCCGCGGAGAGGAATGTGCCGTCGCCGCCCACGCTGAGGACGAGGTCTGTGTCGCTGCGAATATCTGCCTTTGAACTGATATCGTAAAGGGTATATGAGGCTTCCTCGAGCTGGGCACGGAGATTGTTGTACTCAGGCTTGTCGGATACTGCCGCATGGCCGGTGAAAATACCGATTTTCATAAGTCTCTTTTGTGATAATTATCAATTCAGATTTCAAAAATAACACTTTATTTGACAATAATGACTATTTTTGCCAGACAAATTGCAATAAAATGACAAGATTAAGCGTCAATATCAATAAAATCGCCACAATCCGCAACGCCCGCGGAGGCAATCTCCCCGACGTAACAAAAGCCGCGCTCGACATCGAGCGTTTCGGAGCGGAAGGAATCACCGTCCATCCCCGTCCGGATGAACGTCACATCCGCTACAGCGACGTAAGGGAGATCCGTCCCCTGATCAAGACCGAATTCAACATTGAGGGCAATCCTATCCCCTCCTTCATCGACCTCGTCACCGAAGTGAAGCCGGACCAGGTCACCCTGGTACCGGATGCCCACGACGCCATCACGTCCAACGCCGGCTGGGACATTCCCGCACACATGGATTTCCTCCGCGACGTAATCGCCCGCTTCAAGGCCCTGGGGATCAGAGTATCCGTCTTCATCGACCCTGTCCCGGAGATGGCAGAGGCCGCCAGGGAGGCCGGAGCCGACCGCGTCGAACTTTACACCGAGAGCTATGCCCGGAATTATCCTGCGGGCCCGGAAGCGGCAATAGCGCCATATCTCGCCACAGCAAAGGCCGTCAGGGAGGCCGGACTCGGACTCAATGCCGGGCATGACCTCAACCTTGACAACCTGTCCTACTTCATCCGCACCATCCCGTGGACGGACGAAGTATCGATCGGACACGCCCTGATTTCAGACGCACTTTACCTCGGCCTCGAGAACACTGTCAAGGCATATCTTTCCAAAATCAGGAATTTTTAGTAACTTTGCAGTTTGATCCGCATATAAAAACAACAAGATAAGAAATGAACAAATCTCTTCCCACAATCCTCAGCGTTGCAGCGCTGGTGATCGCAATTGCAGCCGGCATCTTCACCTTCATCGGCAAACCCGGCGTCCACAACACCTCCAACACTACACAGCACATCCTTCAGGCCGGCGATTCGTCATTCGTCATCCCCGTAATCGCCTACTTCAACGTAGACGAGGTACTCGACAGCTATGACAGGGCAAACGAACTCAACGACGCATTCACCACCAAGGCCAACAATTTCCGCGACCAGTTCACCCGCGAGCAGAACGCCATCAACAATCAGTACAACAAGCTCCAGGAAGATTACAACAAGGGTCTCGTCCTCCCCTCCGTCGCCGAGCAGAAAATGCAGGAGATCCAGAAGAAGAGCGAGAATTTCTCCAACAACTTCTCCAAGAAGCAGCAGGAGCTCGACCAGGAGCTCGCCGTCCTCACAAACCAGATCAACAACGACATCCACGAGTACGTCGTCAAGTTCAACGAGGAGCACCACTACACCTATATTTTCGCCAACCAGAGCGGCCTGCTTCCCCTCCCGGTCGTAGCTGCCGATACCACCTTCAATATCACCGCACAGATTATCGAAGGCCTCAACAAGCAGTACGCCGCCGACAAGGAAAAGCCGGCTGACGCCGAATAAAGACACCTACCATTGAAGATCGCCCTGCTGTCCACCTTTCCCCCCTTCAGGGGCGGGATCGCGCAGTTCAACGTCAGCCTGATGGAAGAACTGGGCAAGGTTCACACGGTCAGGGCCTTCACTTTCAAAAGACAGTATCCGGGAATCCTGTTCCCCGGAAAGAGCCAGTATCTCTCGCCCGATGACGCAAAGGATGTCGGCGCCGAGAGGCTTCTGGACACGATCAATCCATTCACCTGGTGCAAAACAGCCAGGAAGATTCGTGAGTGGAAGCCTGACCTTCTGGTGATGAAATACTGGATGCCCTGGTTCGCGCCCTCACTTGGAAAAGTGGCCAGAAAGCTTCGCCGTTCAGGCACCAAAGTAGTAGTCATTCCGGACAATGTGATTCCGCATGAGCGCCACCTGGTGGACATTCCGCTGACGAAGTATTTCCTCCGCAGCTGTGACGGCTTCGTCACCATGTCGGACAGCGTCACCGAAGACCTGAAGAAGCTCCTGCCCGATGCCAAATGGATATGCCGTCCGCATCCTCTGTATTCCCATTTCGGGGAGAAAAAGGAGAGGGCAGAAGCCGAATGTCATCTCGGGCTCGCCCCCGGCAGGAAAAACATCCTGTTCTTCGGACTCATCCGGGAATACAAGGGGCTGGATATCCTCCTGGAAGCATTCAGGACGCTGCCGGAAGACTATCAGCTCATAGTGGCCGGCGAGCCGTACGGCAGTTTCGCCCCATACCAGGCCATCATCGATTCGCTCCCCGGCAAGGACCGTATCCATATCGAGACCAGATACATCCCGGACAGCGAGGTGCCGTGGTACTTCAGCGCCGCCGACCTGACCGTACTCCCCTACCGGACCGCCACCCAGAGCGGTATCAGTGCCATCTCCTGCCACTTTGACTTGCCGATGGTGGTCACTGACGCGGGAGGACTCGGAGACACCGTATCCGACCGCGGGACCGGACTCAACGCCGGCGAGGCCGAATGCGAAGCCATTCGCTCCGCGATACTCCGCTATTTCGCCGATCCTTCCATCCGCGAAGGCTGCCTCAAGGCCATCAGGGCCGAAAAAGAGCGCCTCAGCTGGTCCAATTTCGCTTCTTCACTTGTCCAATTCGCCGAAACGCTATAATTCATTCTCAGCATGAAGACTCGTCTCACCCTTATATTGATGTCAGCGGCCCTCGGGCTTACCTTCCCGGCGGTCGTCACCAGGGCTCAGGATTATGTCCCGACCCCCGTCACTATTTCACAGGACAAAGTCCGCAGAGGTGACGCCGTGTGCTATGCCCATGTGGTGCTCGAAAAGCAGACCCTGTTCTCCATAGCCCAGGCTTACGGAGTCACAGTCGATGAGTTGTACGCCTTCAATCCTGCGGTCAAGGACGAAGGTCTCAAGACCGGAAGCATCCTCTACATCCCCGTAAAGGACGAGGCTGTCTATCACACCGTCCGCTGGAATGACACCCTTTGGAGCATCTCCCAGGAGTACGGCGTCAGCATGGAAGCCATCATCGAAGCCAACCATCTCGACGGCACCAAGATCAAGAAGAAACAGAAGCTTCTCATTCCTATCGGGGAAAAGGCCGAGGCCACGGAACAGACCGTCACCGGGACAGACGAAAACGAAATCACCACTAAAATAGACGCGCCCGAAGGTCAGGAAATAACTGAAGGAGAGGACAATACAGTCGAAGAGACCGGCCCGGATCCGGATGATCCTGAAGGCTGGGTGTTCACGAGCGGCAAGGATGAAGTGTCCATCGCCCTGCTTCTCCCCTTCACTTCCGGCGGCAAGCGTTCAGCCTCCAACATCGATTTCTACTGCGGCTTTCTTCTCGCCCTCGGCGACCTGAAGGACAAGGGTATCACCACTGACCTCGAGGTGCATGACGTCAGCGGAGACGCCGCGGTCGACGGCGAAAAACTCACAGACAAGGATATCGTCATCGGTCCCCTTTCGCCGGAGGCGGTCAAGAAGGAGCTGGCCCGCAGCGACGAGAGCACGTGGATATTCTCCCCTCTCAACCAGAAGGTGCTTCCCCTCGCGGAAGGCCGCAGCAGGCTGATCCAGGCCCCCGTCCCGCTCACCGACCAGTACGAAGACCTCGTCACCTGGCTTTCTGAAGAATTCGCCCCCGGAGACAACATCCTCCTCATCAGCGACAAGAACGCCGAAGAGACCGCGTTCTCAAGGACCGTCAAGAAGGCCCTTTCGGACCACAATCTGCGTTACAAGAGCTTCAGCTACGTCATTACCCAGGGCCGCACTATTTCCGGCTCGATCGCCGAACAGCTATCCAAGGAAGCCGCCAACCACGTGATCGTCCTCTCAACGACAGAGGCCTTCCTCGGCGATGCCATCCGCAACCTCAACGTCCTTTCACGCAAGAAATACGACATCACCCTTTACGCCCCGTCAAAGGTCCGTGAATTCGATACGACCATCGAATCCGAATACCTCCACAACCTCAAGCTCCACATGACGGCGTCGTACAACATCGACTACGGCGACCGCAAGGTGATGGATTTCATCCTGAGGTACAGGGCCCTTTACAACACCGAGCCCACCAAGATGGCCTTCCAGGGCTATGACACGGCGTATTACATGATTTCGATGCTGTCCACCTACGGCATATTCTACAGGCCGTTCATGCTCAGGGACCGCTACGACCTGCTCCAGTCTTCGTTCAGATTCGAAAAGACGGACGGCGGGTCACTTGTCAACCACGCCGTCCGCCGCGTACTCTACGAAACGGATTTTACGATTCGTCAGTTATAATTTCTCACCGAAAGCCAAGTCGCCTGCATCGCCGAGACCCGGAACGATGTAGCTGTGGCTTGTGAGCTCCTCGTCGATGGCTGCGACCCATAGAGTCGTGTTGGAGGGGAGCTTTTTCTGGAGGTATTCGACCGCGTAGCGGCTCGCAATGGGGCAGACGAAGTGGGTGTGGACGGGTTCGCCGCCTTCTTCGCGGAGTTTGTTGTAGGCAATCTCGATGGAGGCGCCGGTGGCGAGCATGGTGTCCGCGATGACGAGAGCCTTGCCCTCCAGTGTCGGTGTAGTGCAATAATCGATCTTGATCTCGAACCAGTCACCCTTGCCGTATTTGCGGAAAGCGGCAACGAAGGCTGTACCGGCATGGTCGAAGAAATTAAGCAAGCCCTCGTGAAGGGGAAGGCCCGCACGGAGGATTGTGGAAATGACAAGTCCGGTGTCAGGAGTGGCGACAGGGGCGATACCGAGCGGCGTGGTCACTTCCTTGACGCTGTACTGAAGGGTTTTGGACAGCTCGTAGGCAAAGATTTCGCCGACACGCTTCAGATTTGTCCTGAAACGGAGACGGTCTTTCTGGATCGTGACGTCGCGCATTTCTGCGATGAAACTGTTGAGGACGGAATTGTTCTCACCGAGATTGACAAGATTCATGTTTAGTGCAGTTTGTTTCTCACAAAGATAATGGATTTGTCGAATAATCACAAATAAAAGGTCTGGTCTTCGGAGAAACTGAAGTATGCGCCGTCTGAGATCACGACGTGGTCGAGCAATGTGATATTAACGGCAGACAGGGATTTACGGAGCGCCTCTGTCGCCAGGACATCCTCCCGACCCGGCTGGGGCGAGCCTGAAGGGTGATTGTGGACCAGCACCAGCGTCGAGGCCTTGCAGGATAGAGCCTTCCGGATTATCGCCCTGTAGTCGAGCGAAGTGGTGAGGTCGCTCCCGGACGAGAGCTTTTCCTTCTTGATCACCCCGTTTCTCGAATTGAGGAACACGCCCCACGCTTCCTCGTGGTCGAGATACTTCATGTCCGGAATCATCATGAGGAATATCTCCTCGGGCGAAGTGATATGCCTCGGGTCCACACCGTTGTTCTCCTCGAAGAACCGTCTCCCGGCCTCCAGCGCCGCCAGGATGCAGGCAGCCTTGTCCGGGCCTATTCCGTCAATGGCGCAGAGGCCCTCCAGCCCCAGGTTCAGCACCCCGGCGAGTGTCCCCTCCCCGGCGTACATCACGGAATGGGCGATGTCGAGGGCGTTGCGCCGCCCCGTCCCCGTACGGATGAATATTGCCATGAGTTCAGCGTTTGTGAGCGAAGAGACTCCCCTGCCGAGGAGCTTCTCGCGAGGCCGGTCTTCCGGCAGGATGTCTTTCATTTTCATGGCATGCGGTTTTTGGCCGCAAGCTAATCATTCCCCGGAAAAGAGAACCCCCTGAAACGTGAAAATTTCAGGGGGTGATGTGTGTTTCTTTATAAAATAGTGTGTTTCTTATGCTTTTGAAGGCACGACGAAGGCGACTATTTCGCCTTTGACCACACTTTCGCCCTGCTTTCCGGTAACGGCGACGATGCGGCCGTCGATAGCAGAGACGAGCGGCTCCATGCCGTAGTAGCACTGGACATAGCCGACTGGAACGCCTGCTTCCACTTTGGTACCGACGACGGGCGCCGCGGAAGCGTCATCTACATCGTGCTCCCAGATGAGCTGGCCCTTGACGGGAGCCTGCACTGGCACTGCGTCGGGATACTTCTCCACATACTTGTCGATGTCGAATTTGGGCATCTCGACGACAGGGCGGACAACCTCGATGGGGGCATTCGCCTTGGCTTTGAGATCCTTGAGCTCGGCATTGAAGCGCTCCTTGGCGAGGCCACTGCGGTAATCGCGGTACTGGCGCTCGTGCATTGCGAATTCGAAGAGCTCTTCTTCGTCCTCGCCGACGTCCCAGCCCTCTTCCTGCATCATTGCGCGGAACTTGGGAAGTTCGTCCGGATAGTTGTCCTGAGGGTTTCCGGTGGAGAATTCGAGGCCTTTTTCCTTGGCGAGCTCGATGATTTCCGGAGCGAGCGGTCCGGGGAGCTGGCCCATGTGGCCGAGGATCATTCCCCAGGTATCCTTGTCGATCGTGGTCCAGCGCGGCTTGTCGTTGAGCATGTTGAAGAGATTCATCAGCGCAGTGTTCTTGACGTACTGGCTGAAGGGGGTCACGAGCGGCGGGTAGCCGAGGCGGGGCCATACGTATTCGACCTCTTCGAAAAGCTTGACCATGAGCGTGTCGAGGGACATTTCAGGACGGCCGTGGGCCCTCTGGGCGGCATTGATTGCGCCCTGGAAGCCCTTGAGGTCAGCCATCATGGAGCCCATCATTCCTCCGGGAAGTCCGCATCCGACAAGGAGCGAGGACATCTTCGCGTTGGACGGGTTGATCCAGTAGCCTAGGAAGTCGTCGATGAATTTCTGGGTGAGGCGGCGTACCTCCATGTAAGCGTCCATGTTGATGTCCTTGACGGCGAATCCGTCGGCCTTCATCATCTCGCGGATGGTGATGACATCGGGATGGACCTTGCCCCAGGAGAGCGGTTCGACGGCGACGTCGAGATAATCCGCACCGGCCCTGGCCACTTCCAGCATGCTCGCAGGCGAGAATCCAGGACCTGTATGGCCATGGTACTGGACCTTGATGTGGGGATATTTCTTTTTGATAGAAGCAACGAGCTCGCCGAGTACGCTCGGACGGCCGATACCAGCCATGTCCTTGAGGCAGATCTCGTCGCAGCCGTATCCGACCACCTTGTCGACGATGTCCATATAGTAAGCAACCGTATGGACGGGCGAATGGGTGATCGAGAGAGCCACTTGCGAAATCATCCCGCCTTTCTTGGCGCCCTCGACCGAGCCACGGAGATTGCGGTGATCATTGAGGCCGCAGAACGAGCGGGCGATATCGGTGCCCTGAATCTTCTTGACCTTGAACATCAGGTCGCGGACATCCTTCGGTACCGGATTCATCCTGAGGGCGTTGAGTCCGCGCTCAAGCATGTGCGTCTCGATGCCGGCCTTGTGGAAAGGCGCTGTCCAGGCGCGTACAGCCTTGTTGGGATTCTCTCCGAAGAGGAGATTGACCTGCTCGAAAGCGCCGCCGTTGGTCTCGATGCGGTCGAAGCAGCCCATCTCGATGATGGGAGGAGCCACCTCCACTAGTTGGTCCACGCGGGGGACATACTTGCCTGAGCTTTGCCACATATCCCTGTATACCAGGGAGAATTTTATTTCACGTTTAGCCATATATCGGTTTGTTTAGATTTCCAGTAATCGGCGGGCATTGGCGACCGCCTCGGGCGTGATTGCAGAGCCGCTGAGCATTCGGGCGATCTCCCCCACCCTTTCTTCGCCGTCAATCCGGCGAATGGATGTAAGCGCCCTGTCCCCCTCCATCGTCTTGGAGACGAGATAATGGGCGCGTCCCTTTGCGGCGACCTGCGGCAGATGGGTAATGGCGAATATCTGCATATTGTCCCCCATCTTGCATATCAGGCGACCCATTTTGTCCGCCGCGCTGCCGGAAACGCCCGTGTCGATTTCATCGAATATCAGCGTAGGGAGCTGCATATAGCGGGACATCATAGCCCTGAGGCTCAGCATGATACGCGAGCGCTCGCCTCCCGAGGCCACCTTGGACATATCCTCCGGATCCACACCGGTTGCACTGAAGCGGAATACCGCCTCGTCCCTTCCGGACGGCCCTGACGGTGCCGGCTGCAGGGACACGGAAAAGACAGCCCGCTCGAGCTCCAATCCCCTTAGAAGCGCAGAAACCGCTTCCGCGAATGACGGCGCGGCGGTCGCCCGTGCTGAATGCAACTTGGCGGCAAGTTCGTCTTCCCTTGCCTGGGATTGCTTGAGAGAGCGCTCAAGAGCAACAATCCGGTCTGCGAGGTCTTCACCTCCACCGACTCTCGCGGCGAGTTCATCGCGTATCGCAATCAGTTCCTCGTCAGTAGTCACGCCGAAACGCCTCCTGAGCTCGTATAGCGTAGAAAGCCGCTCCCTGACTGCCTCCAGACGGTCTTCCGACACGTCCATGGATGCATTGAGGGATGCAATGTCGGAGACTATATCGTCGAGCTCTATCCTGACGGACGAGAGCCTCTCGGTATATGACTCCAGCGAGGGAACGTACCCTGCAGTCTTTCCGAGCTGCTTTTCGACCTCCCTGAGCAGAGTGTCTATCCCATCCCCTTCCGGGGAATCATAGAGCGACTCTATCCTGCAGAGGCCTGATTTTATCTCTTCTGCGTTGGCGAGGAGTTTCTCTTCGGCTTCAAGCTCTTCGGCCTCGCCCTGCCTTAAAGCGGCCTCGGCGAGGGTCCTGTAGCGTGCCGCGTCGTATTCGCGGTCAGCGTCCAGCCGGCGGGCCTCTTCTTTCAGCCCGTCAAGCTGCTGCCGGATCTTTCTGGTGGCGGAATATGCCTCTCCGTATTCAGCGAGAAGCGCCGCGTTGCCGGCATAGCGGTCCAGCATGTCAAGACGGTAGGACTTGTCCGAGAGCCGTGCAGTGTCCGCCTGCGCATGGATATCCACGAGATGGGCTGCAAGCTGCTGGAGAGCCCCCACAGCCACGGGACAGTCGTTGACGAATGCCCTCGAGCGGCCGGAAGGAGCAATGACGCGTCGGACGGTAATCAATTCGCCGTCAGGCTCAAACTCGCATTCCTCCGGAAGGGAGGGAATGTCCGGAAGGTCGAATACGCCCTCGACCACGCAGTTCTTGCCGGGGTCGGAAAGGACGGATGCGTCAGCCTTGGCACCGAGAAGCAGCGACAGCGCACCGACAAGAAGGCTCTTGCCGGCGCCTGTCTGTCCCGTCATAATGACAAGACCCCCGGGAAACTCGGTTTCCAGAGAGTCTACAAGGACATAATTCCCGATGGTGAGGCGATGGAGCATCAGGCAAGCGGACTTTCGTCGGCCTTGCGGTAATCGAGCTCGCCGTTTTCAAATTCGGAGATCGCGACGAGGTCCGGTTTGGGCTGGCGCTCGAAGTATTTGGAGATTTCGATCTGCTCCTTGTTTTCGAAGACTTCGTCCATGGTGTCGTGTTCGTTCTTGAAGTCTTCAAGCTTTTTCATGAGTTCCTTCTTTTCGGCAATGGCGATCTGGTTGGCCCTGCGGGAAAGGATGACTACTGATTCGTAGATGTTGCCGGTGGGTTCGGCGAGGTACTTGATGTCCCTTGTGATGGTGTTTACGGGGACTTTCTTCTTGCTTTCCATTATGATGTTTTTGTTGTTACCTTATATATTACTGCTCCTGAGTCGCTCCGGGTTTCAAAAAAATTCATTCCCCCTGTTTCTCAAGCTCACGGGCGGCGCGGCGGAGCGCTTTCTCCTCTTCTTTTTTCTGTTTGCGGAGATCGCGGTCGCTGATGTCTTCGCCGTCGTCCGCGATTGATTTGCCGAGAGCCTTCTGTGCCCTGCGATACATCACATCCAGTTCCCTCCTGTAGGAAGACTCCGGAATCTCGCTGATGAAATTGAGATAGTCGTCGACGAATGTAAGGTAGCGCTCCTTCTGCTTTGCGGTGACGCTGAGAAGGGCGTATTTGTAGGATGACATCGCCGTGTAGTAGAGGATATCCTCGCGGTAGATATTCTCCGGATCATTCTTCAGAATGTTGCGGAAGGCTATCCTGGAGGACTTGTAGTTCTCCATCTTGTAGTACAGCTTGGCCGCTTCAAGGGCCTTGCGGTCGAGCCTTTCGTTGAGGTCGGCTTCCATCTTATCGCAGGCTTCGATGCGGGGGCTGTCGGGATTCTCCTTCTTGTACTGGGAGATTTCGGCTAGCGCCTGCTGGGTGGGCACCTGGTCAAGCTCATACCGATAGGTCGAACGGTACAGGCAGTCGATCCTGAGGAATGCAGCCTCGGGGGTGAACACGCTCATCGGATAATGGGTGATGAAGCGGGTGAAATTGGCTTCCGCGGTGTAGTAGTCGCGGTCCCTGTAGTTGCTTAGCCCCCAGTAGAACTGGACGGTGTCGTCTTTCTCGGTGTTGCTTGTGAGGACGGCCAGGGATTCGAAGAGGGTGGCCGCTTTCTTGTACTTGCCGTTGTTGAAATAATCCATGGCCGCCGCATACTTGGTGTCTGCATCGTTGCTGGCGAGGAGGGCGTCATATTGAGACTTGCAGGACGCCACAGCTACCACTGCCAGGATTACAAATAAAGTTTTCTTCATTATTGTGCCAAATATTTTTCAACATCAAGTGCCGCCTTGCAGCCGGAGGCCGCGGCCGTAATGGCCTGGCGGTATCTTGGATCCTGGACGTCTCCCGCGGCGAAAACGCCCTCAACAGATGTCAGGGACGTTCCGGGGACCGTCACTATGTAACCGTTTTCATCGAGTTTGAGCTGTCCCTCGAAGATCTCGGTGTTGGGGTGATGGCCTATGCCGAGGAAAAATCCGTCGACCTCTATATCAAAAACCTCGCCATCCTTTCTGAGAAGGCGAACTCCGGTCACGCCGGAAGCGTCTCCAAGCACTTCCTGGGTGTTGCAGTTCCAAAGGATTTCGATGTTTTCGCGGGACATAACCTTCTGCTGCATAGCTTTTGATGCCCTGAGGACATCGCGTCTCACAATCATGTAGACCTTGCTGCAGAGTCCGGAAAGGTAGGACGCCTCTTCGCAGGCGCTGTCTCCTCCGCCGACAACGGCGACTCTTTTTTTGCGGTAGAAAAAGCCGTCGCAGGTGGCGCAGGCCGATACGCCGAGTCCCCTGAACTTCTGCTCCGAGGGCAGGCCGAGATAACGGGCGGTAGCGCCGGTCGCAATGATGAGCACCTCCGATTCGACGACGGTGCCGTCGTCAATCGAAATGCGGAACGGACGCACTCCAAGCTCCGCCTTCACAGCTGTCCCGCGACGAATGTCCGCGCCGAATGATGCCGCCTGAGCCCTCATCTCGCCGACAAGGGTATTGGCGTCGACACCGGAAGAGAATCCGGGGTAATTCTCCACCACGGTCGTGGTAGTTAGCTGGCCGCCGGGCTCCATTCCCTCATAGAGGACAGGGGCGAGACCGGCCCTGGAGGCATAGATTGCCGCCGTATATCCTGCCGGCCCTCCGCCGAGTATGAGACATCTGGTCTGAGACATTGCGCGTATTATTTTATAATAACCTGCAAAGATAGTGAGAATTCCCGAATTATGCATAAAATACTGCGGTGCTCCGCTCAAGGAAGGTGCGCTTCTGCCCGAACTGCGGGAAAGAAGTCTTCGAAGAATTCCCAACTCGCCAAAGCCGGATACGACATCGAATTGCCGGAAGACGCGCTGGTACCGTCCATTCAACTGCTCCTTTACTGCGACCATCTCTCCCACACCTCCCTCCTTTGTGGAAGCCGGAGATTCGCTTGTATTCCATTTGACCGTCCAGCAAAACGGCAGTGCCAACGCATGGACCGTTCTGGATGGCGCGTCCCTGTACAGGTATTACTACGGCACCGGCAGAGCTAAAGTCAAGAACATGAAAGGTAGTGATACTGTCGGGACAGGCAACCCGTCCTCAGGCGAATGGGATGCAGTCCTGTATTTCGGCCAAGGACACAAGGGGGATATGTATACGGTCGACTTCGAAGGTTGCGGCAGCACCACCCACTGGTATTACAAATGGTGCAGCGTCTTTGAGCGGAACGAATGACGCGGAATTTGCAATTTAGAAAAATTCCACTTTACTTTGCAGTCTGAATTTGTAAACGGCTATGGACAGTGAATTCTTAGCGGAAAAGGAACGATTCGTTTCGCGTCTCAAAAAGCACGGGATGAAGGCCACCCACCAGAGGATGGCCGTCCACGAGGCTATGTTCGCCCTCGGGCACGCTTCGGCGGACATGGTATGCGAATATCTCATCTCCAGGGGCGGTCCCGCCGTCACTACCGCCTCGGTATACAACATCCTCGGCGAATTGTCCTCCATAGGCGTCTACCGCCGCCGCTTCTCGTCCAACAACAAGATGTACTTCGACGTCACCACGTCACCCCACCTGCATCTCTATGACAAGGAAAATCACATGTTCAAAGACGTATTCGACGACGAACTCCTCGAGATGATCGAGTCCCGTCTCCGCCGCCGCCGTTTCCGCGGATACAGCGTCGACTCGGTCGACATCCAGCTCGTATGCCATCCCACCAGAAATTAAAATTCTCAGAATGAAAAAGATACTCATTGCGGCTGTCGCCGCGCTCGCACTGTTATCCTCCTGCAAGAAGGACAATTACTATATGTATGGCGCCATCGAGACCGGCAACTTCAACAAGGGTGTATTCGTCACCGACAACGGCCTCAGGTTCACCATCCGTGAAAACCTCACTGAAACCGATATCTCCACCCTTGACAGGGCCATCATCATGTGCGACATCTACGGTCCCGAAAACACGACCGGCGTCTATGAAATCCGCCTTCGCAACTACGCTGAGATGGCTATAGTTGAGCCCCTCCTCCAAAGCGCAGTCCTTGCTGAAAGGGAATTCTCCACCGACCCCCTGTCGCTCACAAGGTGCTGGCGCTCCGGCAATTACATCAACCTCGGACTCGGATTCATGACCATGAGGGGCGGCACTGCAGAGCACCGATTCGACGTCATCGTGGACGACACCCACGAGCTCGACGACTCCCTCCGCATCCGCATCGAGCATTTCGCCGACGGCGAATACCCGGGATCGGACACATTCAACTTCATCAGCTCCGAGACCTCGGGATGCTACCTCTCAGTCCCCACGGAAGGCATCATCGCCGGCAATCCTGAAAAGGTACCCTTCAAGGTAACGCTCTCGTCATACAAATATGACGTCTACGGTGACCCCATGGAAGGCTACGAAATCAAAGAATACAAGGGCGATCTATAATCTCCCCGTCCCGGGCAAGGTAAAAAATTTGCGCAATCCAAAAAAACGTATTACCTTTGCCTCCCCAAACACGGTGGATGTAGTTCAGTTGGTAGAGCATCGGATTGTGGTTCCGAGTGTCGTGGGTTCGAGCCCCATCATCCACCCTCCCCTTCAAGCGCACCCCTCCCGGTGCGCTTTTTTTTGATTACCTTAACACAATGCTATTGTCCGGATTGATGCGGTCGACTGTGGCGAGGGCGTGGTAATTGATGCCGTGGTCGCGGAGGAACTGGCCGCCTTTTGCGAAGCCCTTCTCCACGAGAAAGCCCATGCCGATAATCTGTGCTCCGGACTGACGGCAGAGGTCGATGACACTGCCGGAGGCGTGGCCATCGGCCAGGAAGTCGTCGATAAAGAGTATCCTGTCGCTGCTCGTAAGGAACTGACGGTCAATGCATACGGTCACTTCATCGTCCCTTGTGAACGACCACACCCACGACTTCCAGGATTCTTCCACCGTCTTGGGATTCTTCTTCTTGATAAAGACCACAGGGAGGTTCATCTTGTATCCCGTCATAATCGCCGGAGCTATACCTGAAGCCTCTATGGTTACTATCTTGTTAATCCCCTGATCCTTGAATAGCCCGGCAAACTCATCCGCACACCGCATCATGAGTTGCGGATCCATCTGATGGTTCAGGAACGATCCCACCATCACCACACCGCCTTCCGCCCTAGCCTTACCCTCAGCCAAAATCCTTTGTTTCAGTTCTTCCATAATCAATGTTTTTTTATCCGACACAAAATTACCAAAAATTCTGTGCGAGTCGTCCACAAAAAGGGGCGTTTTTGTGGATAAACCGGTGAAAAATGCCTCTCCGTCCACAAAAGAGGCCTGTTTTGAGGACAAACTGCTGTTTTTAAAGGCTCCGTCCACAAAAAGCGGCCTTTTTGTGGACGGAACTATGGAATGGAGGAGTTAAATCTATTTTGCTCCGGCAGAAGAGTCGATCAAGCGCTACGCGTCGGGGGTGAGGTTGCAGATGAGGGTGGCGGAGGTGGCGTCGAGGACGGTGACGGTGGTGTAGTCGCCGGTGTGGAGGTTGCCGGCGGGGAAGACGCACATCTTGCTGGAGGAGGTGCGTCCGGAGAGCATGGCGGGATCGCGCTTGGAGGGGCCTTCGACGAGGACTTTGAAGGTTTTGCCGATGTCCCGGCGGTAGCTTTCGAGGGACTTGCGGTTCTGGAGGTCGATGATTTCTGAGAGCCTTCTTGTCTTGACTTCCGGGGGGACATCATCGGGGTATTTTTTCGCTGCAAGCGTGCCGGGGCGTTCGGAATACTGGAACATGAAGGCCCAGTCGAATCCAACCTCTTCCATGAGCGACAGCGTTTCCCGGTGGTCTTCTTCGGTTTCGGTGCAGAATCCGGCTATGACGTCGGTGGTGAGGCCGCAGTCCGGCATTACCTCACGGATCTTGCGGATGCGGTCGAGATACCATTCCCGGGTATATTTGCGTCTCATAAGCTCCAGCATGCGGGTGCTGCCGGACTGAACCGGGAGGTGGATGTGGCGGCAAATGTTCTCTCGGGATGCCATGGTTTCAATGAGGCGGTCGCTGATGTCTTTTGGGTGCGAAGTGGAAAAGCGGACCCGGAGGAGGGGAGATACGTCCGCGACCATTGCCAGCAGGTCTGCGAATTCAACCACCTCGCCGTCTTCTCCCTTCCATAGATAGCTGTCGACATTCTGCCCCAGCAGGGTGACTTCGCGGTAGCCCTTGGAGAAGACCTCGCATGCTTCGCGAACTATGGTATGGGGATCCCTCGAGCGCTCAACGCCGCGGGTGTAAGGTACTACACAGTAGGAACATACGTTGTTGCACCCCCTCATGATGGAGATGAATGCCGATACGCCCAGTTTATCAGTGCGGACGGGGATAATGTCGGCGTATGTCTCGTCGCGGGAGAGGAGCACATCGATCTGTGGACTCTGCGGAGACACGGCCTTGAGAAGCTCGGGAAGACGGCGGTATGCGTCCGGGCCGACGACGATGTCGACCTTGCGTTTTTCGAGTAGTTCTTCCTTGAGCCTTTCGGCCATGCAGCCGACAATGCCGATGATTGCGCCGCGGCGTTCTTTTTCACGGCGGAACTGCTCGATGCGGCCATGGATGCGCTGCTCTGCATTGTCCCTCACGGAACAGGTGTTCGCAAGAATCACGTCCGCTTCTGCCATGTCTTCCGTCCTTTCGTAGCCTTCCTTCCGGAGAATCGAGAAGATCACCTCGGTGTCGGCGACGTTCATCTGGCAGCCGTATGTTTCGATGTATAGTTTCACAGTATGGTCCGGGTTTTGAATTGCAAAGATACTCAATTCTTCAAATAAATTATCTATATTTGCAGTATGAATGCCTTCGGGAAAAAATTGCTTCCGCTGATGGTCGCGCTTACCGGGATACTCTCGGTGAGCTGCACGTCTAATCTGAAGGACAAGGTGGAGCTTGTCTCTTATTCGGTCGTGTCGACCACGGTCACGGGGCCGAGGAGTGCGGACGCCGCCATTCGACTGGAAGTCAGCAACAAGACTTCTTCCTTCAAGGTCAAGCACATTGAGGGGACGGTCAACCTGAACGGACTTCCCCTGGCATATCTCACCGTCGAGCCCGATCCGGTCAAGGTAAAGGGGCATGTGACCGGAATCTACGACCTCAATGTCCACGCAGTCCTGGACGAAAATGTCTCCCCTCTCAGGGTAATGACGATGCTGACCCGGGAGGACTATACCGGTGTGACAGTGGACGTTAATTGCAAAGTGCGCTCCCACGGCATTTCAAAGCGCATTTCCCTCAAAGACCAATCCATCGCCCCCTATTTCAAGCTATGAAACGTTTGCTCCCGATACTGATTCTTTCGCTGATATCTTCAGTGACCGCTTTCGGACAGGTCGTTCTTCCTGACGGCTATTCGATTCCGGATTCGCTGTACTATCAGCCGACCGCGGATCTGGATTCGACCCTTTACGGTCGCGACATTTTCAATTTCCTGTCGTCGAATTCTGCCGCAGGCTCGTCCAAGGTCAGGGTCCACCAGACCGATGCTGTCCGCAATATGGTTGAGGCGCAGATTTCGGCTAACCGCACACGCAAGATGAGCGGCTGGCGCATACGCATATTCTTCGACAATTCGCAGAATGCGAGAAACGCATCGGCCGGCGCCGAGGGCACATTCCACAGCCGTTTCCCGGGAGTAAAGAGTTACCGGACGTACGAGGATCCGTTCTTCAAGGTGCTGGTGGGCGATTTCCGCGACCGGTCCGAAGCGATGGAATTCCTCCTCAAACTCAAGGGAATGTGGCCTTCAGCCTGCATCGTCAAGAGCGACATAGGCTATCCAATAGTAGATCCTTCACACGCCAACGATGATTAACCAGGGACTCGAACTCAAGCAGCAGCAGAAGCTGTCCCCCCTGCAGATCCAGACGATCAAACTGATCGAACTGCCCGTGCAGGAGCTTGAGAAGCGTGTCCGCGAAGAGATCGAAGAGAATCCCGTCCTCGACGACACCGCCCCGGAAAGGGACGAAAACGGCCAGCCCAAGGATGTCTCCCTGACCGAAATACAGGACAAGGAACGCTCCGATGCCTCGGCCGAGGAGGCGTACAGCACGTATTCCGACGATATTCCTTCCTATAATCTTAAGGTCAACAACTGGGGCAAGGACGAACGCCCCGAATACAATACCTTCTCCGTCAAGCAGAGTTTCACCCAGAGCCTCCAGGAGCAACTCGGATACAGGCATCTGACCGAGCACGAGAGGGCCGTGGCATCATTCATCATCGGCAGCCTCGACGACCGCGGCTACCTCCGCCGTGACAACGAGTCGCTCGTCGACGACATCGCATTCCGGGCCGGCATCGAAACTACTCCCGAAGAGGTCGAACGCATGGTGCACGTCGTGCAGGAATTCGAGCCCTCCGGCGTCGGTGCCCGTGACCTCCGCGAATGTCTCCTTCTCCAGCTCGAGGACCGCAGGGAGACGCCTTCCGTGAAGCTGGCCACCACGATTCTGCGTGACTGGTTCGACGATTTCTCCGCCCGTCATTTCCAGAAGATTATGACCCGCCTCTCGATCGACAAGGACCAGATGAAAGAGGCCATGGACGAAATCAAGAAGCTCAATCCTTCCCCCGGAGGCGAGGCGGACGACAATTACGAAGACAAGGTCCAGCAGATCGTCCCGGACTTCGTGCTCGATTATGAGAACGGGCAGTTCATCCTGTCAATGCCCCGATTCTCCATCCCGGAGCTCAGAATCAACGCCAAATACGCCGACATCCTCGAAAGCGCAAAATATACCTCCGACCGTTCCGAAAAGGAGGCGGCGGCATTCGTCAAGCAGAAGCTTGACAAGGCCAAATGGTTCATCGAGGCCATTCGCCAGCGGCAGAATACCCTCGAATCGACGATGAAAGCCATCATCGAATACCAGAAGGACTACTTCACCGACGGCGACGAAACAAAGCTCCGCCCGATGGTCCTCAAGGATATCGCCGATAGGACCGGATTCGACATCTCAACTGTCTCCAGGGTCGTCAACAGCAAGTATATCGAGACCCACTTCGGCGTATTCGCCCTCAAGTATTTCTTCTCCGAAGGACTGGAAAACAAGGAAGGCGAAGAAGTCTCCACGCGCGAAATAAAGAAGGTAATGAAAGACCTCATCGACGCCGAAGACAAACAGTCCCCCCTCACCGACGACGAACTCGTCACCCTCCTCGGCAAAAAAGGCTACAACGTCGCCCGCCGCACCATCGCCAAATACCGCACCCAACTCGACATCCCCAAAGCGAGACTCCGCAAGGAGCTCTAATCCAAAATCACCACCGAGAGCCCTTAAGGCTCTTTTTTTATTGGTTTCGTCCACAAAAAGGCCGCTTTTTGTGGACGACCAAGATTTCTCCGCGCGCTTCGCTTGGTCGAAATGACAGTTTTGACGCCCCAGGGGAAGGTGTTGAAAAAATTGTGGAAAAATTTGTAAAAAGATGTAATAAAGTGGAAAATTATTGCTAACTTTGCAATCACAGCGTGAAAGTATGTTTTACCAACGAAAGTGGAGCATTAGATGACTAACTTCTTCGGAAAAGGGACTGGCAAGAAAGACGACAAGGGGAGACTTGTTCTTCCTGCCGTCTTTAAGGCTGCGCTCGCGAAGCTCGCGGACAAGACCCTCGTGGTGAGGAAGGACATCTATGCCGACTGCCTCGAGATCTACACCTATGAGGAGTGGCAGAGGCAGGCGGAGGGCATCAGGGCCTCGCTCGACATCGTTTTCAATCGCGACCACGCTGCATTCTGGAGAAGGTATATGAGCGACTGCGCTACAGTCGTTCCGGACGATAAATTCGGCCGTATTACCATCCCCGGAGAACTACTCGACAAGATAGGTGTAACAAGAGAGGTAGTTTTCGCAGGTGTCGGATACAAGATCGAACTCTGGGCAAAAGAGCGGCGCGATGCCGGTCTGATCTCGGACAATGATTACCAGCTCACGGCGAAAAGACTGTCTCATGAGAGATAGGAGAGCCGGAGCATGTCAGAGTACCATACGCCTGTTCTCCTCGGAGAGAGCGTGAGCGCCCTTGCTACAAATCCCCACGGAATATACGCAGATGCCACTTTCGGAGGCGGTGGTCATACCGCCGCCATACTTTCACGCTTACCCGGCGACGGGAAAGTCATCGCCTTCGATCGTGACTCTGACGCACTCGGAAACCGCCCGGACGATCCGCGCCTTACCCTCATTCACGCCAATTTCCGCTTCATTGAGAATTTCGCGAGAATGGAAGGGATCCTCTTCGACGGCATTCTTGCGGACCTCGGCGTGTCTTCACACCAGTTTGACACTGCGGAGAGAGGATTCTCATTCCGCTTTGACGCCCCGCTCGACATGAGGATGGATGCGGACGCGGATACGAAAACAGCTGCCGACATCGTCAATACTGCAAGCGAGGCCGAGCTCGAAAGGATTCTCCGCACATACGGAGAGGTGGACGGCGCCCACAGGATGGCATCGCTCATCGTCAAGGCGAGAGCCGCAAAGCCCATCAGGACTACCACCGACCTAAACGAGGCCATTGACGCGATGCTGCCGAAAGGCGCTCCGCACAAGGTCCTTTCCAAGGTTTACCAGGCCCTCCGCATCGAGGTCAACGGCGAGATGCGCTCGCTGGAGAAATTCCTCGAAGGGGCAGCGGCTTCGCTGAAGAGTGGCGGTCGCCTCGCAGTCATCACCTACCACAGCCTGGAGGACCGCATGGTCAAGAATTTCATGCGGACCGGAAACGCGGACGGGATTGAGACAAAGGACCAGTTCGGACGAATCATAGCCCCGCTGAAACCCGTCTCAAACAAGCCCGTGACGCCTTCCGAGGAAGAGATTTCGCAAAACACCCGCGCACGGAGCGCCAAACTCCGCGTAGCAGAAAAGAAGGAGGACCAAGATGAGCGCTAAGAAAAAAGGCGGATTCATCCGTTCCCTCTTCACGGGAGAGATCCTGATGTCGATGAAGGCCGACAAGTACTTCGTCCACATCATCTATACCTTCTTCCTCATCCTGGGATGCCTCCTCCTCGGATACAGGATCGAACAGACATTCGTCAAGGCCGAACGCAACAAGGCCACCATCGACGAACTCAAGATTCGCAACGCCGAGCTGATCTACAAAGTGGAACAGCAGCACCGCATGACAAAACTTCTCGACGAACTCAACAAAGAAGGCTCCGATGTCTCCCTCCCGACCGAGCCGCCGGTGATACTGAAGAAATAAGAGATGGCACGAAAGAAAGATACAGGAGAAATCAAGGGAACGACCTCGACGGGCCGTGACCGGATCGGTATTGTCCTGTATATGGTCAATGTCGCCGCCATCATCATTTCCATACTGTTCATCATCCGCATCGTCAAGATCCAGTATTTCTTCCATCCGGAGGAGAAACTGGTCGAGATGTTCACCCCTTCCAGCGCGAAAACCATCCTGCAGCCCGTCAGGGGCACCATCATGGCTGACGACGGAAGCCTCCTCGCCACCTCATTCCCGAGCTACCGGATCGAGATGGATCCGAGCATCCGCAAGGGCGAATTCGCCGCCGTCGAGGACGAAAGCCTCCGTAAATCATACGAAGACACCCTCCAGACCAAAATCGGCCGCCTGAGTGTCTGCCTCGCGGAAGTATTCCCCGAAAAGGATGCCGGGACGTGGAAGAAGACCATACTCGACGCCCGCGCCGAAAACAAGGGCAACCTCGTGATCGCCAAGCAGGTGGACTACTTCACCATGAAGCAGATCGAAGAATTCCCCCTCTTCGACGAAGGCCGCTTCAAGGGCGGAATCAAGATCACCCAGGTGCCGGCAAGACAGTATCCTTACGGCGCACTCGCCAAGAGCACCATCGGCTCGGTAGCTGACACGTTCACCACCAGGAAAAACACCCTGGAGCTACGCTACGACAAGGAACTCCGCGGCGAGAACGGCTACGAATACACCCGCACCATCGACCGCCGCCAGCGCATCCAGGACTACGACAGCACCTACCGCCAGCCGGTGGACGGCTATGACGTCAGGACCACCATCGACATCCGCCTCCAGGACATCGCCGACCGTTCGCTCCGCGAGAATATCGAAGCGGAAACCAAGAACCTCGACTACGCCTGCGCCGCCATCATGGAGGTAAAGACCGGCGCCGTCAAGGCCATGGTCAACCTCACCAACACCGACGGCGTCTGGAGAGAGAATTACAACCACGTGCTCAACCACCTCGGCGAGCCCGGCTCCGTGTTCAAGGGCGTCGTACTCACGGCCGTCATGACGGACGGATACGTCAAATCCTCACTCGAGACCATCCCGATCAGGGCGTCTGAAGGAGCTGCAGTGGCGACTCTCGGCGGCGTCCACGGTGACAGGCACGTGTCCGAATACCTCAGCCAGCATCCCGGCGACGAAATGCAGATCCGCTTCGGATTCATGCGCTCGTCCAACTATACCTTCGTATATCTCCTCGACCACTATTATCGCAACCAGTCCAAGAAGTTCTACCAGCACCTCCACGACTGGCACCTCGACGACTCGATCCACTTCGAGCTCTCCCCTACCGCGAAGCCTACCAACCGCTTCTACGACAGCGAGAACCCGGTGAGCGGCACGCTCATTTCGTTCCAGCAGATGGGATTCGGCTACACTATCAGGATTACGCCTATGCACCTCCTGATGTTCTACAACGCTATCGCGAACGGGGGCAAGATGATGAATCCATACATCGTCTCCAGCATCGAGAAGGACGGCAAGGTATACGAACAATTCTCGCCCCGCCAGATCGCCACGGTGTGTTCCAAGGAGATCGCAGATTCGCTCAATGTAACGATGAGGACCGTGACCGGAGGCGACCCGAGGTCCTACCGCGGCACCGCTGCCCGCTCAATGGGTGGCGCCCGCAGCCAGGTCGCAGGCAAGACCGGATCGGCATTCATCTACCTCGAGGCCAAGGACGTTCCGGGCGGCCGCGCCAACATCGAAGGCAACGGCCAGCACACGCTTGACGGCAGGTGCAAGAAGCAGGCGACATTCGTCGGATTCTTCCCGGCGGAGAATCCGCAGTATTCGGTCATTGTGACCCTCTACACCCGCCTGGGGCCGTGGAAGAGCGAATTCGACGGCGGCGGCATTCCCGCCCTCGTCGTCAAGGATATCGTCAACGCACTCTACACCACCGACGGATTCTGGAACGACACAGCAGCCGACGGACCCGCAGCTGAAGCCACCACGCTCCCGACAGCGACTCCGACAAACGACGGCACAGTGCCTGATCTCAAGGGTCTCAGCCTCTCGGATGCGCTCTGGACGGCCGAGAAGAGCGGATTTACGATCAAATGGACCGGCGAAGGCAAGGTCGCAAGCCAGACGCCCGCCGCCGGCAAAAACGAAATACAGGGAACAGCAATACAAGTCGTACTGAAAAGATGAAACTGGACCGATTGATTGAAAGGATAAGCCCTATCGCAGTGGCAGGAAGCACCGCCGTGGAGATCACCTCCGTGACGGCGGACAGCCGTGAAGTAACTCCCGGGGCCCTTTTCGTCGCCGTCAGGGGATTTGCCTCCGACGGGCATAACTATATCTCCGCAGCCGTCTCCAAGGGCGCTGCAGCCGTCATTTACGCCGACGGCGAATACTCATTCGACGGAGTCACGACGGTCAAGGTCGCATCCTCCAGGGAAGCGCTCGCACTCGCAGCAGCCGCCTGGTACGGCTATCCTTCCGAGAAGCTCAGCCTCGTAGGCATCACCGGCACCAACGGCAAGACCACCACTGTCACCCTGCTCTACCACCTCTTCATGGGCCTCGGCTACCAGTGCGGCCTCCTCTCCACAATCGCCAACTACGTGGGCACCAGAAGGAGCGAAACCGCGAATACCACCGCGGATCCCATCACCATCAACCGCCTCCTCCGCGAAATGGCCGAATCCGGCTGCGAATACTGCTTCATGGAGGTCAGTTCCATCGGAATGGAGCAGGAGAGGGTCGCCGGGCTGCGTTTCCGCGCGGGGATATTCTCCAACCTCACCCACGACCATCTCGACTATCACAAGACTTTTGCCGAATATCTCCGCTGCAAGAAGTTGTTCTTCGACGGCCTGCCCAAGGAAGCTGCCGCAATCATCAATGTCGATGACCGCCACGGCAGCGTAATGGTGCAGAATACTTCTGCGAATGTAATCACCTACTCCTGCAGGGCTGCCGCAGACCACACCTGCCGCATCATCGAGCAGGGCTACGACGGAATGCTGCTCCGGATCGACGGCCACGAGGTCTGGACCCGTCTTATCGGAGCCCACAACGCATACAACCTCCTCGCCATCTACACCACGGCCATAGTCCTCGGTGCCGGCGAAGATGAAACCCTCCTCGCGCTGTCGAGGCTCGAGAGCGCTCCAGGGCGGCTCGACACTATTCGCGGTCCCCGCGACATCACGGCTGTCATCGACTACGCACATACTCCGGATGCACTTGAGAATGTGCTCAAGACCCTCCGCGACGTCGCTCCCGGCCACCAGCTCGTATGCCTCTTCGGCTGCGGCGGCGACCGTGGCTGCTCTTCTGCGACCTTACCAATATATATTTATTGCTGATGCTCCTCGCGCTCCTGTGGTGCGGCGCACTCGGATTCGCCGATGATTACATCAAGGCCGGGCTGTCCCCTAAGGGTCTCGCCAAATCCATATCCATCGAAGACCGCAGGGAAGCCATCCGCACGGCGATTGTCACCGCTGCAGACGGTGCTGCCGTACTCCTCGCCGGCAAGGGTCACGAGACCTACCAGATTCTCGGCAAGGACAAGCTGGACTTCGATGAAAAAGCCATTGTAAACGAAATCTTCCACGAACTAAACGCCTAAACCGCAATGATATACCACCTTTTTGACTACCTGCAGAGAAGCGGCGTCGATTTCCCCGGAGTGGGGCTCCTCAATTACCTGACCGTAAGGGCTATGCTTGCGAGCGTCACGGCCATACTCGTCGCCCTCATCTTCGGTAAGAAGTTCATCGCCTTCCTCCAGCGCAAGCAGGTTCATGACGAAGAGCGCAGCTATGACAAGGGCCTCGCAGGCCAGGAGCTCAAGAACCGCACCCCCTCGATGGGCGGAGTCATCATCATCGTCTCCATCCTCGCTGCTCTTCTGCGACCTTACCAATATATATTTATTGCTGATGCTCCTCGCGCTCCTGTGGTGCGGCGCACTCGGATTCGCCGATGATTACATCAAGGCGTTCAAACATAACAAGGACGGCGTCTCCGAAAAGACCAAACTCGTGGCCCAGGGCGCCCTCGGCCTCATCGTCGGCCTCGCGGTTTGGGCAAGCGACGACATCGTCATCAGGGAAAAAGTCTACACTCCCGAAGCCACCGTCGTCGCTGCCGATCAAGGTACCCTGGCGGCAGAAGAAGTCACCAGCATCTCCTTCAAGGAGGCACGCACCACGATTCCGCTCGTTAAAAATCACGAGTTCGACTACCAGTGGCTGTTCCCGTTCGAAGGTCCCTTCGCCCGCTACGTCAAGTGGATCCTCTACGTGCTCATGATCATCCTCGTCGTCACCGCATGCTCCAACGGCGTAAATCTCACCGACGGCATTGACGGTCTCGCGGCAGGAACATCGGCGATAGTCGGAATTGTCCTCGGCGTCCTCGCATGGCTCAGCGGCAACGTCGTCAATTCCGAATACCTCAACATAATGTACCTCCCCGGCACCGGCGAAATGGCCATCTTCATGGCCGCTCTCGTCGGAGCCCTCCTCGGCTTCCTCTGGTACAATTCCTACCCCGCCACCATCTTCATGGGTGACACGGGCTCCCTTGCCCTAGGCGGCATCATCGGCGTAGGAGCCGTCCTCCTCCGAAAGGAGCTCCTCCTCCCTGTCCTCTGCGGCATCTTCCTCATGGAAAGCCTCTCAGTAATCCTCCAAAGGATCTACTTCAAGCGCTACAAGCGCCGCCACGGCACGGAAGGCCGAATCTGGTCAAGGACCCCGCTCCACCACCATTTCCAGGACAACAAAATCCCCGACGGCCACATCAAATACCCCAAACCCCAGCCCCCCCACCACGAAGCCAAAATCACAGCCCGCTTCTGGATCGTCGGCATCCTCCTCGCCGTCGGTACACTTGCACTTTTGAAAATAAGATAATTAAAGGTTTATATATATGTCAAAGATAGTAGTTTTAGGCGGAGCGGAGAGTGGTGTTGGCGCCGCCGTGCTCGCGAAAAAGAAGGGATTCGACGTGTTCCTGTCGGATAACGGGAACATCGCGGAGAATTATGTGCGTGTGCTCGAGGAATGGGACATTCCGTTCGAGCAGGGCGGTCACAGCGAGGGAAGGATCCTCGCTGCGGACGAGGTGGTGAAGAGCCCCGGGATTCCGGAGACGGCGCCGATGGTGCGCACGCTGAGGGATGCAGGAGTGCATATCGTATCCGAGATCGAATTCGCGGGACGCTACGACAGCGCCAAGAAGATCTGCATCACCGGATCGAACGGCAAGACCACGACGACTTCTCTCATATATTATTTATTGAAGAATGCAGGCCTGAACGTGGGTCTCGGCGGCAATATCGGGGCCAGCTACGCCTACCAGGTGGCGACCGAGCAGCACGACTACTACGTGCTGGAGATTTCTAGCTTCCAGCTTGACGACATCTACGATTTCAAGCCTGATATCGCGATCATCACGAACATTACGCCCGACCATCTGGACCGCTACGACCACAAGTTCGAGAATTATATCGCGGCCAAGTTCAAGATCACGAAGAATCTGTCGCCGGAGGACTGCTTCATATTCGACAGCGACGACGAGATCACGATCCGCCATCTCGACAGCATCATCCTGAGGTGCAAGATGCTGCCTTTCTCCCAGGAGAAGGAGCTGCCCCAGGGCGCATTCCTCAAGGGGGACAAGATTGTCGTCCGCTACGAAGAAGAGGAATCCGCACTCTACCTCCAGGAGCTCGCGCTCGGAGGAAAGCACAATATCTACAATTCGATGGCCGCAGCGCTTGCCGCAAAGGCCACCGGCATTGACAACAAGGTCATTCGCGAGTCCCTGATGACCTTCCAGCCGGTTGAGCACCGTCTGGAGCCCGTCCTTTCCATCAAGGACGTCCTCTACATCAACGACTCCAAGGCCACCAACATCGACGCGGCCTGGTACGCCCTCGAATGCCAGAAGAAGCCCGTCGTCTGGATAGTCGGCGGCACTGACAAGGGCAACGACTATTCGGTCCTCGAAGGACTCGTACGCGAGAAAGTCAAGGCTATCGTCTGCCTCGGCGTAGACAACGCCAAGATACACGCGGCTTTCGAAAACATAGTAGGAAAGGAGAATATCGCCGACACCAGGAGTGCGGCGGACGCCGTCAAGACTGCGGCGGGATTCGCCACGTCCGGGGACGTGGTGCTCCTCAGCCCCTGCTGCGCGAGTTTCGACCTCTTCAAGAACTATGAAGACAGGGGCCGCCAGTTCAAGGATGCAGTAAGAAATCTCTAACAGTCATGGCGAAGAAGACCAGAAAAGAGAAAAGGACCATCTGGACGATGGTGGACCGGTTTGAAGGTGACAAGGTCATCTGGATGATCGTGCTCCTCCTCGTGATGTTCTCACTTCTCACCATCTTCTCTTCGACGCCGCTTCTCGCCCTCATCGAGAAGAAGGACAGGATGGCCATATTCTCCGAGCAGGTCAAGATAGAGCTGCTCGGGCTCGTCATCATTATCGTACTGTACAACATACGGAGTATCAAGTTGTTCCGCGTGCTGTCGAAATACGGATTCCTGCTCGCGCTGACGCTGCTTCTGCTGCTCGCGATGAGAATCCAGACGCCGGTCGTCAGGGCGATTTCGACCAACGAGGCGGTGCGCGCCCTGTCGTTCATGGGCTTCCAGGTGCACGTCTTCGAAGTGGTCAAGGTCATCATGGTGATGTACCTCGCCTGGGCAGTGGACACCTACAAGCAGAAAGGCTTCAAGCTCACCACCAGGCTGGCGAAACTCTCGCCGAAACTCGCATTCATCGACAATCCGCTCTGGCAGAGGATATTCTACCTCTACGGTCCCATCCTCATCACCTGCGCCCTTATCCTGACCGGAGGCGTGTCCAGTGCCCTGTTCATCGGCTGTATCCTCTATCTCACCATCCTCATCGGAGGCATCAGCATCCGCGACGTGGTCCTGCCGGGAATAGTGAGTATCCTGTTCCTCCTCGGCAGCATCGGCATCTACAAGGCCACCGACGGCAAGGTATTCAACCGAATCGGTACCGCGGTGACGCGAATCACTCCGGCTGACGACGAATACATCGCCATACTCACAGACACCACCACTTTGCGCACGGAAGGCCTTACCAAGGACCAGATCACCGAGGAGAGGGCCAAGCGCGCAAAGGCATTCGACGAAGCCAAAAACAAGCTGGCACAGCCCTACAGCGCCAAGATTGCCATCCACCAGGGCGGCCTGATCGGAAAGGGCCCCGGAGAGAGCACGCAGCGATATTATACGCCGGTCATGTTCAGCGACTACATGTACAGCTTCATTCTCGAAGAATACGGACTCCTGGGAGGAATCCTGGTGCTGATACTGTACGTGAGCCTGATCGCGAGGGGCGCATCGGTCAACAAGTACCTCGACGACTACTTCGCCAAAACCGCAGTGGCAGGACTCATCGTGCTGATTGCGGGACAGGCGTTCATGCATATAGCTATCAACCTCGAAATGGTCCCCCGTACCGGCCAGACGCTGCCGATGATAAGCCATGGCAATTCGTCGTTCCTGTCGTTCTGCGTGGCGTTCGGGGTCATCCTGTCGTTCAGCCGGGCTTCCAGCCGCAAGCACAAGGCGATCCTCGCCGAAGAGGAAGCCAGGGTCGCAGCTGAGGAAGCTGAAAAGCAGCGCAGACTGGCTGCACAGGAAGCCGAAAGGGCAAGGGAGCAGGCCGAGAGGGAGGCCGCGGAGGAATTCGCCGCAATGGCGGAACAGTTCAACGATTCCACAGAACCTGATATACAGTAAGACATGAACCAGTACAAACCAATAAGGGCAATCATCAGCGGAGGCGGCACGGGAGGCCATATCTTCCCGGCCATCTCGATAGCCGGAAAGCTCAAGGAGCTGTGTCCGGAAAGCGAAATCCTCTTTGTCGGCGCTGAAGGCAAGATGGAAATGGAGAAAGTCCCCGCGGCGGGTTACAAGATAGTCGGCCTCCCTATCGTGGGACTCCAGCGCCGGCTCAACTGGAAAAACATTGTCAACGATATCCAGGTGCCGTTCAAGCTCCTCGCCAGCAGCCGCAAGGCACGCAGGATCGTGAAGGAATTCAAGCCCGACATCGCCATCGGCGTCGGAGGCTATGCCAGCGCTCCCCTGCTGAAGGCTGCCAGCGCCATGAAGATTCCCTGCCTCATCCAGGAGCAGAACGGATTCGCCGGGCTCACCAACAAGATGCTCGGAAAGCGCGTCCAGTCTATCTGCGTCGCTTATGAGGGCATGGAGAAATTCTTCCCCGCGGAAAAGATTGTCCTGACGGGCAATCCCATCAGGGCCGACCTCACAAAGCCGGCGACGCCCGAAATGAAGGCCGAGGCCATGGAATTCTACGGCCTCAACCCCGCCAAGAAGCACCTCCTGATTGTCGGAGGCAGCCTCGGCAGCGGCACGCTCAACAAATCCGTCAAGGGATGGATCGAGGCCGGATGCCCGGGAGGAGAGGACGTCGAAGTGTTCTGGCAGTGCGGCAAGTACTACAAGGCAGGTGTCGACGCCTTCATGGCCGAGCACCCAGCTCCAATGGTGCACCACACAGACTTCATCGCCAGGATGGACCTCGCATACGCAGCCGCCGACGTGGTTATTTCCAGAAGCGGCGCGAGCACAGTTTCCGAGCTTTGCGCTCTCGGGAAGGCGGTGGTATTTGTCCCCTCCCCCAATGTGGCCGAGGATCATCAGACCCACAACGCGATGGCGCTCGTGAGGAAGGACGCCGCCCTCATCGTCAAAGATGCCGAGGCTCCGGAAAAACTGCTTCCTACAGCGCTGGAGCTGCTTTCCGACGATGTACGTAGGACACAGCTCGAGAAGAACATTCTGGCTCTCGCCCTTGTCGATGCGGCACAGACCATTGCAGACGAAGCCTATAAAATCATCGGGAAATGAACGTATATTTAAGAGGAACAGGCGGCATCGGCATGAGCGCCCTCGCCCGCTACTTCAAGTTCCGCGGCGACAGTGTCAGCGGATATGACAGGACCCCCTCCGATCTCACAAAAGAGCTCGAGGAAGAAGGGATAGGCGTGCATTACACCGATGACATCAGCTTCATTCCCACTGACAAGGAAAACACGCTGGTAATCTACACGCCCGCCATTCCCGAAGACATGGGCGAATTGAGATTCGTCCGGGAGAATGGCTACAAGCTCCTCAAGCGCTCCCGTACTCTCGGTGAAATCACCCGTGGAAAGCGATGCGCGGCAGTTGCGGGAACACACGGCAAGACCACTACATCCACCCTCGCGGCACACATCCTCAAGGAGAGCGGCATCGGATGCACGGCTTTCCTGGGCGGCATCTCCGTCAATTACGGGACCAACCTACTCCTCTCCGACAGCGATTTCGCAGTCGCCGAAGCCGACGAATTCGACCGCTCGTTCCTCCAGCTTTTCCCCGAGGTCGCGGTCATTACCGCCATGGATGCCGACCACCTGGACATTTACGGTACCCACGAGAAGGTGATCGAGGCCTTCAAGGCTTTCGCCTCCCAGGTAAGCGGAACCGTAATCGCCAAGCTCGGCCTTCCGCTTACGGAAGCTGATACCAGAGCGAAGATCCTCCACTATCATTACAACGACCCCGCCGCAGATTTTTACGCGGAGAATCCGAAGCCTGACGGCGAAGGACATTTCGTATACGACCTCCACTACCCCGGCGGCATCATCCGCGGGATGAGAGTCGGTACCATCGGCCGTGTCAACGCGGAAAACAGCGTCGCAGCAGCGGCCATTGCCCTCACGCTCGGGATCGAGCCGGAGAAAGTGAAGGCCGCAGTAGGCAGTTTCCGCGGAGTACGCAGGCGTCTCGACGTCCATGTCTCGAAGCCCGGAATTACCTACATCGACGACTACGCACATCATCCTGCAGAGCTCTCCACGGCCATTTCTTCCATAAGGGAGATATTCCCGGACAGGAAGTTCACGGCCATATTCCAACCTCACCTGTACACGAGGACGAGGGACTTCGCCCCTGAATTCGCTGCGGCGCTTTCCAAGGTTGACAAGCTCATTCTCCTCGATATCTACCCTGCGAGGGAAGAGCCCATTCCCGGGGTGACATCAGAGATTATTTTCAAGGACGTCACTGCGCCTGAGAAAGTCCTCATCCGCAAGGAAGAACTGCTTGATTATCTTGCCAAAGACAAGCCGGAAGGCGTTCTCGTGACATTCGGTGCAGGCAATATCGACCGTTTCATAGGCCCTATCACTGACATGCTGAAATGACAAGAAAAGCATCCATACTCCTTCAGGCCGGTGTTCTCGCCTTCCTCGCGGTGCTGCTCTTCGCGACGATTCGCCTTGACCGTTCGATCCGGGGCAAGGAAGCGCTCGCGGAAATAGACGTAGTCATTCGCGACAGCAGCGAGACACAGATCGTGTCGGGCGAAGAGATTTCGCGCATCCTCATGCGCGGAGGATTCTCGACCGGCACACCGATGGAGCAGATGGATCTTTTCCAGATTGAGCGGATCATCGGTCAGGAAAGCTGCGTCACAGACTGCGAAGCCTACCTTACACCGGACCGCACCCTCCACATCGAGCTGGAGCAGCGGAAGCCAGTCGTCCGCTTCATGACGGCCGAAGGCGGATTCTACGCGGATGCGAGCGGGTATATCATTCCCCTCGGGGAAAGGTACGTGTCAAGGGTTCCGCTTATCCATGGCGATATCGGAATCAGCGTGCCTGAAGGATGGATCGGCCGGCTGGAAGATGCATCGGCGGATGCCAAACTCAGGGGCTATACAGAATTGGCTGAGGCGCTTTCCGAGGATCCGCACTGGGCCCACGGCATCGCTGAAATGCGCTGCGACCCCGAGCTCGGGATCCTGATTTACCCGATGGACGGCCCCGAAGTGTACATATTCGGCAGCGCCGACAATATCCCGGAGAAGATCGCCAAGATGAACCGCTACCTCTCCTCCGTGGTGCCCTACAAGGAGGGTCACGTCTACAAGAGCGTGGATCTCCGCTACGACAAACAGATTATATGCAAGAAATAATATAAGGTATGATAGAAAGACACATTGCGGCGATCGACCTCGGTTCCAGCAAGTTTGCTGTGACCGTGGCGAGGATATCCGGGGATGATATCCAGATCGTCTACTACAAGGAAAGCCCCTCAGACGGCATCCGCAACTCGTATGTATTCAATCCGATGCGGGCCGAACAGGCTCTCCGCACCGCCATCGCGGGCGCAGAGAGCGAACTTGGCATCAAGATCCTGCAGGTAGTCGTGGGATATCCGCGCTACCCGGTCATGCAGGAGGTCGCCACAGGACGGTTCGAGAGGACCGATCCCAACGAATGCATCACCTTCGAGGAGGTCGAGGCCCTCAAGAGCATAGCCCTCGAGAGCTATCCGCTCGAAGACGAGAAGCGCCAGGAGATATACGGGGCTGTAGCACAGTCTTTCTCGACCGACGACTACTTCCAGCTTGTGGAAGACGATGTCGTGGGCATGGTCAGCGCGGAGCTTGAAGGCAATTTCAAGGTCTTCATCGGCGACAAGCGCAAGGCCGACGCCATCGACGTGGTGTTCAACAAACTGGGCATCGCAGTAGCTAAGAAATATTTCATCCCCGACGTGACGGCGAGGGCTGTCCTGAGCCATGAGGAGACCGAGAGCGGAGTAGCTCTCATCGACTTCGGCGGCGGCTCGACTTCCGTCAGCATCTATCAGGGAGGGATTATGCGGCACTACACCGCGATTCCATTCGGCGGCAACGCCGTGACCAGGGATATCAAAACCGAATGCGGTATTTCTTCGTCCCTGGCGGAGAATATCAAAAAAGCCTACGGAGCCTGCATCCCCGGCAAGCTCCCGACTCTCGGCGACAAGATCATCCAGATCCGGTATGCAGACCGAAACGCAGTGGCAGTCAAGGTAGACTACCTGTCGGAGGTCATCGGAGCAAGGATGAAAGAAATCATCGATGCCATTCTCTGGGCGATCGACCGCAGCGGGTTTGCGGATTCGCTCAGAAGTGGCATTGTTATCACGGGCGGCGGATCGGCACTGCTCGGCTGCGCGATGCTGCTGAAGGAGATGTCCGGATTCAACGTCAAGGTCGGATATCCCCGCCACTTCTTCTCGGCTGAAGGCTGCCCCGGTGTAAGGGAGGCTTCGGCTGCCGCCTCGATGGGTATGATCCTGTCGGCCAAGAACGACCGTCTGCCCGACTGCGTCGACGCGCCGATTATCCGCCGCGAGGACATTATCCGCGACATCTTCTCCGGATTCCGCAGCGAAGAGGTGGAAACAGTTGAGGAAGAGCCGGTTACCGTTGACGCCTACGAAGAGCCTGCCGTCGAGCCGGGTACCATTGTTCCCGACGAATTCCACGGTGGGACCACGGGGACCCTGATTCCCGAGGAAGAATTCGGCGAAGCCGTCAAGAAACCGAGACCGCCGAAGAAGCAGACCAAGGTACATATTCTCTGGAAGAAGATTTCCAAATCCGTCGGCGAAAGCCTGGCCGGACTCACTGAAGCAGCAGAACAAGGATTTGACAAACTCTAGAAAGCCATGATAGAAGAAGCGATCAAATATCCCGAGGGCTGGATGCCCGACGAGGAATCCATCATAAAGGTCATCGGCGTAGGCGGCGGTGGCTGCAATGCCGTGACCTACATGTTCAACCAGAAGATCCAGGGTTGCAACTTCATTGTCTGCAACACCGACTCGCAGGCTCTCCAGAGGAGCAATGTCCCGACCAAGATCCAGCTTGGAGCAGGCCTCGGCGCAGGTACCGACCCCTTCAAAGGCCGTAACGCCGCACTCGAATCCCAGGCCGAAATCGAGGAGAAGATAGCCGGGCCTGGCACCAAGATGCTGTTTATCACCGCAGGTATGGGCGGCGGCACCGGCACTGGAGCCTCCCCTGTCATCGCGGAGATTGCCAAGAAGCACGGCATCCTCACTGTGGCCGTCGTGACGCTTCCCTTTGAGAACGAAGGCGACGAGGCGCTCACCAAGGCCATTGACGGCATCCACGAGCTCCAGCAGTACGTCGACAGCCTCCTTCTCATCAACAACGAGAAGCTTTACGAATATTTCGGCGACCAGCTGATCCAGGATGCATTCCCCAAGGCCGACGAGGTGCTCGCCACCGCTGTCGCGGGAATCACCGAGATCATCTCCAAACCGGGATTCATCAACGTCGACTTCGAGGACGTCAAGACCATGATGCGCTCGAGCGGAATGGCCCTGATGGGCTGCGGCGTCGGAAGCGGCGAAAACCGCATCAAGGACGCCGTGGACGGTGCCCTGCGCTCCCCTCTCCTCAACGATTTCGACCTCAAGACAGCCAAGAACGTCCTCGTCAACATAACCGCCGGCAAGAACGAGAACGGCCTCAAGATGAACGACCTCAACAAGATCAACGACCTCATCAACGAGTATACCGGCAACGCCAACCGCTTCAAACGCGGACTAATCTGGGACGACGATCCTTCGATCGGCGACACCGTCAAGATCACGGCCATTGCGACCGGATTCAACATGGGAGTGCTCGACACCATCACCCACGGCAAGCAGGGCAACCTCATAATCATCGACAGCGACTTTACCTACCGTCCCGCCCAGGATGAGCCCGGCGTCGAGATTCCCCTCTCCGAGGAATTCACGGTCAACAAGATCAACCATTCGACATCCGAGAATCACCGCCGCTTCTTCTACCCGGAAGACGAGACTCCGGTACTCATCGTGAAGCCCGGCGAGAATCTCAGCGAGCTTGAAAACATTCCGGCATTCCGCCGCTTCAAAAAGACCAAAAACCAGCAATAATGGAGACCAGAGTAAGATTTGCGCCCTCCCCTACCGGGCCGCTTCACATGGGCGGAGTGAGGACTGCGCTGTACAATTACCTGTACGCAAAGCAGCGCGGAGGCAAGTTTATCCTCCGCATCGAGGACACTGATTCGCATCGTTTCGTCCCCGGGGCTGAGGCCTATATCATCGAGGCTCTCCGCTGGTGCGGAATAATGCCGGATGAAGGCGTCGACAGCGAAGGCCACGTAGTGGAGACCGCTTCCGCAAAGCATCCCCACGCCCCTTACCGCCAGAGCCAGCGCCGCGCAATCTACCGCCAGTACGCTGAGCAGCTGATCAATGCCGGATGGGCCTATTACGCATTCGACACCGCCGAAGAGCTGGCAGCCAAAAGGGCTGAAGCCGAATCTGCCGGAAAGACATTCATCTACAACCAGGAGACAAGGAAGTCGCTCCGCAATTCGCTGACTCTTCCCGCGGAAGAGGTCAAACGCCTTCTTGAAGAGACAACTGACTGGACAGTGAGGTTCAAGATGCCCGAAAGCCGAATCGTGAAGATGGACGACATCATCCGCGGCCACATCGAAGTATCGACCGACACCCTCGACGACAAAGTGCTCTGGAAGAGGGCCGACGAGCTCCCGACCTACCACCTCGCCAATATCGTGGACGACCATCTCATGGAGATCACAGAGGTCATTCGAGGCGAGGAATGGCTCCCCTCCCTCCCCCTCCACTACCTGCTCTATGAAGCATTCGGCTGGAAAGATACCATGCCGCGTTTCGCTCACCTGTCGCTCCTGCTCAAGCCGGACGGCAAAGGAAAGCTGTCCAAGAGGGACGGTGACAAACTGGGCTTCCCGGTATTCCCGCTCCGCTGGGAGAATCCCGAGACGGGAGAGATTTCGCGCGGATACCGCGAGGACGGCTACTTCCCGGAGGCGTTCGTCAACATGCTGGCATTCCTCGGATGGAATCCCGGCGACGAGCGTGAACTCTTCACTTTGGACGAGCTCGTACCAGCCTTTTCGCTTGAGAGGGTAATCCGTTCCGGAGCACGCTTCAACGCCGAAAAAGCGAAGTGGTACAACAAAGAATATCTACGCCTCAAAACGCCCGCAGAACTTGCCGAGGCATGGATTCCCATTCTCCGCGAGGATGGCATCCAGGTGGTCGACTGCCCGAAATGCGCGCTTACGGCCGGGGCCGAACTTACTCCGGACGGACATGATTTCAAGAATGGCATTTTCACCCGCGAATACGTCGAAAGGGTCGTCGCGCTGATTCAGGAGCGGGCTACATTCGTCAGGGACTTTTCAGAGATTGCGCCGTATCTGTTCAAGGCGCCGGTGGCATTCGCCGAAAAGGATGCCGCGAAGTTCTGGAAGGAGGAGAATGTCACTCTTGCCCTCGAGGCTGCCAATTGGCTCACAGGAACTTACGACGGTCCCTGGGGCTCCGCAGCCATCGGACAGGCCCTCGAAAACTACATCCGCGAGCGCGAATGGCCCATGGGTAAAGTCATGAACTGCATCCGCCTGGCACTTACCGGAGCATCATCCGGACTTGGAATTGCGGATATTTTGGGATTCATCGGCAAGGAAGAATTCGGAAAAAGAATTAAATTTGCTGTGGAGAAACTCTCCTAAGCCATGGCGTCAAGGGTCGGAAAGATAGCGAAATGGACCGGCATTTCATTGGGAGCGCTGATAGTGCTTCTGGTTGTCGGTGTCTTCGTACTGCTGTCTCCGCCCGTCCTCGGACCGCTCGTAAAAAAATACGCGCCGAAAGTCATAGACGCCGAGGTTGATTTCACTCGCATCGAAGGCTTCTTGCTCAAGGACTTCCCCTGCATCACTCTTAAGGCCGAGAATTTCTCCATCATTTATCCCCACGACAAGTACGCGCAGTACTACGGCGATACGGCACTCAGCGTCGGAGACCTCGGAAGGGGCAGCGAGAAGGATACATTCGCCTTTTCAAGGCAGATAGAAGTGTCTCTCGACCTGAAGGCACTGATGCACAAGGACATTATTATTCCGTCCGCAGAAGGTGAAGGCACTAGGGTATTCGTGCATTATTTCCGGGACAACAGTTCCAACCTCGACATATTCGACGGCCCGCCGGCGCCTCCTTCCGAGACGGAAGAAGAGCCTCAGGAGCCGTCTGAGCCTACTGCAGAGCAGGAGGAGAGCAAGCCCTGGACATTCGCCATCAAGCATATCCATCTGAGAGACCATCCTTTCATCGTCTACGCCGACAGGGCGCTGGACGATACGTGTTTTCTGGATTTCAGGGCCAAAGAGATGCTGCTCGACGGCCATCTCGCATTCGAGAAGTGGGCCGACATCGCTGTAGATTTCAAGGCGGACGAGTTCCGCTACGGGATGAAGGTCCCGGGCGATACGATGAGCATAGTATCCGACTCTTTTACTCTTTCGCACAGGGACAAAGGGCACGATGTGAGGCTTGTCGGAGGCGATTTCCTGTATGATTCCTCTACGCTCGGGCGAGCCCATTTCCCGCTCGACATGGACAACTATCTCGTAATGACCGATCCTCCGGAAGGATTCCCCCTGGATTTCCAGCGTCTCTCCGGAACGGCTGCCGGGATCGATTTCGACGGCCGGGCAAATTTCATGTTCCTCGATGGGAAATTCGACATAGACGGGGCCATTGCGCTCGACAGGACTCCGCTTACGGACCTCATTGCAATCGCCGGCGACGACTATCCGGCGCTGAAAGATGTCGAGTCGGACGGTACGCTGTCACTGGACGTTCTGGCGAAAGGATCATATATCTATGAGACTGGCACCCTCCCGGACCTCTCGGTCAATCTCCGGATACCGAAGTCATCGCTCTCCTACCCCGGATATGTCAAGAAGGGCAATATCCAGCTCGCCGGCAATCTCGTGACCGACGAGAAAGGCAATTTCAATATGGCCCTCGACACGGCGGATCTCAATATCGACGGCCTGCATGTCAAGGTGGGCGGCCACGTGTACGACCTCCTCGGGGACGATCCGAGAATCAGGGCGAACGGGCGCTTCAGCACGAGGGTTGATTCGCTGCTGCGATTCTTCCCGAAGGAATACGGCCTAAGCGGCTACGGCTCCGTGTGGGGCAATTTTGCGGCAAATACCAGGATGTCGCAGATGGATGCCATACATTATCCCGATGCTGATATCAACGCGAATGTGACCATGGCGAACCTGAAGCTCAAGGACCGCGTCGACAGCATTGACGTTTTCATTCCGAAGGGCGATTTCAGGCTGGCCGTGGCAGGAAACAAGTATGACCAGTCCATGAAGCAGGGCGAACGCGTCCTCGCGCTTCTCGGAGACATTGACAGCGTCTGGTTCAACTACGCCGATGACATTGTCGTAAGGGGATCTTCCATGAAACTGGCCGCCCAGAACGGTGCAAAGGAGAAAGTGGGTCGCTTCACGCCGTTCATGGGATTCGTGATGGCAGACAGGCTCATCTATTCCGACAGCGATTCCATGCGCGTCAGGGTACGCGATACGAAGAATTCGTTCAAGATGGAGCCGGATCCGGTATTCCCCATGGAGCCGAAATTCACCGTCAAGAGCGACAACAAAGGCATAATGTACAGCCAGAGCGCCAACCGCGTCGCGCTCAGAAATGTCTCCGTGCTCCTCGGAGCCAACAAGCATGACAGCGCCGCCGACACCCTTCGCCGCAGGCCGCCACGCACCGGCAACCGCCAGCGTCCTTCGTGGATGACCGACGAAGAATTCCGCAAGAGCGACATCGATGTCTCGCTCGACGAATCCACGGCTGCGTATATCCGCGAATGGGATGCCAGCGGACAGATCAGCATCGAGAAGGGTATTGTCGCTACTCCGTTCTTCCCGCTTCGCACACGTATGGGCAATCTGAAGGCCAACTTCGACAACGACCAGATCGACATCGAGAGCCTGAAAGTGTCCAGCGGCAATTCCGACATATCGGCAAGCGGTACCCTCAAGGGACTCCGCCGTTCCCTCACCAGCAAGGGAATACTGCGGCTTGACCTGGCTCTGACATCGGACAAGATTGACGCCGACGAGCTCCTGGCCGCGCTCAACGTAGGTTCGTCTTACACAGCGGATTCCAGCATCGCCTCCGCGGCTTCCAACGAATCTCTGTCTGACAGCGAATACCAGGCCCTCGTCGTGACAGACACCCTTGACAGGGCGGATACCTCGCTCGATATGATAGTCATTCCGGCCAACCTCTGGGCGAATGTTACCGTCGAGGGGCACGAATTCATCTACAAGGATCTTGACGTGGACTGGCTGTCGGCCGATATCAAGATGAGGCAGAGGACGGTGCAGATCACCAACGGCATCGCGACCTCCAACATGGGCGACATCTACATGGAGGGCTTCTATTCGACTCACAACCGTCAGGATATCCGGAGCGGCATCGATATCAACATGATCGATATCACGGCCGAGGACGTCATCAAGCTCGTTCCTGCCATCGGCGAGATTGAACCGATGCTCCTGAATTTCAAGGGAAAGCTTGACTGCGAGCTCGCTGCCGTCTCCGATATGGACACCACCATGAGTTTCAAGATGCCGAGCCTCAACGGCGTCATGTCCATCACCGGAAAGAACCTGGAGATCAACGAGAGCGAGGATTTCAAGGAGATTGCGAAGACGCTGTTCTTCCGCGACAAGAAGAAGGGACAGGTCAAGAAGATGTCCGTCTCCGGACTCGTCAAAGACAATTCGCTGCAGCTGTATCCGTTCGTCCTCAAGATAGACCGTTATACCCTCGCACTCAGCGGCATACAGAACTTTGACGAATCGTTCAAATACCATCTGTCGGTGCTCAAGTCACCGCTCCTGGTGAAGTTCGGCGTCAACTTCTATGGCCCGGACTTCGACAACTGGAAGTTCAAGCTCACCAAGCCGAAGTACCGTAGCACCAAGGTCCCCGTATACACCGAGGAGATCAATACCGCCATCGGCGAATTGAGGGAGGCCATCCACAACGTCTTCGAGACCGGCGACAGCCACTATGATGCCGCGAGGTATCTCGCCCGCCTGGACAATTCCGACGAAGAGGCGCTCAGCCCTGAAGAGATTGCCCGCCTCGAGAACATGACGGCCGAAGAAAACCGCAACGCCGAAGTTCTTTCGAACGATGCTGCGGATGAGAGTCTCGGCGAGGAGGAACTAATCGACCTGACCGGCGAAGACCTTGACATAGCGACGGAAAAGACAAAGAAGGAATGCTGGCTCAAGCGTAAAATCCGCGAGTGCCGTGAGCGCAGGGCCCTCAAAAAGCTCCTAAAATGAACAGTCAGGAATACATAGAAGTATCCATCCGCCTCGACCCTTTCAGCGAAGAAATGGCCGAAATCGTGACCGCGGAAGTTGCGGAGCTCCCCTACGAGGCCTTCGAGACCGAGGAGCCATTCCTCAAATGCTATATCCAGAAAGACCTCTATCGGCCCGGTGATCTCAAGGTCGTCCTGAGCGGCATTGATGGCATAGCCGAGTGGAAGGCAGGTCTCGTCATGGGCGAGAATTGGAACAAGGAGTGGGAATCCTCTTTCGAGCCGATAGTCGTAGACGGTACCGTGACCGTCAAGGCGGCATTCAACAAAGACGTCCCGAAAACCCGCTTCAATATCCTGATTGATCCCAAGATGGCATTCGGCACCGGCTATCACGACACCACTTACATGATGATGTCGGCTATGCTGTCGCTCGAAGACAGGATTCGCGAAGGCGTGGTGCTCGACATGGGATGCGGGACGGCCGTTCTCGCTATCCTGGCGGCCAAAATGAGGGCCAGAAAGGTCCAGGCCATCGACATCGACCTCGTGGCAGCAAGGTCCGCCTGGGGCAATGCGAGGTGGAACCGTGTCTCCCCGCGTATCGAAGTATGCTGCGGCGATGCCTCCCTGCTTCAGGCAGGACGCTTCGACGTGATTCTCGCCAATATCAACCGCAATATCCTCCTGCAGGACCTCCCGACCTACATACGCTCTTTAAGGCGCGGCGGGACCATCGTGCTGAGCGGATTCTTCGAAGATGACATTCCCGTGCTCGAGGCGGCATTGAAAAACCGCCACGCCGGGGAAAGGATCCTTAAGCGTGGCGGCTGGGCCTGTATGATTCTTCAGTTCTAAGAATCTCTACATAAATTTGCTTGCTATCTCAACCAGGGAGAAGGACGCGTCGATGGCGGTCTTGAGGAAGTATTCGTCATCCTTGTCGCTCTTGACCGAGAGGGTTACAGTGTACTCCTCGGGGTCGATGGCTAGAGTCGCGTAATCGAGGAATCCGAGAGTCTTTACGATCTCCTTGCTGATGAATGCGGGGATATCTTCCTCTTCCATGGCTTTCTGGAGGAGAGCCTTGAACGAGGCGGACTTAAGGTTGAACGTAATGCCGTTCGGGATAACCTTGTTGCGGAACGGATCCCCGGCGAGGTTTGACGGGAGGAGCCTGTCGGTTCCTGCCAGACCGTAAAAGTCGGGAGTCATGAGTACCGCGACGTCGTCAGTCTGTGTTACATACATGCCGTCGCCCTCATCGAGGTCGATGAAGTAAGCGCCGTCAAGCGTGGCGGGGACTTCCTCACTGATCAGATCTGCAAGAGGGGTCTGGCAGCCGAATGCACCTGCGACGGAGAATACCGGTTCGCTCTCGACTTTATATTCCTCGGAAATCCAGTCATAGCGGGTGTTGTCCTTGAGGGTAACGGAGCCGGCGAAAGTAACCGGGCCGCCGAGAAGCGCAGCGAGATCCTCACGGGTCTTTCCGTCTTCGGCGAGTTCCTTGTCAAGAGACTCGAGTCCGTCCGGGTCGTAAAGCGGCAGGATATTCTCGATCATGTCCTTGAGATTCTCAATGCCGATATTCACAACGAACAGCGGATCGGCTGGCATATACTTGAAGTAGTCGTTGCCGCCCTCTTCAAATACTGATTCGAGCACGGGATCCACATCGTCCATGAGATCGGGATCGAGGTCGATGCTGACATCCAGATCGAAACTGCCCTTGCCGGAATTGAGGGTGCCGATCAGATACGACTGGCCGAGCATCTCGAAGATTTCCCTGTCTTCCCTGTCGAGGTCACCATATTCCCTGACTTTTTCAACGTCCATCCAGAAGGAAAGTCCCCTGTCAAGCGCGCAGAAAGACTCAAAAGAATCGGCCTCGATGCCATTTCCGTCACCGGAAGCCATGTCGGCGAGCTTGGAAGCCGAGGTTTCCTCCACCGAGAGGATCGCCAGATTCTCCAGGATGACGCCGTCGGTGCGTTTTTCATTGTCGCCGAGGATGTAGAGCCAGTCCTTGCCCTTGGCCTCTTTGACCGGGGCCTCGAGCGTCTTGAGGAACGAAGCGAATTTGTCTGCGTCGGCAAGCGGAATGAAAATGTGCATCTTACTCTCACCCGAAAGTGAAAGGAATGACGGCGAAGCCACATCGATACCGGTGGATTCCGGATCCTTGATGAGATCGCTTACAAGCGCGGCTGTCTCTTCGTCCAACTCATCCTTCAGGAGCTTGAAGAACTTTTCGTTGTCCTTGAGGCCGGTGTGTTCGATGATGTCACCGGGCTGGATCTTGACAGCAAGCCACGTGTCCGAGGGAAGGAGCAGCGCCGCGGAAGGAATATCGGACTGCCCGCCACCCTTACAGGCAAGGGTCAGTGCGAGTACCGCAAGAAGCGGAATGAAGAATCTTCTCATCTTCTACTTCTTTGCTTTGAGGAGGTCGCGGATCTCTTCGAGGAGAATGACGTCGTCCGGTTTCGGAGCGGGTGCTTCGGGCTCGGCCGGTTTCTCTTCCTCTTTCTTCTTGGCGAGGGCGGATGCCTTGTTGATTGCCTTGACTACCAGGAAGATGCAGAGTGCGACGATGATGAAGTCGACGGTCACCTGAATGAAGTTGCCGTAGCTGACGGTGACGGCTTCCTTGACGACTTCTTCACCGTTCATGACAGCCTCGCGGACGGTCCATTTGAGCTCGGTGAAATTGACGTTGCCGAGGAGGGCGCCGATGAGCGGCATGATGACGTCATTGACGAGAGAGGTAATGATTTTGCCGAATGCGCCGCCGATGACGACACCGATGGCCATGTCCATTACATTGCCCTTGAGGGCGAATTCCTTGAATTCTTTGAGTAGTGCCATAATACTATTGATTTAAGATTTAACTTGACTTCTGACAAGCAGATAATGCACCGCTGAGAAGAATACGAACATACCCGCCGCGACGGCGAATACTATCCCGGTGCCGGTGCCGGCGAATTCGGGATTGTAGTTGACGAGTATCCTCTCGAAGAAGCGGTAGAGGAAATTGGCGAGGATGGTCGCCACGATGAGAGACACCGCATCGAGGACCATCGAGGCCATGATATAGGGCTTGGAGACCTCCCTGCGGGTGTATCCGAGCATGATGAGGGAGGCGTTTTTCTCCCTGTTCTTTTCTATTAGAAGGTGAATGCTGACGACGAGGAGGAAGAAGGCCAGGAGCGAAATCAGCAGGCCCTGTACTATCGCGAACAGGGCGATACCCTTGGCGAGGGTAACCACCTTGAACGAATCCTGTCCGCTGCCGTCGAATACATATCCGCCCTCGGCAAGATACTCCAGAAGGCCGTTGTCATCCTTGCCGCTCGGCTTGAGAATCATCCTCGATACAGGAGCGGGAGCCTTGGGATCGCCGTACTTCTTGACAGCAGCAATAAGGAAGTCCTCCGGGACGAGAATAGTATTGATCCTGTCGGTGAATCCGACAACGCGGGCGCTGTAGAACCCCTCCATTCCCTGGCCGCGGAAACGCAGGGTGATGGGCACCGTCTTGACCAGCCCCTCCCCTATCTGGGGAATGTCGCCGCGCGAAGCCGACACTGCATAGTTGAGCACATTGAGATACGCCTTCGGGAGCACTACCGGCACGGTCGTCTCGCTGTCGAGCGACGCGGTCCAGGAATCCAGGTCGAGATCGAGGAAGCGGTCGGGGACTGATTCGACGAACATGACCGTCTCCCATCTGCTGCCGCCGAGGGCGAATGAGGCATTGACCTTGAAGTTGGCGCTGCGGAAGATGGCGGCGTCCTCAACTCCCTCGAGAGAGGATATTTCTTCTATTTCCTCCTCGGTGAATGATTTGGGGCCGTCATTGAATCCGGTTGCCTGCATGGCCGTAGTGACGGTCGAGACAGGCGGGGCGATGACTATGTAGTTGTTGGCGATGGCGCCCTGGGGGTCTTCCATCGTGGTGGAGAAGTCGGCATACGCGCGGACGCCGAGGAGGATGATGGTCGCGCCGATGATATTCGCCGCTACGAAGCCGGCGAATTGGAAAGCGCTGAGCTTTGCGAGGAGGAGTTTTGCGAGAAGACGGTTCATAGCTGCACCTCCTTGTCGTAAGGGAACGGAAGGTCGCGCCCGATGGATGTTACTATGACGCCTGCGCCGTCCCTCGCTATTCGCTCGGAGAGCATTGCGGACATGATTTGGGCGTTGGCGGTATCCAGGTGGCTGACCGGCTCATCCAGGATGAGGAAATCGGCGCTCTGGCAGAGCATGCGGATGAACGCCACCCTCTGCTTTTGTCCAAACGAGAGGCGGCGGCATTTGACTCCGGCTTTTTCGCCTATGCCGAGGCGCTCGAGCATCTCCCTGAGCTCGGCGTCGGACCAGTCGCGGGACATGGGCTTGATGCGGATGTTCTCGATGGGATTGAGCTCGTCGAAGAGGATGAGGCCCTGAAACATGGAGGAGAATGTCCCCCGCCTGAGTTCTGCCCATTTCCTTTCGGAGAATCCCCGGATGTCCTCCCCGTCGAAACTGACAGTCCCAGTGTAGTCAGTACGCAGGCCTGTCAGAATGTTGCAGAGTGTGGTCTTGCCGCGGCCGGAAGCGGCCTTGACGAGATACGACCTGCCCCTCTCGAGCTCAAGACGCGTGCCCCACACTTCAGAATCGAATAGTCCGGGGTCCACGCCTTCGAGGAACGAAGGAATCAGGGAATCAAGAACAATCTTCTGCATCGCTATCTTGCAACTTTGTAGAGGGACGTGACCACATCCACTATGGATTCGAGGAGATACTTGTTCTCGGTGGTCCTGAGTGAGAGGTGCAATTCGCCCCCGATGATATTGTAATCTATCTTGGCGTAGTCCAGAAGAGCGAAATCCTTGAGAAGCTCCTTCTGGAGATCCGCAGGAAGATGGTCGTCATCCATCGCTTCCCTGAGGATCGGCTTGAAGAATTTTGACTTGAAATTGAAGACGAGGGAGGCCCTGGAGACCTTGTGACGGACCTGGTCGTCGCCGAGATTGGACGCCATCGTCTCTCCCATGCTGCGCTTGTAGAGGTCGGCGGTCATCAGAACGAGAGCGCCGTCCGCAGCGAACATATAGAGATCAACTTCGCCTGCCGGAATATGCCAGGCACCGTTTCTTTCGGAAAGCCCCGCAGTCTTTGCTATCTTCTTCACCACTTCCTCCTTGCATGTAATGGCGAATGAGAACGAAGGAAGGACATCATAATCCATCTGCACAGCCGATCCGGCCAAGGTGAAAGGACCGCCGATGCCTTTGAGATCATCTTTGACGAGGCCGGCTCTTTCAATCATTTCATCGAGACCCATGGTCTTTTTGGAATAGGCGGGAATGGATTCGTAGATATCCTTGAAGTTGCCGGTACCAGCGTTAATGACGAGCATTGGCTCAGATGGCATGTACTTGAAATACCTGGTGGAGCCGAGGGATACAAGCTTGGTTATGCTGCCGGTGTTGTTGCTGAGGTCCTTGTCCATGTACGCTTTGACGTACATGTCTGCGCCGCCCCTTCCGGGATCCACTGTGGCGAGGAAATAGCTGTCGCCGAGCATCATGAGGGCCATAACCTCATCATCCCGGATGTAGGATCCGGCTTTGTCGGAGAGAGCGGGTATGCTGAACCAGATGGCCACAGCCTCGTCGGCCGAGCAGAAGTCGAGGAATGAGCTCTCGTCGATGCTGCAGCCCTCCAGTATAAGTTCTGCGAGCTCGGAGGCCTTCTTCCCGTAACCGGTGGTGAATATGGCCACGTGCTCTCCGATGATGCCTTCGGGATAATCTTCGTCATAACCGACGGTGTGGGTGTATCCCTTTTGCCTTCCGGAGACCGAATTGACATCCACCTCCGTTTCCTTGAGGAAGCTGACGAAGCGTTTGGGGCTTGAAAGGGGAACAATCAGATAGGTATCTTCAAGTGTAGATGCAATCACTATCTCCTGGTCGACATCAATGCCGGTCGCGGACTCAGGACTCTCGATAATCTTCTTGAGAAGGCTGTATCTGTCCTTGTCAGCGATGTCACGGAGCATCTTTTCGATATCACGGTTGCCCTGGATACCGCTCTGGTCGATAAGGGTGCCGGGATGGATCTTTATGGCGAGGACGGTATCGTCGGGAATGGCGCGAAGTGCGTACGAACGGTCGCATGACGCGGCAAGTATCACGAGGGATATCGCCAGGGTGAGAAGAGTGATAAATCTTTTCATCTGAAATCCATTATGATTCTTACAAAGTTAAACATTATTTCCAGTATTGAATTGCTTTTCCACGAAATTTTGTTTTGTCACTTTTTATTCCTAACTTTGCACGCTTTTTAGCGCAATTGTATTTTTATTAACCTTATTCAACTCATTGCATCATTATGGCAGAATACCTTCAGCCTGAGAAAAAGCAAGAGATTTTCGCGAAGTACGGGAAGTCTAATAAAGACACCGGCTCTCCTGAGAGTCAGATCGCTTTATTTTCCTACCGTATCGCTCACCTTACCGAGCACGTCAAGAAGAACAAGAAGGACGTTTCCACACGCCGCTCCCTTCTCCGTCTCGTCAGTAAGCGCCGTCAGCTTCTGAACTACCTTCAGGAGATCGACATCGAGAGATACAGGGCCATCGTCAAGGAGCTTGGTCTCCGCCGATAGGCAAAACGATAGGAAAAGTACGGGGGTTAGGGTGCAAGGACATCCTGCCCCCTTTTTTAGATAAAAAGAAGTAATGAACATCATCAAAAAGACAATCGTATTGCCCGACGGTCGGGTAATCGAGATTGAGACCGGCAAACTCGCCAAGCAGGCTGCAGGCAGCGCCGTCGTCAAAATGGGTGGCACGATGCTCCTCGCCACCGTCACATGCGCCAAGGAAGTCAAGGAAGGGACTGACTTCATGCCCCTCACCGTGGACTACCGCGAAAAATATTACGCCGCCGGACGTTTCCCCGGTGGATTCCTCAAGAGGGAAAGCCGTCCCTCCGACTACGAGGTCCTTATCGCCCGCCTCGTGGACCGTCCTATCCGTCCCCTGTGGCCGGATGACTTCCACCTCGAGGTATTCGTCAATGTAACTCTTATTTCTGCCGAGAAGGATGTCCAGCCGGACGCTCTCGCAGGACTTGCAGCATCCGCAGCTCTCGCAACGAGCGACCTTCCTTTCGGAGGTCCCGTATCCGAGGTACGCGTCGCCCGCATTGACGGCCAGTTCGTCATCAACCCCGGCTTCGAAGACGGCAAGAGGGCTGATCTCGACCTCATGGTCGCAGCCACCGAAGAGAACATCATGATGGTGGAAGGCGAAATGAACGAGGTCTCCGAGCACGACATGCTCGAGGCTATCAAATTCGCCCACGAGGAAATCAAGAAGCACTGCCGCGTACAGAAAGAACTCATGCACGAGCTCGGCACTGACGTCAACAAGAGGGATTATCCCCACGACGAAGAGGACGAAGCCCTCAAGGCCGCTGTCCACGAATTCTGCTACGACAAGTGCTATGCCCTCGCTTCCGCCGCAAAGCCCAAGCATGAGAGGGAAGAAGGCTTCGAAGCCATCCAGGCCGAATTCCTCGCCACCCTCCCCGAGGAGGAGCAGGAAGAAAAGGCAGCTATGGTCGCCCGCTACTATCACGACGTTGAGAAGGAAGCCATGCGCAACCTCATCCTCGACGAAGGCAAGCGCCTTGACGGCCGCTCCACAGCAGAGGTCCGTCCTATCTGGTGCGAGGTGGATTATCTCCCCTGCGCACACGGCAGCGCCATTTTCACCCGCGGTGAGACACAGTCCCTCGCGACCGTGACCCTCGGCACCAAGCTAGACATGAAGGAGATGGACGAAGTTCTCATCCAGGAAGACCAGCAGTTTGTCCTCCACTACAACTTCCCTCCCTTCGCTACCGGTGAAGCAAAGCCCCAGAGGAGTGTCGGCCGCCGCGAAATCGGCCACGGCAACCTTGCGATGAGGGCCCTCAAGCCAGTCATCCCCACGGCTCCCGAATTCCCTTACGCAGTACGCGTAGTTTCCGATATCCTCGAATCCAACGGTTCGTCCTCTATGGCTTCCGTCTGCGGCGGCTGCCTCGCCCTCATGGACGCCGGCGTCAAGATCAAAAAGCCCGTCGCAGGTGTTGCAATGGGTCTTATCACCGACGCAGAGCGCCCCAATGACCGTTACGCCATCCTTACCGACATTCTCGGTGACGAGGATCACCTCGGCGACATGGACTTCAAGGTGACAGGTACCCGCGACGGTATCACCGCCACCCAGATGGACATCAAGGTCGACGGCCTCAGCTACGAGGTCCTCGAAAAGGCCCTCGAACAGGCCCGCCAGGGACGTCTCCACATCATGGGCGAAATGCTCAAGACCATCGCCGAGCCCCGTGAGGACTACAAGCCCCACGTTCCCCGCATCGTCCAGATCGAGGTGGCTTCCGAGTTCATCGGCGCCATCATCGGCAAGGGCGGAGAGACCATCCAGGGCCTCCAGAAAGAGACCGGCACTACCATCACCATCGAGGAAGTGGACGCAGGTCTCGGCGACGGCACCACCAAGGGTGTCATCGACATCTTCGGCACGGACAAGGCTGCCATGGATGCCGCTCTCGAGCGTATCAAGGGCATCTGCGCAGTGCCTGAGGCCGGCACCGTCTATCACGGCCGCGTGACCAGCATCCAGGACTTCGGCGCCTTCGTCGAGATCCTCCCCGGCAAGGAAGGACTCCTCCACGTGAGCGAAATCGCGTGGGAGAAGACCGAGAATGTCTCCGACGTCCTCAAGGTCGGTGACGAGATTGATGTCAAGCTCCTCGAGATCGACTCCAAGAGCGGCAAGATGCGCCTCTCCATGCGCGCCCTCACCGAAAAGCCCGAAGGCTATGTCGAGCCCAAGCGCGGTGACCGCGGCGGACGCCGTGACGGAGACCGCAGGGACCGCGGTGAGCGCCGTGATGGCGACCGCAGGGACCGTGGCGAACGACGCGACGGAGACCGCAGAGACCGCGGTGAGCGCAGGGATCGTGGCGAGCGTCGTGAAGGCGAGCGTTCCGAGCGCCGCGACGGCGAGAGCCGCCACTTCGGTTCCCGCGTCGGCGGCAACAAGCCCGCTCCCCGCACCGACGACGGTTTCGACCCCGCTCCTAAAGACGAGATCTTCTAGGCACTGACTACACTGAATTGCTCCCGGCAGTCCAAAGAAGGACCGCCGGGAGCAATTGTATTCAGGAGCTCTCTACTTAACGGAGGAGGCCTTAACCTTGAAGAAATTGTTGGATCCGGTGTCGAGGACTCGGTATTCGCCATGATTGCCCCAGGAGGCAGGACGGTCTTCGATGGTCATGTCTTCACCGGTGTCGTTGGAGACATACGGATATATCGACTGGTGCCAGGCGCTTATGCGCGAGATGGCTGTGGAGTAGTAGAAATCGCCATCTGCGGCACACAGAGCCCGGAGGTAGCCGAGGTATTTATCCCGCCAGGCGGAATTCTGGAGTATCTTGGTAATCAGAGGGTTGGAGCCCCATTTCAGGGGATCCTGACGGCCGGAATCGTAGTAGAGACTGGTACCGAGGGTGTTGTCGTAGTCATAGGGGATGAACCAGACCTTGTACGACGAGGCGTCCTCGGTGTCGAAGTAGAGATAGTAGTTGTTGGCGCTGTTCCAGTAGTCGTCCCACATGCCGACTGCGACGTTGACGGCGGTTGTCTTGAGCAAGAGGTCAACATCAGTCACCGAAGCGATCCAGGTGTCGAATTCGCTGCCGCTCTTGGTGTTGAGCTTGCGGATGAAATCCTGAAGCTGGGCTTTTGCGGTGTCGAATCCGGTGTCCTTGTTGGTCTTCAGCACATAGGTGTGGTCGTGCACATTGTCATCCACGCCGAAGTCCGCATTGGTATTCTTCAGATCGGCTCCGTAGCGGCATTTCCACAGGTTGCCGCCCTTCTTGCCGAAGTTGGCTTTACGGCTCCTCACGTAATTCTTGTCGATGTGCTCCATCATGCCGTAGACTCCGTAGTAGACCTCCGATTCATCTCCGACCTTTACCCAAAGCCTCGCGTACACGTCCCTGATGCCCGTCCATACGCCCTGGCGGCGGAACAGATCGTAGCAGAACACCTCCCTGACATACAGCGGATCGTCCTTGAACCACTTGAGATCCATCTTCCGGAGCCCCTTGAGCGTATGGTCAGCATCCTTGGTATAATGATGGAAATCGAGGCCAAAATGGACGTGCTTCTTGCGTCCGTTCTCCTCCGGGCGGCGACGCGAGGTATTGCCCTTCAGACGCAGTCCGGCGCCGTCTATTACGGTTTTTTCATTCCCCTTGGAATAGGAGACATCGCACTTTACGTACTCCTGCGTATCGTGATTGGCATCGTAGTACGCAATGAGTTTGTCCCATTCGGCACGGGTGATACTGATATGTATTTCCGGAATGACGTTGCCGTCGAATACATACGCCATGGCGGCCTCCCAGTCAACGTCGTCGGGATCATCCTTGCCGTCGTCGTCATCTCCGCCTCCTCCTTCTTCACCGCCCCCTTCATCGGGAGGCTCGGGCGCGGCACCGGGATTAAGGGGATCCGAAATCTCCGTCGACTTTTCATTGTCCACGAGATACCACAGGGACCTCTTCGACCCGAAAAGCACGTGCGGACGGTTCTCTCGCGTGTGTTTGGAGTCTACGTTGTTGAATTCGATGTATTCGTACTTGCCGTTTACATTCTCCGGAAGGTCGAACCAGTCGTACTGATAGTCCCCAAGAGTGAGATGTCCGGCCACGGAAACGCCGGGCCAGGTGCCTGCAAGGTCATTTACGTCGCCGTACAGGTACAGATAAATCGGGTCCCAACCGGAGCGGTTGAGAATATAGACGCGGTATCCGTTCTCCGGATCGTCCGGAATTACAGGCTGCTCACCGGGTTTTTCCTCCTCTTTACCGGGGTTGTCATCAATGATATCCACGACCTCGATGACCGTGATATCATCCGACTCGCAGGACGTTATGCCGGCGAGGGTCAGAATGACAAGCGAAACGAAGAAAAGTGCCCGGCGGACGAGTGTCATAGGACGTTATATACTTTTATGTCCTTTATAAAATGAACATCGCGCTTCCCTTCCCTCGGGACAAGTTTGATTTTGATGCGTTTGACCCGGTCGTCCTTGGAAGGATCGCGAACGTAACTATCCTCCTCGTATTCGACCCAGCGGCCGTTAATAACTGTTGGATAATCAGTTACATTGTAATAAGCCCTTTCATACCGGTCTTCGCGGTAACCGCGGAACAGCTGATACTGGCTGTAATTGACCTCTTCGACATAACCGTCGGCGCGGGTGACCTCAACCTCGACGTCATATTCAAAAGGACGGTCCGAAAGATAAGTTGACTTGCGGTCACGCCCTTTCTCAAAGTCAAGGAACGAAAAGTCTGTCACAGCCTGGGGCATTTTGAAATTAATGGTTACTTCATTGCGTCCTTCGGTGATAGAATAGAGAACGGAAGGAATCTCGAATTCGTCAAACGACCTCCAGCCTTCGAGAGCCCAGTTGTCGTCCAGGACGTCGGAGAAGTCGAGAGTGAGCGGCTCGGAGTCCTTGAACGCGAAGTTTTCGCTTTTGTAGACCCAGTTCTCTCCGTCACGGACGAATCCTTCCCAGTTGATCTCCGGACTGCACGTGACATCCGTCACGCCGCCATAACGTCTCTCCGTCCGCCATACCATGTAGTCGGGAAGTCTGGAAGTATCCACAGTAATCTCCAGCGACGCTGTCTTTCCGCTGCCCCAGTGGCTTGCGGGAGACAAATCATAAGTGATGCATCCCCTGTAGGGAATGTAGCGGGTATAAGGAGATGATTTGACAGAGAACAGGTCTGCCTCCTGCTCACAATAAAAACTATAGGTTACTTTGAGATTAACCGTGCCGTGAGCCGGAATGCTGAATTCGGTATAAGTCCAAAGGCGCGACACCTGCGGGACGGTGATAAGATCCTCATCATCACCTGATTCGGGCCATGCCGGCTCCTTGTGCTCGGGCGTGACGACTTCATTGGCGTTGTGCCACTTGAGTTCCTGCCCGTCAAGGAAGAATCCGACGTCCTTGAGGTTCTGGTCCCACCAGCCGATTTCGAAGGACGACTCCGAATACTCGTATCCGTCGAATCCCTTCTTATCCTTGCTCCCGTAATAGTCGATCGGGAAACCGTAGTCTATTTTCTTGAAATCTTTGGAAGAATTGTTCTGCAGCGTGTAATCCACCGTGACCGTCGAATACGGAATGCCGGGGGTGATCACAAGCTTTTCGCTGACAACCTCCACCTCCATGATATTGCGGGGGACGGGATTGCCGGAAGAAGTAATCGAAGAGAACCTCATCACAGGATCTCCGTTGGCAAAGGCCGATACCACCCCGGCCAGCATAGCTGCAGAGACAGCCAAAACACGTAAAAGCTTCATAGACGTCTCACTTTTGTTTCCACAAAAATACTCATTCCCAAAAATATATCCAAGTTTTTGGGCTTATCGTTATTATTATGTAAATTTACACTTGCTAATGACCATATCAGTATGAAACAGATCATCGAATGCGTACCCAATTTCAGCGAAGGAAGGGACAAAAGTGTAATAGACGCCATAGTCGCGGCCATAGCCTCTGTCGAGGGCGTCAAAGTGCTTGACGTAGACCCCGGCGAAGCGACCAACCGCACGGTCGTGACATTCGTCGGCGAGAAAGAGCCGGTGCTTGAAGGCGCCTTCAGGGGCGCCGCAAAGGCCCAGGAGCTCATTGACATGACAAAGCACCACGGTGCGCATCCACGCAGCGGAGCGACCGACGTGCTCCCCCTCATTCCCGTATCGGGGATCACGCTGGAGGAGTGCGCAGAGCTGGCCCGCGGCCTTGCCAAACGGCTCTACGAAGAGCTCGGCATCCCCTGCTATTGCTACGAAGCAGCCGCATTCAAGCCTGAGAGGCGCAATCTGGCAGTCTGCCGCCAGGGCGAATACGAAGCTCTCAAGGACAAGATGGCCGACCCGGCAAGGAAGCCCGACTTCGGAGGAGAATTCGACGCAGTCGCCGCAAAGGCCGGAGCGACCAATGTAGGCGCACGTGGTTTTCTCGTCGCCGTCAATTTCAACCTCAATACCACCTCCACCCGGAGGGCCATGGCCGTCGCATTCGACGTCCGCGAAAAGGGTCGCAAGGCCCGCGAGGGCGGTTCCCTCACCGGCAAGCTCCTCAAGGATGCCGACGGCAACCAGATATGGATTCCCGGCACCCTCAAGGGCTGCAAGGCCATCGGCTGGTACATAGACGAATACGGCATCGCCCAGGTCTCCATGAACATCACAGACATCGATGCCACTCCCCTGCATGTCGCTTTTGACGAAGTCTCCCGCGCAGCCGCAGCCCGCGGCCTCAGGGTCACCGGCGCCGAAATCGTCGGCCTGGTACCGAAGCGCGTGCTAATCGACGCAGGCAAATACTACCTTGAAAAACAGCAGCGTTCCCTCGGCATCCGCGAGGATGAAATTCTCGCGATAGCTGTCAAATCGATGTCGCTCGACGACCTCAAGCCCTTCAACCCGAAGGAAAAAGTCATCGAATTCCTTATGGAGGACGAAGCCGAGAAAGCGGTCAAAGAGCGGCTCATACGCCTCTCCGCGGCCGAATTCGCCCGTGAAACGGCAGCCGAATCAGCTGCCCCCGGCGGCGGCAGTGTTTCTGCCTACATGGGAGCCCTCGGCGCCGCCCTCGCGACGATGGTCGCCAACCTCTCCGCCCACAAACGCGGCTGGGACGACCGCTGGAAAGAGTTCTCAGACGTCGCCGAGAAGGGCCAGGCCCTCCTCAGTGAGCTCCTCGCCCTCGTCGACGAGGACACAGCGGCATTCAACAGGATCATGGACGTATTCGCCATGCCGAAAGGCACCCCGGAGGAAAAAGCCGCAAGGGACGCAGCCATGGAAGAAGCCACCCTCTACGCCGCTTCTGTTCCGCTCAAAACCATGGAAGCCAGCCTCAAGGCCCTTCCTCTGGCACTTGAAATGGCCCAAAAAGGCAACCCTGCCAGCGCATCCGACGCCGGCGTAGCAGCCCTCGCCGCCACCGCCGCCATCCGCGGCGCCCACCTCAACGTCCGCATCAACTCAGCAGGGCTTAAAGACAAAAAGCCAGCAGAGCCGCTGCTCGCCCGCGCAAAAGCCATCGAAGCGGAAGCCTTCACTCTCGAAACTCAAGTCTTAAACGCTGTAAATAATAATATACAATGACAGAATTTCAACAGGAAATACTTGCTGGTATTCCACGTGAGCTGCCGGAGGTGAAGGTGTATGATCCAAATATTAACCATGCGCCGAAGAGGAAGGATATTTTGACGGGGAAGGAGAAGAAGCTGGCGCTGAGGAATGCGCTGAGGTATTTTCCGAAGGAGTTGCATGCGGTGCTGGTGAAGGAATTCGCCGAAGAGCTCGAGAAGTACGGGCGTATATATATGTATAGGTACAGGCCGTCGTACGAGATGTATGCGAGGCCGATTGATGAGTATCCGGCCAAATGCCGTCAGGCGGCGGCGATCATGGCGATGATTCAGAACAATCTGGATCCGAGGGTGGCACAGCATCCGCACGAGCTGATCATTTACGGCGGCAACGGCGCAATTTTCCAGAACTGGGCGCAGTACCGCCTCGTGATGCAGTATCTGGCCACGATGACGGACGAGCAGACGCTCGTGATGTACAGTGGCCACCCGCTCGGGCTGTTCCCTTCGCACAAAGACGCCCCGAGGGTGATTGTTACCAACGGAATGGTCATTCCTAATTACTCAAAGCCCGATGACTGGGAGCGATTCAATGCCCTCGGCGTGTCGCAGTACGGGCAAATGACGGCCGGCTCCTACATGTACATCGGCCCCCAGGGCATCGTCCACGGCACCACCATCACCGTGATGAATGCCGCCAGGAAGGTGTTGAAGGCCAAAGGGTTGAATGGTGACGACCGCGGGGGGATGCTGTTTGTGACCGCGGGCCTCGGAGGAATGTCGGGAGCACAGCCGAAGGCCGGAAATATCGCCGGAGTCGTGAGCGTCACCGCAGAAATCAACCCTCTTGCCGCCCGCAAGCGCTACGAACAGGGCTGGGTGGACGAGCTCCACGAAGACCTCGGAGAGCTCACGGAGCGCATCCGTAAGGCCGTAGAAACCAAGGAAACCGTCTCCCTTGCATACGTCGGCAACGTCGTCGACCTCTGGGAGCACCTCGCCGCGAAAGGCGTCCATGTCGACCTCGGCAGCGACCAGACCTCACTCCACAACCCCTGGGCAGGCGGCTACTACCCCGTCGGCTACAGCCTTGAAGAGTCAAAACGAATGATGGCCGAGGAGCCTGAGCGCTTCCGCGAAGCGGTACGTGCATCTCTCCGCCGCCAGGTCGCAGCCATCAATATTCTCGCAGGACGCGGAATGTACTTCTTCGACTACGGCAACGCATTCCTTCTCGAAAGCTCCCGCGCCGGGGCTGACGTGCTTAAGGAGGACGGCTCATTCCGCTATCCTTCATACGTGCAGGATATCATGGGGCCCATGTACTTCGACTACGGATTCGGCCCGTTCCGCTGGGTGTGCATGAGCGAAAAGCCGGAGGATCTGGCGAAGTCCGACGCACTCGCCGTCAAGGTGCTCCGCGAAATCTCCGCGACAGCCCCCGAAGAGATCCGCGGCCAGATGCTCGACAACATCCGCTGGATTGAAGAAGCCGGCCGCAACCACCTCGTGGTGGGCTCGCAGGCCCGAATCCTGTATGCTGACTGCGAAGGGCGCACCAAGATCGCGCTCGCATTCAACGACGCCATTCGCCGCGGCGAAATCACCGCCCCTATCGTACTCGGCCGCGACCATCACGACGTGTCAGGCACCGATTCGCCGTTCAGGGAGACGTCCAATATTTACGACGGCTCGCAGTTTACCGCAGATATGGCAGTGCAGAATGTCATCGGCGACGGCTTCCGCGGCGCCACGTGGGTATCAATCCACAACGGCGGCGGCGTAGGCTGGGGCGAAGTGATCAACGGCGGATTCGGCATGGTCATCGACGGCAGTGCCGACAGCGACCGCCACATACGCGAAATGCTCTTCTGGGACGTCAACAACGGCATTGCCCGCCGCAGCTGGGCGCGAAACAGCGGCGCCCGATTTGCCATCGAGCGCGAAATGGCGCGCACCCCGGGACTGAAGGTCACGCTGCCGTATGAAGTGGATGATGCCCTGCTATAGAAGCGTTCGCAGGTAATCGATAATTCTGACAGCGTCAGCAGCGTTCTCCATAGTAAGCTGATTTGACTTGGCAAATGATTTCAGCTGCTTGGCGGCATCAGGGAAAGCCTTATATAAATCTTTCAGCTTCTTGACTTTGTATTCAGTACCTTCGATACTGAAAAAATAGGTATTGTCACCTTTCTTCTTCCAAACTTCTGTGGAATAGGTATCCTGTTCGGCATAACGGCCGAAATTCTGCAGGGTATATGCTGCGTCGAGGTCATAAGTTCTTAACACCTCGACTTTGGCCTGGGTTGTAAATCCCATGGCTCCGCGTGAACCGACATTTACATTCCTGAACTTCCAGTTAATAAGAATGACTCCGTTCTCATTCTCACAGATTTCACAGAGCATTCCATCCTTAAAAATGAAAGAGCGACCATCAGCCTCAACGGACTTGACCATGTTCATATTGACAAGTTCCATGAGAGTCTCTCCCTGGTAATAGAATATCTTCTGCCCGAGAGCGTCAATATTCATCTTGAGATGCTCGGTTTTGGTATTGCCCATAAACGAAAGTGATCCATCAACGAAATCGGGGAAAAGATAAAACCTTTTCTGCGCCGATACAGAAAAAGTCAGGGCAAAAACAACTGAAAGTAAAGCTACAATGCGTTTCATCGTGTTTTAATTAAAAGATGGCGCTGCCGCCTGGCAGCGCCATCTTGATTATACTGCAAAATTTGTGCTATTTTGTAGGAGATCCCCACTGAGGGGCGTTCTTGTCCTGCCAGAGGCGTTCGGTATTGAGAACAGTACTGGACTCGAAACCGATACCGGACTGGTTGGTGCCGGCCGTCAGACCCTGGGCCTTCAGGCTCTCCATGCGGACGTCATGCTGAATGTCGGTCGGGGAAGGTTCGCCGATTTCGAAACGGCGAGGGATAGCCTTGAGCTCGATCTCTTTAAACTTGACGAAAGGAAGGAGTGTCGAGCCAACCTTCGGATAACCGGAACGGCGTGCAGTAACGAACATCTCGTCAGGCATCATGGTGAAGTTCATGAGCTCCTGGAGATAGATCTTCTCCATGGAACCATCCCACTTTGCTGCATCGGTAGCAAGCATGGTGGCAATTTCGCCTTCCTGCAGCTCGATGCTCGCCTCGAGAGGATCATAGCCATAGGTGGTACCATAGTAAGGGATCTTGTTCTTGCCTGCAACATAGTCCCACTCCTTGACGGAGAGTTCTACGCCACGCTCATAGTAATCCTTCGCGGATTTGGGCAGGCTAAGGCCGAGAGCAGCGAATTCTGCAAGATAGAGGTTGGTTTCACCTGCACCGAGGTACAGACCCCACCAAGGAACCTGTTCGTTGTCCTGAATGACAGGGCCACCGGGAATGGTCGGAACGGTGTAGCCGCAGCGGCCGCGAATCATCTCCTCGTTGTAACCGGAGAAGAGGCCGTATGACTTGGTGGCATCACCAATCTTAACGGTGTAACGGGTATTGGTCTCGAAGTATTCGCCCTTTAGAGCATTGTGCTCGGGTGAGTTCTCAAATACCACAGGGATACCTTCGTAACGGCACCAGGGCTCTCCGAGTTTGAAGGACTCGAAATTGCCCTCGGGATCGAGGTTGATGTTTTCCTTGACAAAGCCGGGGAGATCGTCGTAACGTCCTTCGTCAATGAAGCACTGGATGATTGAAGAGTTCCAGCTGTTCTTGGTGTAGAAGAAGCGGATACGAGGGTCACGTGCATTCTTCATGAAGTCGATGACATTCTTGGTAGAACTGGTGATCCAACCGGAGAAGGAGTTGCCGGTCTGGTAAGCAAGGTCACCGCCGGTGGCTGCATCTGCCTTGTGGAAGATGAATGCATCATCCATGCTGTCAATATAACCTGCGCTGTCGTTGACAACTGCCTTGACAATCTCCTGAGCCTTGGAGGGATTGTTGAGATTGAGACGGACAGCGATCTTGAGTTTCAGGGTATTGGCGAGTTTGGCCCACTTGGCGAGGTTGCCGTTAAAGATGAGGTCCTGCTTGCCGACGACTACCTGGGAGTCATCCTTAAAGGTAGCGATATAGCCGTCAAGTTCGCTGATGAGAGTATTGTAAAGCTCCTCTACGGTATCATACTTGGGAACAAGTGCACCGCCATCGCGATATCTGCTGGCTTCTGTGTACTGGATGTCACCGTTGATATCGGAGGCATAAATGGCTCCATAAGCAGCCAGGACGCCTACCATGGCTCCGTATGCCTTTGACTCGGGAGCATTATTATTCTCGACATACGCGTCAATGGTATTACGGTATGTGAGCATCGTAATGTAGTTGGTCTGCCAGTTGCATGCACCCATACCGTATGCACCGGCATTGAAAGAGCCGGAAGCGCCCATCTGGGTCCACTTGGTGAAATAAGGCTGGTTGTAGAACCAGAATGTATAGTCGTTGGTCTCAAAACTGGTGATTGCCTTGGTCAGGAGGAATGAAGGCTCTGCCGTAGTGACGGCTGAACGGCTCTGGTTGAGCTCTGCGAATTCGTCACGGCAGGAGGAAAGACCGAGGACACCGATGAGTGACAATGCGATGAAGATTCTATTTGCTTTCATGATAAATGTCTTTAAAGGATTAGAATCTCACGTTTACGGTGAATGTGTAGTAAGTGGTCACGCCCTGAAGGTTACGTACACGGAATTCGGAAGCGGCGGTACCGCGGACGGATTCTGGATTCTCATGGTTGGGCATGGTGTTGAGGATGTAACCGAGGTTGTGAATGTTTGCCTGGAGGGAGAGACCCTGGGCCTTGATGGCATGAGCAAAACGTTCAGGAACCTGATAAGCGAGAGAGAGGTCGCGGAAGCAGATATAGTTGAGCTTCTTGAACCAGTTGTCGTTGACGACAGCATTGCTCCAGCTGTTGGTATAGTATGTCCAGGAAGACTGGTGGCAAGGATCGACTTTACCGAGATCGTAAACTTCCTGGAAAGTCATACCGTTTTCAGAGACATTGCCGACACCGTCGACTCCGACCTCGAATGTACTTCCATCCGGCTGAGGGATCTTGGTACCATTAGGGAAGAGACCTTCGGGAATGACACCGTCATCATAGGTGAGACCATCCCAACGGGAAGTATAAGTAACACCGCCGTGATCTGCGTCAGCACCCTTGAGGGCTGTACCGAGGTAGCCGTATGCTGTACCATAGTGGGAAGGATAGGAAGCTACATAGCCGCCAAAACGGGCATCAAAGCTGGCATGAAGAGTGAGCCTCTTGTAACGGATGTTGGTATTGATGGATCCGAGGAAGTCAGGAACCGAATTGCCGATTTCTTCGACCTTTCCGTTACGACGGATAAGGGTGGTACCGTAGTTTTGCTGCCAGTTGTAAAGAATAGGGAGACCGGAACCGCCGGTGATGTTGCCATCATCGTCATAGTTGTAGTCCTTGAGAGGTGCCGCATCGGACATGAGGATACCATAGGTACCGCCTACCTTTGCGACAGAACCGATACGGAAGTTACCATAGTCGGGATCGCCTTCGAGTTTAATGTAGTTGGCTACGAGATCGGAAAGTTCAACAATCTTGGACCAGTTCTTGGTGAAAGTGAAGTTGACGTCCCAGGAGAAATCCTTGGTCTCGACGGGAATAGTGTTGATTGCGAGCTCGACACCCTTGTTCTCAATGTTACCTGCATTGATGTATGCAGCGTTGACACCGGAAGCACCCGGGAGAGTGACCTGCATGATCTGGTTGCGGGTATTCTCCTTGTAGAAGGTAGCGTCGATGCCGATACGGCCGTTGAACATACGGAAGTCAGTACCGATTTCCCATGAAGTCTTACGCTCGGGTTTGAGGTTGGAGTCGTAAACTGTGGTAGGAATATTCATGTAAGATACTGCCGTGCCGTCATGCTCGAGGTTGCTGACCGTGTAGGCAGTATTGATGATGTAAGGATCAGTATCGTTACCGACCTGGGCGATGGATGCGCGGACTTTCCAGAAGGAGATGAAATCGGGTAACTTGAACGACTCGTGGATAAGCCAGGATGCGCTGAATGAAGGATAGAAGTAGGAATAGTTACCGTGCTTGTCGGCGTAAACGAGGGACGATGTCCAGTCGTTACGGCCGGTGACTTCGAGGAAGAGAAGGTCCTTGTAGGAAGCGGTAGCCTGTCCTACCAGGGAGAGCATCCTCTTTGTACCGGAGATGGAACCGGAGCCGGAAACAGTATTCTTTGAGTTGGAGATGAAGTAACGGTTAGGAACGACGAGACCGCCATTGGTGTGGACAGAAACGCTCTGTACATAGCTATCGAAGTACTCACCACGAAGGAAGCCGCCGATCTGCCAGTCTTCATTGAGTTTGTAGTCTGCAATGAGGTTGGTGTTGAGGTTGGTCTGCTCCTTTGTGGTCATGCTGAGGCCATAGTAGCCGCCGTTGCCGCTGTTTGCATACCCTGAGTCGGGGCGTTTCTCTTCCCTGCGGGTGTAGTAGTAGTTGAAACTGCCGTCAGTGACCCACTTGAGCCAGGGGGTAAACTGAACGGTAAGTTTCACATTGGGACGGACGACAGTCTCTTTCTGGAGAGTTTCGTTCTCCCAAATGCTCCACCAAACGCTGCGTCCGGGGATGTTGCCCCATTCGTCACCATAGCCGGACTGAGCAAGACCGCCGTGGTCGCCTTTGTACTTGTCACGGAGATATTTCGCATCGTAAGTACGATCCCAGGTACCATCGACGAAATATTCACCGATATTAGGCTGGGCATTGCGAGGCGTGGAATTGGTGAGTGTTGTGGAAGCTTCGAGTTCGATGTAGTCATTGAGCTTATGGGAAGCTTTGACGAGGGTGCTGAAACGGTTGAAACTGTTGTTCGGGAGGGTACCGGTAGCGTATTTCTCAGAGAGGGATACGTAGATGGAGCTCCTGTCGTTGCCGCCGGAGATGGTCACGTTGGTATTTGTGTTGAATCCGGTGTCATAGGCATCCTTGAAGTTGTTGGCCTTGGCTTTGGAGTCGATGAGGTTTCCATCATACCATTCGAGTTTGTTGTAATCATCGAAGCGGTTACCGAAGGAGAGACCTGCCTGCTCGCCGAGGATCTCATTGTACATTTTCAGGTAGGAGTATACCCTGTCTTTTCCGGTAAGGGTTTCAGTGCCATCCATCCACACGTTACCGTGGTGGTTGTCCCAACGCGATTCGGCGTTGAAGTAATTGCTGTAACCGGAGAAGTAACCTTCCATGAACACATTCTGGAAATCGGGCTGGGCGGTAACCCTGTCCATACCGACGGTCTGGGTAACGGAAACACCGAGTCCCTTGGAGCCCTTACCGTTCTTGGTCGTGATGATGATGGCGCCGTTCAGACCGCGGGAACCGTAGAGAGCCGTAGCAGCTGCGCCCTTGAGGACGGAAACAGTCTCGAAGTCATCGGGGTTGAGGCTCTTGAGCTCATTACCGTAGTCGAGGTTGTTGGCATCCCAGTCTGCGGAGACGGACTGGATATCATTGTCGAGGATGATACCGTCGACGACGAAGATAGGCTGGTTGTTCTTGCCGAGGGTGGAAGCACCACGGATGAGGATCTTGTTGTGGCCGAACATACCACCGTCAGACTGGTTGATTTCAACACCGGCGACCTTGCCCTGGAGGGCAGAGACGGGGTTGATGAGGTTGGCGTTCAGTTCGTCGCTCTTGAGCTCTGTCATGGCATAGCCGAGAGCTTTGGTCGAACGCTTGATACCGAGAGCGGTGACTACCGTGCCTTCCAGCATCGTGGAATCCTCCTCGAGGACCACATGGATGGGCTGGCCGTTGTAGACAACCACCTGTGAAGAATAGCCAATGCAGGAGATCTCGATGGAGGCTCCCGTCCTGACATTGTTGAGAGTGAAGGAGCCGTCAACATCGGCAACGGTGCCGTTGTTGGTGCCCTGCACAAACACATTTGCGCCGACGATGCCATCGCCAGCGGCGTCTTTCACGGTTCCGGTGACGGTGGACTGTGCATAGGCGGTAAGGCCTGCTGCAAGCAGAGCAACTGTCATCGCAACTTTGATAAACAGGTTCTTCATGTGTGTGTTAGTTAGTTAATAAAAGGTTGTTATTTGGTTTGGTTTAGTTGTTTTCGCTTTGCCAATAATAGGATATAATCCTATTTAAAGAACAAATTTAAGCAAATAATTCGGAATACAAAACATTTTACCTTATTTTTTCAAATACTCGGGATTAATCGACCGGTTTTGCTAAATATTTTTAAGAAAACCGGATTGTCTTACTCACATTTTTTATGTAGATTTGCGGAAAATACGACATAAATGAAACGAATCGCCCTTCTCCTTATCTCCGCGGCTTTCGCGCTCCCGGCAATCGCCCAGAACAGTTTCGTCCACAAGACATCCGACGGTTACGAATGGCCCACCGACCCCGCCGTCCTCGAAAAGCTCGACACCTGGCAGGACCTCAAATTCGGCGTCCTGATGCACTGGGGCCTATATAGCGTCCCCGGAATAGTCGAATCCTGGTCCATCTGCAACGAGGACTGGATCACCCGTCCCGAAGGCTCGACCTACGAGGGCTACAAGCAATGGTACTGGGGACTCTCCAAAGAATTCAACCCCACGGATTTCAATCCGGAGCAGTGGGCGGACGTATTCGCCCGTGCGGGCATGAAATATATGATCTTCACGACCAAGCACCACGACGGCTTCTGCATGTACGATTCGGACTATACCGATTTCACTATCGCCAAGGGGCCGTTTGCCGACAATCCCCGCAGGGACGTGCTCAAATACGTATTCGACGCGTTCCGCGGCAAGGATTTCATGATCGGCGCCTACTTCTCCAAGCCCGACTGGCACTGCGAATGGTTCTGGAATCCCTACTACGCGACTCCCCACCGCCATATCAACTACAAAGTCCAGCAGCATCCCGACTGGTGGGAAAAATACGTCGACTTCACCCAGAAGCAGCTCCGCGAAATCACCGGCGGCCGCTACGGCAAGATCGACATTCTCTGGCTCGACGGCGGCTGGATTGCCGGTGACCAGGTCGGTCTCCCCGAAGTCCTCGCCGACGCCCGCAAGGTCAGCCCGGGCATGATCAGCGTCGACCGCACCATCCAGGGCCCCAACGAAAACTACCAAACCCCCGAAAGGAGCATCCCCGAGGCCCAGAAGGACCACCCGTGGGAATCCTGCATCACCCTCAGCAACGACTGGGGCTGGACGCCCAATCCCCGTTACAAGACCGCCCGCAGGGTAATCGACATCCTCGCCGAAATCACAGCCAAAGGCGGCTGCTTCGTCCTCGGCGTAGGTCCAACCCCCACCGGCATCATCGAAGAACCCGCGGTAGAAATTCTCAACTCCATCGGCGAATGGCTCTCCCGCTGCGGCGAAGCCATCTACAACACCCGCATCACAAGCCACTACAACGACGGCCCCGTCTGGTTCAACGCCTCCAAAGACGGCAAAACCATCTACGCAATTTACGCCCTGCCTGACGGCGAATCCCTCCCCACCACAATCACCTGGACGGAAAATATCCCCGCCGGCAAAGTCACCATCCTCAACAACGGTAAAAAAGTCAAACCCACCGTCTCCGGCTCCACCGTCACCCTCAAACTCCCCCGCGGTCTCCGCGATGAACCGATAGCAATTAAATTTACTGTTAAATAACCACTTATTATGCATTTTATTTCGAGCGAGAGGCTGACTGTAGAGAGAGTTGGCGAGATTCTGGAGAAAGGTGAGAAACTAGCGCTGTCGGAGGGGGCGGTGGAGGCGATTGTGAAGTGCCGGAAGTATCTGGACGGGAAGATGGAGGATATCGGGCGGCCGGTGTATGGGATTACGACAGGGTTCGGGTCGCTGTACAATGTGACCATTCCCCGGGAAGATTTGTCGCAGCTGCAGCACAATCTTGTGATGTCGCACGCGTGCGGGGCGGGAGAGAAGGTGAGGCCGGAAATCGTGAAGCTGATGCTTCTGCTGAAGGCTCAGTCGCTTTCGTACGGCCATTCCGGGGCCCAGCTCGAGACTGTGGAGCGACTCGTGGATATGTTCAACGAGGATATTCTGCCGGTGGTGTATCAGCAGGGATCGCTCGGCGCATCCGGCGATCTGGCGCCGCTGGCTCACCTGAGCCTGCCGCTGATCGGGCTTGGAGAGGTGGAGTATCACGGAAAGATTCGCCCCTCGGCGGAAGTGTGGAAGGAAAAGGGCTGGAAGCCCATCAGGCTGCAGTCCAAGGAGGGTTTGGCGCTGCTCAACGGCACTCAGTTCATGAGCGCACATGCAGTATGGTCGCTGCTGAAGTGCCAGAGGCTGTCCAGGTGGGCCGACCTGATCGGGGCCATGTCGCTCGACGCATACGACGGAGTCGTCGCGCGCGTTGCGGACGCGCGCACCTGCAGTACGCTCACCCGCTGCCGCATGCCTGTCGTCGATGTCTTGGAGCGAACTGATCCGCCGCCCCAAGGAGCATGTGCAGGATCCGTACAGCTTCCGCTGCATCCCGCAGGTGCATGGGGCCGTCAAGGACGCCATCCGCTATGTCGAATCGGTGATCGAGGCGGAAATCAATTCGGCGACAGACAATCCGAATGTGTTCCCGGACGAAGACATGGTGATTTCGGCAGGCAATTTCCACGGCGAGCCGATAGCCATTCCTATGGACGCACTCGCCATTGCGATGTCAGAACTGGCGAGCATTTCCGAGAGGCGCACATATCAGCTGATTCACGGGCACAGGGGTCTCCCGAAATATCTGGTGGCCAATCCGGGGCTCAACAGCGGATTCATGATTCCGCAGTACACGGCCGCGTCCATCGTCAGCCAGAACAAAGGACTCTGCTGGCCGGCGTCGTGCGACTCCATTCCCTCCTCGCAGGGGCAGGAGGACCATGTTTCCATGGGCTCCAATGCCGCAACGAAGCTCGTCCGCGTCGTCGGCAATGTCGAGACAGTGCTTGCCATCGAGCTCTTCAATGCGGCACAGGCGCTTGAGTTCCGCCGTCCCCTGCATTCGTCTCCGCTCATCGAAAGTGTATGGAGCGAATTCCGCAGCAAGGTGCCATTCGTCGGCGACGACACTTATATGCATCCGCTGATTGAAAAATCGGTGGAATTCATTCGGCAGGAGTGCAAGCTTTGATTTTTGAAGGATATGCTGATTATTAATATCGGTGAACTGGCCGGGATTGTGCCGACAGGCGTCAGGAGAAAGTGCGGGGCCGAAATGGGCACCGTGGAGGTGCTGCGTGACGCATGGCTGGAGATCGGCCCCGACGGCCGCATCGCCGCCTTCGGCCCGATGTCAACCCTCCCTGAAACGGTTGCGCAGGCTCTTGTCATTTCGACCAAGGCCGAAGGCCGCGCGGAGAAATCTCCTGATATCATTGACGCCCACGGCGCGCTTGTCATGCCGGCGTTCTGCGACAGCCATACGCATGTGGTTTGGGCAGGGTGCCGCGAGGGGGAATTCCTCGACAAGATCAACGGGCTGAGCTACGAGGAGATTGCAGCCCGGGGCGGCGGGATACTCAATTCGTCAGACCTTCTGCACAGGACTTCCGAGGATGATCTTTACGAGCAGTCCATGGTCCGCGTCCGCGAAATGATGGCGAAAGGCACGCTCGCAATCGAGATAAAGAGCGGCTACGGCCTGCGCCCGGAAGACGAGTTGAAGATGCTGCGCGTCATCAGGCGCATTCGCGAAAGCGTACCGGCAGTGGTGAAGGCCACATTCCTCGGCGCACATGCCGTCGGGAGAGGATATTCGCACGATGAATACGTGGACGAAGTCATCCGGATGCTGCCTGCAGCGGCGCCGTTGGCCGATTTTGTCGACGTTTTCTGCGACGAGGGATTCTTCACGGTGGATGATACTGACAGGATTCTCTCGGCCGCGGCGGCATTCGGCCTCAGGCCAAAGATACATGCCAATGAACTGGCTGTCAGCGGCGGCGTGGAAGTCGGCGTTAAGCACAGCGCCCTGTCGGTCGACCACCTGGAGCGCACCACGGATGCGCAGATTGACGCTCTTCGGGGAGCTGAGACCATGCCGACCATGCTACCGGGATCATCATTCTTCCTTGGTCTTCCGTACGGACGGGCGAAAGATTTCATCAAAGCAGGGCTCCCGGTCGCATTGGCGTCAGATTTCAATCCGGGCTCGTCGCCGAGCGGCGACATGCGCTTCGTAATGTCTCTCGGCTGCATAAAGATGCGCCTGACGCCCTCGGAGGCATTCAACGCAGTCACGCTGAATTCCGCCTACGCAATGGGCGTCGACGACATCGCCGGCTCCATCACCCCCGGCAAACTCGCCAACCTCCTCATCTGCCGTCCCGGTGTCACCCTCACATCCATTCCCTACCTCCACCACTCCCCTTTCATAGAGAAAATCCTCGCCGCAGGACAGGAGATATAAAAACAGGGCCGGCCAAAAAGCCGACCCTGAATTGTATACTGAAAGCTGAAGATTAGAACGGCTGGGTCTTTGAACCACTAAAGATGTATGGTGCCTTGCCTCCAGAACGGACAGCGCCGTGGATATCGAGATCGATTACACCATTGGTCGGAGCGACGCGGAGGTTGTCGATAGAATTCCACCAGGAGCATGTCGAGCAGTTCTTGCAACGGATTTGCAGATGGAGCGGACCTTCAATGTAATAACCGCTGTTAGGCAACATGTTGGGCATTACGGGAGTATCCCAGGGGCCGAGGCCGGTATTCTTAGTGTCGCCGAAACCGGGAGACCATTCCGCCCACCTCTGATAACCGGTATAGCATCCGGACTGAGGATCCACGTAGTGTTTTTCACCATTCTTGTCAAACCAAATGCACTTGTAGTCAAGGCGGACCTTCATGTCAGCGCCGGCGACATGGGTGCAGTTGTTGCGGATAATGACGTGGATGCTGCCCGGAATCTTCTTGTACGAGTAGGTGTAATAGCGTCCGGTAGTGGTCACCTTTGCGGTATTTCCGGTATTGAGGAATCTGACAGTATAGGCAATGGGATAGCCCTGGTTGGTGGATTTGTCGTACTTCAGGTCATTTGCCATCGCATCATTGATATCAGAGCCTTTAAGGATTTCGGAGCCCGAAGAGGACGAACCTCCGCTCAAATACATCCAGGAGTTTCTCGCTTCAGAATTCTGGGTTATCTGCTGGGTGGAAGACAGGGATTGTCCGTAAGCCTGGACATTTTCATCGCCCGAAAAGTTGTAATTACTGGAAGTATACTCGTAAAACCGGTAAGCCCTCCTTCCGTAGGTGACGGAAGTAATGATCGCAAGGGGTGCTCCGCCATGTCTGTTGATTGCATCCTCAATCTGCTTGGCGGTCACGTTGTCTGCGAAATACTGCGATTTGTCGGTGGGATTCTGCGTAGCATAGACCGTGTAGTATTCCTGAGTATAATCCTGGACCTTGTATACTTTGGACTCCTTGGTCGAAACATTCACATTGACACCAGCCTTGACTTGGAGGAAATTTGCATTCGCCTTGAGTCCGACAGCCATTTCGCTGACGCTGGAAGAATAGGTATCCTTCGATTGATAATTGACGGCAGGAGAGTATTGGGCGGCATCAAGGATGGCGAAGAATGCATCCTGGACAGCATTGGCATTGTTGTCCACGCCAAGGGCTGAACTGGAACGGTTGCCGACCCTGAAATTAACCCTGAGGTCAACCTTGCCTCCGGAGAATGCGAGCGTGGGATCGCCGTCAGCAAGGGCCTGGTCAGCCCAGACGATGGCACCAGGATAGATATTGTCATAATTGGTGACAAAGAAAGATTCGCTGGAACTCTTGATGTCCCTGGGTTCTTTTTCAAGCTGCATGGCGTCGGTTCCGACAATGATGACGGGATCCATGGTCTTTTCGCTCGGGAGCTTGATGGTCAGGGCGCTGGCATTGTCCTTGGCACGGATTTCCGCCTTGTTGAAGAAATCGTTGATAGCCTTGCGGCGGGTGGCATCATCTGACACATTATTAGTCGGGCGAGTCGCCCTGCTGTAAGATTGCTGGGCCTGACGGATATTCCTTTGCGCCCAGGACGGGACCAGCATCAGCATCAGGATAAAAGCAGTGAAAAATCTTTTCATAATTATTTGGTTATTAGTTAATTATTGTTATTCTGCGGGGAAGAGGCCGTAGAGTTCGGCGTCGATCTTGTCGGTGACGAGGCGGAAGTCGTCGGGGCTGTTTTCGAATTTGATCTTGTCGACGTCGATGACGAGGAGGTGGTGCTTGTAGTCCTTGATCCAGTCCTCGTAGCGCTGGTTGAGGCCGGTGATGTAGTCGATGCGGATGGAGCGTTCGTATTCGCGGCCACGCTTCTGGATCTGGGCGATCAGGTTGGGAATGCTGGAGCGCAGGTAGATCAGGAGGTCCGGCGGATTGACGAGCGACATCATCAGGTCGAAGAGGTCGCAGTAGTTTTCGAAGTCGCGGCTCGACATGAGGCCCATGCCGTGGAGATTGGGGGCGAATATGCGCGCGTCCTCGTAGATGGTGCGGTCCTGGATGATGATTTCGTCCTGCTTGGAGATTTCGACGACGTCCTTGAAGCGCTTGTTGAGGAAGTAAATCTGAAGATTGAACGACCATCTCTCCATATCCTCGTAGAAGTCAGCGAGGTAAGGGTTGAAATCTACCGATTCGAATTTGGGCGTCCAGCCGTAATGGGCGGCCAGCATCTTGGTCAGAGTGGTCTTGCCACTGCCGATATTTCCTGCTACTGCGATGTGCATATTATTGTTTTTTAGAATAATCCGTATAGTTCAGCGTCGATCTTGTCCGTGATGAGAGAGAAGTCTTCCGGGCGGTTGAGGAAGTCGAGGCCGTCGGCATCAATCGTGAGCACACGGCCCTTGTAATCCTCGCCGATGAATTTGTCATAGAGGTCGTTGAGGCCCTTGAGGTAGTCGATCGGCATTGACTGCTCATAATCACGGCCGCGCTTCTGAATCCGCTCAATAAGGTGGGGAATCGAGCACTTCAGGTAAATCATCAGGTCCGGCGGCTTAACGAGCGAAATCATCATTTCGAAAAGGCGCATGTACGTCTCGAAATCGCGCTTTGAGAGATTGCCCATAGCGTAATTGTTGGCGACGAATATGTACACGCCTTCGAATATGGTGCGGTCCTGGATAATTGTCTCGGTGGACTTGGAGATATCAAGGATATCCTGGAAACGCTGCTCTAGGAAATAAATCTCAAGGTTGAACGACCAGCGGGCAATATCCTTGTAGTAGTCTTCCAGATAGGGATTGTAGGTCACGGACTCGAATTTCGGCGTCCAGCCGTAATGCTCGGCGAGCATCGTCGTCAGAGTGGTCTTGCCTGCGCCAATATTTCCAGCTATACCGATGTGCATAATCTCCGTGAATCCTTACAAAGTTAGCATAAATCTTCGTATTTTTGCAAAGTAATCCGACAAAAAGATGCTAAGGATAAAATTGTTCCACTTCAACCCCCTCGAGGCATGCTGCGCGGTAATGGCCGCCGAAGGGTCCTCCCAGTGCGTCATTTCCGACCCCGGAATGTACGACGAAAGCGAGCGTGAGGCCCTCCTGGAGCTGCTCCGTAAAGAAGGCCTGACCCCAGTCGCAGTGCTTCTGACTCATGGGCATTTCGATCACATATTCGGCGCAGCCTTCCTTCAGAAACGATTCGGCATTCCCGTCTACATGCACCCCGACGACAAAAAGACGGTCTCCCTCAGCCCGGCTTTCGCCGAATACTTCTCATCTGTCTCCATCGACACCGACTTTGAGACGACCGACATCCGGGACGGTGAAGTGCTATCCCTCGCAGGCATCTCTTTCCGTGTAATTACCACTCCCGGCCACACCCCCGGCGGTGTATGCTACTACGCAGAATCAGACTCCGTCCTTCTCAGCGGAGACACCCTTTTCGCCGGCTCCATCGGCCGCAGCGACCTCCCTGGCGGCGACTATGACCGTCTTATCAGCAGCGTTCTAAATAGAATTATGACCCTCCCCGGCGACACCGACGTCATCCCCGGCCACGGCCCCGTCACCACCATCGCCCGCGAAAGCACCACAAACCCCTTCCTCCAGCCCTTCAACGAGCCGGATTTCTAGGCGAATATCGCACTCATATCGTCATTCAACCTTCGAAAACCGTGCGAGATACGTTCCCGCTGTGTTTTCCTCGGTTTTGTGCCGTTGAGGTAAGCCCAGAGTTGCTTCTGATTGATACCTGTCACTTTCTGCAGACCAGCAAGTGAGAATATTCCACTCCCCACATAGTACTTCAGCAGACTGACAGCATCAATTTCATAGGCGATTTCATAATCTGAATCCAAAAAGGCCGGATACTTGAAACCTTCTTCCAATGCAGTAGCCTTATAGAATTCCATCTGACGAATCATATCTGCTTTCGCTTCGGGAATAGTAGCACCGGCCCCGGAAAAAATCTGATCTTTGCAATAAACGGTATAAGTACCGTCAGAAGCCCTTTCAATAATAGCTTGAATCGTTGTCATATTTGTTTTAGCCCCATTTCCTTTATTATTTTACTTGCCAAACCCCGCCCAACTTCTTTTCCTTTGTGATATGGTACAGGGTAATTTCGGTTACCCTTTCTGTAAATAATATGACTAGTACCAAGCTGTCTATGCTTTTGCCACCCATTACGTCTAATTAGTCGGTGTAATTCGTCATATTTCATTTCAGCTACGCAAAGATAGTGATTTTTCTATTTTATTATTATAATTTTAGTAGAATTTTTTCTAGTTATTGCGGTTGAGAATGAATTCTTTGGTGGCGCTGCGGGTCATGCCGTCTGTGCTTCGGACAAGCGTTACTGCAGCTTTGTATGTGCCGTTTGGGGCATCGGGGAGCTTGCAGGGCCACATTCGCTTCAGGCACATCCTTTCGCCGTTCGGCATATCGTATGTGCTTTCCGCAGGGACGTATTCTTTATTGTCAGCATCGTAGATGTACAGTTCGGACGTAACGTCATAAGGCATGGTCAGGCCTTCGATGACTGCGATGCCTATTACGCAGTCTTTCAGTAGATGGGCCAGTTTGCGGTCAGAGGGATCGTCAGGCGTCTCAATCGTGAATTTGAACGGACCGGTGTACTCCTTCTCGCAGGAAGTCATCGCCGAAAGGGCGAGAATTGCGGCCGCAGCCGCGCAAATGATCTTGATTGTTTTCATACTATTGGTGTTTATCATCCCTGCAAAGAAAAAGCAATTTATCCGTCTACAGAAAAAACAGACGGATAATCGCACAAAACGGCACTCCAGCGCAGTGAAAGGGGCTTTTTTAGCCCCGGTACCGACGCTTTTTTCCGGAAAAATAATGAAATGAGAAGCCGTTTTCGACCGTTAGGCGAAAGGGATTACAGCAGGGCGAGGAGGTCGGGGGTCCAGTCGGTGCCTGAGACGGGTTGGAGTGTGGTGAAGCCGAGGGTGCGGGCGGTGGCGACGTTGGCGGCGGAGTCGTCGACGAATATGCATTCGGAGGGCGTGAGGCCCTCTTTTTCAAGCATGTGGAGAAATATCGCCGGGTCCGGCTTCATGATGCGGACTTCGCAGCTGAAGTAGAGTTCATCGAAGTAGTGGTACATGCTGCGGCCACGGCCGTCGAATTCGCCGGATCGTCCCCACGCGGTGATGAAAGCGTTGGTATTGGAGAGGAGAAGCGTGCGGTAGCCTTGCTCGCGGAGCCGGCGAATGGTGACGAGCGGCGCAGGAGGAACGTCCGCGATGAATCCTTTCCATGCGTATGCACATTCGTCGAGAGTGAGCTCCTTGCCGCAGGCAGCGCTGAGTCGCTCACGGAACTCCTCGGTAGTAATCAGACCTTGTTCCAATTCACCGAAAATGCCTTCCTGGTGGTATGGATTAATGTATTCCGGGGCGTTGCTGACGCCGATTTCTACGAATCGGCGGATGGCCTGCCTGTGGTCAAGGGTGAAAACCACCCCGCCCATGTCGAATACTATCGTGGTGATGCTCATAATACTTCTTTGAGATAAGGTCCGGTGACGGAGGCAGGATTAGCGGCGAGGTCCTCCGGAGTGCCGGAAGCGACGATGAGACCGCCGCGACGTCCACCTTCGGGGCCCATGTCGATGATATAGTCGACGGACTTCAGAATGTCCAGGTTGTGCTCGATAATTATCACCGTATTACCCTGGTCCACAAGTCTTTGGAGCACTTTGAGAAGCACCTTGATATCATCGAAGTGGAGACCGGTCGTAGGCTCGTCGAGGAGATAGAGCGTCCGCCCTGTCGAGGGACGGGCGAGCTCCGCGGCGAGCTTCATTCGCTGCGATTCGCCTCCTGAGAGAGTTACTGCCGACTGGCCGAGATGCACGTATGAGAGACCGACGTCGACGAGGGCCTTTAGCTTGGACGCGATCCTCGGGATCGGCTTGAAAAACTCGTATGCCTCGCCTATCGGCATTTCGAGTATGTCGTTGATATTCTTGCCTTTGTAACGGACGGCGAGCGTCTCCTCTCCGTAGCGTTTTCCCCGGCAGCGGTCGCACGGGACATGCACCGAGGGAAGGAAATTCATTTCTATGACCTTGATGCCGGCGCCTTTGCATTCCTCGCAGCGGCCGCCTTCGACATTGAAGGAGAACCGGCCGGCCTTGAACCCCCGGACCTTGGCGTCGGGAGTGTCTTCAAACAGTTGGCGAATATCGCCGAATACCCCCGTGAACGTCGCGGGATTGCTCCTCGGCGTACGCCCGATGGGGCTCTGGTCGATTTCAATGAGCTTGTCGATATTCTCGAGCCCCTCGATGTCCCGGTACGGCAAAGGCTTTTCCTTGCTGCGGTAGAACTGGCGCTTGAGCACCGGAATCAGCGTCTCGGAGACGAGCGAAGACTTGCCGCTGCCACTGACTCCGGCCACCCCGATGAAGCAGCCAAGAGGGAATGAGACGTCGAGATTCTTCAGATTGTTGCCGCTGGCGTCCAGCAGCCTGATGGTTTTGCCTGTCCCTTCGCGGCGAATGGAGGGGACCTCTATCGAGGAATGACCACGGAGGTAATCCAGCGTAACGGATGGGCCGACAACAACATGGGACGCCGTATCCTTCGACATCGGCTCGTCTCTCAGAAGTGCCCCCAGAGGTGCGCTCAGGCATATCCGGCCGCCTTTTTCACCCGCGCCGGGGCCGACATCGACGAGCCAGTCGGCATTTAGCATGGTCTCTGCATCGTGCTCCACGACCATCACGGAATTGCCCTCGTCGCGCAACTTTTTGAGCGACGAAATCAACTTGCGGTTGTCACTCTGATGAAGTCCAATGGACGGCTCGTCGAGGATGTATAGCACGTTGACGAGTTTGGAGCCGATCTGGGTGGCGAGTCGGATTCGCTGTGATTCGCCTCCTGATAGGGAGGCTGTTGCACGGTCGAGTGAAAGATAGTCCAGACCGACGTCGAGCATGAACTGGACCCGTTCGCGGAGCTCCTTGAGGATGTCGCGCGCAATCGCATTCTCCCTGTCTGTCATAGACTCGGGCACCTTGTCCAGCCATGCGCGGAGCTCACTTATCTCAAGCGACGCCACTTCGTCGATAGTCTTGCCGTCAATCCGGAAGCAGCGTGTCTCCGGCCTCAGGCGCGATCCTTTGCAGTCGGGGCAGGTGACCTTGTCCTCGATATCCGAAACAACTCCGCCGAATGCCTCCATCTCGGACGAGATCCCGTCACCGACGCGGAAAAGCTCCTCGGAGCCATAGACCAGAAGCATAATGGCCTCGTCCGGAAGAGCAGCAATCGGATCGTATAGGGAGAAGTTGTATTTTCTTGCTATAGAGCGGATTATGTCGAATTTGCGATTCTCGCGAACCTTGCCGAGGGGCACTATTCCGCCGTCGGCGATAGACTTGCTCCGGTCCGGAATGATACTGTCGATACTCACGTCGACGATGGTACCAAGTCCCTTGCAATGAGGGCAGTAGCCTTCCGGCGAATTGAACGAAAATGTATGCGGCTGCGGCTCCTGCAGGGAAATGCCCGTCACCGGATCCACCAAATGCTTGGAATAATGGCTGATATCGCCCGTCTCCACGTCGAGAAGCGCGACCGATCCCTTGCCGGCGCCGAGTGCGGTCACGACCGAATTGCGCACCCGCTGCAAATCTCCCTGCTCAGGCCTCAGCTTGTCCACTACGAGCTCAATGAAATGCACCTTGTAGCGGTCCAAGGCATCGATTTCGGCAAGATCCTGAATATCTCCGTCAATACGCACCTCAGTATATCCCCGCCTCCGGAGCTGGTCAAACAGCTCCTTGTAATGGCCCTTTCGCCCGCGTACCAGCGGAGCCATCAGAATACACTTCCGTCCGGCGTACCTGTTCAGTATCAGGTCCACAATCTGCTCGTCCGTATAGCGCACCATCTCCACGCCGGATTCCGGCGAATAAGCCCGCGACGCCTTCGCATACAGCAGCCTCAGGAAATCGTAAACCTCTGTGATGGTGCCTACCGTCGACCTGGGGTTGGTCCCCGTCGTTTTCTGCTCGATCGCAATGATTGGGCTGAGCCCCTCAATGTCCTCAACGTCAGGTTTTTCCAATATCCCCATGAAGTGCTTGGCGTACGTGGACAGCGTGTCCATGTAGCGCCTCTGCCCCTCAGCGTAAATGGTATCGAATGCCAGCGACGACTTGCCGCTCCCGCTGAGTCCCGTCACCACGACGAATTCCCCGCGGGGAATGTCGACATCGATTCCCGCAAGATTATTGGCTCTCGCACCTCTTATTTTGATATACTCCCTCATCAAAGGACTTTGATCTTGAAAATCGCCTTCTTGAGAGGTCCCTCGCCGATTAGCGGCGCATGTGCGGTTTCAGGACCGAATATGGTCTGCTCTCCAGGCTGGGCGGTCGTCACCACCGCAGGTGCATCTCCGAAGAGGATGAAATCATCCTTCGTATTGAATTCACCCTCGGGCTCAGTGCACTCCACGCGCGGTTTTGTACCGTAAGTCTCCTCGGCCGTCAGCGGAATGTGAATGTCGTAATAGGCATCATGGGCCTCCATCTTGGCCTCGGCGAGGGGATGCTTTATGCCCTCGACGATATTGACCCATAAGAGCCCCTCCTCGATGACATGAGTGCCATTCGGCATCGCCTTCAGGTCATTGCCGGCAATAAACTCCTGTGCCTTAAGATAATAGGGATTGACGCGGATATCCATCACTCAACATTGTTTTCGCGAATATACGAATTTTTCCCGGAATCTCCACGCCCCCCTGCCCCGCCCCCCTCCGCGTTGCGGTCAAAATCGGCCTCCCAGCGCAGTCTGCGGCGCAACGCGGAACACAAAACGGCCAAAAACGCCAAAAACGCCTCCGCGTTGCGGTGAAAAACGGCCACGCAGTGCATTCTGCGGCGCAACGCGGCAACTGTCTGTGAGCGATGGGTAGTGTGGCGGTGGGTACGAGGGCAGGTATGTGCGAGAGTGGTGGGCTGGAGCGCTTTTTTTCAAAAAAAAAGCGCCTGTGCCAGTGCTTGAAAGGCTCTTCCACTACGCTGGAGAGCTGTTTTGTGCGATTATCCGTCTGTTTTTTCTGTAGACAGATAATGTGTCCTTTCTTTGCAGGGATGAAAGAGTCTTATCATATTTGTTACACTTCCCATGGTGAAGTGATGTTCAGGGATAGGGAAGATTACGGAGTGTTTCTCAATCTTGCAGCACTGCGGTGCTACTCTACGGGATCAGAATTGCTGGTTGACGCCGAAATGTCCACCCATGTACATCTCAATGTCTTTACCGATTGTCCGATGAGATTCGGATCTGCACTCAGAATGTCATACACGAAGTATTTCAACCATAAATACGGGCGGAAAGGACGTTTGGGAGAGCACGGTATTTTTCTCCAGAGAATAAGCGGTTTTCAGCATCAAGTAGTAGCTATGAATTACATTTTCCGCAATGGACTGCACCACGGGGCTGCCGCGACCGCATTCGGCTACAGTTTCTGCTCCGTGAAAGAGCCGTTCAAAGAAGATATATTCGGTGAAACGGACCGGGTGACATATACCTCCCGTACAGAAATAGCATCCATCTTTCCAGAACACGCCGACTTTCCAGATAACTATATGCTTGACTATAAAGGAGTTATCCTTCGCAGTTGTTTTATGGAGACAAGAAGGGTTGAACAGTTTTACGTTACACCGCGAAACTTCCTATTCCAAATGAACCGACTGACTGATGACAGTTGGATCCGGGATCAGGAACAGGACAAAACTGGAAGTCCTATCCGTCTTAGTGACATTGAACACGATGCCGATGAAAACGCAATTGCACGTATGCTCAAGAATGAATCGGGGCGTAGCTTCAATAAATCCGCACTCACAGATTTATCACTCTGCGAACTGATTGACAAGGAACTGGCAATCAGACACGGTGCGACCAGTATATACGGTCTACCGGAAACAACGAGAAAACGAATAGCAAAGGAACTCTACCATGACCGGCATCTCCCTATGCCACAAATCAAACGTTGTCTCGCCCTCCCATAATTCCGCGTTGCGGTCAAAATCGGCCTCCCAGTGCATTCCAGCTCGCAACGCGGAGCAAAAAACCGCCGAAAACGCCAAAAACGCCTCCGCGTTGCGGTAAAAAACGGCCTTCCAGCTCAATCTGCTGCGCAACGCGGAATGAGGGAACTGCTGCGCCAGGGTGAGGGAGCCGCAGCGCCCAGTGCACAGGACCGCCTCGCAGCAGAGGCCTAGACCAGCTCGCCGCCGTCTCCTAGAGCGTCTGGCCGCCGATGAATTCGCGGAGGATGGAGGTCGGGGGGATGGCAGCGACTTCCTCGGGCGTCAAAGCGACGACGTAGCGGAGGAATTTGAGGAGTCGGACCGCTTCGGCGTAGGCCGGGGATGACGGCAGGATGCGCGAGAGAAGCGGCTCGGCGTAGTATTTCAGCAGCGGGAGCTCGTAGAGCAGGGCGGAGTTGAACTGCGCGTCGGCATTCTCCTGGAACGGGAAGATGTTTTTCTGCTCGCCGCGACGGACGCTGGGCCAGCGGAGAATCGTATTTTCCGGAATGATGCCGCGGACGCGGTTGTCCCGCACCATTCGCCTGAGAAGGCGGTTGTCAGAGGTCGAAATAACGCAGTTCTCATCCACCTTGAGCGAAGTCAGAGCTGACGCGTAAACGCGGAATATCCTCGTCTGGTCCACAGACGGAACCATCTCAGGATCAAGCGCATGAATGCCTTCCATCACTAGGATGTCATTCTCGTCGAGATGCATCATATTGCCCTCGAACCGCGGCTGCCCCGCCTTGAAATCATAGCGCGGAATCTCCACGGTCTCACCCGCCAGCAGTGCATTCAGGTGCTGCCCGAGCAGATCCAAATCCATTGCGCCGAGTGCCTCGAAGTCGAATTCGCCCTTCTCGTCCCGCGGCGTACGGTCCCTCTCGACGAAATAATTGTCGAGCTCGACCACCTTCGGGGTCATACCGAGCACCTTCAGCTGCTGCGCCAGACGGAGCGCCGAAGAAGTCTTCCCGCTCGACGACGGCCCCGCCAGAAACACTATCTTGATCCTATCCCTTTCGGCGAATATCTTATCGGCAATCTCCGCATATCCCCTCTCTTGACGCGCCTCGCAAAGATTTATAAGCTCAATCGCCCTGCCTTCAAGAAGACACCTGTTGAGCGAACCGACACCCTGAATCCCGGTCGTCCGGCACCATTCGGCATACTCCTTCAAGGTACCGGTCAGCTTCATCTGCTTCACCCTGGGAATCAGCCGGTCCGCATCCGTATCCATCGGATACTGAAGGCAAAACCCGTGATGGAACGGCACCAGGTCGAATACATTCAAATATCCCGTAGACGGCACCAGCGGCCCATGGAACGAATCCGCCACCCCGTCAAGAAAATAAACGCTGCAATAGAATCTCCCCAGCGAGTCCTGAAGCCCCGCCTTCATCGGCTGTCCCTGTGACAAAAACAGCCTCCCGGCATCCTCCACATGCATCTTCCGCCTCAAAAACGGAATATCCGCCGCCACCAGCCGCCTCATCTCCTCCCTAATCTCCAGCACCTCACTCTCCCCCACTCTCTCATCCTTGAAAGTACAATAAAACCCGCTTGGCAGCGAATGGTCAATCTCCAACACCTTCGTCGGATACAACCCCCTCACAGCCCTCTGCAACAAAAAGCACAGCGACCTCAGATACGTCCTCCGCCCCTCCTGATGCAAATAGCTCACAAACTCCACATCATGCGGGTTGAACACCCTGTAATCCAACGACTTCAGCTTATGGTCAACCAGTGCCGCAATAATCCTCGCCTCCTTCCCCTCATACGACACAACCCCAATCTTATCCGCCACCTCCCTCAACACACTCCCCATCCCCACCTCAATCTCTCTCCCCCCCACACAAATCTTTACCGTTTCCATAATAGTTAATCTTTCTATTTAATCTCCCTGAGAGACAGGGCGAAGCCGCCGGCGCGGGCCATGTGGACCGTGATGGTGTCGGCGGAGGTGAGGGTGGATTTTTCGATTGCGTAGGAGTAGGGGGAGGTTTCGAAGTCGGCGTCGTCACCGTCGCGGTAAAGGGTGGCTTCGTACTTGAGACCGGGGGTGAGGAAGTCGAGGGAGATTGTGAAGTCCCTTGCGGTTTCGTCTGTGATGCCGCCTACGTACCAGACGTCACGAGGGGTGGCGCCTTTGATGGTGTTGACGCCATCGGGGAGGGCGTAGACGAAGCGGGCGGCGTTGGTGACCATGTCTTTTTTGCCGTCGGGGAGCTTGGCTACGCCTTCTGCGGAGGCATTGATGGTTGAGATCTTGGGATGCCTTGCGGTGATGATGTATGCGCCGGGTTCGGCGGCGATGTAGATACTCTTGTCCCAGTCGACGGCGACGTCCTTGATGAATTGGAACGGCTCCATGAAGCGGGCGTAATTCTCCGGAAGGTCAGCCGCCATTTGGAGGGGCGAATAGAATGTGACGTAGAGGCCGAGCTGGTTGCAGATTGTGTGCCTCATGCAGCCTGTTTGGCCGGGGGCGGTGATGGACATGTCGACTTCGAAGATGCCGGGGGTGTAGTCCATGGGACCGCCCTGAAGACGCGTGAAGGGCAGAATTGTAGTATGACCGGGATTGATGCCGGCACGGAATTCGGTACCCATGGCGGATTCGTTGCCTATCATGTTGGGCCATGTGCGGCAGAGACCGGTGGGGCGGACTGCTTCATGGGCGTTGACCATGATGTGATGCTTGGCAGCCTCAGTTATGCAGTAGTGGTAGTGATTGATGATGGGCTGGCTGTAGTGACGTTCGCCGTAAGGCAGAATGGGGCCGACATAGCCACTCTTGACTGCATCGTAGCCGTATTGGTTCATGAGATCGTAGGCCTGTTCCATCCAGCGCTCGTAATTGACTGTGGACGAGGATGTTTCGTGGTGCATTATGAGGCGGATACCCTTGGAATGGGCATACGCGTTGAGCGCCGGGAGATCGAAGTCCGGATACGGGGTGATGAAGTCGAATACGAAATCCTTCTGGTGGCCGAACCAGTCTTCCCAACCTTCGTTCCAGCCCTCGATGAGGATTGCGTCGAAGCCGTTCTCAGCCGCGAAATCGATATAGCGGCGGACGTTCTCGTTGTTGGCACCGTGGCGGCCGTGGGGCTTGGAGGCGGCATAGTCGGTGACTCCGAGCTGCACGGACGGATAGTCATAGGTATATGACCATTCGCTCTTGCCGGAAATCATTTCCCACCAGACGCCCATGTACTTGACAGGGTGAATCCAGCTGACGTCGTCGAGGACGCAGGGGTCGTTGAGGTTGAGAATGAGGCGGGAAGCCAGGACCTCTTCGGCGCTCGGGCAGACCATGACAGTACGCCAGGGGCTCTTGCAGGGCGCCTGAAGGCGGCCCTTGATGCCCTGTGCATCCGGTGTCAGATGGGTCGTAAACACGAAATTCTTGTCGTCCAGTTCGAGATTGGTAGTCGGATAGTTGAGGACGGCAGCCTCGTGGATGTTGATATACAGGCCGTCGTCGGTCTTGAGCTGGAGAGCTGTCTGCACGCCTGTCGGAGAGAATCCCTCCTGTGAAGCGTTCCAGCCACGGGTCGACTCGGTGATTGAACGAATCTCGCTGAGACGGGACTCGGTGTAATTGTACTCCTGGGTGTCGTAGTCGCCGCTGATCCACCAGGCGGTATGGTCACCCGCCATGGCGAATTCGGTCCTCTCCTCTGCCACGTTGAAGTAGGTGAGGGCATTTTCGAGGGGGAATTCGTAGCGGAAACCGAGGCCGTCGTCATAGAGGCGGAAACGGACCTTCATCACTTCGCCGCCCGGCTGTTCCATGGTAAGGAGCATCTCGTTGTAGTGGTTGCGGATTTCAGCTTCTTCGCCCCATACCGGCTGCCAGGTCTCGTCGAAGGTATCCCTTTCGACATTCACGACCTTGAAGGAATCGAGGAGATCCTTGTCCCCGACGAGGTCGAATCCGAGACGGGAAGGAAGCACCACCGGCTTGCCCTCACGGTCAAGAGAATAGACGGGTACGCCTTCAGGAGTGACTCCGGCTTTGAGGGTAAGGAGTCCGTCAGGGCTCTCGAGTACTTCTGCGTCGGAAGGCATTGTGAGGGCCTTCTCAGCGGGGCCGCCGCAAGCGGCGAAAAAGGCCGCAAAAGCGGCCATAATCAGTCTGTGTATCTTCATTATCTTGCAAATTGTACGATGAGGGAACTCTTGGGAGCGACGGTGACACCGTCCTTGAGGACAACCTTCTCACCCGTCATGACGTTGACGCCGGTGACCGGGCCGTCAACGAATTCACGGTAATGGTTCCAGTCGAGGGCGCGGGGCTCTTCGGTGTTGTTGATGTAGACGAATACGGCTTCCTTGTCCGTGTAACGGAAGTAGGCGTAAGTATTGTCCGTGATGTTGCGACGGCCGACATTCTTCCTTGAAAGGAAGTGGAGGGTCTTGCCGTGATGGATGGCATCGGAAGTCTTGCGCCAGTTGAAAAGCTTTGCAGCATAGTCGTGAAGATCGGCGGCCGAGGTGTAGTCGGCATCCGAAGTCTTGCCAGCGGCTGCGCGGCCCTCGGCGGAGAAGAGGTCTGCCTCGTCGCCGGCCCAACCGCCGGGGAAGTCGATTCGCTTAGAACCGTCATTCCACTCTACCGGCTTCTCGCGGAACATCATTTCGTCACCATAATATATCTGGGGAATACCGCGGAGCGTCGCCAGAAGCGTCAGTGCGAGCTTGACCTTGCGGGGATCGCCTCGAAGGACGTCTCCGGTCCTCGCATGGTCATGGTTGGCGAAGAATATCATCATGTTGTCCAGGTCCTTGTAGGCGAAGTCCTGGGCGATGACGGTATAGATGCGGGTCATGCCTTCGTCCCAGTTGATATTCTCCTCGCAGAGGGCAGTCCACATGGCGCTCTGGAGCGGGAAGTCCATTATGGACGGGAGATTGGAGTTGAAGCCGTTGACGTTGGGATTGTCCTTCTGCCAGTAGGCGACCTGGGGGATGTGCATGTCCCAGCACTCCCCTACTATGTTGAGATTGGGATACTCGTTGAGGACAGCCTTGCACCACTCGGACATCGGGCCGGGCTCGTTGTAAGGATAGGTGTCGACACGGAGACCGTCGAGGTCAGCGTACTCCACCCACCATACGGCCCACTGCTGGAAATACTTGAGGACCAGCGGATTGTCGAGATTCATATCCGGCATCATGGGGACGAACCAGCCGCTTTCCTGGCGTTCGAGGTCACGGACCGAAGCGTGAGGATCCATGTAGACCGAGAAGAGAGCGTTCATCTGGGTATAGGTGTCGAAGGTATGATACCAGTCCTTGGCGGGGGTATCCTTCATCCACCAGTGCTCAGTGCCGCAGTGGTTGGTCACGATGTCCATGATGACCTTAAGGCCCTTCTCGTGGGACTTCTCAACGAAGGACTTGTACATGGCGTTGTCACCGAAACGCGGGTCGATATGGTAATAGTCCGCGCAGGCATAGCCGTGGTAGGATTCGAAGTCCTGGTTGTCGAGGAGAAGCGGAGTGTTCCAAATAGCGGTGGCACCGAGGTCGGCGATGTAGTCCAGGTGGTCGATAATGCCCTGGAGGTCACCGCCGTGGCGGCCGAGGGTGCTGTCGCGGTCCATCTTCTGGAGCATCGGCGGAATGGCGTACGGCATCGCGGAGCCGTCTTCATATTTGCGTCCTGCCGGCCAGCCGTTGTCATTGGAGGGATCTGCGTTGGCGAAGCGGTCGGGCATGATGAGGTAAATCATGTCGGCCGTCGTGTAGCTCTCCCTTTCGGCGCTGCCTTTGCGACGCTCCCTGATGATGTAGGGATATTTGAACGGCTTGCCTTTTCCCTTGGGGGTGAATACCAGATAGTATGTCCCGGGCTGGAGACCGTCGGAAATGCAGACGTCTGCAAAGAGGAAATCAGGATTGTCGGTCAGAGTCACGGAGGTGACTGAAATGCCGTCCTGGCCCTCGAAAGAGACATTGTATGAGGCGATATCCTTGCCCTGCACCATGAGCTGGAGGTCGGTCTTCATGCCGGTCCACCAGCTGAGCGGTTCGACGCGGGTGACCTGTGCGGGAGTCGCAGTCTTGATCTTCTTGAGGGGCGTCGCCGCGGTGGCGGACACGACTACAAGAATGGTGGTGATTAGTATAAGTGTTCTTTTCATTATGCGGCTATTTAGAGAGAACTATATACTCTGCGGGAGCGAGAGTAAATGTCGCGGATTTGCCCTTGTAGACCTTTCCGGTGAAGATTTCGCGGTACTTGCCATGAAGTGCCACATCGACGGTTGCAGGGGTGGCAGATGATGTCAGATTAAGGAATGGATCCGCGCCCGTGAGGCCCTGTGGACGGTTGTCATTGCCGTCACCAGCCACTGCAGCCGGCTTTGCCACCGGTACTCCGAAGTTGGCGAGAACGATAACCTCGCGCTTGCCGAGAGTGCGGCGGAATGCCACGACGCCTTCAGGAGCGGGAAGCCATTCGATCGCGCCGCCCTTCTCGCCGGCATCAAGGGCAGGATTGTCATGCTTGAGATTGACGAGGGCTTGCCAGAAGGCGGTATATTGATTGGCCGACCAGTCTGTGATGGGGTCTTTCTCGAAGAATTCGAGCCTGCGGTTGAGGCCGATTTCCTGACCGGTGTAGATGAGAGGCTGGGTCTTCGGGAGGGTGAAGCAGAGTACGGCACAGGCATTGGCTGCTGAGCCTTCACGCTCGAACTCGGTGCCGGCCCACGAGTTTTCGTCGTGGTTGGAGGTAAAACTGAGGCGGAAGGCATCCGGCGGGGTCTTCCTGGCGTCCTTCTCCACATATTCGCGGATAGCGGAAGCCGGGACGAATCCCTTTGCCACGTTGTTGAGGAGGTGATGAAGCTCCCAAGCGTATGAGGCATCGAATGTATAATAAGCTGCTGCAAGGTCAGGACGCTCAGCTTCTGCGAGAATATATGCCTCGGGATAATCCCTGCGCATCCTCGGGAGAATGGCGCCCCAGAACTTCGGCGGCACTTCGCCGGCGGCGTCGCAGCGGAATCCGTCAACGCCCTTGTCCAGCCAGAAACGCATCGCGTCTTCCTGGGCCCACCAGACCTCCTCGTTCTCGTAGTTGAGGCTGCGGGTATCGGTCCAGTCGTACTCCCAGATGGCATTGCCGTTGGCATCCCTCTCGTAGAAGTCCGCCGGTTTTCCTGTCATCCAGACATTGTCGGGAGCCGTCTGGTTGGCCACCCAGTCGAGAATCACCTTGAATCCCGCAGCGTGAGCAGCCGCCAGAAGGTGCTCGAAATCCTCCATCGTGCCGAATTCCGGATTTACCTTCTTGTAATCGGAAATGGCATAGTATGAGCCGAGGGTGCCCTTGCGGCCTTCTACGCCGATTTCATACATAGGCATTAGCCAAAGGACGTCGACACCAAGAGCCTTGAGCCTCGGAAGCTGGCTCTCCAGCGCGCGGAACGTGCCTTCCGGCGAATACTGACGGATATTGACTTCGTAGACCACGGAATCGTAGGTCCACGCCGGATGTACGTGCGGCGCCTGTGCGAAGGCTCCAACTGAGATAACGGCGGCAAGGACCGCCAGGATCGTTTTTTTCATACTCTAGTTGAGGGCGAATACTATTGAGCTGTATGCGGGCATCTTGACGGAAGTACCACTGACGGTAACGTCGCCGTTGCCGACGAGGATGGTCTTAAGATTGTCGGAAGCACGGGTAACGGTGACCTCCGAATCGGAGAAGTTGTGAAGCACGAGGACATCCTTCTTGGGAGAAGTCGAATGCATGTACCATGCTGCTACGGCATTGTTGCCGGAATCCGTCGGCTCGATGGTACCGTTTGCAAGAGCCGCATTGGTGTTGCGGGCGTATGCGAAGTGGCGGTACAGGGCCAGGAGGGACTTATCTGTCTCCAGCTGGGCCTCGACCGAAATGTCATCGGTGAGCATGGACTTGGAGACTTTGCCGCCGAGAGCGGTCGTCGGGTACTTGCCGCCCTTGGTCCAGAGAATCGGGGTGCGGACGTATTCGTCTCCACTGCCCTTGGTGCCCCAGTAGCCGAGCTCTTCACCCTGATAGATGAACGGTTTGCCCGGCGAAGTAAGAAGCACTGCTCCGGCGAGGCGCTTCATGGCGTCCTTGTTGCCGAAATCGCTGGCGGCGCGGTCCTCGTCGTGGTTGGTTAGCTTGATGGCATCGTAGTAGCCGCTGGAATGTGTATACTTGCGGCTTGCATAGTTGGTGGCATACCTGTCGGAATAGCTCTTGACGGAGGAAGCGAAGTTCTTTCCGTTGCCGCCTTTGATGGCATCGCGGAGGGTCCAGTAGAAGCTGAATCCGAAGAGCGAAGGAAGGCCCTTGTAATAAGGTGCAGCCTTGTCATAACTGTCAAACATTTCGCCGACCATGTAGAAGTCGCCCTGGCCGCCGGCATTCTTGTAGGCGGTGTTGCAGTGATCGTACCACTGGGCGAGGAAGGTAGGATTATCATCGTTGTAGCCTTCCCAGTAAATGTGCTTGACGGCGTCGAGACGAAGTCCCTTGATACCCATCCCGATCCACTTGTCGGCAGAGGCAGCGAGGTATTTGAATGCCTTGGAATTCTTGGCGGAAGAAGCTGCACCGTAGTTCCAGTCGGCAAACCAGTCGGTCCACATGTGGCTGTGGTACATTTCGGGCTTGCCGAAGGTGATGTTCTGGGCGGCATCTCCCTTGACGAGAGTCTTGGCCTTGCCGAAAGTGACGTACTGGTCTCCGGCCTTGGCGCCCCATTTGTGGTCGCCCCATTCGGTGGCGTGGTCCTTGACGAGAACGCCCCAGTCGTTGTTGACTTCGAGAGTGATCTCGTAGACATTGCTGGACTTCTCGTACATACGGTGGGCGTTGTTGTTGTAGATGAACCAGCTGACCGAGGTGTCAGCATTGTCCTTGTCTGCAGTGCCTGTAGCCGTGGTTACGGTCAGTTTGGGAGAGGATTTGGTGGTAACGTCAAGCTCGAAGTGAAGAAGGCCGTTGTAGCCGAGCGGTACGCTGCTGTATGGTGTCTGGAACCATTGTCCGGAATCATATCCGTTCTTCGGGATCATGGCGAATTTGCCGGCCTTGATGTCAGCGGACGGGTCGCTCGAGAACAGGAAGGCCTCCCTCCATTCGCTCGAAGAGCTCTTGCAGGCATCGATGAAGTAGGGGTGATCCTTGCCGGAATGGTTGAGAACGTAGTCGAGGTAGATGCCGATATTCTTCTCAGCAGCCTTGTCGATGAGCTCTTTCAGTTTGGCCTCAGCCTGGGCCGACGTGGCACCTTTACCGCCGAATTTGGGATTGACGGCATTGTAATCGGTGACGTCGTAGCCGTGGTAGGACATGGCCGGATGTATCGGGGACAGCCAGAGGGCGGTCGCGCCTATGCCGTCGAGATAATCGAGGTGGTCGATGATGCCCTGGAAGTCGCCCCAGCCGTCGCCGTCACTGTCGGCGAATGAATACACATTTATCTGATACGTAATCCCGGAGAGCTTTTTGGACGGAGCCAGGTTGGGGTCGTAGGAGCCCTGGAGATTGCCTCCTATCTCAGGCTTACCTTCGGCGAGGTGGGTAAATTTGGTCCCCGCCTTCAGGAAGTAGGCAATCTGGTTGAGCGGTGCAATATAGATATCGTAAGTACCGTCTGCTATCTGGATATTGCCTCCCGATGATACGAGGGTGACTTTCTCACCTTCCTTGACAGTAGTCTTGGAATCGGCGGGACCGGCTCCGAGGTTGTTGCCCCAATCCTTGTTTTCGCGGAACTTGAATTCTTCCGTAGACTTGATCGTGACGCTGAATGCAGCGCTCCAGTACTCGTAGGACTTCATTGAGAAATCCTTGTTCCAGCTGGAGCCGGACAAGGTGCCGATTATGGTCCATGGGCTCTCTTCCTTGAAAAGGGCCATTATTTCGGCGTTGTCACCGGTGACGGGCTTGTCGTCCGGGTTGTCCGGAGTGTCCGGAGTGTCGTCGGGGTTGTTGTCGTCTTCCTTGATAATGGGTTGGACATCATTGACGCAGGAGACTACGCTGAATGACATGGTGGCAAGCATCAGTGCCGCCATGAAACTGGTTAAAAACTGTCTTTTCATAATCATGCGGGATTACATGAAAGATTGCGATTTCTGAAAGCTTTCCTCGAAAGGAGAATGAACAGGACGAGGGAGACGACAGCCGTCACGCCCCCGATAGCGAGATTCCAGGACGCTGGGATAGGGTGTCCGAGCGGCCCGAGGATGAGGTTGAAGCCTATCTTCTCTATGCAGAAGTAGGTGAATGTGACCGATGTCATGAAGATGGCGGGAATCAGTGTGATAAGGTAATAGAATCCCCGTTTCTTCTTGACAAGATAGGATGTGACTGTCCAGAGGGAGAATACGGCCAGGGTCTGGTTGGCCCAGCCGAAGTAGCCCCAGATGCGGTCAAAGCCCTTTGGATCGGCGATATTGTACCAAAGCAGGAGGCCGCTGAGTGCGAATAGCGGAACGCTGATTACCAGACGGTTGCGCACCGGCTTCTGGTCGAGCTTCAGGAAGTCGGCGATGATCAGTCGTGCGCTGCGGAATGCCGTGTCACCGCTCGTGATCGGAGCAGCCACGACGCCGAGAATAGCGAGGATGCCGCCGAATATGCCCAGCCAGTACTTGGACACTGCGGTAACCACGGCGGGAGCACCTCCGTCAACGGAGAATCCGGCTCCTAGAATGAGCTCCTTGCCGCCGCCCCAGAATACCCAGGAGGCCACTGCAGCCCAGATCAGGGCGACGAGTCCCTCGGTAATCATGGCACCGTAGAATACGGGCCGGCCGAGCTTCTCATCCTTGAGGCAGCGGGCCATGAGCGGGCTCTGGGTGGCATGGAAGCCGCTGATTGCGCCGCAGGCGATTGTGATGAACAGGCAAGGGAATATCGGTGCTCCCGGCCCCTTACGATTGGCCAGTCCATCCCAAAGCTCGGGAACGGCCGCAGTATCGCTGCGCAGCAGGCAGAAGCAAAGCGCCACCGCCATGAAAAGCAGCGCCACGGCGAATACTGGATATATCTTTCCGATAATCTTATCGACCGGCAGCAGCGTCGCAACAACGTAATAAGCCAGGATGATGAACACCCATATCATCATGGAAGTACTGCCTCCGGCGCCGAATGAGAGGTCGACCATCGGACCGAGAATGACCGCCGGGCTGTAGACGAATACCGCGCCCACAAGCAACATCAGCAGGACCGAGAAGCAGAGCATCACGGTCTTGGTGCCCTTGCCGAGGTAGTGGCCGACTATTTCCGGAAGCGCGGCGCCGCCGTGGCGGATCGAGAGCATTCCCGTGAAATAATCATGGACTGCGCCTGCGAATATGCAGCCGAACACAATCCAGAGGAAGGCCGAGGGGCCGAACATCGCACCCATGATGGCCCCGAAGATGGGACCAGTGCCAGCAATGTTAAGGAACTGAATCATGAATACCTTCCACGTAGGCATCGGGACGAAATCTACGCCGTCGGCCTTCTCGACTGCCGGCGTCTTCCTCGTGGAATCAGGGCCGAACACCCTGTCTACGAATGCGCCGTAGAGAAGGTACCCGACAACAAGGGCTGCAACACTTATTAAAAAGGTGTACATACTTTATTTGATCAGGTTGCCGAGGATGTCGCGCGTGATGGTGCGCGTCGCGGCAGTCGTAGCGTTCTTGATGACTTTTTCCTTGGTGGAAGTCTTGGATTTGGTCTTTTTGCCGGTGACCTTTTCGGTGACCTTGTTGCCTATGAGGGTGGCGAAGACGCCAATGACAGCAGTGAGGACAGCTTTGAGGACCTTCTTGACTTTGGAAGGGTTTTTCTTCTTGGCCTTGGCGGCTTTCTCTTTGTCCTTTGCCGCTTTTTCTGCCTCTTTGGCGGCTTTGGCCTGGGCTTTTTCGTTCTCGGCGGCGGTGCGGGCCTCTTCTGCGGCGGCGGCAGCTTTTTCGCTCTCAGCAATCAAGACTTCGAATGCGCTCTCGCGGTCCACGGGAGTATCATACTTGCCGTAGATGCGGGAGCCTTTGACGATGTCAAGTCTCTGGCCCTCGGTGATGGCGCCTATCTGGCTGAGGGGGAAGAGAATCTTTGCCCTTTCGACGACAGTCGGAGCGCCTTTGGGGTCGAGAACGGAGACGAGAGCCTCGCCGGTCTCAAGGGTGGTGACGGCCTCGAAGGTGTCGAATTCGGGATTGGTCCTGAACGTGTCCGCGGCGACTTTGACGGCCTTCTGGTCCTTGGGGGTATAAGCGCGGAGTGCGTGCTGTACCCTATTGCCGAGCTGGCCGAGGATATTCTCCGGAATATCGGTCGGGGACTGGGTGACGAAGTAGATGCCGACGCCCTTGGAACGGATGAGGCGGATGACCTGCTCAATTTTGGAGACGAGGGCTTTGGAAGTGTCCTCGAACAGGGTGTGGGCCTCGTCGAAGAAGAACACGAGCTTGGGAAGCTCGGTCTCCCCCACCTCGGGAAGGGTCGAATAAAGCTCGGATAGCAGCCAGAGGAGGAAGGTCGAATACAGCTTTGGCTGCAGCATGAGTCTGTCGGCCGCGAGGACATTCATCACGCCCTTGCCGCCCTCGGTCTGGATGAGGTCGTAAATGTCGAATTCGGGCTTGCCGAAGAACTTTTCGGCGCCCTGGTTTTCAAGGGAGAGGAGCGCTCTCTGGATCGCGCCGACGGAAGCGGCGGAAACCGTACCGTATTTCGTGGTGAACTGGCTGGCGTTTTTGGCCACATAGTCCAGCATGGCGCGGAGGTCCTTGAGGTCGTCGAGGAGGAGCCCACGGTCGTCCGCGATCCGGAAAACGATATTGAGGACGCCGCACTGCGTCTCATTTAGCTCCAGAAGCCTGCCGAGGAGATCCGGACCCATTTCGGATACTGTAGTGCGCATCGGGTGTCCCTGCTCGCCGTAGACGTCGAAAAAGCGGGTCGGACAGCCGACGAATGCGGGATTTTCGATGCCGAATTCCGGCAGACGCTTCTCGATGAAGCCGGAGAGGCGGCCGGGCTGGCTGATACCGGACACGTCGCCCTTCATATCCGCCATGAAGCAGGGCACTCCTGCCTGGCAGAATGTCTCCGCGAGCACCTGCAGAGTCACTGTCTTGCCGGTACCCGTAGCACCGGCTACAAGGCCGTGGCGGCACGCCATCTTGCCTTCAATCGATATGGGACCTTTCTGGCTGTGGGCGATATAGAGCCCTCTTTCCTTGTCAAGCATATAGAGTCAATTATTATTCTTACAAATATAATAAATAAAATGATACGTTACTCATTCGAAGAAAGAGAAATGAACCGCCCCGTAACGACGCATCTTGACAAAGCGCGGGTGGGCCGAGAAGTCATGCTCCCCTGAATGTTCCAGTATGAGCGTCCGCTCCGGGAAGAGGAGTTCTTTCTCAAAAATCCGGTCCGGCAGGGTCTCAACGCCTTCCAGCGCATACGGCGGGTCGGCGAATATGATATCGAACTTCTCCCGGCAGAGCGGAATGAAGTCAAACACGTTGGCCCTCACCATCACGACATTGCCGAGTCCGAGCCTCTCTGCCTCCCGTTTGATGAACGAGGCGTTTTCCCTTGCCATCTCGACGCTGTACACCACAGAGGCGCCTCTGGAGGCAAATTCAAACGCGACCGCGCCTGTGCCGCCGAAAAGGTCAAGGACCCTGAGGCCCTCGAATTCGTATTCTCCTCCGAGAATGTTGAAGAGCCCCTCCCTGGCGAAGTCCGTCGTCGGACGCGCCTTGTACCCGGGTGGAGGCAGGATAGTCTTGCCTTTCAGTTTACCGCCAATGATTCTCATGCTGTCTTTTAAACAAAGAATATCCATTCAAGCGGACCTGAATGGATATTCCAATGTGTGTATTCGGGATTATTTCCAGTTGCCTTCGTTGTTGTTGGGGTTTTCGATACCGCCGAGCATGAGACCGCCGTATTTGTTGAGGTTGGCCCTTTCGTCGAGGAGGTTGGCGAGCTCCTGCTGGTCGAGGTCCTTGAGGAGGGACTTGTAGGGGACCTTAGCCTCAAACACAGGCGTGTCGGGAACGCTGGAGACGGTGACCTTTTCGGCCCTCATCTTGACAAGTTCGCCACCGGAGAACGGGATGACCATGACTGAGTCGATGTCGAAGTTGGGATCTTCAGCGAGGAGCTTCTCCATGAGAGCGTCCTTGACGGGGGTCTCCTTCTTGATGACGAATGCGATGTGGGTGTCAGCAATCTTGCTGAGCTTGTCATTTACGAAACGCTCCTTGATCTGGGCGTCGTCGATAGTAGCGGGATCCATCTCGGGATCGTCGCCGATGATTTCCTTGCGGATCTTTTCGAGGACGGCCGGAGATGCGGCTTCAAACTCTTTCTCGATGGCGGGCATGTTCTTGGCCACAACTGCTTCGTAGCGTTTTTCGAGCTCGATGTTGATCTCGTCCTCATAGCGCTGAAGGAGGAGGAAATCCGCTGCAGATTTCTGCATCTTGGGATTGTCCTTCATGATTTCCTTGCGGAGGTTGTTCTTGTTGCACGGGTGGTTGGGACGGGCGAAGTCTTTCTCGATGGCGGTGCGTTCGCGGGTGGTGATGACGCTGGTCAGCGAGTCATCCATGGTACCGAAACGGGTCTCGACATAGAGGAAGTCTTCGTTGAAGAACATCTTGACGGAGTCGGGGTCGGCCTGGAAGCGGTGATATTTTTCCTTGTAGCTTTCTTCCAGGATCTTGAGGGACTGAAGCCTCTTGATGGCTACCTGCTCGCGTGCCTCTTTTTCATTTCTGAATTTGATGGGGGCGGTCATACTGTTGTAGATAGCATAGATTGCAAATACGCATGCTACGGCGAGAAGGACCTCGAGAACGATTTTGAGAATTTTGTTCATTATTTTAGTGTTTTATATTTCAGTAAACTCCGACAAAGTTATAAAAATGATTTATCAAATGCAATATATTTTGTAAATTTGCGAGCAGTTTTTACACAGTAAGATGGCAAGTTTGCAAGGCAGCAACCTCCGATCGCTCATAGGCCACATCAACACCGCGACCCGCGTTTCGGTCGCCGTCCACACGCATCCGGACGGTGACGCCCTCGGTGCGGCCACCGGCCTGGCAACTTTCCTCATGGCCCGGCGCAGCGACCTGCAGGTCAGAATCCTCCTTCCAGATCCGGCCCCGATAACCCTTTCGTTCGTCATCCGCGGTGTCAGGGACATCATCCTGACAGCAGGCACCGATGATGAGGCGATCCACGAATGGACAGCCTCCTCGGACCTCGTATTCTGCGTCGACTGCAACGGCTTTTTCCGCACGGAAAGCCTTCGCGAGCCGCTCGAAGCCTCAACCGCTCCCAAGATCCTCATCGACCATCACATAGGTCCGGACCGGGACAGCTTCGATCTCGTATTCTCCGAGACGGAGATCTCTTCGGCCTCGGAGCTGCTTTACCAGATTCTCACCGCTATCAACCCCGGCGCCGACCTTCCCCTGGCCACCGCCACGGCGCTGATGATCGGCATGACCACGGACACCAACAATTTTGCCAACTCGGTATTCCCTTCCACCCTCGCGATGGCATCCGACCTTCTCCGCCAGGGAGTGGACCGGGATTTCATCGTCGATGCGGTATTCAATTCATACCGGCTCTCCAGGCTCAAGGCCCTCGGCCATCTGCTGTCGGAAAAATTCACCTACATCCACGGAGGCGGCGCATACATGATCCTGACGCTTGAGGAGCAGGACCGCTTCGACCTCAAGGAAGGCGACACGGAGGGATTCGTCAATATCCCTCTCAGCGTGTCCCACATCCGGCTTTCGGTATTCCTCAAGGAGACCAAAGAAGGCCATTTCCGCGTCTCCGTCCGCTCCAAAAAAGGCACGTCGGCCAATGCTCTCGCAAAGGAGGCCTTCCACGGCGGAGGACACGAAAATGCAGCGGGCGGCAAGCTTTGGTACCCTGCCGACATCCCCACTCCGGCCGATGCCGCGGCATACGTGGAAGAAGCTGTCATCAAAGCACTTGCCGTATGAGACCCATCCACCTCATAGCCATCCTCGCCATCGCCGCGGTCTCCTGCACAAAGGAGTCCGTCAAAAACATGTACGACAAGCAGGAAAAGCAGATCGAGAGCTTCGTCACCGCCCAGTTGAATGCCAACGAAAGCGCCGAAGCCATATACAACAAAGGCAGCGTGAGAGTTATCGTGACCCCCGGCGACGGTGACGAAACCCTCGCTTCCGACGGCACGATATCATTCTACTACGCAGGATACAAACTCAGCGGCAACACGGTCAACTCGTCCAACATGTTCGCCACCAACCGCGAGGACCTGGCCTCCGGCTGGGCCCTTTCGGGCGAAAACACATTCGACCCCGTCGTCATCAAACTCGACGATGCCGGCCTCATCAAGGGGCTCCGAAGCGGCCTCGAGGGCGTCCGTACCGGCGAAGAATGCTATATCCTGTTCAACGGAAAATACGGCTTCGGGGACAAGCCCTACGGCACGATTCCTGCAAGTGCAGCCCTGGTCTACAGGATCTGGGTCAACAGTATCGAAAACAATTGAAATGAAAGCATCATATTTCCTGATTCCGGCAGCGGCGGCCATTCTTTTTTCCTGCGCCGAAACCGCTCCCGTCGAGACAAACGCCTCCGCAAAACGCTATATGGAGGCATGGATTGAAACAAACCATCCCACAGCCGTGCAGAACCGCGAAAACGGCATCTGGACCATCGAAGAGACTCCGGGCACCGGTACCCTGATATCCATCGAAAACTCCCCGTATGTTTTCGTCACGTTTACGCGCAAGGGACTTGACGGCTCAATTGCCTCTACCAACATAGAGGAGGTCGCCCGCCAGATCGGCAGTTACACCGCATCCGGCTACTATGGTGACAATATCTGGCATACCGGAGAGAATTACATGCTCAAGGGCCTCGAGGAGGCTCTCGACGGCATGAGGGTCGGAGGCAGCAAGACCATCGCCATTCCCTCCTGGCTGATGACTTACAAACGCTACTCCAAAGAGAGTTCGTATTACAAGAACAGCAGCGGCAATTCACACGCCATCTTCGAGTTCACCGTCAACGACTATACTCCCGACATCAAGGAATGGCAGGGCCACCGCCTCCAGCAGTTCTCAGACGAATATCTCGGAGGCATCGACTCCACGGCACACACCTCTGACGAAGGCGCTTACAAGTTCGGTTTCTACTGGAAGAGCGTCAAGGATCCGGTCTTTGAAGACGGCGTGGATCCCGACTCGTTCGAAATGCCCAGCGACACTACCGTATACATTAATTATGTCGGCCGCTACATCGACGGCAAAGTATTCGACACCAATATCAAGGATGTAGCCAAGGATGCCGGTCTTTACAACGCCTCGACCGATTATTCGCCGAAGGCAATTATCTGGGCGTCAGAGCCTACAAGCCTCAAAATGACCACCGCCGATGATGCAGAGTCATCCAACAGCGCCAGCTCGGTAGTCACCGGATTTGCATACGCCATCTACAAGATGCGCCCTTACGAGAAGGTCATTACGGCATTCTGGTCAGGCCTCGGCTACGGTGATTCGGGCAGCGGAAGCATTCCGGCTTTCTGCCCTCTCGTCTTCGAGATAGAGATGGTAGACAAACAATAGACAGTCATGGCAGCAGGAGCGATCCCGACCGAACTCGGTACCAAGCCGGTGAGGCAATTGATCCGGCAGTACGCAGTGCCCGGAATCATCGCCATGACGGCCTCCTCGCTGTACAACATGGTCGACAGCATATACATCGGGCACATCCCCGATGAAGGTGCGATGGCGATTTCAGGCCTCGCGGTCACATTTCCCCTGATGAATATCTCCACGGCCCTCGGCACCCTCGTCGGTGTCGGTGCTGCCACCATGATATCCATCCTCCTCGGTCAGAAGGACTACCGCAAAGCCAACAAAGTGCTCGCCAACGAGGTCACCCTCAACATTCTCATCGGCATACTCTTCACCACGGTGATGCTCATCTGGATGAATCCTATCCTCCGCTTTTTCGGAGCCAGCGAGGCCACTCTCCCCCACGCCAGGGCCTACATGACCATCATTGCCATCGGCAATATTGTAACGCACCTGTATTTCGGCCTCAACAGCGTCATCCGATCGTCCGGAAATCCCAAAATAGCAATGTCGCTGACGCTATTTACGGTCATTTCCAACGCCATCCTCGATCCCGTATTCATATTCGTCTTCGGAATGGGAATTCGCGGCGCGGCCATTGCGACAGTCCTCTGCCAGTGCATGGCGCTCGCTTATACCATGTGGTTCTTCCTCGACAAGAAGAAATTCCTCCATCTGGAAGGCAGGGACATCATGAGAGTCGACTGGCGGATTGCCCGCGAATCGCTTTCCATCGGCATGGGCCCCTTCCTGATGAATCTCGCCAGCTGCATCGTGGTCCTCTTTATCAACCGCCAGCTGAAGTTCTACGGCGGCGATATCTCCATCGGGGCATACGGCATCATCAACAGGATATCCTTCCTGTTCGTCATGATCGTAATGGGATTCAACCAGGGAATGCAGCCGATCGCCGGCTACAATTTCGGGGCGAAACAGTACCCGCGCGTTCTTGAAGTCTACAAGCGCACCATGATGTGGGCCACAGTCATATGCATCGCGGGATTCATTATATCAGAAGTGTTCCCCGGAGCTGCCGTATCCCTGTTCGTGGACAAGTCCACGGGCGATTCGACTGCGCTTCACTCCCTTGCGACCCACGGCCTGAGACTCCTCAACTGCGCTTTCCCCATCATCGGTTTCCAGATGGTGACGACCAACCTTTTCCAGTGTCTCGGCATGGTCAAGCAGTCTATCTTCCTGTCCCTGTCCCGACAGCTCCTCTTCCTCCTCCCCCTCGTGTACCTGCTTCCAGGAATAATGGAATCGACCGACGGGGTATGGCTCAGCTTCCCCATCTCCGATACGATAGCCTCTATCGTGACCGGCATGATGGCCGTGAAGCTCATCCGCAACCTGAAATCCATCCCTCAGCACCATGAATAACACCATCATCACCCTCGGCCGCCAGTTCGGAAGCGGCGGCGGATCCATAGCGAAAGCCGTCGGACGCCGTCTCGGCATCAAAGTCTACGACAACGCCCTCATCTCCGAAGCCGCCCAGGAAATCGGCTATTCAAAGGACCTGTTCGCCCATTCCGGCGAGAAGAAGAGCATTTTCTCGATGTCCAGCTTCTTCGCCTCGGGACGCTACGGGACCATGAGCGACGGGTATGCGGTCGACTCCAGCCTGTTCAATCTCCAGAGCGATGTCATCCGCTCGATCGCGGAGAATGGCGACGCGATCATTATCGGCCGCTGTGCCGACTACATTCTCCGGGACCTCAACATCCTCAGCGTGTTCATCACGGCTCCACTGGATTTCCGCGTCCAAAGGATTACCGACCGCGAGCAGCTCTCTGAGAAGGATGCCGAATCGCTGATCCTTAAAAAAGACCGCATCCGCGAGACATATTACAACTTCTTCACCCTGGGGACCTGGGGCAAAGCCGACAATTACGACCTCTGCATCGACAGTTCAATCCTTGGAATAGAAGGTACCGCAGAATGGATTATCGAATTCGCAAAGAAAGCTGGGATCGTCGCCTGAGGCGCTTCTGGCGAATGTACCGCCGCCTCATCCTGACCGCCGTCGGGATGATTACGGTCATCGTCGTCCTCGTTGCCACGACGGGCAAGTGCTCTTGTTCCTGCTCGCACGAGGAAGAGGTCAAAGAGGCGCCCAAGAAGGTTGAGATTGCCGCGCTCGGATCGCGCCTTACGAATGAGATGTCCTCATTCGACGGAATCGAAAGGATGGACCGGGATGTCAGGGAATTCATGCAGTACTGGCACCTGAAAGGCATGCAGCTGTCTGTGATGAGAAACGATTCGCTGCTGTTTTCCAAGGGGTACGGGAATGCCGATACTCTGGTTGCAATGACACCGGGGCACATCCTCAGGGTGGCTTCGGTCTCCAAACTCATCACGGCGGTCGGAATCATGAAGCTGCAGGAGGAAGGCAAACTGAAGCTTGGCGACAGAGTATTCGCCGAAGGCGGAATACTCGCGGACAAGCCTTATACCGAATCGATCAAGGACCCGAATTATTACCGGATTACGGTGGAGGACCTGCTGAGGCACCGTGCCGGTTTCCATGCGGGTGCGTCGGATCCGCTGTTTTCCACGCTGACGATAATTCAGCAAAACCATCTTGCGGCGCCTCCGACGGCCGATGAGCTCCTCACGATTCTCCTCCGGAAGAGTCTCCCCGGAGAGCCCGGCGTCACCAAGGATTACTCCAACGTCGGCTACCTGATTCTCTCCCTTATTATAGAAGAGGTATCCGGGATGTCGTACGAGGACTACATCCGCTATTCCGTGCTGTACCCTGCCGGCTGCTTCGGCTTCCGCATTGCCCGGAATTACTACAATGAGCGCCATCCGGGTGAGGTACGCTACTACCTCACCAAGGACGACAAGCCGGTCGAAGAATTCAACGGCAGCGGCAGGATGGTGGACCGCTGCTACGGCGGCAATGATATCACTTCCCTGTCCGGAGCAGGCGCCTGGGTGGCTTCCAGCGCCGATTTGGCCCGGTTTGTCGCCTCCATCGACGGGCGTGACGGAGTGCATGACATCCTCTCCCGGGAAAGCGTCCGCAAGATGACCGAACACCTCGGCGAAGAGACCTATTCTATCGGGTGGAACGAGACCGACCCGGAGAAGGGCTGGCTCCGCACCGGCACCCTCTCGGGCACGAGCGCATTCATCAAGTACTTCCCTGACGGTGAATGCTGGGTCATGATAACCAACACGAGCACGTGGAAAGGCCCCCGCTTCCCGCACGTCAGCAAGGGCACTTCGGAGCTATACGACAAGCTCAGGAGCAAATACTCATCGAGGCTCCCCCATCAGGACTTCTTCACCAAACTCCCCCACGGCATCCCCGCCAGCATCGCCCGGCTTTTGGATTAAATCCACCTCACGCCCCCCGCGGGCACCAAAACGGCCCAACCGTGTCGGAAGAGCCGTTCTGATGCTGTGCGGGCGCGGAAACAGGGTTTTTTGCGCCCGCGCGGGGGTTGGAGCACCGTTTGGGCGCAGGAACACGCCTTTTTGCGCCCGCAGGAGGGTTGGAGCACCGTTTGGGCGCTGGAAGCGTCATTCTTGCGACCGCACATATTTGTTAATAAATTCCATGTAGGCTTTATGTTCACTTTCCTTAATATCTATTGGCTTCAATGCATGTTTGTAAATCGGCCATGTTCCCCCATCCGAAAAAATGGTACTGTCAGGAATTGATGTAATCCAACCTTCAGGATGCATTATAAATCTATACTCCGGACGATACATACTACGTTTCTGCAGTTCTTCTTCCGTGAAAACCCTGGTTTCGGGATCCGAGTGTGAATATGGTGATTCTATCATCGCTTCGCGATCCAAATACAATGTGTCGTTTTGAATTCGCCAGCGTCCATATGATACCTCGAAAGTATCAAAAGTACCTGCATATACATAAGGTCGCGTCCAGTGATTAAACAGACACAACAAGTGACCTTGTCTTCCATTATTATCCCATGCACCATTCCAGTAAACCTTATAAAATCCAAAATTATAATCGTCCGACATGATTTGATACTCGCAATCACCACATCGAATTGAGCCCTCCTGTGCAAAAGAGATAGTAAAATGCAAGGATAATAGGACAAACAATAATAAACAATACTTTAAAAGAGATTTCATAGCTATTTTATAACAGAGTGTTTATTGTATGTAACGCCTTTATATCTAAACGCAGAATTCGATTCTATAGCAGCTTCAATGGCTTTTATCAATGAAAAATCATTAATCGGGTTAACTACTAAACGGGTAGGTACTTTATCATATTGCTCCATACTATTAATTTCATCGCGAGAGAACCACTCTCCCGAAAATAAGAATTGACGCTGATATGCCTCATATTCATCTTCTATATCATAAAGACGAAGAGAAAGAATATTGCTTAACTCACCAATCTCAAATTGATAACCATGCTTTAATTCATGCGCTATCAATCCAATATGAATCGTAGGAACGACCATATCGAACAAGTCGGTGTTCTCATTATATTTGGATCCGCCTCTAGTCAATGAGGAGTTTGAGGGATCATTGTATTGATCACTTATAATGATATTATATCCCTGATTAGAGTCTTCCATCTTTGCCAATTCTGTCAGTGAATCCTGATACTCTGATATAAACGATTTAATCTTAAACAATCGGGTTGATAAACTAGCATATGCCTCAATATCTGATCCATCAAGGTTCATAAGTTGATTCTCAACAATCCGCTGCTGCGTTTGCCAATAATTAATCTGGCTTATCGCAAAGGATTGTATTAAATGAACATAATAATATGAATTATCAGTAAAGTACAACCCTTCCGGATCCACCAGGTTCACGGGATCACCGGCGCAGTAGGCGTATGGGCTGATGGAGTAGGACTTTTCGGCCAGTGGATCAACGGAGGTCCAGAAAGGGACGGACGGCGAATAGTGACGTGCGCCGAAGGCATAGGACGTCGCATCGCTGTCCCATTCCTTGCCGGAGAACTTATACGGAGATGTTGTCTGGGTGCCAATAACAGATGTCGTAATGCCGAGTGTCTCACCATAAGGACCGTAATGAGTGACCTGGTGGGCTACGCCACCGGCATCCACCACCATCCTGTTGTTCCCGAGGTGGTCCGATATGAAGTAATAATACGTGCTGGTGCTGCCTAAGTCGATGAAGCCGCCGTCAATCAACACTGTCTTCAATACACCGTCTTCGAATATGAGATTCCCGGCATAGTCCGTCACTCCCGTCACAGTGCCTGTCCTTCCGGCATGGTCAGTGCTGCGAAGCTTCTCCCCGGACGCCCTGTAAAGATACTTGGTCTTTGGGGAATTAAAGGCACTCGTCCCTTTGGTTACAGTCTCAGGGAGATTGAGAATATTGTATGATATCATCCTCACGTTATCTCCATCAGCAGTGAGATTGCCATTAGTGTCATACTCATATGTCACAGTCGAGAGGATCGTATGTTTGGGATGCAAAATGCTGCCCACATCCACAAGGTTATGTACTGTTGGACGGTTACCATCCATCGTGAATTCATGCGTATGCTGGTTACCGGGCCGGATAGCAGTAATTAAGTTCCCATTTAGGTCATAGGTAAAACTGCCGTCAAACATTTTCAACGCCAAGGGATTCGGGTCATCATCGGAATACGACGCCTGGGTAAGTCTCCCGAGATTGTCATATCGATAGTCATAATTACGCATAATGCCGTCATCACCAGTCATCCAGCTCACTGAAGATGCCTGCCCGGCCCAAAGGGCAGGATTGGTGGCGCCGCTCCGAAGTGCGTTATAACGGATTGTCTCTGTAAAGGTTTCGCCCAATGTCCCGAGATTCTCATTTCCGCCGACAAGCATTGATGTAAGGTGACCTCGTATGTCATAGTCATACCTGGTTGTCAGCGGCGTCGATGACAGCCTGGCATCGGTCACCAGACGACCTGAACGGTCATATGTCCTTGAATGAAGGGTCTTGGTCTCTGAATATGTAAAGGTCGAAGGCAATGATGATGTCAACGCCGTCCTACGGTATTCATCCCCGAGGGGACGATCCCATGAGTCATAGCTGTATGAATACTTTTCCGCCATATAGCCGTTGTCCGGATCATAATGCACAGTCCTTACGACAGAAGGATTGCCGGAAAAGGTGTATCCGGTATTGGTCCTGGCGTAGCCTCCCCGAAGGGTAAGCCCGCTCCTCTGAACCTCGCGCCCCTTGTCATCATAGTAGAGTACGCTCCAAAGATACTGATTTCCTGTCGTTTCTCCAAGAACTTTTTCATAGGTGCCTGTCAAGAGACCGTGGGTACCGGCAGTGTATCTCGTCCCCAACCCCTCCGTCGAGGGGCTTGACTCGAACTTGGTCGGACTCGACGAAGAAGACGCAGAAGGGATGCTCCATTTGCCGAGGAAACTATAGTCATCATACCAGTTTACTGTGAGGATGTCTACTCCAGACAGGGAATCATCCGTGACATCAATGTAGTTTTTATCAAGTGCCTTGCTTTTTAACAAGGCATACTCAGCCCTCTGCTTTTCACCGCGGCAGTCGTCAAGCGAAACCGATTCCAACAACGACATTGCACGGGCAGGGTCATCGTCAATTACAGATGAAACCTCTGATAGAATTGATTGCAATTCGTTGTTGGCGCAGGCCCCTATTATAATGGCAACAGTTGAAAGAAGAAACAGACGCCTCATCACTTTTTTCTGCAAGATAATGTTTTTTATTGAAACAGGGGTTTTGCGCCAGCGAAGGGACGAAGATCAAGCCTTACAGGCTATACGGTCAAGCGTGAGCTGGTCACGGAGGGCTTCCAGGGAGGGGAATTTCTGCTCGGGGCGGAGGAATCGACGGAAGCGGATTGTGAGGTCGAGGCCGTAGATGTCTTCGTCGAAATCGAAGATGTTTGTCTCTATGGTGCGGAAGGTGCCGCCCACAGTGGGGCGCACTCCGATGTTGCACATGCCCCGAAACTGTCGCCCCATCACCTCGACGTCGACGGCATATACGCCGCCGCAGGGCACGATCTTCAGGGGCTCGTAAAGCTGCATATTGGCTGTCGGGAAGCCGATGGTGCGTCCCATCCTGTTGCCCGCCACGACTACACCCCTCAGCCCATAGCGGTACCCCAGCATCTGCTCCGCAGTCTCTATCTCCCCTGCCTCCAATGCTTTCCTTATCTTCGTACTTGATACTTTGATTCCGTGCGAAATGATGTCTTTGTGGCCGTGGGTGGCCACAGGTTCCGAGTACCCTATACCTGCCGGAACAACTTCAACATCAAAGGCTTTTGCTATCGACACTATATCATCAGACCCTTTTACATCCGAGCCGAGGGTGTTGTCGTAGCCGACGACCATGGCGGTGACGCCGAAGCGGGCGACGAGGATGTCGCGGATGTACTCCTGCGCTGTAAGGGCGGCGAAGGACTTGGTAAAGGGCAGAACCTCGATGCGGTCGACGCCGAGGGAAGAGAGAATTGTCTTTTTCTCGTCCAGGGAATTGAGGAGGCGAAGATCCCGCGCATCCCTCTGAAAAACAGTCCTCGGGTGGGGCCAGAATGTGAGAACGAGAGACTCGTCTCCACGCTCGCGGGCGGTGGAGACGAGTTTTTCGATCACTTGGCGGTGGCCGGTGTGGACACCGTCAAAGAAGCCTGTGGTCGCTACAGCCATTTGACGCACTCGAAGTCCTGACGGTGCGGGAGGAGGGCGTTTTTGGCGAATGCGCGGAGACCGACCTGATAGGCGCCCGTCTTGTCGGGCATGAGGTCGAGGGTGTACGTGGCGACACCGTCGACGAACTTGGCGACCTTCATTTCCTCAACGTCGGAGATGTGGAGGGCACCCTTGTTGTCGGACTGGGCGAAGATGACTTCGACGCCGACATCCTCGGGGGTGAGGTCACCGAGCGATAGTATGATCTCGGTATGGAGAGGGCTGCTCTCGGTGAGGTCGTATGCGGTCTGGGGGTCGCTGCGGGCGATGATGGCGACATTCTCCCATTCGCGGCGGACGCGCTTTTTCCATGCGGCGATTTCGCGGGCGAGCTTGAATTCGTCATCCTTGACGCTTGCGGCTCTCACGGCCTGGGGTGCATAGTACTGGTTGATGTAGTCAGTGAGCATGCGGTTGGTCGTGAAGTTGCAGGCGACGTGGGCGATGGTGTTCTTGATGTAGCCGACCCATTCGGACGAACGGAGAGTGGTCCTGTCGATATTGTAGTAGGCAGGAGCGATGTCGTTCTCGATGATGGTGTAGATCGTGGCGGAGTCGAGCTCGTTCTGGTAGTTGTGGTCTTCGTAGGCCTGTTCGATCGGGAGAGCCCAGCCGGCACCTTCCCTGTAGCCTTCCACCCACCATCCGTCGAGGACGGAGAAGTGCATGGTGCCGTTCATAGCAGCCTTTTCGCCGGAGGTACCGGAGGCTTCCTGGGGACGGGTAGGGTTGTTCATCCAGACGTCCACGCCCTGTACCAGACGCTTTGCGAGGGTGATGTCGTAACCGGGGACGAATACGATCTTGCCGATGAATTTCGGCATCTTGGAGATGTCGACGATCCGCTTGATGAGGTCCTGTCCGGCCTTGTCGGCAGGGTGCGCCTTGCCGGCGAACAGGAACTGGACGGGCTGGGTAGGATTGTTGACAATCTTGTCGAGGCGGTCGAGATCGCTGAAAAGGAGGGTCGCACGCTTGTAGGTGGCGAATCTCCTCGCGAAGCCGATCGTCAGGACGTCGTCCCTCAGGGTATCGAGGATGGTAACTATCTCAGAAGGAGAATAATGCTGCGAGATCCTCTTGTCCTGGAGCTTTTCGCGGAGATAATCGATGAGCTTGCGCTTGAGCTCTTTCTTGACGGACCAAACCTCTTCGTCAGAAATGGCGTAGATGCCCTCGAAGCAGGACTTGTCGTAGTGATGCGTCTGGAAAGCGGGGCCGAATACACGGGCGTGGACGGGCTTCCACTCGGGAGCGGTCCAGGTCGGGTAGTGGACACCGTTGGTGACGTAGCTGACATAGAGTTCTTCGGGGAGATAGCCGGGGTACATGTGTGCGAAGATGTCCTGGCTGACCTTGCCGTGGAGCATCGAGACGCCGTTGACGTTCTGGGAGATGTTGGCGGCGAGGTTGGACATGGAGAATTTCTCGTTCCTGTCCTCGGGATGATCCTTACCGAGTGACATCAGGGTCTCCCAGCTCACCTTGAGGCGGGTCGGATAATGGCCGATGTACTGGCGGAGCATACTCTCTTCGAAGGCATCGTGGCCTGCGGGAACGGGAGTATGCGTCGTAAACAGGGAGCTGGCGCGAACCACTTCGAGGGCCTCGGAGAAGTCGAGACCGTCCTTTTCGATGTATTCGCGGAGACGCTCGAGGCCGATGAATGCGGCGTGGCCTTCATTGCAGTGATAGACCTCGGTGTCGATACCGAGCTTGCGGAGGGCGCGGATGCCGCCTACACCGAGGAGGAGCTCCTGTTTGAGACGGTTTTCCCAGCTACCGCCGTAGAGGTGGTAAGTGACCTCGCGGTCTTCGGGAGTATTGGCCTCGTAGTCGGCGTCGAGGAGATAGAGGTCGGTGCGGCCGACTTCGACCTTCCACACGCGGGCGGTGATGTTGCGGCCCGGGAAAGCGACGCTGGTGGTCACCCAGTTGCCCTCGGCATCCATTACCGGCGTGGCCGGAATCCTGGTGAAGTCCTGGGCATCATAGTTGGCGACCTGGTAACCCTGGCCGGAGATAATCTGAGTGAAGTATCCGAAGCGGTAGAGGAGACCGACTGCAACGAGATTGACGTTCATGTCGGAGGTCTCCTTGAGGTAGTCACCGGCGAGGATGCCGAGACCGCCGGAATAGATCTTAAGCGAGGTGTCGAGACCGTATTCCATGCAGAAATAGGCTACCGAAGGACTGGTCCTTTCGGCCTTTGCGGCCATGTAGGCGTCGAATTCGTCGAAGACGGATTTCATCTTGGCGAGGAAGGCGGCGTCTTCGGAGAGTTGCTGGAACCTCTTGATACTCACGGTGTCAAGTACCACGAGCGGATTGTGGCCGCTGCGGTGCCAGACCTCAGGATCGATTTCCTTGAAGAGGGCCTTGGCGCTTTCGTTCCAGCACCACCAGAGGTTCTTGGAAAGCTTCTCCAGGCGGGAGAGCTTTTCGGGAAGGTGACGGGTGATGAGCACCGAACGCCAGGTGGGGTTGCTGGCTATTGATTTGGTATATTGCATTGTCTTGTCTTTTGCTTTGTAGCTGTCTATGGCCGCGCGGACCTTGGCGACGGCGGTTGAATAGGCTTGCTGATAATAGGTGATCTGCTTGTCCCAGAGGGCGATGGAAGCCACATCGAGGGCATTGGACCTGTAGGTCTCCCTGGCTGTCTTGTCCAGAGACGCAATCTCGCGGATGCGTGCGACAGTGCCGTCGACGACTGTATGGTAGGACTTGTCGTCGCGGTCGAGGACCGTGATGCCCGGATGGGGCTCTTCGCAGTGATCCTTGACCCAGAGTCCGAAACCGGCAAGAGTCGTAGTAAGGGTGGGGATCCTGAATGCGAGGGCCTCGAGCGGAGTGTATCCCCATGGCTCGTAATACGAAGGGAACAGGGCGAGGTCGAGTCCGCAGAGGAGTGTGTAGTACTTCATGTTGAAGATACCGTCGTCCCCGTTGAGATAGCTCGGGATGAAGTAGACCTTGACGCTGCCGCCTTTGGCATTGGTGAGGCCCTTTTCCCTGAGACAGCGGGTGATGGTATCGCTCTCTGGGTTCATGAGGTAATGGGACACCTGCGTCGTATAGGTCTCAAATCCCTTTCCGGCCAGTTTTGCGGCGAGATTGCGGTCGGGGCCGTTGTGGCCGCCGGGAATCATAATGAAAGCCTGGATACTGCGGTCGTTGTAGCCGCTCTTGGCGAGCTTTTCGAGAGCGTCGATAAATATGTCGATACCCTTGTTGCGGTACTCGTAGCGGCCGCCGATGCCGATGAAAACGGCATTTGCGGGTACTTCCTCGCCGCTCATCGCCATGGCTACCCTGACGAGTCTTTCCCTGGCTTCGTCATGGAGAGATTCGTACTCCTCGTCGGAAGCGGGGGTGAAGCTGGGCTCGAAACCATTGGGGGTCACAACATCCACCTTGCGTCCGAGGAACTGGGCACACTCACGTGCGGTGATATCGCTGACGGTGGTAAACACGTCGGCATTCTGCGCAGCTTTCTTTTCGAGGGAATGGCGGGCGACGACTCCGAAACGGCGGGCCATTTCATCGCCGTCGTACGTGGACATGCCGTCGTAGAGGGGAATGTTGTTGCCTGCGATGCAGCGGCCGATCACAGTGGCGTGAGTCGTGAAGACCGTGGCCACCGGGACTTTTGAGCGCTTGACCTCGAGGAGGCCGGCGCCGGTCTGCCATTCGTGGAACTGGGCCACGACCTTGTCGGCTTCGGATAGGTTGGCGTTCCAGAAGCTCTCGATGATGCGGCCGGCGGCATAGCCGAAGAGGGCGCATTCGCGGTAATCCCAGTTGCCGGAGATGGAATCCACGCCGAAATCCTTCCAGAATTTGGTGAGAATATCGTCGCTCTGGGGCAGCAGGTATTTGAAATCCACCAGGATGGCTACCGGCGAGCCGGGAATGTTCCAGCGACCCACCCTGAAGCGGAGACCTTCGGCGGCAGCCTGCTGGCGCCATGAACGGAACAGTGTCGTATCTTCTTTGAAATCGGGGTTAGCGGCACGGTGCATCCACACATCGGGACCGATGAGGATATGGTGACGGCCAAGTTCCGAGGCCAGGTGAAGGGCCTTGGTAGCTATGACCGTATATATACCGCCCACTTTGTTGCAAACTTCCCAGCTTACTTCAAAGAGATAGTCAGGTGCGGTTGCGGAGTTTTTCATTTCTTCTTGGCAGGGGCTTTCTTGACCGGGGCTTTCTTGGCGGGAGCCTTCTTTGCCGGGGCCTTCTTTACGGGAGCATTCTTGATTTCATTCTCCATGGTCTCCTTGACGTCGAGGGCGGCCCTGGCTTCGTCCAGACGGATCTGGAAGTCGGAAATCACGTTCATATAGTTGATGAACGCCTCGTAAGGAGTGTCGTATGGATTGAAATACTTGTGGACCTCGCCGTCGGAGAAGAACTTGGTGCACATGTAATAGAAATGGTCGCTCTCCTGGAGATGGCCGTAGTCCTCCCACAGTTCGGGATTGTTGACGATGGAGAGTTTCTCGGTCATGGCGTAGACCTTGTTGAAGGCCTCCTGCTGGAGCTCGTTGCCGAGCCATGCGGTGACGTCCCTTTCCTCGTCCGCCCAGGAGATGGGGTCGAACACTTCGAGGTCTGCGACTGCCTTGTGCTTGCGCGCAGCCTCTGAAGGGGTGACGAATTCGAATTCGCCGTCGGCTATGAATTCGCCCGGGAGGGCTTTCATGAAGTCGAATATGCCGCTTTCGGCTTTCTGGTGCTCGCCGAAGGTCTCGTAGTCCATGAAGAGGTTGACGATCTCATCATCCTTTGCGGATTCCTTGACCCAGGAGAGGTACTTATCGGCAGTAAGGGGCCACATGCTCCAACCGCGGTCCGAGAAACGGAAGGCGATGTCGTCGGAGAGGCTGTAGTTGCGGAGGAGGAGTTTCTGCCTCGGCTGGATGGGGTTGCTGTAGATGAAGTTGGGGCTCTTCCAGCCCATGATGTGGCGGGCGCCCTCGGTGAGGACGGTCTTGAAGCCGAGGTTCCATGCCTCTTCGCCGATGGCGTCGCTGTAGATGAGCTCGGTGTTGCGGAAGGCGGTCGGGGTCACGCCGAAGAGGCGCTCGATGGTAGCCTTGTGCTTCTCCACCTGGTGGCGGAATTCGGACTCGGAAGCGAGCGAGGAGAGCGAATGGTTGTAGGTCTCTGCGAGGAATTCGACCTTGCCGGTCGCCGCGAGGGCCTTGAAGCTGTCAATCACCTCGGGGAAATAGCGCTCGAACTGCTCGAGGGCGCTGCCGGAGATGGAGAATGCCACCTTGAATGCGCCCTTGTGCTTCTTGATAGCTTCGAGAAGAAGCTGGTTCATAGGGAGATAGCACTTCTGGGCGATGCGCCTCAGGATGGTCCTGTTGGCGAAGTCGTCATAGTAATGGGAGTCCTTCCCGATATCGAAGAAGCGGTATGTCCTAAGCCTGGTAGGCTGGTGTACCTGGAAATACAGGCAAATGCTCTTTTTCATATCACTGGTGATTTACAACTGATTCGTATACTTTCTTTAATTTGGCTGTGGCGCCGTTCCACTTGAGGGCATTGACTTCGTCGAATCCCTCCTTGTTGGCGAATTCCGCGAGAGCGGGGTAATTGAGGAGGGCATAGATGTCGTCCGCCATCGCATCGACATCCCAGAAGTCCACCTTGAACGCATAGCGGAGGACCTCCGCGGCGCCGGACTGCTTGGAAATGATGGAGGGGACGCCCGTACGCATGGCCTCAAGAGGCGAAATGCCGAACGGCTCCGAAATGGACGGCATGATGTACACGTCCGAAAGGGCGAACATCTTCTGGACGTCCACACCACGGAGGAATCCCGTGAAATGGAAGCGGTCGGAGATGCCCAGGCGTGCCGCATGGCGGATGCAGCGGTTCATCATGTCGCCGCTGCCGGCCATGACGAAGCGCACGTTCTTGGTCCTCTTGAGGACCTTGGCGGCAGCTTCGATGAAGTATTCGGGACCTTTCTGGTAGGTGATGCGGCCGAGGAAGGTGACTACCTTCTCCTTGACGCCTCTCTGGACTTCGAGATTTTCGCGTCCGCTGAAATCGACGGCATTATGGACAGTGACCACCTTGGAAGGGTCGATGCCGTATTTGTTGATAACGATGCCGCGGGTGAGGTCGCTCACGGTGACAACCCGGTCGGCCTCTTCCATTCCACGTTTTTCAATGGCGAATACGCGGGTGTCAATATTGTCGACGCTGCCGCGGTCGAATGAAGTCGCGTGGACGTGGATCACGAGGGGTTTGCCGGTCAGCTGCTTGGCAGCAATGCCTGCATAGTAGGTCAGCCAGTCATGTGCGTGGATGACGTCGAAATCATCCTTGCGCTGCATGGCAATGGTACCTCCGACCATGGCGTAGCGGGCCACTTCCTCCATGAGGTTGGCTCCGTACTTGCCGGAGAATTTGAACTTCTGGCCGTAGGAAATCTTGAAGTCGCGCACCTGCCTGGAACGGTCCTCCTCAACGAGGCGGGAGAACTCCTCCGGATCGGCGTACGGAACCATGTTGGTGCCGATGTGGATGAATTTGACCCTGTCGAGGAATTCGTCCACGGACGTGGCCATGGTGTCGACTGCGACGTCGCTGGCGTTGATGATTGTCGTGGCGCTCTGGTCTTCGTCACCGGAGGCGGAAGGCATTACGAAGAGCGTTTCGACGCCGTTGTAGGCAAGTCCCTTGACTATGCCTTCGCAAGCCGTGCCGAGGCCGCCTGCGATATGGGGAGGGAACTCCCAACCGAACATTAGTACTCTCATTGTTTATTCCTCCCTGTATTTGTCCATGAGCCAGTTGATATTGAGGAGTGCGGCTGTCGCCACGGCCGAGGAGATGGCTCCGTGAGCCTCGTGGGGCGGATCGCCGTCGTACAGCTCGGAGAATGTACCGACGCCGTGCTTGGAGAGGTCCTCGTAGAAGCCCTCAGTCAGCCATTCGGCACGCTTGAGGAAGTTGCTTCCCATCATGCGGAAGCAGGCGTAGCAGTACTGGGCCAGGAGGCCGGGGAACGCGCATCCGTTGTGGTATGCGAGGTCGCGCTCGGTCTGGGAGCCTTCATATACGCCCTTGTACTTGACGTCCCTCGGGGAGAGGGAGCGGATGCCGCGGCGGGTGAGGAGTTCGTTCTTGACGACCCTCATCACAGAACTTACGACCTCGTCGCTCACAGCGATGTAGTCAAGAGAGACGGCCCAGAGCTGGTTGGGACGGAGGTCGAGATTCTGGCCGTAGTTGTCAACGTAGTCGGCGAGGTAGCCGGCATCAGCATTCCAGAAGGTGGGCTGATAGTTCTTTTCGATGAGTTCCTTGACCGGGGTCCATTCGCGGACGAACTGTCCGTCGGCCTTGCCGTATTGTTTTTCGAGGTCGAGGGCGAAAGCGATGGCGTTGTACCACAGGGCGTTGACTTCAACCTGATAGCCGGCCCTTTCGGTGACTGCCCTGCCGCCGATGTAAGCGTTCATCCACGTGAGGGCGACGCCGTCCATCTGGGCCCAGAGGAGGCCGTTGGGCTGAAGGGCGACTTCGGCGCGGCGGCCGGGAAGATAGCTCTCGATGATTTCCTTGAGGATCTTTCCGTATTTCTGCCAGACGTGCTTGCTGTCACCGATATAGGATGCGTACTGCTGGAGAGTCACAGCCATGAAGAGCGGAGACTCGACCTGGGTGGTACGGCGGTGCAGGCGTTCTTCGTTGTCGGCAATGAGGTTGTCGAGGATTTCCTCGAATTCGGCCGGGTCATTCTTTCCGTAGAGGGTGAGGCCTGCAAGCGATTCGAGGGTCTCCCTCAAGAGGCCCGTGTAGAGCCATGAGTATCCGGCTACGATCTGCTTGTGACCACCGGTGTTGCGGATCAGGAGGTCCGCATTGCGGACCAGCTGGTCACGGAATGAAGTGATGGGACCGATCTTGGATACCAGGGAATCGAATTTGCGCTTTATACCGGCAGAGGCGACGGGGCCGTCTGCACTTGCAGAGAACACCACGCTGCCGCCGGGGGCGAGCTCTACCGTGAACGAGCCGGGGACCAGCAGGTCTTCCCTGCAGTCGAAGCCGCGGCGCATTTCGTCGGAATAGGTGATGTTTTCGTACCAGACGGGAGCGTACTTGAATTCCGGCTTTGAGCTGAGCTGGAGATTGAGGTCGGGGAAGCCGGGATAGAGGTTGAATGCCGCGCCGTTCTGGATTTCGTCATAGTCGGTGCGGGCCTCGCCGTTCTTGTGGGTGAGGTCGTGTACCCGGCGGAAGCTGAGGAAGGGCTTGAGCTCGAGCTTTACAGCCGAGGGGGCCTTCTCCAGATCGTAACGGATCATCAGCTGGTTGCTGTCCTGGGAGAGGGCGATGCTCTTCACGAGGACGACTTCGCCGATCTTGTAGGTGATGCGGGGGATGGGATCCGCATCGAAATCCACGATGTACTTGTGACCGCGGGGCTCGTAGATGTCCCCGTAGCAGTGGATTCCGAGATTGAAGCGTTTGCCGCGGAGCGACAGGCTCTCGTCAAGGGAGGACAGCAGGAGATGCCTGTAGCCTCCGAACCTTTCGACCGGGACGGCGAGGAGACCGTGGTAGCGCCTGGTGTTGCAAGTCACGATGGACGTATTGCAGTAGGCTCCGGTCTTCGACGCCAGGATGATTTCCCGCTTGAGGGAGTAGGAAAGGTTGACGAGTTCGGACTTGTTGAATTTCAAAAAAGCCATATCGTGTAATACTAAATTTTCTTCAGTACGACCGCGCTGCGGGCGGGGAGGTACAGCATAAGTGTCCCGTCGTAGCACTTGGGCCCGTTGGGGGACTTCTCTTTCAATGTGAAGTGCGATTCGCCCTCGCGTATGCGCGCGAAACCGTCGAAGCGCTCTTCATCAGTGTCGAGGACTATCTTCCACTCCCCTTCCGGAGCCGCGAATCCATAGTCCGCGAACGATCCTGTCGCATTGAAATTGAATGCAAATATACAGTTTCTCCGGCGGAAAATCAAGATTTTCTTCTCTTCGTCCTGAACAATAAGTTCAGGGCGGCTGTAGAGGGAGTGCTCGGATTTCAGGAGACGGACCATTTCGCCGTCAAAACGGCGCAGGCAGCTGTAGCGGAGATAGTCGGGCTCGGCGAGGGACCAGAGGCGTCTCGCGTGCTTGTAGGACCAACCGTTGCCCTCGCGGGGGAAGTCTATCCATTCGGGATGACCGAATTCGTTGCCCATGAAATTGAGGTAGCCGTCCCCTGCGGTCGCGGCCGTCACGAGGCGGATCATCTTGTGGAGGGCGATGCCGCGGTCGACGATCGGATTGCGGGATTCCTTGTTCATGGAGAAGTACATCTCCTTGTCCATCAGGCGGAATATGAGGGTCTTGTCGCCCACGAGCGCCTGGTCGTGGCATTCGGCGTAAGAGACGGTCTTTTCGTCGGCGCGCTTGTTTGTGAGCTGCCACCAGATTTCGCCCACCGACCACTGTTCGTCAGATAGAGTTTTGATCCATTTGATCCAGTTGTCGGCGACGCCCATCGCCATCCTGAAGTCAAAGCCGACACCGCCCTTTTCGAACGGTGCTGCCAGACCGGCCATGCCGGAGACGTCCTCGGCGATGGTAAAAGCGTTCGGATTCATCTCCCGGATCAGCATGTTGGCGAGTGCGAGGTATGTAACGGCATTCTCGTCGACCCCGTCATTGAAGTAATTGTCGTATCCGGCGAAATCCTTGCCGAGACCGTGGTCCCAGTAGAGCATGGATGTGACTCCGTCGAACCGGAACCCGTCGATGTGATATTCCTCGATCCAGTACTTGATATTGGCGAGAAGGAAGTATTTGACCTCGTCCTTTCCGTAATCGAAGCAGCGGGAGCCCCATGCCGGATGATGCCCCTGCGGGCCGCTGTAGAAATAGAGGTCGTCCCGGCCGTCGAAGCGGCTCAGGCCCTCGGCCTCATTGTCCACGCTGTGGCTGTGGACGATATCCATCACGACGGCGATGCCCTTGGCGTGTGCCTCGTCAACGAGGCGCTTGAACTCCTCGGGAGTGCCGAAACGGGAGCTCAGCGCAAAGAAATTGGACACCTGATAGCCGAAAGAACCGTAGTACGGATGCTCCTGGAGGGCCATGATCTGGAGGGTGTCATAGCCGAGCTCCTTGACTTTAGGCAGCACATCGCGGCGGAAATCCTCAAATGAAGCCACCTGCTCTTTTTCGGAGCTCATGCCGATGTGGCATTCATAGATAAATGGATGCTCCCTCTTGGCGGGCTTGCGGTGGCGCCAGACGTATTTTTCCGCCGGGTCCCATACCTGGGCGGAAAAAACCTTGGTGACGGGATCCTGGACGACGCGGGTGACATACGCCGGAAGCCTTTCGCCGCCTCCGCCGGGCCATTCGACGAACAGCTTGTACAATTCGCCGTGGGCGAGGAATTTGTCCGGCACAGAAATCTCCCAGTTGCCGTTACCGATCGGATGGAGGGCGTATGCTTCCGTACGCTTCCAGTTGTTGAAATCGCCGATGAGGTACATCTTGTTGGCGCTCGGTGCCCATTCCCTGAATATCCACGAGCCGTCGTCACAGCGGTGGAGGCCATAATACATGTGGTTGTTGACCGCATCTTTCAGGGGGCCGTCGCCCGCAAGATGCTTTTTCGTCGCAAGAATCCGCTCGTGCCTGGCGTCAATCGCCCCCTTGTACGGCATCAGATACGGATCCAGATCGTATAGCATTTTTGTTTTCATAGTCTTATTCTTCATCCAGCGAGTCAATCTTTTCCTTTACCGATGTCAAGTACTTCCGGCACTCCGCGATGAGCGTTTTGCTCCGCGTCACGAGCGCCTCGATGTCATCCAGTTTGGTCTCCGGATCCTCCACCTTGCGGGCAATCTCCTCCAGCTCCGCAACGGCCTTTGAATAATCGAATTTATCTTCCATTATGCAGTATTGATTCTATTGATTTCATCTGAATCGGACATTACATTGTCGACACGGGCGGTAAGTGTGCCGTCTGAGAATCGGACACCGATGCAGTCCCCGACACGTACGCGGTCGACAGACTTGAGAATCTTGTTGTCACGTCCTGTGACCACGACGTAGCCACGCTCTATCAGCGCTCTTGGATCCGAAGCCTTGATAAGGGCCTCCTGCAGGGCGATCCACGACCATGCCGCCCCATGGCGTGCCATCGCGGCGAATCTGACACGGCCCACCGCGGCGCTGAGCGCCCGCTCCGGGACAGCGGTCTTTGCCCTCAGGTTGCGCTCCAGGCGGAGACGGGCGTCTGAAAGCTTTTTCTCCGAAGCCGAATACAGGCCGAGAAGTCCCGTATGGATGCGGTCTGCGGTCGAATCCACTCTCCGGAGTGCGGCCGTATGAAGATGCAAGAGCCCGAAACGGATACGCCTGTCAAGGGCGTCCGTCTCGCGTATCCTCTCTCCTGCAAGCGCTGTCAGGGACAGCCTGATCCTGGTACCGAGAGACACGAGGTATTCCTCCTCCGCCGCGTAAATATCCACAAAAAGCGCCGCCAGCGCAGTCGGCGTCTTGACATACCGGCTCGCCACCATGTCGGCAATATGATAATCCCTCTCGTGCCCGATTGCCGTAATGACCGGTACGGGGCAGGTTGCAATCGCAACTGCGAGGTCATAATCGTCAAAACACGCCAGATCCGTCTCCGATCCGCCTCCGCGGAGAATCAGGACGGCGTCGAATCCCTCCCCCACCCTGTCCAAAGCGTCAATGATAGATGCGGGCGCATCACTCCCCTGCATCAGGGCCTCGAAAAGATGAACCTCAAAACGGTAGCCGCCTTCATTCTCTTCAATATGCCGGCAGAAGTCCTCGTATCCGGCGGCCGTTTTGGAACTGATGACGGCAAGGCGGTACGGCAGCCTCGGGAGCAAAAGCTCCTTCTGCATCTCCATGTATCCGCCGGCCGTGAGCTTCTCGATGGCTTTTTTCTTTTCGAGGACTTTCTCCCCCACCGTGAATGCCGGATCAATGGCGTCAATGTACAGCGTAAGGCCGTAAAGCTCGCTGTAATTGACCTCGCAGCGCACCAGGACCGTGATGCCCGGCCGCAACATCTCCCCTGTGGCTTTCTGGAAAAATGCTGAAATAGTGGGAAAATGCCACTTCCAAATCATCGCCCTGCACTCGGCGACGGTCTTGCCGCCCCTGGTCTGGGAAAGGGAAAGATAGCAGTGTCCGTTGGCACGTGGGGAATACTGGCTGATCTCGGCTTTTACCCAGGCCTTACCCGGGAAAAGGCTCTCAAGCCCCGCCCTTATCCTCGCCTGGAGGTCGACAAGTTCCAAATAATTCTCAGCCATCGTTTTCCCCCGCCGGAAACATCACAAAAATAGCGAATATTTCCCGCATAACCAACACCCCAGGCCCGAATTATTGGCCTTTTTCCCAGGCCGGGCTGTTAACGATAGGTGATTTCGTGAAGAGTCACTTTGTCGGGTTCTCCGTTCAAGTATGAGATGCGCTTTGTCCAGTTGCCTTCTTTGTCGAAATCCTCGTATTTGTACACGGTTTCGTCCTTGCGGTTGTTTTCAAACCAGTAGGTCTCCTTGGACATCAAGCCGTCCTCGTCGTATTCGTATGTACAACGATATCTGACATCATCGCCATTGTAGATCTTACGTTCGAGGATCATGCCCTTTTCATTGCACACTTCTTCTGATTTCTGACCTGCGCTTTTGTAGGTCAACACAAGGCCCTCAAAATACGTGTGCTCGACATACTGGGTGCCGTTTTCTTCAGTATAGACCCTTTTTATATGGTCGTCGCCGATTTCGACAGCCTTCATTGAGACATGTCCCTGATAATCATTCCAGTAGCTGGACTTTACGCATATCTCCCCATCATATTCATATTCTCCTGAAAAGGTCACCTTGTCGTTGCTTTTTTCTTCGAAAGCTACAAGGCGGCCTTTACGGTCGTATTTCATCGTTCGCATCGCATAGGGTTCGCCTGAAGCCCCGATTATCCCGAACTTCTCTTCTGCGTAATAATCCTTTTCGACAACGCTCTCCACGTCACCTTTCATCCCTCCGAATTTAACAAACGGAAACGATATGGAATTGCACGCCGAACTCAATGCGGCAGACAGAATTATGTATAATGCTTTCTTCATATATGCAAATATGGCAAGAAAAAACGGTATTTCACTGAGTTTTTTGTATTTTTGCCGATGTGACAAAGAGATTGCGACATATTATTCTCCTGCTGCTCATGGCTATCCACTGGATTATTCCCGCAGGGGCACAGGACGACCGGGTGGCGGAATGGAATATCGGCATCCTGCCCACGATAAGCTACAATTCCGATCTCGGATTCCAATACGGGGCGTGCGCTGATATATTCCATTACGGCGACCTTTTCCCGCAGTACCGTCAGCGACTCTATGTCGAGGCTTCGAGATTTACGGGGGGCCAGTCGTTCTTTCACGGACAATTCGACTCAAGTCACCTGATTCCAGGGGTCAGGACGACATTCTCCGCCAGTTTTCAGGTGGATCCGCTGTTCCGCTTCTTCGGTTTCAACGGTCTGGAGCCTTATATCAGGGACCTGGACCACAACAAGGATACGGAAACCGCCCGTTACGATTACAAGCGGTCTATGGTTCGCGTCCTGGCAGACTTCCAGGGCAATGTAGCTCCGCATGTCAGGTGGGTCGCCGGCCTTTCATACTGGAAATACGACATCTCCGACATCGACATCAAAGGCTACAATCCGGAAGCGACCCTCTATCACGAAATGGTCGGGGCGAATGTCATCGCGCCGGACGAAGCCCGCGGAAACAGCCGCATCGAACTGAAAGCCGGAGCAGTCTACGACACCCGCAACAGCGAATCGGCACCATCCAGTGGTATCTGGACAGAGGCGTACTTCAACGCGTCCCCGGACGTATTCGGTGACGGGTACAAATACATCCGTATGGCCGCACATTTCCGCCATTACATTCCCCTTTGGGGCGAACGGCTTGTCGGCGCATACCACCTCGCATGGCAGGGAACGGTCGCCGGTAAGGCTCCATTCTGCACCCAGCAGAATATCAGCACCCTGTTTCTCCGCCAGACCGGCACTGACGGCCTCGGAGGCAGCAACACCGTTCGCGGTCTTCTGGCCAACCGGCTTGTAGGGGACAGCTACGCATGGCTCAATGCCGAACTTCGCTTGCGGCTGTTTTCCTTCCATCTGGTCGGGCAGGACTGGTATCTCGCGACCAATCCGCTGTTTGACGCGGGAATGGTGACTTCGCTCTACAAGGGCGAGGAGTTGGCGGCATTCTACGGCAAATCCGTAAAAGACCTTCGCCTGGAGGCGTTAAAGCCGCATTTCAGCGCGGGTGCCGGCCTCAAGCTGGCTATGAACCTCAACTTCATAATTTCAGCCGAATGGGCCAAGCCTTTCCGTGCAGACGACGGTCCGGGCGCGATTTATGTAGTATTGAACTATATTTTCTGACATTAGATGCAAGGTTTTGCACATACTGGGATTTAAACATAAAACATATTGCTATGAAATGGCTTCGCAACATTCTTAAAGGAGCTTCGCTTACAGGAGCGTTATTTGTCTTCCAGGCATGCTACGGCACACCGCAGGGCCCGTTTTATGAGCGCGGTGAGGCTCCGATGACTTTTTCTCTGGTCTCCGACGTGACCGGTGAACCCATCGAAGGGATTCAGGTCACTACGGACTGGAAGTACGTCGGCGATCTCGGCACTTCTGATGCTGACGGCCGCTGCAGGGTAAACATTCCTTACGAGAAAAACGACAAGGATTCTCCGAAGGTCATTTTCAATGATCCCCAGGGCAATTACGTCCAGAAAGATACTATCCTCGCAGATCTCAGGGACCGCGAGATAGTCATTAAGATGCATCGTAAATGAGACTTCGGCTTTTCTGTGTAGCTGCAGCGCTTTTTGTCTTCCCCTTGCTTTCCAGGGGGCAGGGTTTTTCGCTGGAAATCGGTACTGGCGTCCCTGCTATCCATGCCATTGTTACGAGGCCGTACGATTCGTTCGATCTGGCCGACAAAGGGCAGCAAGGCTATATTGACAATCTCAATCCGGCATTCACGGTCTCCGGTATCTGGCGTAAAAACGAAAACTGGGAATTCCTCGGCACCGCCTGCCTGACATGGAGGATTTATTCCATCACACAGTTCGAGGCTTTCGGCGTAGATCCCGCAGGGAAGCCGAGATATGATCTCCGGAAAGGACATACCATTAGCTCGGACACGGCATATTCTCCTTCTTTTACCGTCCAGTTCCGGTATTTGCTGGCCAAGCAGGATTTTTTCACACTGTACACCGGATTCGGGGCGGGACTGAGTCCGCAGACCGATTATATTCCGCTCCCATCATGGACGCCTTTCGCCGTCCGCTTTTCTGGACAGCACATCTATTTCTTCGCCGAAGCCTGCATCGGCCCGGTAGCCAGCCTCGGCCACTGCGGCCTCGGCTTCCGCTTCTGAGCTACTACATCTTGAGGGAGAGGGCGTGGCCGTCGTATTGGACGGCGGTGCCGGGGGCGTCAGGGTTGTAGGGCTGCGGCTATAATTCTACAAAGTCTTGGCCCAGTGGCAGTTGAGGACTTCAGAGCAGTCTCCGTGCCAGTTGTGCATGCCGTTCCCGAGGCAGTCCCGGAAGACGGGACAGTCCTTGCAGCGGCCCTTACGCGCCCAACTGCGGTCGCGGAATACTCCGAAACGCGTCCGCCAGACGTCCCAGAGGATATCGCCCTCGTAGATATTCCCCTGTGAGAATACGTCCCGATCGATATTGGGACAGCCGCAGATGCGCCCGTCGATGAGGATTGATGCGATGTTGATGCCGGCGCGGCAGAAATACGGGGATTGCCGCACTTTGCGCTCATAGCGGCCGAGGTATCCTTCGCAGCTGAAGGTGACATTCATCGGAGATTCGCGGTGCTCGCGTTTTGAGCGGATGAAGTCCATGAGGGAGACGAATTCCGCATCGGTGAGATGCAGGTCCGGGTCGTCCTTGGCCCTCCCGATAGGGATGATGGTGAATATCCGCCACTGCTTCACCCCCAAACCGGACAGAAGGTCATGAATGGCTTGTAAATCCTTGATATTACGACGGTTGACACAGGTCACAACGTCGAAATTGAGACGGGGATCCGAGGCGGCGAGAGCAATGGCCCGCCTGGCTCTCTCAAAACTGCCGGCGCGCCCACGCATCCAGTCGTGGTCGCTCTCCAGGCCGTCAAGGCTGATGGTGAGGACTCTCATTCCGGCGCCGGTGAGGATGCCGTGCATCTTTTCGTCGTAGAAATAGCCGTTGGTGACCATTCCCCACGCGACACCCCTGTCCCTCAGCGATTGGCCGACTTCGGCGATATCGGGTCTCAGGAGCGGCTCGCCGCCCGTCAGCACGACCGTGAATTCGCGGGGCCTTTCCTTTACCGGGATGCTGTCGAGCGCCCCCAGGAAGTCCTTCAGGGGCATGTCGATGTCATCGCTCGCCGCCATGCAGTCGCTTCCGCAATGGCGGCAATGGAGATTGCACCGGGTGGTGCATTCCCAGAAAAGATAGCTTAGCTCGTGGTAACGGGTCTCGGCCGAACGGAAAGCCCTGAAAAGAAGTCCCATCCGCCTCGTTTATCTGATCTCAAAAAGGTTGAGGAATCCGGTCATCATGAATACTGCCCGGATATCGTCGCTGATGGAGCGGACAATCACTTTGCCACCGGAGGCTGCGGCAGCTTTACGCACGGTCAGGAAGTGCCTGAGGCCGGAGCTGGAGATATAACTGAGCTCAGAGCAATCGAGGACTATGGTTCCGGATGCATCCTGTTTCAGGGAATCAAAAACCGGAGCCGTCTCCTGAGCCGCGGGAGTATCAAGCCGGCCGACGAGGAAAGCGGTCACTACACCATTCTCTTTGGATATCTTAATGTCCATATTATCAAATGTTTTTAGTCATCGTAAGAATATTCTTGCCGTCGTGGCGCTCATAGTGCATCTCGTCCATGATCTGACGGACGAGGTGGATGCCGAGTCCGCCTATGGGGCGGTCTTCAATGGGAGCGTCGACATTGGCCTCCGGCGCGTATGTGGGGTCGAACGGACGGCCGCTGTCGGTAAGGATAAACACAATTTTGCCCGGTCCGAGCACCGCATCCACATCTACGAGCCCGTCAGCGCCCTCGGGATATGCGTACATGATGACATTGCTGACAGCCTCTTCAAGAGCCAGGTTAAGGCTCAGGGCAAGCCCCTGGTCCAGTTTTTTCTCATCGGCAATCGTCTCTACGAACCTTGCCAGCTGAGGGATCTGGCGGATGTCATTATGCAGGACGAGGTGCCTGAGCTCCGTATTCCCTTCCCCGAGGTAATGGATGAACAGAAGGGTCCTGTCATCATTCTGCGGAGCGCCTCCGGCGAATTCATCCACGGCACGGACAACGCTCGCGACCTGATCGTCCGCCCTGCGGCGGGTGTGGAGGACGGAAAGCATCCGTTCCAAGCCGAAGAGTTCCTTATCATTATTCTCCGCCTCTGTGATGCCGTCCGTATATAGGAAGATTGCATCGTCGTGGTGCAATACCGTTTCCTGTTCGATGTAATTGAATCCGGACAAGACTCCGAGCGCAAGGTTCGGGAGGACGTCCAGTTCGGCAATCCTGTCAGTAAGGGTGACGGGAGCGTTGTGACCCGCATTGCAATAGCGCAGGCGGCCGCTTTCAAGGTCAAGGACACCGAGGAATAGCGTGACAAATATATTGTACTCATTGCCTTCCGACATGCTCCTGTTCATCGCGGAAACGATCCTCGCGGGGCTGTCCTCATGGGACGACAGGGTGCGGAAAAGGGCTCTCGTCACCGCCATTACGAGCGACGCCGGAATGCCTTTGCCACTGACGTCGCCAATGCAGAAAAACAGCTTCTCGTCCCTGATATAGAAGTCGTACAGGTCACCTCCCACTTCCTTGGCGGGCACCAGACCGGCATACATATCCAGGTCATCCCTTTCGGGGAATGGCGGGAATATCTTCGGAATCATCGCCATCTGGATATTGCGTGCGACCACGAGTTCACTCTCCAGCCTTTCCTTGGTGGCGGTGACCTCTCCGAGCTGCTTCATATTCTTGGTGGCGCGTATCATCAGGATGACGATAAGCGCCAGGCCGATAATGAGCAGAATGAAGAATATCGGACCGGCGAGCGGAGAGGAGGCTTCACGCCTGAAGTAATAATACTGAAGCAGTCCCCCGCCTTCCAGCACGATGGCAGCGACTATCACGATGATCAGGCTGAGACGCACCTTGAGATGCTTCTTCACCCTGTTGTACAAGGTATCTTCTTTAATTCCCATCAGGCGAGAACAGGTTTAAGCGTTTCACGGAATTCAGGCATGGGGCACTTGGTATCCCTTTCGATGATAAGGGTTTTGAGGCCGGCGTACGGGCCGATTTGCTCTTCGATGTCCTTCAGCGGCCTGTCAGCGCCGAAATACACCGGCGCGAATTCCTGCCAGAAGCGCGTGGAGAGGGACTTGGGCATGTGGAAAGTCTCCTTTATGAAGGCCTCGTCGCTCAGGCAGCAGCACAGATAGACCATAGCTACATCGAACAGATGATTGCCCCAGCAGAAGTCGCCGAGGTCGATGAAATAGCGCTTGTCTCCGACGAATATGGCATTGCTGTACTGCAGGTCGCCGTGGACAGCCGTGTCCTCGTCGGGGGTATCCGCGATGAAGCGGCCGAGCTTGTCCTTTTCTGCCGTCGTGAAGAACGGATTGGCCTCCAGGAGGCGGTAGTAGCGATCCTTCACATTCTCGAACGCCGAGGTATCGACATGCGTCGAATGCAGCCGGAGGCACATTCCGGCGAATTCCGAAGCGAATTGTCCGACCTTTTCCGGTTCGTCGCCAGTCGCCCTGGAATAGGATTTCTTGCCCACTATGCGCTTGAAGCGAATGCCGTAGCGGCCGTCTTCGGTGACCACGTATTCGCCGGGCTCCGGCGTGGGGATGCCCATGTCGTACACCTTGCGGGCAAGCATCATCTCGTCCAGGGGCTGCTGGATCTTGCCGGGGAAATATAGTTTGAGCATTACCGACGGATCGGTCTTGTGGTCGTAGCTCTCACCGTTGGCGCCGCCGCCGGAGAGGACGTAATCGCTGAGGGATAGTTTAATCGCGTCCATGGAATACCTGGTTTATAAGTCTTTCAAATTCTTGGAATGCAAACGTGTCCGAGAGCTCCCTCATGGCGTCCGCAAGGGCGCGGTAACGCCACTCGTGCTCTTTCGGATCCTTGGAATGGAACAGATTCCATAGCTCGTCGCCCTTCACGGCATAATCCCGTGCAATGGCCCTCATATTGGACAGCTTGTCCCCGAGAGCCACAATCTTGGCGTCGCGTGACACTCTGGCGAGCCTGTCGATGCCGGCCTGCTTACGGGCACGCCAGCTTTCCTCCTCGCTCACGCCTTCCTCGTAAGTATCGCTTTCGGAAGCCACCAGGGAGGCGACACGGTCGCCGAATTGCTCCCTGACTTCTTCGATGGTGACATCAGTATCTTCCACAGTGTCGTGAAGGGCGGCGGCGGCGAGGAGCTCCTGATCCGGAGTCATAGTCGCCACGATCTCCACCGCCTCCATAGGGTGGACAATATAAGGAAAACCCTTTCCGCGGCGTTCTGTGCCGGCGTGGGCCTTGACCGCGAATATGATTGCACGGTCGAGGAGTTCGGTATTGAGAGGTTTATTTGCCATAATCTATTGATTCATGAACGGGAGGTCCTTGCATTCCTCCAGGAGGAATCCGGCCATCGCCTCATTGCTTTCGGACTTGCCGTTGAGAGCGTCCAGCATAAGTTTCAGACCGAGCTTGCCGCCGCCGTTCTTAAGGATGTATGCCGTGCAGAGATTCTGCGGAGCCACGACGGTCGAGAGGATGTCGATATCTGTCAGTCCGATCTGGAAACAGGCAATCTGGTAGGCCGCTTCAGAATAATCCTTCACAAGCTTGTCTATATCGCCGAGAGTCTTGAAGCCCATCGCCTTGAAAATAGGCATGAATGCCGATATGTCGACTTCCTGTACCTCCGCCTGATTGATGGACGCGATCTTTCGCGTAAGTCTGTCGAAAGGCTTGATTTTCAGATAGCTGACGAATGAATCCCGGTCCAGCTCCACCTCTGACAGGTCACCTGAAGCGACAAGCTGCTGGACCTTGCGGCGGTAATCGGAGAGTTCGCGGCGGATGCGGCTGAATTCGTCGTCGACGAGCTCCAGCATGCCTGCAAGGCGGCTCAGGTTGCGGAGATAGACCTTCGGAATCTCGACTCCGCTCTTGTAGCCGGTGTCGTGATTCATGTTTGCCCAGGCGTGCTGCAGGATGGTGCGCATCTGCACTTCGAAGCGGATCTTGTTGAGTTCCGGATGCTCCGGATCGCTGTAGGAAGACTCCGGGATACGGCAGATATAATGCAGCGACAGGTAGCCGAAACTGTCCGTCTCGTGGGCTTTCCGCTTGTCGATGGAATTCTCCCAGTCAATTTCGAAGAGACGTTCCAGCACCGACGCCACCTTGCCGATATCTTCTGTGTAAAAGGTAATTACGCGCAGTCCTACGATATCCGTAATGTCAAAGATGTCGCGGTACTTGTCGCCTTTCTTTTCGAGTTTCCCCTTGAGGGAATCTTCTGTTTTTACGCGGTGCTCGACAGCCGCCACGACAAATCCGGCCTCTTCAAAAAAGCCCTTCAGCTTGTCCGGAATCACCTCTGCCATCTGGCTGAAAACATGCAGCAGCCCTCTGTACTGTCCAAGCAACTCCTCCACGTGAGGATCAATTGATTGCATAACCATAGTAACTGCAAATATAATCAATATTTTATTTTCTTTGCAGGCATTATGAGAAGAATACTGACAATCCTTGCCGCTGCTGCCATCTGTCGCAGTCATTGAGGTAAAATAAAAGGGTTCCCGATCGGGAGCCCTTTATTTCAACTGAGCGAGATTCTTTACTGGATGTCAATCTGGCGTCTGGTTTCAGGATTTGCGACCGTCTCCTTCTTGGGGATACAGACGTTGAGGACGCCTTTTTCAACCTTGGCGCAGATCTTCTCAGCATCGACATCATCCGGCAGCAGCAGTGTCTGCTGGAATTTCTCATAGGAGAATTCGCGACGGAGGTAGCGACCGTGGCGCTTGCCTTCTTTGTTTTCAGACTTCTTTTCCATTTCTATGTGGAGATTGCCGTCCGCATCGACATGGACCTTGAAGTCATCCTTGTCGAGACCGGGAGCCGCGAGTTCGACTTCGTACTCGTGTTCGTTCTCAATAACATTGATAGCGGGGGCCGTATAAGTGGGGCGCTCCATCCAGCTGTTGTCGAAAAAGTCATTGAAAATGTCCGGCAGCCAACTGTCACTGTTCCTTCTAGTCATCGGTAACATAACTCAAAAACTTTAATCGTTCCGGTTTGGGGTGTTTCCTTATTCCCGGGGTCCCTCAGCGGAACCGCAATGACAAATTGCAAACTCGGGACCAACCCCCAAAACCAGCCATTTTGGCACTCCCGTTGCCATATTGTCCGGTTTTTACACTTATGTCCACTGATTATCGAAGGATTTGCTATATTTGTAACTATGCATAAGAATCGATACATCTTCATTCTGGCAATGGTCACCATTTTGCTCGCGTCGTGCGCTACGAGCCGGCAGAGTTCCCATTCAACCACTTCTTACAGGCCCGCAAGCTATGCCGGGGACACGCCACGGTTCAGGGCCCTGTTATACTATTCCGACCATGTAGAGGAAGCACACCGCCAGTTTACCCATCAGGCCATGGAGTTCTTCCATAAACTCACCTACGGCGAAGGCTGGATTCTCGACAAGGACACAACGCTCCTCTGCAAAGGCGACCTGTCGCAGTACGACGTTATCATCATGCCCGACGTGCATCCATGGAACGGAGAGGAACGTGCTCTGTTCGAACATTATATGGAGAGCGGTGGCGGCTGGATGGGCTTCCATGGGGCCGGATACAATGACCTGTCCACGGGTTGGGACTGGTTCCGGGACTTCCTCGGAGGAGTACGCTTCCTCTGCAACACATGGCCACCCCAACCAGCTCTCCTTGAAGTGGACAATAAAAATCATCCCGTCACAAGAAACCTCCCCGTAGAATTCGTCGGGCCCTCCAGTGAATTCTACCAGTGGCAGCCGGATCTGAGGAGCAATCCGGACATTGAGATTCTCCTTTCCCTATCACAAAAGAATCTCCCAATGGGGCTGAAAGACGTGGTTTTCGGCGGTGACTTCCCCGTCGTGTGGACCAATACCAATTACCGGATGATATACCTCAACATGGGCCACGGGGACGAAACCTTTACGGACGCCACTCAAAACCTCCTTTTTGTCAACGCCCTCCGCTGGATCGTCAGCACCTCCCCCTCCGGCAATCCATTTGATCGCTGAGTGGCCTATGCCGCACCCATTTTTTGATTCTTGCAGAATAATTTCTAACTTTACTTTTAATCAATTAGTACTGAAGCCATGAATATCATTCTTACTCTGCTCTTCGGAGCCATTGCAGGATGGCTGGCCGGATTCTTTGTAGTCAAAGAGAAAGGCGGTCTCATCTGGAACATCATCATCGGTCTCATCGGCGGTTTCGTCGGCGGCTGGCTGCTCGGCCTCATCGGTGCCAGCGGCTCCTTCTGGTCCCAATGGTACGGCCAGATCATCAGCGCCGTCATCGGCGCCGTAGTCCTCCTCTTCATCTGGAACACCGTCAAGAAGCTCCTGAAATAACATCCGGACCATTACAAAAAAGAATCAGGCCGCTGGAGCGGTCTGATTCTTTTTTGCAGAATAAGGTGTATACGATATTCTATTGCTTTAGAGGTTATTTCATTGCTGTCCACTAAAAGTTGTGGACGCGTAGTTAAAAGTTAAAAATCAAACAACGTGGGTTCATAGAACCCGTCAAGTTCTTTGTCAATATTGAGGTTAGATTTGTTGAAGAGGTCTTCAAGAGGTGTCGTATCAGTGAGCGAGATTCCCAGAACTTGGAGCGTGTTGTAGACCGACATCTGAAGTTTCAGCTTGTGGTGGACAATGGCAACCAGGCAGTATGAGATGATCGCTGTGTAGATCTGGATGCGGACTGCATTTTCGGAGTCTCCCCAGAACTTTTTGATCTTCAGATGCTGCTTCACCCATTTGAAGAACAGCTCAACGGACCAACGGTTTTTGTAAAGGAGGGCAACCTCTAATGCGGTGATATCCATTGCATTAGTCAAGAAAACGAAGTATCTGTCCTGTTCCTCATCGTAGTACTCAACACGACGGAGTTGCACCGGATAGTCGTTGTGGCTCTTGTACGTGGTGAGCTCGATGATGGAGTCAGACAACACGTTTTGTGGCATCCTTCTCTTCCATTTGACCGCCTTGTACTGAAGGTTCTTTTTGGCTCTCACCACGAAGAAAGCACCTGCACAATGGAACCTGTAGAGCTGCGCAAAGAAGTTGTACGCACGGTCAAAGATGTAGTAGGAACCGGACTCA
>CAJODR010000006.1 GCA_905233275.1 uncultured Bacteroidales bacterium | reverse complement strand
ACTACTATGTTCAATTGCACAGAATATGAGGAACCGCCGTATGCCGAACGGCACGTACGGTGGTGTGAGAGGTCGGTAAACGAAAGTAGGAGATAAACTTCATTACTTTCGTTTACCTCCTACTCGATTGGGGTTTGGGTTGTGCTACATGTCGAGACCGGTGAAGGCTATCTTGTAGATTTTGGAGGTGGAGCCATCGTCGCCGACCCAGACGCATTTGCGGGCGTGGTCGACGCAGACGGATTCGGCGTTGCCGATGAAGGAGACGTCGTAGATGGCCTTGAGCTTGGTGGCTTCGCCGTCGAAGACGAAGAGCTTGTGGGCTTCGGAGTCGGCTACCCAGAGGAGGTCTGTCTGACTGTCGTAGAAGAGGTCTCCTACTTCCTGGATGCCGGGAGCGATGCTGCCGAGCTGTTTTTTCCACTTCTTGGTGCCGCTGACGGTGTAGCGCCAGAGCGTGGCACCGCTTTGGGAACCGACGTAGAGGTCACCTTTGTACCATGTGATGCCTTCCATGCCGGAATTGCTCATGTCCTTGGCCTCTTCCACGTCGAAGAGCTTCTTTTCCACCGTGGTGTAAGGAGATTTGACGCGGAACACGCGCTTGGGCTCGTAGGCGAAATAGAGGTCTCCGGTATCGGGATCGATCGTGATGCCCTCCATGTCGTACCAGTAGTCCTTGTAGGCGCCGGCGGACTCGGAGTAGTACTGCCCGCCGTAGAAGGCGTCATGGCCGAGAGGTGGCGTCGCCACGGTGATGTCGGTCACGGCACCGTCGAGGTTGGTGAATTTGTAGAGGTAGCCTTCGTCACCGACGCCCCAGAGGAAGTCCTTGTCCTTGGAGAGGCAGAGACCGGACAGTTCGACTATGCTGCTGTCGAAGACGATTCGCGTGTAGCTGCCCTGGACGGGCATGCCGGCCTCATTGGTGAATGTGGCCTGCGTCTCGGAGATGCAGCGTACGGAACCGCCCTGGGCTGCCTTCTGCGAGGAACGCGTGGACGATTCGTTGTTGACGAATATTCCGTAGCCCTGGTTGTTGGCGCTGTCCATGTGGGAGTTCCAGATCTTTGTGTAGGAGCCGGAGCCCACATAGTTACCGGAGGCGTCAATGTAGCCGCAGTAAGGGAACCATACCTTGGGATCGCCAATTGCGAACGCGTGGCCGGAAGCGAACTGCCATCCGGTGACGCCGGAGATGGCGTCAGCCTGGAAGAGGGCGGTGACGTCCTCCCTCATGGGGACTTTGTAGCCCGGAGGGCAGGGGTCGTACACAGACTTGGTGGTCTTGTCGCCCCATACGGTGCCGTCTACGCTGGCCATCCATGTGCCTTCGTTGCAGGCGAATGTGGTCGGGTTCTGAATACTCTCGTCGAGAGTCATCGTGCCGGACTTCTTGTTTGCGGGCGACTCGGGGAGGAACGGATCCTTGCGGCCCCACTGGTATAGGAGACCGTATGAATCACTGCCTGCGGAAGCCGACGCGTCCTCAATTGCGCCGAGGTTGCGGCTCATCATGGTGTACCATGAGAGGCTGTAGAGCGCGCCCGTGACATCACCCTTGGGGATCCAGATATGCCAGCTCCAGAGAATCTTTCCGCTGGAATCCTTCGCCCCGATGAGAGCATTGCCGTACTTGAGCGTAGAAGCGGTCGAGAATGTAATCCAACCGCTCTTGCTGCCGACGGCCGAAATCAGGCCTGACGTGCTCTCCCACAGGACTTCTGCCTTGGACACTGTGCCGACTGAATTCGTCGAATTTCCTTTGACCGGCTTGAACTTGTAAGAGCCGGCCTTGGAGACGATGTAGCAGTTGGCGGTAGCCTTTGAGCCGAGGTCCGTGCATGAAGACGGATCGGGACCGTCGTCGGTGGAGGGGTTATCCGGGCCGGGACCGGGGTCGGGATTGTCCGGAGTCTCTCCGTTCATGAGCTTGCGGAGAGCCTTGCGGAGCGTGCCTTCGGAGTCGTCCTCACGGTATTCCCATGCGAAGACACCCAGCATGCCCTTATCCTTGGCGAATCCGACCCTGTAGCCGATGGATTCGATATCCTCAAAGCTGGCGTACATGACTCCGGCAGCATCGCCGAGGTAGCAGCTCCGGCTTTCGGCATCCCACCAGCGCTGGTTGTAGCCGGCGACGCTCTTGCCTTTTGCCGTGCCCTTTTCCAGCGCCTCGCGGGCGATGGTATAGGAGACGGAGGAAGGATAGACGCTGCCGTCACCGTGGCCGTAGAAGCCAATTCCGTAGTTCATCCTGTCGTAGGGAACTCCCTGGTTGTGGAAGATCTCGATGCAGTCTGCACCGCCACGGCTGTTTTTGAAGCGCGAACTCGTGTAAAGCGGTGAATTGTGCTTCTGATTGGATGGATTGGAAGGAGAGGGATCTCCCATCGAATAGGTCATTACATTGATGAAATCGACCCATTCGAGGACTTCCTTGTTGTTGATGTAACGGCCTTCGTCATTGGCGGCGTAGGTGATGAGTTTGTCGTTGCCGAGGGCTTCACGCAACTCTTTTACGAGGGTGGTGAAATTCTTGGTGTCGGACGGGTCTGCGCCGTTGTAATAGATGGAGCCGTCGTCGAGAGTCGTCTTGGCCGAGTATGTGGGATACTCCCAGTCGAGGTCGACACCGTCGAGACCGTATTCCTTGCAGAGGCGAACGCATTCGCTGCAGAACAGCTTGCGCTTCTCCGGGTCTTTGGCCATTTCGGAGAAGCCGTCGGCATTCTTGCCCCAGCCGCCGATGAAGAGCAGGAGTTTGAGCTCCGGATAGCTGGTCTTGTAGGCGACGAGGCGCTTTATGTAGTCGGGGCCCGGGGATTTGATTTCAAGCCCGCCGTCACCCGTCTTGGGGTTTTTGAAGCGTGCGTGACCGACGTTGATGTGGGTAAAGCAGCGAACGTCTTCCAATGTCGGGAATTCGGCCGAAGTGGTATACTCGGTGAAGTACACCGCTACAACCGGAGTCTGGCCCAGGCGGGCAAGCCGCTGGGCGTCAGAATCGGACGGGGGATTTTCCGGCGGGTTCTCGGGCGGATTCTCCGGAGGGTTTTCCGGAGTGTCGGGCTCGGATTCCGGCGGACCGATCTCATAGCCCGGATCCTCGTTGCCGCCGCATGCGACGGGCAGCAGCGGCAACAGGGAACAGAGGGCCAGGATTGTGATAATCCGTTTCATGGCTATTCGACTACGCAGCGGACGGAACCTGCACGGGACTTGCCGGCTTCGGACATTGCGTGCTTGCTGTTAGGCGAACGTACGTTCACATAAGAACCGGTGATGGCTTCAGCCGAAGCATGTGCTGTCCAGTAAACGGCACGGTCGTAGGCATGTGTCATGCTGGCGGGACCGTAGTCGTCGCGGTAACCGGCAAGCGGGAATACAGCCTTGGGGCTTCCGAGGGTGAACTGGAGGTTGTCGACGCTCTCGGACCAGCCTTCCTGGGTGGTCAGGTCACTTGAGTGGAATGGCTGATTGGCATTCTTCGCGGGGACGCGGTAACCGACCGGGCAGGGGTCGTAGATGGTCTTCTCGCTGTCCTTCCAGAGGTCGCTGTCGCAAACGAGCACCCAGTCGCCGTTCTGAGAGAAGCCGAGCAGGGTGGGATTTGCGATGGACTGCTCAAGGGTGATCTTGCTGATGTCGCCTGAGCCGGTACCTTCTGCCTGGCCGAATTCGACACTGCCGGCAATTGTCGCATTGGAGCTTGCCTTGGGAGCGGAAGGTCCCGGGAACGGGTCTTTACGGCCCCACTGGTAGGTAAGACCGAACGACTCGATAGGCGAAGGAACGCCTTCCTCTGCGGCCACAAGGGCGCCCAGGTTGCGGTCCATCATCTCCTTGTCGTAGATGCCATAGGTGTTGGTGGTGATGGCGGTGGAAGGCACCCAGATGTGCCAGCTCCACTGGATGACACCGTCAGAATTTCTGGCTGCAAGGACTGCGTTGCCGGGATGGAGCTCGTCCGGAGTCTGGAAGATGATGTAGTCTTCGGCGTAGGATACGGTCGGTATCACGCTTCCGGCTACGACTTCTTCGGCGTTGTTCCAGGTCTCCCAGAGGACGATGGCGTCGTCGACATCTTCAAGGAATGCGGTCGGGTTGTTGCCCCTGACAGCTTTGAACTTGTATTTTCCGGGCTCGGTGACGAGGTAGCAGTTGGCGTTGCCTGCGGCATCGATGTCCATGATGTCGGCCGAGAAGGGATCCACATAGTCAATCATTTCTTCGGTGATGTCACCAAGGTCTGTCACCAGGCCGTGGGTAATCTCTTCTGCATCGGCGGTCTTGAGGATCTTGACGGTGGTGCCGTCCTTCTTCAGTTTGATGGTAAGGCCGGATTTGAGGTTTACACCGTTGGGAATGTAGACCAGGTTGGTGCCGGACTCCATGTTGCCTTCGAGAGTGATAATAGGGTCGGAGGTGTACTGAAGATAGTTCTGTGTGTCAGGAGTGATTTTCACCTGATATTGGCCGTAACCGAGGGTTTCCTTCTTGTTGCCGGCGAGGATGTAGGAATCATAATCGCCGTCCACGGTGAAGGAGATCGCTGCGCAGAGATCCACGAAGTTGAATGAGTCTCCGGTGTTGCAGGCCGCCATCAGGGGATTGTTGGTGTCTTTGAACTTGGTGTAGAAGAAGCAGTGCTTGAGATTGTCTACAGCATCGGCAGGATAGCCTGCATAGAGTGTGCTGCTGACATCGTCGCGCTCGTAGGGATAGAGGCCGCTGACAGAGAGGGTGGCTTTCTTGCCGTCCGCGGAGATGTCTCCGGCGGCGAGGGTGACGGTCACCTGGTCTTTGGCATATTCTCCGTGTACGACAATCTTGTCACCGGCGACCCAGGCCGTCTTCCCCGAAACGCTGTTTTCGGGGAGGACGAATGTGAGGGTCTTGGTAACGGGCTGTACTTCATCCGGCTCGGGATTGACGGGATCGTCCTTGTCGTGGCAGGATACTGCGACGAAAAGACCCGCTGATAATAACAAGGCTAATTTGTAAATCGCTTTCATAATTCAGTCGTATTATTCATCCCAATTCATAGGTGCTGTGTACTCGTACCATTCGAGGACGCCCTGGCCGGTCGGCTGGTCGGATACCTGGTCGCAGCCAACGTACATGTTGATCTTCGATCCCCATTTGACGGAACGCAGCAGGGATGCGGAAGTATCGAAGCTGCCGGCTTCCGCGCCGTTGACCAGATAGGTGACGTGGCAGTATTCGGAGCCGCTCGGGTCGAACTTGAAGGTGATTTCAATCGGCTGATTCCAGTCGACTGCAGTGTAGGCGCTGATGCTTGGCTTGTTGCCGTCACCGGCGACGTTGAAGTCGAAGCTGCACTTGGCGTCAATGGGACGGATGTCAAATTTGAGCTCGCAGCTTTCGTCGAAGCAGAACCAGTGACGGATACGTGCGCCACCCTGCCAATCCTTCCAGCGGAAGGTGTAGGTGCCGAACGGCATGCTGCCGTTGTGGAGACGGGACTTGGCTACGAAGAGTGTTCCGTAATCCTTGGTGTAAGAGGGTGCATTGGCCCAGTCGGAACCCCAGGCGCCCATTTCGTCATCGTCCATGGCTTTGCGGACAGGAAGGATCTCGTATGCCTGTTTGATGACGATTTCCTTTTCTGCCACTGCATCGTCGGGATTGGCGGCAACGGTGGTGATTACGATGAAACTCTTGCGGAGGGCATCCTTCTCATTCTTGGTCAGGGTGATGTTAAGGACGCCGTCACCGTCGTGTCCGTCAGGATTATCGATGGTGTACCAGTCGTCGGATTCACTTCCCTTGCGGGCTACCCACTTGGTGTTGGCGACCACGCTCAGCGTAGTCGAGAGCTGGTCGAAGCTGGCACGGAGTTCGAAGGTCGCCGGGTCGAGCTGGACGCCGTCCTGAGTGACCTTGATCATCGCACGTTCTTCGCCGTGGCGGTCGTAGAGGCCGATGTATGCATAGCGCTTCTCACCGGAGTTTTCACTTGCAGTGAGCTTGACTTCGCCGTCGAGCGTGCCGGAAGCACCCTCGGTGATGGTGAGCCAGTTGCCCTCGACTACCTTTGCCGTCCAGTCCTGGTTGGACTTGACGGTGATCGTGAGTTCGCCTCCTGCTTTTTCAACGAAGAGGCCTCCCTCGATGTCGGCTTCGGGAATGTTCATGTAAGCGATACCTTTCTGGTAGATCGTGACTTTCTTTCCGATGTATCCGTCGCTGGCTATTTCGAGGTAGTCAATACGGTCGTCGAGCTGGTCGTTGTCATAATACTGGACGCGCACGGTAGTGTTCTCGCCCTTTCCGACATGTACCAGTTCGGGGTCGACACCTTCGCCTTCTTCCTGCTCGATGATACACCAGTCAGGGTGGTAACTGCGGATTGTCCACGGTTTGGAGGACTTGACGACGATGGTGATGGGCTTGGCTGAGATAGCGTCGAGATTGTACTCATTGGCTACCCTGTAGCGGAGGTCCACCGCATCCTCGGCAAGAGGCTCCTCGTTGGTACCGCAGCCGGTCAGCCCTGCAAGGAGGGCTGAAACGGCCAATATAATTGAGAATACTTTTTTCATGACTGTCATTTCTAATTATCAACAGTTTGAATGTCACAGGACTTGACTACGTACCAGGTGTTGTCGCTCGTAGACGAGTAGAAACCGAAGTAGTAGGTGGAAGCACTTTCGTCATAGTAGAACGGGTTGGGGCCTGAGTGTTTGACCTTTTCAGTTCCGTTGACGTAAAATGCCATGTCAAGTTTTTCAGGATTGCTCGCATTCGGTTCGAACTTGTACTCGTACGTTGTCATGGCGTTGAGTTCGTCGACAGTAATGGAGTACTTGGTACTCGTGTAGCTGCTGGCTCCGTTTGCCATTGTTCCGTCCGTACGGATACGGGTGTTTCCGCCGATGGTGAGCTGGTTGTAGAGGTTTACGCCTCCGCACTTGCCCTGGACCCAGAGCTGGGCGCTGCTGTCGAAGTGAACTTCGCCGAAGGTAAGCTTGAGGTCGAGCTTCTCGCGGTATTCGTCAAGGGTAACCACGCGGGATACCGCGCCGCTGCTGATCTTGACAGATCCGTCGGAGAGGACTTCGCAGTTGCCTTCCATCTTGAAGTTGATGTCCTGGGTAAAGGTGACAGAACCTCCGTCAATGTCAACTTCGGATGAAGCGGGCTTCAGGGTGACAGTGGCCTGGCGGGGTGCGAACTTGTTGTTGAACGCTGCGGAGACCTTCAGCTGGTTGTTGCTGACTTTCTCGAGTTTGAAGTCCTCGTTGTCCGTTTCGGCAATCCATTCACCGGTGGCATTGACGCCGAGAAGGATCTCGCCGCCCTTACGGTCGATGACAGTATTCTCTACGGGTTCGAATTCGAGGATTTCACCCTTCTGGGTTACGTTGAACTGGTATTTCGCGTCGCCGGAGGTCACCGTGACGGTGGTCTCGCGGACGAGGGAATTGTTTTGTTCTGCGATAGCCTGAATGGTCTTGGCAGAGCCGTCACCGATGCCGCTGGATTCGCTGAATGTCAGCCAGTTGTCAGCAGCGCTGATCTCCCATGCGAGGTTGGCCTCGATGGAGATGGGGAGCTCGCCGCCGGTCTTCTCGAATTCTTCGGTGAAAGGCATGACGATGAGCTTGCCCTTGCGGAGCTGGGTGATGGTGACCTGATAGGAAATATCGGTATTCTTACCCTTGATCGTAAGGGTGGTGGTACGGTCCTGGAACGCTTCGTTGGCGGTGGCCTTGACGACGATATCTTCAGAGAGGCTGGATACGTCACTGGACGAAGGGGTGATGGTCAGCCATTCGTCCGGGCAGGTGACGGACCAGGGAGTGGTGGACGTCACGCTGAAGGATACGGCCTGGGGTTTGGCCTGGATCGTATAGGACTCGAGCGCGTCGCATTCCAGACGGATGGAGGTGATGGCCTCTTCGTCGGTCATCTGCGAGTCAATCTCATCCAGCGTGCAGGAGAATGCAAGCAGGAGGGCTGACAGGCAAAGAGCGGTTTTGAATATGGTTTTCATAATGCGTTCGTTTTTCATGTTGACTTCTACCATCCCTTGTTCTGGGGAGCAAGGTTAGGGTTGCAGAAGAGCTCTGACTGGGGGATGGGATAGAGATACATCCTGTCGGCCCAGGGGCGGCTTTCGACCTTGATGAGGGAGTATTCCTTCTTCTCACCGGCACGGACGATCTGTACGCCGTTGATGACTTTCTGGGTGGAGTCGCCGATTTTCCAGCGGCGGACATCCCAGAAACGGTGGTCCTCAAAGGCGAATTCGACCCTCCACTCACGCTGGACTGCCTGTTTGAAGGCCTCGTAGCCGGCTGCGTCGACGTCGGGCATGCCGGCATTGGCGCGGACCATGTTGAGGACCTCGCGGGCGCTCTTTGTGAGGGTGCCGTCGGTGGCGTCGGGATCGCCGAAGTACTCATTGGCCGCCTCGGCATAGCTGAGGAGAATCTCTGCATAGCGGGCTACAATCCAGCTGTGCTTGTTCTTTACCTCGGCCTCATATTCGAAGCTGGAGGTCGGCATGATGTAGCGGCGGAGGTAGTATCCTGTCGGACTACCGAGGTCGGCACGCGTTGCAGAATAGTCTGCGCCGCCGACGAAGGTCTCGATGACCGAACTCTTGAATTCCATGCCGTCAGCGAGGATGGCACGTGCAAAGCGCGGATCGCGGCCCTCGTAAGGCCTCGTGATGTCGAAGTCGGGATCATCGGTCTGCCATCCGTCCTCGGTGAGGGTGATGTCATAGCCGTTGATGGTCTGGAAGGCGTCGACGAGGTTCTGCGTAGGATAGGTACCGGACATGTAAGTCCTCTTGCCTTCGGTGAAGCGCACCGGGAAGTTGTTCTTCTCGAAGCTGTTGCTTTCTGAACGCATGATCTGGAGAATGACCTCGGGAGACTGTACGCTGTTGCAGGTCTCGTTGGGATCCAGAGTGTACAGGTTGGTGTTCATCAGGTCCTGTGCGGCCTTTGCGGCTTTAAGCCATCTGGTCTTGTCGTTTGAGGTGTTGAACAGTGGGCTGGCAGCATAGAGGAGAGCCTTGGTCTTGAGGGCCATGGCGAATCCCTTTGTGACGCGGCCGTATTCGTCGTCAAGCATGCCCATGAAGGTGGTAGGCAGGTTGGCGGCGCAGTCGTCGCATTCCGATACGATGAAGTCGATCACGTCGTCGAAGGGGGTCTTCTCGATGGAGTTGGCCTCGGAGACGGAAAGCATCGTCAGCGGAACGGGAATGTCACCGTAGCGGCGTGCCAGTTCGAAGAGGTAGTATGCGCGGAGGGTTCTGGCCTCGTAAGGATAGTACTTGAGGTGTTCAAGCCACCTGGAGTACTTTGCGTCATATTTGTAGCGGGAGATGTCCACGTTCTCGATGGATTCGAGGAATTCATTTACGGAACGTATCGCATTGTAGAAACTCCACTTTGTGTCAACGGTGGAAAGAGCTGACCAGTTGCCGTTGTTGAAGCGCTGGATGGAGGCGGAAGGATCACCGAATTCAGCGTCGTCGCTGCCACAGTCGCGCATAGCATCGGAGATATCGGCTATTTCCTTGCAGGGCATATAGCCATAGATGTTGGTCATCATCTTCTGGATGTTGCTGTATGTGGAGTACATATCATCGCGGTCGTAGAGGGAGGAAGTCTCGTCGAAATCCAGGAAATTACAACCTGCGAGCAGCAGTGCTGCGGAAATGATGTATAAGAACTTTTTCATATCTCGTTTCCCGGTTTAGAAGTTGAACTTGACACCGGCCCATACGACCCGCGTGGAGGGATAGTAGGCTCCGAGCTGCTCCGGATCGGCGAACTTGATCTTGTCTGCGCTGAACAGGTTGGTCCCGTTGAGGGAGACGGTAGCGTCGCAAATCTTGAGGAGCTTGCGGGGAATAGTATAGGAGATACCGACATTGCGGAGCTTGAGGAACGAGCCGTCGCGGTACCACAGCGAGCCGCTGCGATAGTTGTTGTCACCGTCAAGGGTGGTGAGGCGGGGCATCGTGGCCGAGTCGGCAGTTTCAGGAGTCCAGGGGATTTCCCTGTTGAGGAATGTCGTGGAGATGGTGCTGTTGCCGGTAAGGGGCTGGTAGAGCGGGGAGTCGAGGAGGCTCACCGTTACACCGGTAATGCCCTGGAAATCAGCAAATACCTGGAATCCGTTCCATCCTGCGTGGAGTCCGAAACCGTACTGCAGCAGCGGGGTGGTGGATCCGAACATCTTGACGCGGTCCTGATTGTCGATCACGCCGTCATTGTTCTGGTCGCGGTATTTGATGTCACCGGGACGGACTTCGCCGAAGGTCTGCTTCGGGGAATTGTTGATCTCGGTCTGGTCATGGAAGAATCCGATGGCCTCGAGACCATAGCACTGTCCGACGGGGTTGCCTTTGTGGTAGAGGTAATCGTAGGCCTGGTATGCCTGGCCGTCGTCAACCACCTCTGTGAAGAGCCAGCTGGCGTTGCCGTAGACACCGTATTCGACTTCTCCGATCTTGTCGTTCCATTCAAGGCTGAGGTCGACACCCTTGTATTTGTTCTCACCGAGGCTCTGCTCGCTGATACCGATACCGATGATCTCCGAAACGTTGGACGGGGAGATCAGGATCTTGGTGCGGTCCTCGTAGAAGGCGTCGGCGCGGGCGGAGAGACGGTCATTGAAGAGCTTGGTCTCAACACCGAGATTGAGCGTTGCGGCCTGCTCGGGGGCGAGCGTAAGGGCTGCCATGTCGCCCTCGGCACGTCCGGAATAGCTGGACGGGGCGAGACCGAAGTTGTAGCTGTGACCGTTGTCGCTGCCGTATGCCTGCCTCCAGAGTTCGTGCTCGAGGTCGCCGTCAGAGCCGGAGAGACCGAATGAACCGTATACCTTAACATAAGGTTCCTTGGAGACGATTCCGGCAACGCTGATGGCCGGATAGAGGTTGAAGCGGCTGCCGGGGGCGAGATATGCCGAACCGGAATAGTTGACCACAGCGTCCACAAACAGGCGGTCCTTCCACGAATAGGTGGCTGTGGCGAGGAATTCCTGCGTCTTGGAGGACTCGTTGCGCTCGGCTTCGATCCAGCTGCGCTGGCGGTATGCCGCGTGGGCGTCGAGGCGGTGGTCCTCACCGAAACGGTGGGTATAGTTCAGGCGGCCCTGGATTTCGAATTTCATCGAAAGGCTGCTGAACCAGTGGCTGTAATCGAGGGTCTTGGAGTTGGTTCCGTACCATTTCTGGACGCCGTCGGCGATTTCCGAATAACGGAATTCCTTGGTGGCGGTCTCAGTCATCTTGCCGATGTAGTCGAATGCTACCGATGCGTCGGCGGAGAGACCGGGAACCAGATCATTAAGATCCTGGCGGAGAGTCATGTTCGCCAGCACCTTGGGCTGGGAATACTGGTTCTGGCCGGATTCCTGGAACTGGGCCACCGGGTTGGCGTTGCCGTAAATGGCTGATCCGCCGTACGTTCCGTCTTCCTGTTTGATGGGGAATGCAGCTGCGGGAATCTTGTACAGAAGCTTCTCGATGCTGTTGCTCCTCAGGTAGTATGGCTTGTTGAACTCGGAGAGACGGGCCATGACGCCGATCTTCATCGCCGTCGAATTGGTGAGATTCACGTCGACGTTGGCACGGATGCCGAGGCGGTTGTCATAGGTGTGGGCGTTGTAGCGGTCATCCGAGCTCGGAGTGACGTACATCGCATTGTTCTTGAGGTAATCCACAGCGGCGAAGTAACGGAAGTTGAGGCTGCCGCCGGTGAACGTGAACTGCGCGCGGTGGTCGTCACCGTGATTACGGAAGATCTGGCTCCACCAGTCAACGTTGGGATAGGCGTATGGATCAGAGTTGTAGTAGAAGGCGTTCATTGCGTCGGCGTTGTAACGCTGGGCGATACCGTCGAGCTTGCTCGCCTGGTTCATGAAATACGCGTAAGTGTATGCATCCGCGAATTCGGGATTGCGGACAGCAGTGGAGTAGCCGTACTGGTATTTGGCCGTCACCTGGAGAGGTGTGGCTTTACCGCGCTTGGTGGTGATCATCACGACACCGTTGGCGCCCTTGACACCGTACAGGGCCGCGGCCGTGGCATCCTTGAGGATGGTGATATTCTCGATTTCGAGACCCGTGAGGTCATTGAGTTCCCTCGGGAATCCATCGACGAGAATCAGCGGGCTGTGGCCGTGAAGGCGGAGTTTCGACTGGTTGTCCTCGCTGCGGCCGCTTCCCTGCTTGACAAGGAGGCCGGAGAACTGTCCGTAGAGGGCCTTGGCAATGTCAACTTCCGGGCTCTTCTCGAAGAGGGAAGCATCCTTGGATGCGTTGCCGCCTGCCATGAGACCGAACTGGTTGCCAAGCACAATCGAATCCATCTGCGACAGGACCGCGGAAGTCTCCTGGGCGAAGGCCGTCGCACCTGCCAGTAGCAGAGGAAGAGATATTATGAATATGTAGATTCTTTTCATCTTCGGGTACATTTAATTAATTCCAACCCGGATTCTGAGTCATACCGTAGCCTTTGTTGATCTCTACGGCAGGAATCGGAGAAAGATACCATTTCGTATCGAAGTCATTGTACCATGACCGCGGCGGATAGGCATCCTTGACAAAGAAAGTGAAACTGGTCGCATTCGTCTGCTTGTTACCGGTGACCTCGAGAGCTTTCAGTTTGGTGGTGAAAGCATCTTTCAGGCCCCAGCGGACCATGTCGAACCAACGGACTTCCTCAAAGCCGAATTCGAGTTCGCGCTCGAGGATGAGGGCGTTGCGGAATTCCTCCTTGCTCATGCCTTCGGCAAGGGCGGGGAGACCGACGCGGGCGCGGACGGCGTTGACCCATGCATAGGCCTTGTCGTCAGGACCGCCGTTGGACTCGTTGTAAGCCTCGGCAGCGTTGAGGAGTACTTCTGCATAACGCATCATGCACCAGTGGGGCGGAGTGTTGCGGTCGGCTTCCTGCTGCATGATGAATTTCATCTGGAGGAAACCGGTGTTGCCGTCCTGGAAGTTCGGGCTCTTGGCGTTGACGTAGGTAGGGCCGACGTTGCCATTCTTCCAGAGGTCTCCGGGAACGCAGACATTCTCATAGAGACGAGGGTCACGGGTCTCGGTGAAGGTGTCTTTGTTGTCAACCTTGTGCTGGCCGTTGGGATCCGGTTTGAAGAAAGGATAGCGGTCGGGGCCGCCTGCAGAGGGATGCTCCCAGTCGAAATCCTCCGGGAACGGAGTACCGTCGGCATAGGGGAACTTGTTGACCCAGTTGAGGGTGGCGCCGCATCCGAAATCGTCCTGAAGGTCCAGGTTCTTGTTGTGGTAGCTGGAGCTGTTGGACTTGCGGATGGAAATGATGCTTTCGGTAGTACCGCGTTTGTTGTAGGCGTCGCGATAGGCGAGACGATAGTCGCGGGGAGTGGTGAATTTGTTTCCGGCAGCGTCAACTCCGGTAGGAGTGGCCTGGACGAGAGCGTACCAGCCACCGCCTGCGAGTCCGGTCATGAACTCGTCGGCAGCCGCTTTTGCGCGGTCCCAGAGGGACTTGTCGTAGTGCTGTCCGTAGCGGACGTACTTGCCCATATTGTCCCAGTCGGCTGCATCCGGATGCCAGGGCGTATCGGAGTTGAATGTCGGGGAGGCGGCAAAGCAGAGCACGCGGAGCTTGAGTCCGATTGCTGCAGCCTTGGTCATACGTCCGTCCTCAACTTCGCTCACGCGCCAGGGAAGATCCTGTGCTGCTTCGTCGCAGAGCTTGACGATGAATTCGACGGTCTCGGCGAATGTGTTGCGGGGGAAATTCATCTCTTCATCCGTCTGGATGGAATGGTCGATGAGCGGAACGCCGCCGATATAGCGGAACATGTTGGCGTAAGCGATGGCGATGCACATCTTGGCCTCAGCCTTCTTGCGGGCGAGTTCAGTGGGATTTGCATCGGGAATCTTGTCGGCATTCTCGAGATAGTACCAGCCGTAGCGGATGGCCGTGTAGTCCTTTTCGGAACCGAAACGGTAAGCTTCGCCGCCGGCTGCGTCACCGGAGATATTGGGGCCGAGTGCGCCGGTATAATAGAGGTCGTTGGGACCGTCACCTTCCGTGTGCTTGTTGGACACGAAGTGGTCGGTGATGGACTCGACGATATCCTTGCCCATCTTGCTGTCAAAGTCGGAGATGAGTCCGTAGGGCAGGTAGTAATATGCAGAGGCGAGGACCTTGTCCGAGTCCTTGACCGTGCGGAACAGGGTGTCGAGGGTGGCACCGGATGTTTCCGGAGCCTTGCTCAGGCCGTCGTCGCCAAGTTGGAGGCTTTCACAAGAGGCCATGCCTGCTACGAGCAGTGCAAGGGTCAAAATTCTGAATGTTCTTTTCATGGCTAGCCTGGATTAGAAGTTGATGTTGAGGGCCAGGTTGTAGGTCTTCACGAGCGGGTAGGTACCGTCGGAATCGCTGGACTTGGCCTCCGGGTCCTGGAGAGTCATCTTCGAGAAGGTCAGCATGTTGTAGCCGGTGAACATGAGGCTCACGCTGCCTATGCCGAGTTTGTCGAAGAATTTGTTCTTGGTAAATGTATAGCCGAAGCTGGCGCTCTTGAGACGGAGATAGCTGGCGTCAACTGTCCAAAGGGTGGAATCTTCGGAGTTCCAAGGGTAATTGGTCTTGGTGAAACGCGGCAGGTCACCGTCTTCGCGGCCGGGCGCCCAGGGGTTGTCATTGTCAATCCAGCAGCGTTCAGCAAACATCTGGAGCAGTCCGCGGTGACCGGAGTTGGTGAACGGGATACGGTAGTCGGCGTTCCAAACACGGTTGACGTTGGTGGCTGCAACCCAGTTGAGGTTGAGGTGGAAGCCCTTCCATCCGAATTTCCAGTTGGAACCGAAAATGTATTCGGGACGGTCGGGATAGCCGGTGTACATCTTGTCGAGGCCGTCGACCTTGCCGTCTCCGTTGAGGTCCTTGTACATACAGTCACCGGGATAGACGGTGGTGGAAGGCTGGGGGAGATCGGGATTAAGTCTCTGGACACCATTGTCGTCAATGTAGAAGTCAGACTTCTGGTACAGACGCTCGAAGATGTAGAGGAGGTGACGGTTGGTCGGGCCGCCGGTCTGGGCCTGATAGGCTTCCTGCGGTTCGACTTCGTCCATGTAGATGATCTTGTTGCGGGCGAAGGTGACGTTGGCGTTGATATCGTAGGTGAATTCTCCGATATGATCCTTCCAGCCGAGTTCGACTTCGTAACCGCGGTTATCGACTTCACCGAGGTTCATGTTCTGAGGGGTGAAGGCGATGACGCCGGGAAGTGAATTAGGCTTGACGAGAATGCCCGTACGGTGCTCCTGGAACAAGTCTCCGGAGAAGTGCAGACGCTTCTTGAAGAGGTCGAAGTCGAGACCGAGGTTGGACTTGACTGCGGTCTCCCAGGTGATACCGAGGTTGCCGGGCTTGCCGAGCTCGTAACGCGGGACACCGTCGGATTTGTTGACTCCGAAGTAGTAGGAGCCAGCTTCTTCCCAGGTGCCCTCCATGTACATGAATCGGGAGGACTGGCCGAGGTCGTTACCGACCTTACCGATGGAAGCTCTTAGTTTCAAATAGTTGACCCAGGGGAGCTTCTTCATGAATTTCTCCTCGGAAACCACCCAGCCGACAGAGGCTGAAGGGAAGAGACCGTAACGGGTCTTTCCGGGTGCGAAGTTCTCGGAGCCGTTGTAACCGGCGCTGAGGTCGACGAGGTATTTGTCCTTGTAGCCGTAAGTGACGCGGCCGACGAAGCCGACGTAACCACGGGGCAGGTAAGAGTACTGCGACGGATAGTAGTCGCGGGTCTGGTTGTAGAGGAGGAGGGCGCTGACTGCGTGCTTGCCTGCGAATTTGCGGCTGTAGTCGAGACGTCCTTCGAGATACCAGCTCTTGTCATCGTCGGTCGAAGGATCGCTCCAGCTGAGCGGTGCCTCGGAGTCCGAAATCTTGATGACGTATGTCTTGTCGAAATCCGGATCGTTGATGCTGAGACCGGAATCGTCAGCCCAGGAAGCATACTCATAGGTGTAGTGGAGGCCACTTCCGCCGATACGTTTCTTCTTCATGGTCATGGCGGCGTCGTAGCTGCCCTTGATGCTGGCGCTGAGGCCTTCAGTGATGAAGTCGAGCTTCTGGTTGATGGTGAGGTCCATGCCGAGGGATGTCTTGTACTTGTCGGTATAACCCGTCATGTAGTAGTACTCCCAACCGTTCCACTTGGTAAGACCCGAAGGAAGGGCGCTCGTGGAAACGCTGGTGAAGACCTGGTCGCCTACGACACCGGGACTTGCCACAGGATGGGCCCAGAGCATGGTGAGGGTCCAGATGTTGTCCCTGTCGGTGTAAGGCTCATGGGTGTCGCCGATGACTCCGCTGATATTGAAACGCATGTCTGTCGTTTCGGTGAGCTTGAAGTCGAGGTTTGCCCTGTAGTTGTACCTGTTGTAGGTGTAGTTGTTGTCGTAGTCGACGCCCGGGATGGCTTTCAACAGACCGTTCTGGAACATGTAACCCATCGACACGAAGTAACGGACCTTGTCGGAACCGCCGGAGATGTTGATGTTGTTCTTGGTCTGGAGGAATGCCTTGCGGAACATGACGTCGTTCCAGTTTGTGCTCGGGAACATGATGGGGTCGCTGCCCGTGCGGTAAGCCTCGATGGCTTCCGGGGTGAAGTAGAGGCCCTTGTCGGTCTTGCCGTCATTCCACTGGTAGACATTGTAGTAGCGGGCGAAATCGTAACCGGAGCTCTGCTTGATGTAGGACATCGGCATCTGGACACCGGTGATGGAACTTACGGAGATCTTCGGCTTGCCGGGGTCGCCGCGCTTGGTGGTGACGATGATGACACCGTTAGCACCACGGACACCGAATACGGCGGTGGACGCCGCATCCTTCAGGATCGAGAGGTTCTCGATTTCGTTGGGGTCAACGGTGTTGAGTGGACGTTCGACACCGTCGACGAGGATGAGAGGAGAAGATGCGCTCTCGGACAGGGAGCCTACGCCTCGGATGAAGATCTTGGCGTAGTCCTCACCGGGCTGGCCGGTCTCCTGAACAGTCGCGACACCGGGCATCTGGCCCGCGAGGACGTTGGTAACGTCCGCTACCGGCGCTTTGACGAGCTGCTTGGTGTCAATGGTCGTAAGAGCGCCCGTGACGGTGGCCCTGGTCTGAGTACCATAAGCCACGACGACGGTCGCCTCCAGCGACTGTGCATCCTCTTCGAGGACGATCGAAAGTGTGCGCTGCTTGCCGACTTTCACCTCCTGGGTGACATAGCCGAGCGAAATCACTTCAAGGACGGTAGACTCGGAAGGGACCGTGAGGGAGAACTTTCCATCAAGGTCGGTCTCGACTCCGATAGTCTTGCCCTTGATCGTGACCGCAGCTCCGATGACAGGCTCATTGTAGGTGTCCACCACCGTACCTTTGACGGTGATGCCGCCCTGGGCGAAGCCTTCGGGGCTTCCCGGGAACAGCAGCAGACAAACCACAACCGCAGCCAGTTTAGTCAATAGGGCTACTTTCTGTTTCATTGGTTGATAATGGTTAGTTTGTTTAATTGGTTAATATGTTGATTGAAAAATTATTCCAATACAGTATCCTTGCCGTAGATGGCCTTGACGAGGGCTTTCAGCAGGGCGTGGTCATCGGTATCGCAGCGATACTCCCAGAACATCGCGCCGAGGTGGCCGTTGGCGACCACGTATGAACCCTTGAGGCCTACGGATTCGGGATCGTCGTACGAGAGGACGTTTTTGCCGGCGTCGTCCACGAGGTAGGGGACCATCGAAGTGGCTTCCCACCTGCGGTACACTTTACGGGCGAGGGCCTTGCCCTTGTAAGTGCCCTTCTCGAGGATGTCGGGAATTTCGTAATACCTTACGCTGTAGTCGAATATCTTTGTGGACTCGGAAGGATTCTTTTCGGCTTTTCCGTAGAAGGGAACGCCCATGACCATCCTGTTCTTCGGCACTCCGCCTTTGACGTGCGCATCAACGCTCTCGTCCCAACTCCTGTGATTGAAGAGCGAGGACTTGTGCAGAGGCGAATTGTGCCCGTTGGGGGCCGCTCCCATGTCGTAGGTCATGACATTGACATAGTCCAGATACTTCATTGCAGTGGGCCAGTCGACGTATTTGGCGCTGGATGAGGAGGCGAATGAAATGATCTTGCCGGTGCCGAGAGTCTCGCGGAGCTCCTTGAGGACCAGATTGAAGTTCTTGGTGTCGTCGGGATGGCAGCCGGTCTCGCCGTCTGCGCTCTGGGTAGGATATTCCCAGTCGATGTCGATACCGTCGAGTCCGTGCTTGTCAAGCAGGGCCTTGACGCTCTGGCAGAATTCGGTACGCTTTGCAGCGTCGCGGGCCATCATGGAGAATCCGTCTGCGTGGCCACCCCAGCCGCCTACCATGAGGCAGACTTTGAGTTTGGGGTTCTTTTTCTTGAGGGCTACGACCTCGCTGATCGGGGCCTTCTTGGATTCCGTGATTACGATGCCGCCGTCGCCCGTGGAGGGATTGGCGAAACGGCCGTGGGCATAGTTGATGTGTGTCAGGAGGGTTACCTCCGGCAGTGTCTCGGTGTACTCCGTGAAGTACGCGAGCACGATGGGTGTCTGTCCGATATCCGTGCAGAGCGTGCCCGTCTCGCCGCCGCCCGGAGTGTCGGGATTACTGGGCGTGTCGGGATTTGTCGGAGTGTCCGGATTATCATCCGGTCCCGGAGGCGGAAGTACGATCACTTTGCCGTTATCATCGGTGCAGGAAGTTGCCATCGAAAAGGCAAGAGCCGCCGCCGTAAACAAAAGGACGAGCGGAGACCTGAGTTTCAGAATAGCGTTCATTTATTCAGGATTTTAATGTTTTTCCATTTTTCATCACCTTCCCTGCGGATGGAGATGTCGGTTTTGTTGCGGAGCGAATTCCAGCCCCCTATTACATTAAAAATATATATAAGGCGGAACCGGTGCGTCCCCGCTGCGAGAGCGAGATCCGCATCGTGGCGCGAATAGCGTTTGACCTCCGCACCATTGTCTATCATGAGCTTTCCGTCAATCCACACCCTGTCGCAGTCCGAAGAGAAGCGGTAGACGTCGGTGTCGTCGACATTGAAAAATCCTTCCGCCTCGACGGCGAAGAATCTCGTGCTGTCCGGAACATTCCTGTTGAACGGCTCCAGGGACGTGATGTCGCGCAGTTTGGCGATCTCGATATCCTTCCAGGAGGCGCCCTTGAGGTCGTCAGCCGTGACGAATTTGCCGTCAGCCCGACGGGCCCTGATGCCGCCGAATGTCTGCTCGACGGCGGGTAGGGGAGTCTGTTTCTCAACCGTAATGGTCCTGACGGTGCTCAGACGACCGAACGGGGTGACTGACGCAATCTTCAGGACAGCGTCGTCCGTGAAGGTGAGCGGCTCGGTGTATTCTTTGGAATCGGCCGCAGGCTCGCTTCCGTCGAGGGTGTAAACCATCTTGACAGGACGGGTCGAGGTGAATGACAGCGTCGCCGAATCGATCAGCGCAATCCTGTCGCATGAGCCACCCGGCTGCTCCGGAAGCGGAATATGGTAGTTGACGCCGCGGAAATCAAGTCTCCGGCAGGCATCGTCCACCCTCTTGCAGAAAGCGGGGAAATCCTTGTTTTCGGCCGGGCACCAGGCTATTTCCGCAAGAGCGAATGCCCTCGGGAAGAGCATGTATTCACGATGTGAAGGAGAATAGATGTATTCCGACCAGTTGTTGCACTGGACGCCCTTGACGAAGGACGCCTTGCCGTTTTCGCTCAGCTCGGCGGGAACGGGATTGTAGAAGTAGACCTTTTCGAGGGTGGTGTAGTTGCCGATGGAGACGGGCTCGATCTTCGGGTCGCCCTGGAAGTGGTCGAAGTACATTCCCTCCTTGCTCGGAGTCATGATGACTTCGTGGCCGGCCATGGCCGCCTTCTTGCCGCCGTCTTCGCCTCTCCAGGACATTACGGTAGCGCCTGGAGTGAGGCCGCCTTCGAGGATTTCGTCCCAGCCGACCAGTTTGCGGCCGTATTTGAGGAGAATCTCCTCCATGCGGTGAACGGCGTAGCTCTGGAGCTTCTCCTCGGCGGTGAATTCGTCGTCAGCGACAATTCCCTCGGCCTTGATGCGGGCCTGACAGGCGGGGCATGTCTCCCAGCGGTTTTTGCGGCATTCGTCGCCTCCGATATGGATGTATTCGGACGGGAAGAGCTCCACGACCTCGGCAATCACGTCTTCGAGGAATTCGAATACCCGTTCGCTGCCTACGCAGAGCGAAATGTCAGGCGTACCCCATGTGTAGAATGTCCGGACGACCTCCTTGTTGCAGGAGAGCTCCGGATAGGCGCGGATGGCGGAAATGGCGTGTCCCGGCATCTCGATTTCGGGAACTACCGTGACGAATCGCTCCGCAGCGTATGCCACCACGTCGCGGATCTCGTCCTTCGTGTAGAACCCTCCATGGACGCTGCCGTCAAACTCGGTTCGCCATGCTCCGACCTCCGTGAGCTTCGGATACTTCTTTATTTCTATGCGCCAGCCCTGGTCGTCCGTCAGGTGCCAGTGCATGGTGTTGATCTTGTATTCGGAGAGAATGTCGATCTGCTTCTTGACATCCTCCACCGACAGGAAATGCCGGCAGGGATCGATATGAAATCCCCTCCAGGCAAAGCGCGGCGCATCCTCTATCTCCACGCAGGGCGCTTCCCAGCGAATTCCGTTGACCGCCGAGAGACTCTCTATCTCCGGAGGCAGCAGCTGCAGGAAAGACTGGAGCGCATAGTAGAGCCCGGCCGGAGTCGAAGCTGTCGCGGTGACCTTTTTGGGCGTGACGCTGAGGCGGTATCCTTCGGCGGGAATGTCCTGAGATTGGTCAAGGACGAGGACGATGTCTCCTTTCTTTCCCTTGACGGGAATGGCGTATCCCGTTGATTGACGGATCTTTCCGGCTACGGTTTCGGCCACGGAAGCGGCCTCCGGCGAAGTCGCGACGATGGCTGAACGCGGTGACAGCATAAAAGACCCATCCCGGACCTCCAGGGAAGAAGGTTCGGGAATGACGTGGACCATGGCGGCCGCAGCTATTGTCAGCAACAGGTTCATCACTTAAGCAGCTTGCGTATTATCTTTCCGATATCGGCGTTTTCATGGAAGCCGGCGAATTCTTCGGCATGCGGTCCGTATGAGAATATCGGTACGAGTATTCCGTTGTGCCCGGATGTGGAGAAGTGAACCTTCACTGTCCTTTCTTCCGTGCTGCCCTTGAGCAACGTCAGGCCGCCTGTGGCGTGGTCGGCGGTGACTACGACGAGCGTGTGCCCATCCTTTTCAGCCCATTCCAGCACCATTCCGAGAGTCTTGTCAAAGTCGAACAGCTCCTCGCACATATAGCCGACCTTGTTGCGGTGGGCCCAGTCGTCGATCTGCGAACCTTCGACCATCAGGAAGAATCCTTTCTTGCCTTCGAGCATTTCGAGGGCCTTTTTGGTGCAGGTCTGGAGCACGGGGCCGCGGTCGAGGACCGGGTCGAGATCGTATTCGCCGAAGAGGCCGACGAATTTGTCGCCGGTAGCTCCCTCGACGTCTTCCAACTTGTCTACGTAGGTGTAGCCTTTCGCCTGAATCTCTTCGATAAGGTTGCGTCCGTCGGAACGCTGGTTCCAGAAGTGGGTGCCGCCGCCGCTGATGAAGTCGACTCCGCTGTCGACGTACTGGGCGGCAAGTCCTTCCTCGTCCTTACGGGTGGTGGAATGACCGCAGAAGTCCGCCGGTGTGGCGTCGTTGATGCGGCAGGTGACCACGACGCCTGTCTTCATTCCTTTCCTCTGGGCGTATTTGAGGACGGACTCGACCGGCTGGGCGTTTTCGTCGATGCCGATGTAGCCGTACTTGGTCTTCTGCCCGATTGCGATTGCGGTGCCGCCGGCGCAGCTGTCGGTGACGAGCTTATCGGTGCAATCGGTCTTGGAGGCGCCTGAATAGGGCATGTTGAACATGTTGAGCGCACCGCCGTTGGCTACCCAGCCGCAGCTGATCTGCTCGAATCCCATGCCGTCGCCGATCATCACGATGATGTTCTTGATCTTGCCGCTCTTGGGCTGTTTGACAAATACCGGAGTGTAGGGATTCTCCCCAGTGTATTTGTCGTCCTCGCTGAACTGGTAGGTCGCGTACTTCGAACGGTCCCTGTCCAGCTCATCGGGAGTCTGGGCGTAAGCGGCTGCAAGGGGCAGCAGGGAGGCGAATAATAAGAATAGTTTTTTCATAGGCTTAGCGGACATTCCATCCGTCGAGTTTTATTGTGGCTGAAGACACATTGTCCGGGAGGTCGCAGGTGACTATCCTGGTCTCGTTGGGGCCGAGGGAGAAGAAATTGTCGGACCAGAGGAGACCAGGAGCAAGGTTCTCTCCGTTTAATGCCTTGAGGATAATCTGGTATGCGACGGTGTCGGAATCGTTGGTGACGAATACTATGTAGCCGCCGGCAGTGTCCATGATCTCCATTTTGACATTCGCCTGAGGCAGGGCCGAGACAAAGCTGAGATCGGTGTATTCGGTGATGGGGGTGATGTACCAGTTGGCTTTCTTCCAATTGTATACATTGTCCTTTGCGCCGATGCAGTAGAAGTTGTCAGCGACGGTGAGGCCGTCGGAATTCTTCAGGGAGACCGAGAGGAATGCGGGGCCGGTGATGCCCTCGAATACTTTGTGGGGCTTGCGCTGAATGGCCGTGACGGGCTTTTCTTCCTGGCGGATGACCTTGGAGTCGGGACCGTACACCGTCATGTATGCGGTGAATGATTCTTCGGGAATGGCGTCGTCCACGATGTAGACGGCATCGTCACCGTAGTTGTAAACGAGCTGGACAGGGAGGCAGGCCTTCTTGGTTCCGTAGTAGCCGGCGGTCGGTACCAGATACCAGTCGTAGAGCTGCCAGTAGAATGACGGCCATGCCGAATTGAGCATCCACTGGACGATACCCGTGGTGTTGGGGACGTTGCAGCGGAATGACTCAAACATCGCCCTGGTGCTGTCGTAGTCGAGGGCGTGCGCCTTGCGCATGAAGTCTTCGAGGCTCTCCGGTGCACCGTAAACGCCTGTCATGTCCTTGACGGCCTCGGCAGTCGTGTTCATGTCGGATGAGGAAGCGGTGCAGTGATAGTCCCACACCTTGTTGAGAGGCCACAGGTTGTCCTTGCCGACCATGCGGGCGACGGATTCGACCTGGGGGATATTCATGCCAACGCTGGTCTCGGTGTTGAATCCGTATGCGCCGCCGCATTCGGTGTCAAGGTACCAGTAGTCGGGACCGACGTATTCGTAGGGACCTTCCATCTTCACTCCCGAAGGACCGCCGTATTTGCTGGTCATTTCTTTTGCGGAGCAGACGTAGGGGCGGTATTCGAGCTTGTTGTAGTGCTCCATGTAGGCTTTCTCGAGGCGCTCGTTGGGGATGCGGTCGGAGCCTGTGAGCCAGCCGATTACGGCCGGATGGTTGCGGAGACGGATGATCTGGTCATGGAAATAGCGGGCAGCGAGAGCCTCTGTCTCGGGCGTATTGATGCAGCCGAATTTGCCGACTTCCGGATAGCCGCAGTAGTTTTCCCATTCCCACTGGCAGCTGAAACCGACAATGGCGAGGATACCCATTTCGTCGCAGAGGTTGTAGACGGTGTCGTCCTTGCCCCAGATATTCTCGAAGCGGATGCAGTTGAGGCCCATGTCTTTGACGAATTCTACCTGAGTCCTGATGCTTTCGGGCGTATCGTTCATGAAAATGTCGTCAGTCCAGCCTGCGGCCTTGATGAGAAGCTCCTTGCCGTTGAGGATGAACAGGCGGTGCCCGGCCTCATCTACGCGCGAGGCAATGTCGCGAATACCGAAGCGGATATTCTTTGAATGCGATTCTTTGCCGTCACGGACGAATGCTACCTTGAGCCCGTACATCTCCGGCTTGCCGAATTCGCTGCTCCACCAGATGCGGGGGTTGACGACGTGCTCGGTGAGCTCGACCTCCTTGGATTCGCCGGGGGCGAGAGTGATCTCCTTGTCGAATGCGCCGCTGTCGTAGGTGCCCTTGATATTGCCGGTGACGGCTTTGTCGCTGCGGTTGACGAGCGTGGTGACGATTTTGAGGTCGGCAGCTGAGAAATCGGCCGGATTGACGATTGGACGGACGAATACATCCTGCACCTCGACGTCCGGAGTGGAAATCAGTTCGACGGGACCGGTGATACCCATGCTTTCATCGAAGGGCCTCGGGTTCCAGTCAACATAACCGGAGTTGAGGGAGGCCTCGGGGGCACGGTGGACCTTGACTTCGAGGAGATTGTCATTCTTCGCCAGGGACGTGATGTCGAATTCCCTCACGGAGAAAAAGCCGAATGTCGTATCTGCTGAGGCGATTTTCGTGCCGTTGACGAATATGTCAGCGCTGTAGCCCACGCTGTTGAAGCGAAGGACGTGACGCAGCCCGTCGGTGACGCCGAAATGGGTGGTATAGACCCATGTGCCGTCGAATATGTCGCGGTCTACGGTCTTGTAGCGTTCGCCTTCGAGGATGTTGCCTTCACCGAAGAATCCGGCTTCGTTGAGGGCTCCGGCGACTGTGGAGGGCACATTGACGGTGTAGGACTTGCTATCTCCTTCTTTTTGGAGAGTCCATGTGCCGATGCCTGGGGAGGATACTTTGCATGCGGATACGGTTGCCGCCAGAAGCAGAAATAGTGCGATTCGTTTCATGTTGTGCCGGTTAATTACAGTAATGATGCGCCGAGAAGGGGAGTATCGTCCTCAGGCATGGGGACAATCTTGACGCTGTCAAGGAAGCGGGGGTAGATGTATCTCTCTCCGAGGGTCTTTCTCATCGCCGGCTCGAAGTACGGGAAGCAGTTGGCTATACCGCCTCCGAGGACGATGCAATCGGGATCGTAAGTGTACATCACCACCGCCATCAGCTCGCCGAGATGGGTGCCGAATTCGTCCATGAGGGCCTTTGCGGCGGGATTGCCCATTTCGACTCCGTCGGAAACTTCGCGGGGCGAAACGCCATGGTCGGTGAAGAATTTCTTCGAGCAGAAGCTCTCGAAATCCACGCCGCGGTAAGCCAGGGACCCGATCTCGCCGGCACCGCAGTGGGCTCCTTCGTAGAGATGGCCGTCGAGTACGATGCCCATGCCGGTACCCGTGCCGAGCGTCACGCAGGTGATGGAGGAGTATTCTCCGCCAAGCCTTGCAAAGGCGCCGAGGGTGTAGCAGTTTGCGTCATTGTTGACCTCGACGGGGACGCCGAAGGCGGCCTCGATCTCTTCCTTGAGGTGGACTTCCTTCCAGGACGGGATGTTGCATGCGTCATAGACGATGCCTTTTTTGGCGTCCACGAGGGAGGGCACGCCTATACCGATGGAAGTGACTTCCGGGGTCAGGATGTCGCTGATAAGGGTTTTGAGGTAGGAGATGGTTTCTTCAAGGCTTGCGCCCTTGTTGAAAGAAGGGTGGCTCGTCTTTTTGACGATTTCAGTGCCCTTTACGAGGCCAAGGTGGATAGTGCTGCCTCCGATATCAATTCCGAGTAACATGCGATAATGTGATTAGTATATCGCAAAAATACTCAAAGTCGATGCCTGGAAATTCGAAATTTGCGTAATTATACTCTCAATTTACGCATTTCTTGCTTTCTGAATTCGGATGGAGTACATCCTTTTATGGCAAGGAAGCGTCTGGAGATGCTTTTTGTGTCGGGCTCTTCGAGCCTCGCCGCGATGTTGGCTATCGAGTCGTTGCTGGAGAGAAGCAGCTGGGCGAAGCGGTCCATCCGGAGCACCGAAATGTACTGGTACAGAGTCGTTCCGGTCTCTTTGCGGAAACGCTGCTCGAGGAGGCGCCGTGACAGCGGAACGTGGCTGAGGACGTCCGAAACCATGATTTTGTGGTCGATATTCGCGTTGATGTACTGGAGGGCTGAGAGGATTGCCGGATCCTTGGTCGCGAACACGTTGGAGGACATTCTCGGAACGATGTTCATCGGTTTGATGATGATGTCCTCGCCGGTGTAGGCGGGATGGCGGACCATCTTCTCGGCCATGGCTGCAGCCTGGAATCCGCCACCCTCGATGTCGAGATTGATGGAGGAAAGTGCCGGGCTGGACATATTGCAGAGAATCTCGTCGTTGTCAACCCCGATGATGGCGATGTCATTGGGAATCTGGAGTCCGACAGCCTTGCAGGCCTGGATCAGGAGGTTGCCCTGATTGTCGTCGCAGGCCATTATGGCGATGGGTTTGGGGATGTTCCGGAGCCATTCGTACAGGCCTGTCGGGTTATAGTACCAAAGGCTGTCGATCTGCTGGCGGTCGTACTGGTAGAAGTGGTCTCCGAACCCGGACTCCACAACGGTCCTGTGGAATCCGACATAACGGTCATGGGACCAGCACACGCCTTCGTAACCGAAGAATCCGAAATTCTGGAAACCCCTGGAAATGAACCTTTCAGCGGCCATCGCTCCTGTGGTTTCGTAGTCCGAGGTTATATTGGGAATGTTTTTGAATTTGGTGATGTAGTCCTGGGCAAGGACCACTATTCCCCGCTCCAGCAGCAGGGAAAGATTGTCGTCGGGATCGAACTGGCCGATGACCACGTCTGCCTGCCACTGGATCGCCCAGTCGACGAGGGCCTGGAATCCATGCTCCCTCCTGTACGACGTAGGCATCTTGCATATTTCCCACGGTCCGGTCGTCTCGGCATAGTTGAGGATGCCGCGAAGGAGCCGGTAGGCGAATTGTTCGGTAAAATCGGTTACAAAAAGCAGTCTCATCGCAATAAAATCTTTGCTTTGCGTTTTTTGCCCCCGAAAGTTACAAAAAAATCACTATATTCGCACAATACAGACAAAATAACCATGAATAAAATCGAAATAAAAGGCGCTCCGCTTCCCAATATCCCGTGGGAAGAGCGCCCGGAAGGCTATAAACGCCCCTTGTGGCGTTACAGTGCCAACCCCGTGATTCCGAGGGACCTCCTCCCCGACAGCAACAGTATTTTCAACAGTGCGGTAGTACCCTTCAAAGGCGGTTTCGCCGGAGTGTTCCGCTGCGATGACATGAACCGCAGGATGGCTCTCCACGCCGGTTTTTCGCCCGACGGCATCCACTGGGATATCAAGCCTGAGACCATCAAGTTCGAGGGCGCGGACCCGGAGGTCGGTAAGTGGGTTTACGGCTACGATCCCCGTGTCTGTTTCACCGAGGACCGCTACTGGGTCACCTGGTGCAACGGCTACCACGGCCCCACCATCGGCGTCGCATGGACAAAGGACTTCGAGACTTTCCACCAGATGGAGAATGCCTTCCTTCCGTACAACCGCAATGGCGTCCTCTTCCCCCGCAAGATCGGCGGTCGTTACGCCATGCTTTCCCGTCCATCAGATACCGGCCACACGGCATTCGGTGACATATTCTACTCTGAATCGCCCGATTTCGAATTCTGGGGCCACCACCGTCATGTAATGTCGCCCGCGCCCTTCGAAATCAGCGCCTGGCAGAGCATGAAAGTCGGTGCCGGTCCGATCCCCATCGAGACTTCCGAAGGCTGGCTCGTCTTCCATCACGGCGTCCTCCTCAGCTGCAACGGTTATGTCTATTCTTTCGGCAGCGTCCTGCTCGATCTTGACGAACCGTGGAAAATGATCGCCCGCAGCGGCCAATACCTGATCTCCCCGACGACCCAGTACGAGCTCGTCGGCGACGTCCCCAGCGTCGCATTCCCCTGCGCGGCCCTCCACGACCCCGCCACAGGGCGCATCGCCATCTACTACGGCTGCGCTGACACCGTCACATCCCTCGTATTCGGCTACATACCCGAAATCATCGACTTTACAAAACGAACCAATATATTGTAACAGTGAGAAGACTCTTTTCTGTCGTGCTGTTGGCTGCTGTTTCGCTGTCGCTGGCGGGACAGGAGCCGGTTGAGTGCGTAAATCCGATCATCGGGACGACCAATTTCGGGGCGTGCAATCCAGGGGCGGTGATGCCGTCCGGAATGATGAGCGTGTCGCCGTTCAACGTGATGGGCTCGGAGCTCAATACCTGGGACAAGGACAGCCGCTGGTGGAGCACTCCGTATGTGGCTGAGAACAAGTTTCTTACGGGATTCACCCACGTTAATCTTTCGGGCGTCGGATGCCCCGATCTGGGCTCGCTTCTGACGATGCCGACGACTGGTCCGCTGGAGGTGGATTATCACATCTACGGCAGCGAATACCGTAACGAAACGGCCCATCCCGGGTACTACAGCGTCGAGCTGCTGAGTGGCATCAGCGCTGAAGTGACCGCAACGCTCCGCACGTCCGTCGAACGTTATACATTCCCCGGCGGGGAAGGCAACATTCTCCTCAACCTCGGCGAGGGCCTGACCAACGAAAGTGGCGCTACGCTGCGTCGGGTGAGCCCCATCGAGGTGGAAGGCTCCAAACTCATGGGGACCTTCTGCTACAATCCCGGGGCGGTATTCCCCATCTATTTCGTGCTGAGGGTAGACAAGACGCCATCCTCGACGGGATACTGGAAAAAGCAGCGCCCGATGACGGCTGAAGCCGCCTGGGACAGCGATGCAGGCAAGTACAAGATTTACAAAACATACTCAAGGGAAATCTCCGGCGACGATATCGGCTGCTGGTTCCACTACGACAAGTTGGAGCCGGGACAGAAGATCACCGTGAGCGTCGGAATTTCATTCGTCAGCATAGAAAATGCGAGGCAGAATCTGGAGGCGGAGCAGCACGGAAAGGGATTCGACGAAGTCGTCAAAGAGGCGCGGGATGCATGGGCCTCGGACCTCGGACGCATCAAGGTGGAAGGCGGTACCCCGGAGCAGAGACAGGTGTTCTATACCGCTCTGTATCATACGCTTATCCACCCCTCCATCCTCAATGACGCCAACGGCGAATACCCCCTGATGGAATGGGGCAATCCCGAAGCCCGCGACAGCCGTCCCATCGCCACCGGACGCAACGGACAGGTCATGCGGACTATGCGCGAAAAGGGCATCGGCAAGGTCGCCGAGGGGCACAACCGCTATACCGTATTCTCCCTCTGGGACACCTACCGCAATCTCCACCAGCTGATGACGCTCGTCTATCCGGAAAGGCAGATCGACATGGTCGATTCAGTGATTGCCATGTATGAGGAATGGGGCTGGCTGCCCAAATGGGAACTTTTCGGCCGCGAGACCTGGACCATGGAAGGCGATCCCGCCATTCCGATGATAGTCGACACCTGGTTCAAGCTGGGCGACAGGATCGACGTCCGCACGGCTCTTCCGGCTTTCGAAAAATCAGCCAACACCCCCGGCGAACGCAACCGGATGAGGCCCGACATCGACCCGTATATCGAGAGGGGCTATATTCCGCTGAATTGGTTCTCGCAGGACTTCAGCGGGGACAATTCCGTTTCGCATGCGCTCGAATATTATGTCGCCGACGCCGCCCTGGCGCGCTATTACGAGGCTGCCGGCTACGACGAAAAGGCCATCCTGATGCGGCAGCGTTCGCTTGGCTACAGGCACTATTACAGCCCGGAATACGGCACCCTGAGGCCGCTTCTCAAGGACGGGACCTTCCTGACACCGTTCGACCCGAAAGACGGCGCGGATTTCTCCAATGCTCCCGGATTCCACGAGGGCAGCGCCTGGAATTATACCTTCTACGTCCCCCACGACGTGGAAGGTCTCGCTCAGCTGATGGGTGGCCCGAAAGCCTTTGTCACGAGGCTGCAGAAGGTTTTTGACGAAGGCCTCTACGATCCCGCCAACGAGCCCGACATTGCTTATCCCTACCTCTTCAGCCGCTTCCGCGGCGAAGAAAAACGCACATGGAAGGAGGTCGACAATATTCTTCAGAAGTACTATACGACAGCCCCCGACGGCATCCCCGGCAACGATGATACGGGCACAATGTCCGCGTGGGCGGTGTTCTCGATGATGGGCTTCTATCCGGACTGCCCCGGAGAGCCGTCGTATACACTTACCCGCCCGACATTCAGCAAGATAACGCTTCCCGGCCTCGTCATCACGAGGACAAAGAAGCCGTCCCGCGCGCTCGTTGGAGGCAAAAACAAAGGATATCGCGTGTCGCATGAGGACCTCCTCTCGGCCGGCACCATTACATGGAAATAATTGTTTCATAATATGAAGAAAATACTGCTTCTCGCGCTATCGGCTGCGCTTCTGATGCCGATGTGGTCCTGCTCTGACGACGACAAGGCCGCAGATTACGCATCCTACGTCAACCTGAAGATCGGTACCGGCGGCCACGGCCATGTATTCGTCGGGGCCAACGTGCCTTTCGGAATGGTGCAGCTTGGCCCCACCAGCATCCCCCAGGAATGGGACTGGTGCTCCGGCTACCATGATTCGGACAATTCCGTGATCGGATTCTCCCACACCCACCTCAGCGGCACCGGCATCGGCGACCTGTTCGATATCACGGTGATGCCCGTGACAGGCGAAGTGGTGTACGCCAGGGGTGTTTCTGAAGATCCCGCCTCCGGCCTATGGTCTCCTGCAGACCGTTCAAAGGAGGTCGCCGAGCCCGGCTACTACAGCGTCCCGCTGACCCGTTACGGCATTACGGCGGAACTTACGGCCACTTCACGCGTGGGCCTTCACAGGTACACATTCCCGGCATCGGAGGACGCTGCGATCATATTCGACCTTGAAAACGGCGGCTGCTGGGACAGCGTCTACGACAGCTCAATCATCCCGGTGGAGAATGAAAAAGGCGATATCATCGGAGTCGAGGGCTACCGCTATTCCAGCGGATGGGCGCGCGACCAGAAAGTATTCTTCCATGCCGAATTCTCCCGTCCCATTGCGTCCTTCTCGGAGGAGGTCAAGACCTACGGCAACGAATTCGTCCGCAAGGCCTCCTACGGTCGCTGCAACCTCGGCAAGACAGCCGACGGCGAACAGATTCTCGTCAAGGTCGCCATCTCTCCCGTCAGCGTCGAAGGTGCGGTCAAAAACATGAATGCAGAGGTCCCTGCCTTCGATTTCGAGCTTGCCAAGAGCCAGGCCCGCGAGGCCTGGAACAAGGCTCTCGGAGTCATCTCCATCGAGACTGACGACGCCGACGCCAGGACCGTATTCTACACGGCGCTGTTCCACACGATGGTGGCTCCGTCAGAATTCTCCGACGTGGACGGACAGTACCGCGGCAGCGACGGCAAGGTCCGCCAGGGAGACTTCAAGAACTATACTACATTCTCCCTCTGGGATACCTACAGGGCACAAATGCCACTTATGACCATCATTCATCCCGACATGATGGACGACATGGTGAAGACCATGTATCATATCTACGAAGAGCAGGGCGACCTCCCCGTCTGGCACCTCTGGGGCAATGAAACCGACTGCATGGTCGGCAATCCCGGCCTGATCTCATTCGCCGACGCCATTATCAAGGGCTTCGGCAAGGACATCTCTCCGGAAGACGCCATCAAGGCTATGGTCGCTACTGCAGTCATGCCCGACCGCGGCCAGGACCTCAGGATGAAATACGGCTACATTCCCTGTGACATCTACAAAGAATCCGTCGCCAATGACATGGAATACGCCATCGCGGATGCCGCTCTGGCCAATGCCGCCGAGTACCTCGGCAACAAGGAAGTCGCCGATATTTTCCGCGAGCGGAGCCACTCCTACCGCTATTTCTTCGATCCTGAGACCGGCTTCATGCGTGGCCGCACGACTGACGGCAAGTGGAGCGAGCCCTTCGATCCCATCTATTCCCGCCACGGTACATCCGACTATTGCGAAGGCACCGGCTGGCAGTACCTCTGGCTGGTCCCGCAGGATGTAAACGACCTTGCCGAGCTGCTCGGAGGACGTGAGGCTGCCGTTAAGAAACTCGACGGCCTGTTCATCGCTCCCGACCATGTCGAAGGCGAAAACGCTTCCCCTGACATCTCCGGCCTCATCGGCCAGTATGCCCACGGCAACGAGCCCGGCCACCATACAATTTATCTCTACACCATGCTTGGTGAGCCCGCAAAGGCCGCCGACCGCATCCACCAGGTGTACAAGGAAATGTATTTCAACGACGTGGAAGGCCTTGCAGGCAATGAAGACGTCGGCCAGATGAGCGCCTGGTTCGTCCTCTCCTCGCTCGGATTCTACGAAGTTGAACCCGCTTCGACCCGCTTCTGGTTCGGTGCGCCTCGCTTCCAGAAAGCCACCGTCAAGGTCGCCGGCGGCGAATTCGTCGTCACCGCGGAAGGCCTCTCGGATGCCAATCCGTACATCCAGAGCATTACCCTCAACGGTCAGGCCTACAACAAGCCGTATATCGAATACAAGGATATCGTTTCCGGCGGCAATCTCGTCTACAAGATGGGCCCGAACCCCGCAAAATGGTTTTAGACAATGCTTTACCCTCTTAAATTCGAGCCAATCCTCAAATCCCTCGTCTGGGGCGGCGAAAAGATAGCCCCCTACAAGGGAATATCCACCGAGCAGACCAACATCGGCGAAAGCTGGGAACTCAGCGGCGTCCCGGGCAATGAGTCCGTGGTCGCAGAAGGCCCCCTCGCCGGACGCACCATCGCCGAGCTTGTCAGCGAATTCAAAGGCGACCTGGTCGGCCGCAAGGTGTACGACACTACCGGCGACCAGTTCCCGCTGCTGATCAAGTTCATAGACGCACGAAGCGACCTTTCCGTCCAGGTGCATCCGAATGACGCCCTGGCGGCCGTCCGTCACAACGGTTCGAAGGGAAAGACCGAAATGTGGTATGTCGTGATGGCCGACGAAGGCGCCCATCTCCTCAGCGGTCTCAAAAAGGAGATCGGTCCGGACGATTACGTGCGTCTGGTGGCGGAAGACCGCATCACGGAGGTCCTTGCGGACTATCCTGTGCATGAAGGCGACGTGTTCTTCCTCCCGGCAGGCAGGATCCACGCCATCGGCGCGGGTACATTCGTCGCCGAGATCCAGCAGACTTCCAACATCACGTACCGCATCTACGACTACGGCCGGCTCGGTCTTGACGGCAAGCCGCGCGAGCTTCACACCGAACTTGCCAAGGATGCGATAGACTACAGTGTATCAGAAGATTACAGGACTCGTTACGAGGATATCAAGGATGCCGAAAACCTCCTTGTCGACTGCCCGTATTTCACCACCTCTCTATACGATCTTACCGGCGCCAATCCGGTCGAGGCTGACACGGCGGCGCTGGATTCATTCGTCGTAGTGATGTGCCTCGGAGGTGAAGGGGAAATACTTGATACAGAGGCGGACGGCTCAGTTCACAAGGTGTCTGTCCATCAGGGCGAGACGGTCCTGATTCCCGCCACGTCGGCCTCGCTCGTCTTCCAGCCCTCCGGTCCGCTCAAACTCCTGGCCGCCCATATTCGATAGTTATTATAAAAAAATAACTATATTTGCAGACCTAAATTCACTGAAAATGGTAAAAGAACTTACAAACAATAATCTCGCTGAGATTCTCGCCGGTGACGGACTCGTCATCGTCGATTTCTGGGCTGTATGGTGCGGTCCCTGCCGCATGATGTCCCCCATTGTGGACGAGATCGCAGAGGAACTCGCCGGCAAGGTGACCGTCGCCAAATGCGATGTCGACTCCGCTGACGAGGTGGCATTCAAATATGGCATCAGGAGCATTCCCACGCTCATTTTCTTCAAGGGAGGCGAACCCGTCGACAGGCTTGTCGGCGCCGTCCCCAAAGCAGCACTCATTGAAAAAATCAGCACTTTATTATAATCCGTTATGAAAAAGTTTTTTGCAATTGCAGCAGCCGCGCTTGCTATCAGCGTTTCTGCTTCCGCCCAGTTCGGTGTGATCGGTGGTATCACCATGTCTTCCGCCGAAGCCAGCAGGGAAAATTTTAACGCCGAAAACGTAAACCTCTATCATGTAGGTATCACTTACAATGTCGACCTCGGAATGCTCTCCTTGCAGCCTTCACTCCTTTATCAGATGAAGGGTGCATCTCTCTCGCAGAATGTCGCCGGCGGTGTAGAGCTCGCCTCATTCGATACCAAGACAGGTTATGTCGAGGTTCCCGTCGCTATTAAAGCCGGTCTCGATCTCGGACTCCTGAAACCCTACGCATTCGTAGAGCCTTTCGTCGGCTTCGCCATCAATACCGAAGAGGATTCCGAACTTCTTGATACCGCAGACCTCAAGGGTACTGTTACCAAATGGGAAGAAACCGCAAAGAACCGTCTCGAGTACGGTTTCGGCGTCGGTGCCGGTATCGAACTCCTCGGTCACCTTCAGGTTTCCGCCCAGTACTTCATGAACCTCGGCGGCCTCTACAACAGCGACGGCAAAGTTGATACAGCAGCCGTTGCCGACGCAGTACAGGCTGCATACGGCGACAAGTCAAACTACAAGGGCTTCAAAGTCTCCGTCGCTTTCCTCTTCTAGAGTGAAAGGCGCGGCAGACCTTATTTATTGCTCAAAGGAGCTTGAAGAGACTCTCTCGCTTATGAGGGAGTCTCTCGGTTCCGATATCAGTCTGCTCAACGATACCAACGAATCGCTACTTGCCTCTCCGGGCAAGATGATTCGTCCCCAGCTGACGATCCTCGCGGCAAAGGCCACGGGGACCGTTTCGTCTTCCACGATCAAGTACGCGGCGGCTTCCGAACTCCTTCACAATGCCACGCTCCTTCACGACGATGTCGTGGACGGGGCGGCATCCAGAAGGGGAAAGCCGACGGTCGCTTCCGTCCTTGGAGGTACTGCGTCAGTGCTTATCGGCGACTTCTGGCTGGTGAGGGCACTCAAGTGCATTCTCTCGGCAGAGAAGGAATCGGTCAGGGTGGTAGGTCTGTTTTCAGACACCCTTGCCGAACTTGCCGAAGGCGAAATGCTCCAGCTCCAGAAAGTCATCCACTGCGATACGACCGAAGACGAATACCTGCGCATCATACGCTGCAAGACGGCGAGCCTTTTCAGGGAAGCAGCACTTTCCGGGGCCATTTCCACCGGGGCGACACCGGAAGAAGAGGACGCGCTGGCATCATACGCCCTGGCTCTGGGTACCGCCTTCCAGATAAAGGACGATATATTCGATTATTCCGAAGGCGCCCTCATCGGCAAGCCCGTCGGCCAGGATCTTCTCGAGCAGAAGATCACTATGCCACTTCTCGGAGCTCTCCGTGAGGTGTCTGACGCCGAGGCCGCGGAGATTCGCGCCAAGGTGGGCGATATCGTGGAACATCCTGAGTATCAGGCGGGAATCCAAGACTTCGTGTCCCGCTGCGGCGGTATGAAATACGCCGAAGAGCGCCAGGCACAGTTTATAGACGAGGCTATAGCAGCGGCCGGTCGTCTCCGTCCGGGAGAGGCCCGCGACGCTCTTGTAGACCTCGCAGAATTCAATCTTTCAAGGACAAAATGACACTCTCTGACATACGTGGCAACGACGCGGTCGTGACCGCCCTGAGGCAGATGCTCGGGACGGGCCGTATCCCGCACGCCATCATGTTTTCGGAGAATGACGGCGGCGGCGCGATGCCCCTTGTCCTTGCATTCCTGTCGGAGCTTTACCCCAATTCTGCCGGCAAGGTCGCCAAGTTGATCCACCCCGACGTCCATTTCATTTTCCCGGTGACGGCCGGCTCCAAGGTCTCCGACAAACCTTCCTCAGAAGCGTATCTCAAGTGGTGGAGGGAGCTCGTGACCGCCAATCCCTGGTTCTACGAGAGCGAGCTTTATTCTGCCCTCGGAATAGAAGGGAAGGCTGTCCGCATCGCTGTCGGCGAGGCCGAATACATACTCGACAAGCTCTCCCTGACCGGCGTTGAGGGCGGCTACAGGACCGTATTCATCTATCTCCCCGAAAAGATGAACCGCGAGGCTGCGTCCCGTCTCCTCAAAATCGTGGAGGAGCCGCCGCAGGATACCCTCTTCCTCCTCATTACCCATGCGCCTGAAAAGGTCCTCCAGACCATTTCCTCTCGCTGTCTCATGATCCGGGTCATGCCGCCCTCCGCGGCAGAATCCGCTTCGCTTCATCCCGAGTCCTCGGATGCCGAGGGACTCCGGGATTTATTCGCCGATATCATCGGCGCCATCATTCGCCGCAACCTCTCAGAGGCGCTCGAAGCTGCAGACGCAGTGGCCGCGCTGCCTTCCCGGGAGGTCCAGAAGGCGTTCTGTATCAAGGCCGGAGAAGGCCTCCGCAACATATTCCTCCTCCAGCAGGGCAGGGAAGACATCGCCTCCTTCAGCCCTGAAGAGGGCGAATTCCTCCGCGGCGCCGCATCCTCCCTCAAAAAGAATTTCCCCCGCCTCGCGCTCTCGCGGCTTGACAAAGCCATGGCGATGCTCGAGGCCAACGTAAGCCAGAAAATCCTCTTTACCGACTTGGTCTGCAAGTGGTATGTCAACATATAGCACAATGGAAACCCGCAATACCGACAACGAACTCAAGCGCTTCGACTGCTTCCGCGGATGCTCAGTCGAGACGGATGCCGACAGTGGAGACACCGTCTGCACCTATCGCCAGGGCTGCTGCAAGCTCGAGGTCTACGACTGGATGAAGGGCATTCCCCAGGAACAGTACAAGGACCTCTTCGAAGTCCGTTTCAAGAATACCCGCAAGGGAATATACCGCAACACTTCCGGCCAGAGCATCAAGACCGGCGACCTCGTAATCGTGGAGGCCGCGAGCGGTCACGATCTCGGCATAGTCACCCTCGAGGGCCCCATCGTCCTCAGGCAGATGAAGGCCAAAGGCATTGAAAACGCGGACGAGCTAAAACGCATCTACCGCAAGGCAAAGGCCTACGACATTGAGAAATGGCAGGAAGCCATCTCCCGCGAGCAGGAGACCATGATAGAGTCCCGCCAGATCGCCAAGGACCTCGGCCTCGAAATGAAAATAGGGGACGTCGAATTCCAGGGCGACGGCACCAAGGCCATATTCTACTACATAGCCGACGGCCGCGTCGATTTCCGCGAACTCATCAAGGTCTTCGCCGAACAGTTCCGCATCCGCATCGAGATGAAGCAGATCGGCGCCCGCCAGGAGGCCGGCCTCATCGGCGGACTCGGCGTCTGCGGACGCGAGCTCTGCTGCGCCAACTATATCACCTCCTTCCAGTCCATTTCCACTGCTGCGGCAAGGGCGCAGGACCTTTCGCTCAACCCGCAGAAGCTCGCCGGCCAGTGCGGCAAACTCAAATGCTGCCTCAACTACGAGGTCGCGGCCTACATGGAGGCCCAGTCGCATCTTCCCGCCGTGCGTGAGCCGCTCGAGTTCGAGGACGGGCAGGCATTCCTCGTAAAGACCGATATTCTCCGGGAGCGCCTCTATTTCTCGTATGACAAGAATTCGCTTGCAGAGCTGTATGTGCTTACTCCTGAGGAAGTTCGTGAGGTCCAGAAGATGAATCGCAACGGCGAGCGCCCCGAGTCCCTCAAGGCCGAATCCGAGCAGCAGATGCCCGAATTCGTCTCCGCTGTGGGCGACGACAGCATCACCCGCTTTGACGAGCTCAAGCGCAAAAGGCGCAAGAAACGCTCCGGCAAGCAGCGTAAACCGCAGGGAGGCGATGCGTCGTAGTCTCCTCGTTCTGGCACTTGTAGCCGCAGTCTGTTCCTGCAGGGAGCCTGAATCCGTCGAGATGTTTGTATTCGCGGATGACGCTCCTATGGGGGTGTATTCGTTCGATATAGATCTCGGGGATTCGCTCAGGGTGTACGACATTGCCCTGTACGGTCGCCTGGACGGCTCCAGGAGCACTCTCAGGGAGCAGAAGGTGATTCCGGCCGACTTGATTCTCCATTCGCCTTCAGACTCGGTCTATGGCGAGCGGATCTACATCGTGGCGGAGGAGGAAAACCGCTTTTCGGCTTCATTCCGCACGCTGTGGCGGAAGAATATAGTCCCGCCGGAATGCGGCATCTGGCATCTCCAAGCCTGCGTTCCGCTGGAAATTGATGCACTCCGCGGGCTCGGAGTGATTGTTTCGCACAAAAACCGATAGGCATGGGACACGGCAAACTGCGCAAATTCGCTGAAAACGAGACGTTCCGCTGCCTGCTGCAGCCGGATTCGGAGGATATCCTCATCCGTGGCGGCGAGCCGGGGCTCCATCTCAAGGACCATCCGGTCAAGGGGCATTGGAACGGGATGGTTTTCGACCGTCCGCAGCCTATCGTGCTGGAGCTCGGCTGCGGCAAGGGCGACTATACGATCGCTCTCGCCGAGCGCTATCCGGGGATCAATTTCATCGGCGTCGACATCAAGGGCGCGAGGCTCTGGAAAGGAGCGAAATATGCCACCGAGCACGCTCTGCCCAATGTTGCGTTCCTCCGTACCCGCATCGAATTCATCGAGGCATTCTTCGGCCCCGGGGAGGTGTCCGGCATCTGGCTGACATTCTCCGATCCCCAGATGGGGAGCGAAAACAAGAGGCTTTCGTCTCCGATGTTCCTCGAGCGCTACCGTAAGTTCCTCTCTCCCCAGGCCGTAATCCATCTCAAGACGGACAGCCGCTTCCTATACGAATACACCCTCGCGGTGGCCATGGACAACCATCTGACCATACTGATGAAGGGTACGGATATTTATAACGAACCCATGACGGTCGCTGACGGAGTAGTGCCGCCGGGGCCTGACAGTGAGATTTTTACAGTGCAGACATTCTACGAGAAGTATTTCCTCTCGCTAGGCCTGCCGATCACCTACCTTGCATTCCGTCCACGGAAGGACGGGCCATACATCAATCCCGCATTCGACGCAGTCTACTGGAAATCGGTCGAAGGCGGCCGCAGAACCTTTAACCACAACCCCAGATAATGAACAAAGTACTATCTTACGTCGCCACCTGGAAATTCTGGAAAGAATTGATAATCATGACCCTCGGCATGCTCATCGCGGCCATTGCGGTCAATTATTTCATGGTGCCGGGCCAGCTGATCCTCGGATCCATCTCCGGTCTTTCCGTCGTGCTTTCCAAGTTGTCGCTCAGCATGTTCGGCGTGGAGCTTAAGGTCTCCCTCGTCGTTCTCATTATCAACATTTTCCTACTGATCCTCGCCTGGATATTCATCGGCAAGGAATTCGGTGCCAAGACAGTGTATACCGCCCTTATCCTCGGTCCCATGATCGAGTTCTGGGAGAGGGTGCTGCCCGCGTCGACATTCATCGCGGAAGGATCCAACTCGGTGATGGGCGACCCCTGGCTCGACCTGGTGTGTTTCGTGCTGATACTCAGCTTCTCGCAGTCGCTGCTGTTCGGTATCAACGCGTCTACGGGTGGACTTGACATCCTTGGAAAGATAGTCAACAAATACATGCATCTCGATCTCGGCGCGTCCATTTCAGTCGCCGGGGCCATTATATGCTGTACGGCATTCGCCATCAACCCGTTCAACCTGGTCGTCCTCGGTCTCATCGGCACTTGGATCAACGGCCTCGTAATCGACTACTTCACAGCGAGTTTCAACCGGCGCAAGAGGATATGCATCATATCCCATGAGCACGAGAAGCTCCGCCAGTTCATCATCGAAAAGCTTCACCGTGGCTGCAGCCTTTACGAGAATATCGGCGGCTACACCGGAGAGAAGCAGATCGAGATCCAGGCCCTTCTCACCAAGGACGAATTCGCCGCCATCATGGCCTTCATCAAGGATGAGAATGTAAACTGCTTCGTGACCGCAGGCAACGTCAGCGAGGTCTACGGCACATGGAATGACCATAAACACAACAAATCAACACATCTCTCTATATGAGACGCTCAATCATCATCTTAACTGCTATCGCAATGCTTGTTTCCTGCAAGGACAAGGCTCCTGCCAACATCTTCTTCGAGGAGTGGAACACCCCCTATGGCACCGCTCCGTTCAGCCAGATCAAAACCGAGGACTATCTCCCCGCATTCAAGGAGGGCATCGCCCGCCAGAAGGCTGAAATCGAGGCTATCATCTCCAATCCCGAAGCTCCGACATTCGAGAATACCATCGCTGCTTACGATCTTTCCGGCGAGCTTCTCGCCAAGGTCTCGGGCGTATTCTTCAATCTGGTCGAATCTGACACTACACCTGAACTCCAGGCCATCGACGAGGAGGTGACTCCGCTCATCACCGCCGCCGAGGATGAAATTCTGATGAATCCGGACCTCTTCGCCCGCGTAAAGGTCGTCTATGAGAATATGGACGGTCTCACCCGCGAGCAGCAGATGGTCACCAAGAAGCTCTATGAGGCTTTCGTCCGCAACGGTGTGGCTCTCGAGCCCGAGAAGCAGGCCCGTTTCAAGGAGATCAACACCCGCCTGGCATCGCTCTCGCAGCGTTTCGGCAATAATCTCCTTGCGGAGAACAATGCATTCAAAGCCGAAATCGGCATCTCCGTGTCGGATTATTCCGACTATATGACCACGACCGAAGACAGGGCCCTTCGCGAGAAGGCGTTCCGTGCCTATTCTTCCCGTGGCAACAACGGCAACGAGTACGACAACAACGAGATCTGCCTCGAAATCATGAAGCTCCGCACCGAGAAGGCAGCCCTCCTCGGCTATGACAATTCCGCCTCATATCTGCTCTCCAATAAGATGGCAGGCGATCCCGCGACCGTGGATGCATTCCTTGCAAAGATCATGGACGCCTCTATGGTCAAGGCCCGTGAGGAAATCCGCGACATGCAGGAGGTGATGAACGAGGACATCAAGGCCGGTCTCCTTCCCGCCGGGACGAAGATTCAGCCCTGGGACTGGTTCTACTATGCCGAAAAGGTGCGCGCCCGCAAATACGACCTCGACGAGAGCCTGACAAAGCCCTATTTCCAGGCTGACAGCGTGATGAAGGGCGTATTCTTCGCCGCCAACAAGATCTATGGCGTCAATTTCGAGCCCGCCGCCGATGTCGAAATCTACAACCCTGTCGTAAAGGCGTTCAAGCTCACCGACCGCGACGGCAGCTTCGTCGGAATATTCTACGCTGACTATTATTCCCGCGAATCCAAGAGGGGAGGGGCATGGATGAACAATTTCCGCGACCAGTACTTCGACGCTTCCGGCAAAGAGGTCCGTCCGATTATCGTCAATGTCTGCAACTTCCCGGCTCCGACCGCTGAACTGCCCTCGCTACTCACCGTCGACCAGGTCCAGACCGCGTTCCACGAATTCGGCCACGCCCTCCACGGCTTCCTCACAAAATGCCACTACAAGTCCGTCAGCGGCACATCCGTGACTCGTGACTTCGTCGAAATGTTCTCCCAGTTCAATGAAAACTGGGCCTTCCAGCCTGAGATCCTCTCGGAGTATGCGCACAACTACATTTCCGGTGAAACCATCCCCGCCGAGCTTGTCGACAAGATCAACAATTCCCTCAAATTCAACCAGGGATTCATGACGGGCGAACTCTGCGCCGCATCGATTCTCGATATGAAATGGCATGAACTGACCGCAGCCGAGCTCGAAAACTTCACCGATGCCCAGTCCATCCGCGACTTCGAGACCAAGGTGTGCAAGGAAATGGGACTCATCGACGAGATTATCCCCCGTTACCGTTCGACCTATTTCAACCACATCTTCAACAGCGGCTACAGTGCCGGCTACTACGGCTATCTCTGGTCAGAAGTACTTGACGTAGACGCATTTGAGAAGTTCAAGGAAGACGGCGCCTTCAATCCGGAGACGGCCCTCAAGTTCCGCCAGACCTTCCTCGAGAAAGGCGGCAGCGAAGAGCCCATGACTCTCTACCACATCTTCCGCGGAGCCGATCCCGATCCCGACGCCCTCCTCCGCGCCCGCGGTCTGAAATAAACAATTTTGTAGTTTACCGCGCTTTTGTCGGAAAGAATTGCTACCTTTGCGCAGTTATAATAAACTGCATGTTGGTCGAGTAGCTCAGTTGGACAGAGCAACAGCCTTCTAAGCTGTGGGTCTTGGGTTCGAATCCCAACTCGATCACCGAGAGACATTCGTCGCTATGGCGCTGATACTTTCTTCGGCAACTACTCTGAAGAGATGAAGACCATGCTTGGGGGCGTTGTCATTCGGTTATCGGGTCCTGATATAGTTCCTGGAGGAGGCGGAGTTCGGTCTTGAGGGAGTCGGTGAGGGCTTCGGTGCCGGGGGTGCCGTAGAGGTTGTGAAGCTCAGCGGGGTCGGTGGCGAGGTCGAAGAGTTCCCATTCGTCTATGTCGTTGTAGAAGTGCATGAGGGAGTAGCGTGCAGTGCGGATGCCGTAGTGGCGGCGGACTGAGTGCTCGGCCGGATATTCGTAATAATGGTAGTACAGGGCCTTCCGCCAGCCTATTGCGGATGGATCCTTCCCCTGTAGCAGTGGCAGGAAACTCTTGCCCTGAATGTCCTCTGGCACAGGTAGTCCCACAATTTCGAGAATTGTCGGCGCGTAATCGATATTCTGCACCATTGCATCGATGTCGGCGGGCGTTTTCCATCCGTCGGGCATTCTAACGATAAGCGGCGTCCGGAAGCTTTCCTCGTACATGAATCGCTTGTCGAAGTAGCCGTGCTCGCCCATGAAGAAACCCTGGTCGGAAGTGTAAATAATGACGGTATTCTCCAGCATTCCGTGCTCCTTCAGGAAGTCGTACACCCTCCCGACATTGCGGTCCACCGAGTTGATCACGCTGCAATAGTCGCGCATGTAGCGCTGGAATTTCCATTCGCTGAGGGCATTCCCCTTGAGGTTAGCGGCTTTGAATTCCGCTATCAGCGGGTCATAATAGGCGTCCCATGCTGCCTGCTGCAGCGAATCCATCCGGCCGGGAACCAATTCGCCGTCAGGCAGATCCTTGCGGTAGAGGTCGCGTCCGTAGGATTCGAGCGCCGGATTGTCAGGGGTGTGAATGGTATTCTCCCGGTCCGCCATCTTGAGGTCGTAGATGACGTTCATGTCGGCGATAATGGACATCTCCTGCTTCCGGGCCGCCTCCCTTGTCGAATAGTCGTCGTAGAATGTATCCGGCAGCGGGAACTCCTTGTCGTCGTACGCCCCGAGGTCCTGCAGATCCGGCATCCAGCTGCGGTGCGGCGCCTTGTAGTGCAGGAACAGGCAGAACGGCTTGTCCCCGCCGAGCGACGAGAGCCAGTCCAGCGCCACATCTGTCGTGACGTCCGTCGAATAACCACGGCGCACAACCCTCTCCCCTTCGCGGATGAATACCGGATTGTAATAATCCCCCTGCCCGGTCAGTATGTCCCAGTAGTCGAATCCCGTCGGGTCGCTCACCAGATGCCATTTGCCGACCATTGCCGTGAGGTAGCCACCCTCCTGCAGGAGCTTCGGCAGTGTCTGCTGACTGCCGTCGAATACCCCGTGCTCATTGTTGGTGAATCCGTTCTTGTGGCTGTGCTTCCCCGTCAGCATGCACGCCCGGGATGGCCCGCTTAGCGAATTCGCCACAAAGCTGTTGGTGAATCTCGTGCCCTCTTCCGCCAGCCGGTCGATATTGGGCGTCTCCATATAGCGCCGGTCATAACAGCTGATCGTCTGATAGCTGTGATCGTCGCACATGATGTACACGATATTGAGAGGCTTGGGCTGCTCTGCAGGCGTTTTCTCGCCGCACGACTGCGCGGTAAGAATCAGCGGAATGCCGCCGAATGGAAGAAGTATCTTCTTTGACATGGTACAAAGATATTCAATTTTTACTTATTTTTGCGTATGCATGCTTCCGGGGGCAATCCGATTCCGCTTGGGGATGCCGTGAGGCAGTCCGGGCCGCTGGCGTTCAACCTGATGGTGAAACCGGTCGGTTCGGCGTGCAATCTCGGTTGCCATTACTGCTATTATCTCGAAAAGGCAGGGCTGTACGGCGGGCGCGAGCCAGTGATGTCGGAGGCGCTTCTGGAGCGGATTATCAAGGATTACTCCGAATCCGTGGACGTGCCGGAGCTCAGCTATGTCTGGCACGGCGGCGAGCCTCTGCTGGCGGGGCTGGCATTCTTCAGGAAGGCCGTCGAACTGCAGCGCAAGTACTCCGGAGGCCGAAAAGTCGTCAACAGCATCCAAACCAACGGGACTCTCCTGACGGACGAATGGTCTGCCTTCTTCCGCAAAAACGGCTTCCTCGTCGGGCTCTCCCTGGACGGCCCGAGGGACGTGCACGACGGGTTCAGGCGCGATAAGAAGGGCGGGGAGACATTCGACCGCGTGATGCGCGGTCTTAAGATTCTCCGGGACCACGGGGTCGAATTCAACACCCTCTCCACCGTCAACTGCCGCTCGGAAGGCCGCGGCGCCGAAATTTACCGCTTCCTGAAAGACGCCGGCAGCTCGTATATGCAGTTTCTGCCGGTGCTCGAACAGGCTCCCGACGGCTCCATCACGCCATGGTCCGTATCCCCCCGAGCCTTCGGCGAATTTATGTGCGAAGTCTTCGACGAATGGCTTCTCAGCGACGTGGGACGCGTATTTGTCACACTTTTCGACGCGATTCTGGCTTCATGGTGCGGCATCAATCCCGGCGTCTGCGCCTTCTGCCAGACTTGCGGTGGCAGCCCCGTCGTAGAGCACAATGGCGACGTGTATTCGTGCGACCATTTCGTGACTCCGGAGTGCCTTCTCGGCAACATTCGCGACCGTTCGCTCCGGGAAATGATGACCTCGGAAGAGCAGCGCCGTTTCGGCCTTTCAAAGCGGACCGGTCTCCCCGGTAAATGCCTCTCCTGTGAGTTCCTGCCCGCCTGCGGCGGCGAATGTCCCCAGCACCGCATAGCCGGCACACCCGCCCTCTGCGAAGGCTACTACCACTTCTTCACCCACGCCGCTCCAGCCATGGACCGCATGCGCACCCTCCTCGCTCAGGGCCGCGCACCTGCAGAAATAATGAATTTCCCGAAAAAATGATTAAATTCGCGTGGTGTAAAATGCGTTTGCCAATGTTCAGGCGGGTTCTTTTATCTTTAATCGTTTTCATAAGCGGAGTCTCTCTCTTCGCGCAGACGAGAGTGGATTCGCTGAGGCGGATTCTGCTGAATCCGGGAGATGGCAATGTGCTTGTGGCTGCGCACCGCGGGCTTTGGAAAGTAACGGCGGAAAACAGCCTGGAGTCCATTGAGGCTGCGATTGAGGCTGGCGTCGATATCGTGGAGCTGGATGTCAAGAGGACGCGGGACGGCGTCCTGATCCTGATGCACGACAAGACTCTCGGCCGTACGACCAATGGCTTCGGTCCCGTTTACCTCCGTAAATACAAGTATATCCAGGGACTCCGTCTTGAGGGCCCCGGGGGCAAGGATTACAAGGTCCCGACTCTGGAAGAGGCTCTCCTGAAGGCAAAGGGCAAGATCCTCGTCAACATCGACGGCGAGGCCAGATTCTTCGATGATATATATAAGGTAGTCCTTGCGACAGGGACTGAGAATCAGGTCATCTTCAAGTCCCGCAGGCATCCGGATGAGCTGAAGCAAATCACCTCGGTGCCCTTTGACAGCATCCTCTTCATGCCGAAAATCCCGGCCGGTCCAGGTGCTGCGGCGACGATTGAAGAATTCAGGGCGGCCTGCAATCCTGTGGCGTTTGAGATTACCGGGGACTATTCCAAGTTGAACGAAAGCCTGACGGCAGCGTACGGCAAGCACTACCGGATCTGGATCAATTCGCTTTGGTCAAAGGGCGATTATGTGGCGTCTGACGACCCTGACGCCGCATGGAAAGAGTACGTCGAACGCTACTCCGCCGGCATTATCCAGACCGACCTCGGCCCGGCTCTCAGGGAATACCTTGACGCCCGGAAAAATGACCGTTACGTCATCATGGTGTCCCTGGACGGCTTCCGCTGGGATTATCCCGAAATGTATGACGCCCCCAATATCGACGCCATTGCGGCGAACGGCGTTTCCACGGCGATGCGCGCATCCTATCCCGCTTCGACATTCCCCAACCATTACGCCATTGCGACCGGCCTCGTTCCGGATCACCACGGCATCGTCAACAATTCGTTCTGGGCCCCGGACCAGAATGATTACTACTCGATAAGCGGCCCCAATCACGCCAAAGGCGAATATTTCCTCGGCGAGCCGATATGGCTCACCGCTGCAGGGCAAAACGTCAAATCAGGCACCATCTACTGGGTCGGCTCCGATGTCCCGATCCAGGGCAAGCATCCCACATATTGGCGTCCGTATGCTGATCGGCTAAGCTATGAGGACCGGGTGAAGGAAGCTCTTTCGTTCCTCGATATGCCGCCCAGCGAGCGTCCGAGGCTTATTATGCTTTATTTCGACGAGCCCGACCATACCGGCCACGCATGCGGCCCTTACAGCGAGGAGGTCAGAGTAGCTGTGGCACGTGTGGATGAAATGATCGGCCTTCTCCGGCAAGGTATAGCTGCATCCGGGTTCGCCGATAATATCGATCTCATTGTGCTGTCTGACCATGGCATGACGAGCATCAGCCGAGAGCGTGAAATCAATCCCTACGATTATGTAGACGAGGATTGGATCGAACACATGGTCATTTCCACGCCGACTTCGGTGTTTACAAAGCCGGAGTATCGGCAGGATGCCTATGATTCTTTCAGTAAAATGCCGCATGTTACCGTGTGGTACAAGGAAGATATCCCGGCAGAACTGCAATACGGCACTTCTGACCGGATTGGCAACATCGTGATCGCCCCGGATCTCGGCTGGCAGGTTTGCGACAAGCCGAAAACGGGGCTTGGCGCCCATGGTTATTCGCCGTATGAGCCAGACATGCAGCCGATATTCCGCGCCGAAGGCCCCGATTTCAAGCAGGGATTCAAGGCCGAGCAGTTCCAGAATATCTGCGTCTATCCTCTTGTCTGTCATTTGCTTGGCATAGAGCCTGCACCCTGCGACGGCAATCTCGAAGACGTTCTTCAACTCCTGAAATAATCTGTAATGGAGTCTTTCGGTCATAGTTTCCGTGTCGCGCTCTCCGGCGGGTCTCACAGCCCGGCGATGAGAGTCGTCGTGGATGGCGTAAAGCCCGGTCTGGCCCTGTCTGTTGAAGATTTTGCTGCTGATATTGATCGCCGACGCAGCGGAGCCGCCGGGACTACAGCCCGCGTTGAGCGAGATGTTCCGGTGATTCTTTCTGGGGTTTCAGGCAGGGTGACGACAGGGGAGTCCCTCGTCATTGAATTCCGTAACGAGGATATTCGTCCGTCGGATTATGAGATGTTCAGGGACATGCCGCGCCCCGGGCATGCCGATTTCACTGCGAGGGCGAAATATGGAGACGAGGCGGCTGTGAGCGGCGGGGGACAATTCTCCGGCAGGATGACTCTTCCGATTGTGGCTGCCGGGGTTGTGGCCAAGAAGATGCTCGGCCCGTCGATCCACTTCGACGCCCGTCTCGTTGAGGTGGGGGGCTCACCCGACAGCGCCGGGTGGCCTGATTTGATTGCCGCAGCAGAGTCGGAAGGCGATTCGCTCGGCGGAATAGTCGAATGCGTTGTCAGCGGCGTCCCTGCCGGCGTCGGTGACCCGTTCTGGGACAGCGTGGAGTCGCTCATTTCGCATGCGGTATTCGCCATTCCGGGCGTGCGCGGGATTGAATTCGGCGATGGCTTCGCCGCCTCCAGGATGAAGGGGAGCGAACACAATGATCCGTTCGGCGAAGGCCTCCGCCCTCTCAAAAACGGCTCCGGCGGCATCAACGGCGGCATCACCAATGGCCGCGAAATCGTCTTCCGAGTGGCCTTCAAGCCCACTTCATCCATTCGCAAGGCGCAGCGCACCTGGAATGTCGCCAAAGGCTCATTCGACGACCTCGTCGTCCCCGGCCGCCACGACACCTGCTTCGCCCTCCGCACTCCGGTCATCGTCGAGGCCGTCGCCGCTATAGTTTTTGCAGATCTTATTTGAAAAGGCGGACTTCACAGCCCGCCTTTTCCAACAACAAATAAAAGGATCTGAATACTTTAACTTTATGGCCAATAATTCCATTTGTTTTTCCACTTGCAAAGATAGTGTAACCTGCAATTCCCTTCAATCCCAATAAATAGGGATTTTCAATTCTCAAAAAAACAAACAAAAATATTGCAAATCCAAGAAAAAGTCGTACATTTGCAGTCCCGTTCGCGGGACTATTGAGATATGGTGTAATGGTAGCACTACAGATTCTGGCTCTGTCAGTGAGGGTTCGAGTCCTTCTATCTCAACCAAATCAGCCTTCGTCAAGCTGATTTTTTTATGAAAAATTGACGGCGGGGTAGCTCAGCTGGTTAGAGCGTCGGGATCGTGACCCACTCCCGCTACCACACCAACAAAACATATGTCTTGATTGACTACGATCAATCTCACAGACAAAACTCTCTATATACCCGTCACAACCACTTGTGATGGTTTTTTGTTTATAGGGGATGGGGATGGAATTGAATACGATCGCCCACCTTACTCCCAAGGGCTATCTATCCAAAAACTTGCAAAATTTGTGACCATATATGCGACCAGTGTATTCAACAAACAAAACTGGTCACAAATTATGAGTAGAAGTACAGCAAATGTTTCGTTCTATTGCCGAAAAACAAGGATGGGTTAGCCCCCATTGAGATGGTCATTATCCTGAATACACGGAGGTGTTTCATCCAACTGCCAAGGAAAGAATACCCGGAGAAGTTCAGAGCACAGACAAGCGGGAAGAAAAGGACAGACTTGATAGATTATCTGGATGGTGTCAGGGCAAGATTGAACCAGATCGTCACCAACTTCCTGATGGAAGGTCAGCCCTTGACCGCTGATGCGCTCAAGGCTTACTTCAAGAGTGGTGGTTATCTGGTCTATACCATTGAAAATCTCTTCGATGACTATATGCACATCCTATCAAAGAGGGTTGGCAAGGACTTGAAACCAAAGACCTACAGAAAGTATGAGATAGCCAGGGACAAGTTCTATCAAATCATTTCCCCCAAGGAACCTGTAAGCGCTATAACCAAGGCTGTTATCCTGGACTATCAAGCCTCAATGAACCAATACCTGGACTATGTCACCACCAACGGATACTGCCAGAGGGTGAAGACTATCGTTCAGTTTGGGATAGATAACGGGAAAATCAAGATAAATCCTTTCAGTGGAATAAGGCTCAGGAGAGGAGAAAAGAGCGTACAGTTCCTATCAGAAGAAGAGGTGGAGAAGATACGCTCCACAGACTTCCATAATGAGAGCCTTAACAGGGTCAGAGACTTATTTGTGTTTCAGGCAGCATCAGGGCTCTCCTATACAGATATGGCCAAGTTGGTGCCAACAGACTTCCAGGTAACAGAAGATGGTCAGTACTACATCCACGACAAGCGCAACAAGACCGGGGTGTTCTATACCGCTGTCATTCTGGAGCAAGGGGTGGAGATTCTCAAGAAATATCACTTCAAACTCCCTATCATTGGGAATCACAAGCTCAATGTCTATCTAAAGGCCATAAGAGACCTCTGCGGGATTGATAAACCTATCTTTTCCCACGTTGCCAGACACACCTATGCTACCAGGTGCCTGAACAGAGGAATACGCTTGGAGGTGGTAGCAAAGCTTTTGGGACACAGCACAACCAGAATCACACAGCACTATGCTAAACTCCTACAAAACAATATCTTGAATGAGGTTAAGGATGCTTTTGAGAAATCCTATTGATAGGGTACACCCTCAATACAGACCTATCAATTAAAGGTATTTTCGTTAAACTAATTTATTTTTCCTATCTTTGTGTTGCTACTGGGACGAGAAATTCCCAGGGCAAAAGGTAGTTCATCTAAAAGAGAAAATCTGGACAATTTTTTTACAGCAGATGGACAATCCGGTTTGGTATGTTTCGACGCCATTCGTGGTGTCGTGCATATAGGCAGGATGTCTATTGCTGTAGGCCCCGTCCAGAGGCTCTCTTTTGATAGACAGGTTCCTGCCTTTTTTATGTACCATAGCGCTGAATCCGGAATCTATCGGCCAAATATTGATAGCACACATTACTAATAATATGAGCAACAACAATCTATCATTGGCGAAAGAAACTTATACCAATCCAGAGGTAACAACGATTGAACTTACTGGAATGGAAAATGTGTTACAAAATATAAGCAATCCAGGAGGGACTGTACCTCCCCTTGATCCTGACGAAGGTTAATGTACTATGAAGAATATTAAAGAAATTTTGGCCGGAGTGCTAGCGCTTGTGGCCTTGATGGTTAGTTGTGTCGCCGAACAGGACACAACACCAGAGGTTGATATCACAACCGTACGTTGCACCATCCCTCGAATTGATGTAGAGGAAGACTTCGCAACTGGCATCCTTGACACTTTGACTGCCACGAAGGCCACGTTCAGCAATGGCAACTTCCTGTGGTCTGCAGGTGACAAGATTGGTATCGTCCCAAACACTGGAGCACAAATCTACTTTGAAGTGGACAATGGTGCTGGCACCAGCACGGCCTCATTCGATGGTGGGGACTGGGCGATGAAATCAACGGGAACTTTCTACGCCTATTACCCGCTGTACCCAGACATCTTCCTATCAAAGGATCACGTCTCTGTATCCTATACGGGACAGACACAAAGCGGGAATAACAATAACCTCCATACTGGAGACTACTGGACTCTTTATACAGAAGGGACAACTGCTGTTGGCAACGCGTTGAACTTTTCTTTCAACCACCTCACATCCTTCTTCAAGACTTACGTTACCGTTCCTGCAGGTACCTATACAAAGATAACCTTCTCTGCACCAACAGATGTGTTTATCAAGGATGGTTACTTTGATCTGAGCGCACAAACTCCTACCATTGTCGCAACAACAATGACGGATGAGCTCAGTCTCAACTTGCAGAATGTAACCTTTGCAGATGAGACTGAACTAACCGGTTATCTAGTCCTAGCTCCTGTAGATATTACCGGAATCCCTATCACTGTCACCGTGTATAAGGATGGAGAGCCAACATATGAGTATACTCTCACCAAGGCCAACCCTATGGTTGCAGCCAAGACTTATGCCTTCAGAGCTACCGCCCTCACACAGTTGGCCGCATCGGCAACACAAGCTAACGCTCTGTTCGCTGCTGGTGCCACATCTGTTAGCATTACAGAACCTTTGACTGAAGATATAGCTATCGTGCTCCCGAACACATCGGAAGCAGTGACACTTATTCTTCCGACCACAGCAAGCACATCCACGCTTACTGTGTCCTATCCTCCAGCAGCCGAGTCTTATCCGGCTACACTATCCATTACTGGCCCGGAGGGAGCAGATCTCGACATAAGGACTCCAAATTCTACTGTAACGGTCAATGGTATAGCGTACGACCAGGTTATCAGCCGCACTGCCGCTAATACCTGTATCATTCCCGTTGGAGTGACAGTCAATAATCTGAAGGTCGTTCAGGGTGGCGTACAGGTCTTCGGTACTGTATCACAAATCGACCTCAGCGAGCAGGAAGATGATGCTATTATCAGCGTGTCCGGAACTGTAACATCGCTCCTGGGCGAGGATGACGAGGAATATGTCCCTGCCACAGGAGTTACTTTGAATCAGTCTTCTATCAACCTAAACGTGGGGACTACCGAAACATTGATAGCTACAATAGCACCGGCTGGAGCATATCCCAATGTGATTTGGTCTTCCAGCGATGAAACTGTAGCCACGGTATCCTCCACCGGTGTCGTCACCGCTGTTGCTGCCGGCTCTGCAACAATCACGGCAAGGACTATTTCAGGTGGATTTATTGCAACTTGCAGTGTTTCGGTAAATATGGCGTCAGCAATCAACGGACATCATTATGTCGATATTGGCCTTCGCAAATCACATATCGATAGCCGGATTACTCCTGGTTCAGAGTATGATAGAAAGATAGTGTTTGCGACGCACAATATAGGTGCTAATAACCCGGAAGATTTTGGTTACTATTTCCGCTGGGGAGAACTCAATGGTTGGAACATTGTTACAGGGACACCGAATCAGTATGGACAAGTGTATATTCTTTCTGCAACCCAACACGATAATGATGGAAATACGTTGAGTAGCACCTGGAATACCAATACTTTCTCGAACTCTTATGCTCTGGCAGGCGGGACGTCGTTGGAAGACTTTAAAGGAAAGACATATCTTCAGTACAACAGTACCGTGTACGGTGATGCTGCAACATATAACTGGGGTGGGCCTTGGGTAACTCCTGATTATTCCACGTTATATGCGTTGTTGGGCAAGCCCACAGGAAATATCACACTATCAGGTGGCCCCGTGGATGTTGTCGTCGGAAACAATAATGGGAGTATCACGCTAACATATTCTTATACCGAACAAAATGGCGTAGCCGGCCTTTTAATAGAGAACCAGTCGATAAGTGAGTCCATCTTTATTCCAGCTGGTGGCTTTTGTTTGGATGATCAATTGTGGAATGCCGGCTCCTATAACGATATGGGAGAGTTATGGTGCTCCTCAAAAGGCTCCAGTAACGGCACAGCATACTATATGCAGTATAACTACAATATTTTGTATTTGCAGACCGAGGGTACATTTTCCGGGAAACCGTTAAGACCTGTCGCAGAACTAACCTTGGCAGGCGATGTGCCAGATGTTGCCGTACTTCCTAGTTTGGGAAACGTTGAAATCCAAAGTGTAGATTATCGAACGGCTACGGTGAAAGCCTCGCTAATCAATGATGGCAATGCAATAACAGAACGAGGGTTCTACTACGGGACTTCACTCGGGGCTTTGAATACAAAGATAAAGGTGTCCGGATATGATACAGGGGTGTATTCCAGACAGTTAAGCGGACTATCTTCCGGAACAACATATTATATCAAAGCCTACGCAACTAATGAGGTGGGAACTGTTGAATCCGATGTGGTTTCTTTTACCACTATGGCTACCAGCGGGACATTAAACGGGTTTGAGTGGGTTGATATTGGCATTAGGAAATCTCAATACGATAACAGCATCGAAGCTGGCTCTTCACAAGATAGGCGAATTGTCATCGCAAAAAATGACATTGGCACCACATCATCTAGCACTCCCGGATACTTCTTCCGAGGAAATGAACTATATGGGTGGAAGTATTCCGGCAATACAACATCTAATACTAAAATATCTAGTTCAAACTTGAAACAAGTGGATAATAATGGAAACACAATAAAAACGTTTCAATATGACAATTTCTATTGGTATGATGAAGACCGCGATTTCATGATTGAATATAATACTGGAAACGCAGTTAATTATTATTATGGCAACGAGTGGATATTTATACCATCAGCGCTGGCCCAGAAGTTATATTGTACTTCTGGATATTTCGACCCTCTCCCTTCAACGGTTACAAAAACAAACACGAGTTTGGGCGGCATTACGCTAACATATACATTTGAAAATCAGGGCCTAACAATATCAAACCAAGAAATAGGATCATCTGTTTTCATTCCATATGATGGATTTATCAGTGGGGAATATTACAGTTGTTATTATTATCCTGGATCCTCCGCTTATATTTGGATTGAGGGTAATGTCGAAACAGTATATGCCGGCGGAAGCAAGAAAGGACTACTCATCTATAAAGACAGTGATGGATATGACTGGGATCCAGACAGAGAGGACTGGACAAAATGGAAATATGGCTGGAAAGTGATAAGAGGAAATACTGACTCTTATGAGGGGGTTCATATCCGCGCCGTTGCCGAATTGCCGCTATAATTTATGATTGTCGTATTATCATTTTTTATATGAAAAGGGTTGAGAGAGATATCTCAACTCTTTTTTTTCGACTTGCTTTGGAGTCGCATATATGGTCACAAATTTTGCAAGTTTTTGGATAGTTTGCTCTTGTCATAGAGGTGTGAGATCGTATTCAATTCCATCCCCACCCCATATAAACAATAAACCATCACAAGGGGCTGTGACGGTTTTTTGTTTTTTATGCCATAAGTCTTCGGTGAAGAAGATCAATATAGAATGTCTTGAGTTCGTCTGAAAGGAAGGAGCACAGAATCTCTTCTTCGAATTTGGGTAGCAAATCCAGGTATTTTTTCTTGACTCGGTCAAAAACGATTTCCGGTACGCCGCATGTGCGGTATGCGCTCCTGAAGTCAGCATCCTTCATCCGCTTCTTCTTCCCGTTGAGATTGAGGGCTAACTCTTCGTCATCGGCCGGATTGCTTATGACGGCATTTAACAGATCGTATGCCGGAGTGAGCACGGGCTCGCCGGCAGGAGAATACAGAGAGAAGTTCTTCAGATGCATATCGTTATTCCCTGTCAGCCAGGAGAAATACACAAGCTCCAGAAAATCCACCATATCCAACTGTGCATTGGTCGAATATTTCCGGATGGCCTTGCCTACCTGCTCGTAGGAACTCTTGTACTTATTCTCGGTCTGGCGCTCGGTAAGCTGGCACATATCCTCCATAGCAATCTTCTCT
>CAJODR010000005.1:66600-72850 GCA_905233275.1 uncultured Bacteroidales bacterium | reverse complement strand
CTGCCTGAATGTCATGTTAGCGCGTGCTTTTCTGCGAGCTTGTGCGCCGGAATATCACTGATACGCACAACGTACCTTCCGTCATTAAGAACGGCCATGTTCTCGCTCCCTCCGTCAACATACACAGAGACGCTCCCGGTGTAGTTGTCCTTCGTAGTCAGGTAGACCTCAATCGTCGTCTCAGCGTCAAGAAGAAGCGTGTAATTCACCGCCGAAATCCCGGAATCGTCAGGTATTTCGCCGGCATATCACCGCCGCGAGGCGACACTTCAACGCCTTCCCTCGGCCTCGCCATAAACTCCTTAACCGCCTCGTCCGAGGCGAATGTAGTCCTGAAATAAATCCTGCAAGACAGTTCAGGGCTCAGCACATTCTGAGGATTGTCGCTCCGGAGCAGCCCCACATTCCACGTAGTGGCCCCAAGAAGAGGGTCCTCCGGGAATGCCGCCGCATCCAGCGAATTCATGAATTCGACGAACATCGACACGGCACTCCGCCCATACTGCGGATACCCGCTGTGGAACGCCTCGCCCTTAAACTTCAAATCAAACGACTTGGTGCCCTTGGACGCAGACACCATCTTCAACTCCGTCGGCTCCCCAACTATCAGATAAGTAGCGCTGAACGCCTCTTTGGCAAAAGCCTTCGCCCCAAACGATCCCGTCTCCTCCCCCGACAGCAACAACAGCCCAAAACCAAGCTCTCCCTCCGCTTCCAACGCCTTGCAAGCCGCATACATCGACACAATCTGCCCCTTCGCATCGCACGCCCCCCTACCGTAAACCATATCCCCCTCAAACCTCGGTGCAATATACGGCGGCACAGTATCCATATGCGTACAGAACACCACCTTCGGTGTCCCCCACGTCAGCAGCAGATTCTCCGTCCCATCCCCCACCTCAAATCTCCTCACCACCGGCGCCTCCAACCTCCCCTTCAACCACTCACTGAGACTCCTCTCCCCCCCAGACGTCGATTCAATCGCTAAAATACTCTTAAATAATTCTATATCAATATTCACCATAATACTGTTTTAGCCGGTGCCATAACTATTCAAAACCCATCGCCGCCCACGGCATGTAAGTGGGAGGGGCCCGTTGATTTTTGGATATTTGCCGAGCAAATGTTCAAAAAGCAATGGGAGGGACGAAGCAATCTTTGATTGCGGAGGGTTTTGAATGGTTGTGGCACCGGCATATTCTATATTAGATTTACACTAAGTAGATATTCTGCGATTTGAACGGCGTTGGTTGCTGCTCCTTTGCGGAGGTTGTCGGACACGCACCAGAGATTCAGCCCGTTCGGAATCGAAAGATCCCTGCGGAGGCGGCCGACGAAGACGTCGTCTTTTTCGTGGGATATGATTGGCATCGGGTAGATGTTGTTGGACGGGTCGTCCATGAGGGTGACGCCGGGAGTGGCGGATAGGATTCGACGGACGTCGTAGAGGTCGTAGGGGCGGACGAATTCGATGTTGACGGATTCGCTGTGGCCGCCGACGACAGGGACGCGGACGGTGGTCGGGGAGACCTTAATGGTGTCGTCACGGAGGATTTTGCGGGTCTCGTTGACCATCTTCATTTCCTCTTTGGTGTAGCCGTTGTCGAGGAAGCTGTCAATGTGAGGGAGGATGTTTTTGTCGATGCGGTAGGGGTAGACCATCGGGATGTCCTTTTCACCGGCGCGCTCGGCTTCCATTTGGGCGACGGCTTTGTAGCCTGTGCCAGTGACGCTTTGGTAGGTGGAGACCACTATGCGGCGGATTTGGTAGGCTTTGTGGAGCGGGGCCAGGGGGAGGACCATTTGGATGGTGGAGCAGTTGGGATTGGCTATGATGTAGTCGTCGGGGCCGAGGACGTCGGCATTGATTTCGGGGACGACCAGCTTTTTGGTCGGATCCATTCTCCAGTAGGAAGAATTGTCGACGACACGGCAGCCTGCTGCGGCGAATAATGGCGCCAACTGGCCGGAGACGGTGCCTCCTGCGCTGAAGAGGGCCAGATGCGGCTTTCGGGCGATGGCTTCTTCCGGGGTCATGACCGACCATTCGCGGCCGGCGAACTTGACCTTGCGGCCGATTGATTTGGAGGAGGCGACGGGGAGAAGTTCGTCCACGGGGAAGTGACGTTCCTCAAGCACCTGCAACATCTTGGAGCCGACAAGACCGGTGGCTCCGACTACTGCTACTTTCATCTCAGAATATCGTTTAGTATACTTGATGCAGCCAGCCTGGCCCCTTCGCCGGCACCGGAGATGACGAGCGGATAGGGGTGGAAGGCGCTGCGGACTATTACTGCATTTTCGGTCCCGCTAAGCTGCCATGCGGGATGTTCGGGGCCGACGAATCGGATGCCGATCGATGCACTGTATCCGAGCGGGATGGACGGATCCTTTTCGAGGACCGCCACATAGCGTGGACGCTGGTCACCGCGCGGCATCAATTCCTCACGGAGCGAAGGCTCCGCCTCTTCCATACCTGCGTAGAATGCCTCCAGACCGCATTTATGGAGGGACGGGGGCACGAGTGACTGGACTTTGCCGGCCTCGCGGGCGAGAATGAGGAGCTTTCTGAGGGCGTCCTTTCCTTCGAGGTCGAGACGGGGGTCAGCCTCGGTCAGACCGGCGTCCTGGGCTCTCCGGAGGAGCGAGGCGAATGATGCCTTGCCTTCAGAGTATTCGCCCAGAATCTGGTTGAGGGTACAAGAGACGACGGCCTCTATCGAGAGGACCTCGTCGCAGGTATTGGTGCCGCGTGCTACCGATTCGAGCACGGGGAGGGCCGCGCCGACGGTCGTTTCGTAGCGGAGGAATACTCCGGCAGAGCGGGCCGTCGCAATCATCGCCGAATACTCGTGGTACGGTATCGCCAGCGAACGCCTGTTGGAAGAGACTATGCTGAGCCCCTTGGCCATCAGGTCGCTGTAGCGGAGATAAATATCTTCACTGTCGGTGCAGTCGACGAATATCGCGCCCTCAGGTGCCACACGGAGGACTTTTTCGACGAATGGCTCCTCGCTCTGCGCTGAAGGGAGAGATTCCCAGACAGTCGAAGGATTGAGACCTGCAGCATCGAACAGGGAGCATGTCGTATTGCCTATTCCGAGGATGCGGAGGGCCTTGCCTGTCCTCTCCCGGACGGTAGGAGCGGTGTCCCCTATCATTTCAGTGAGAGCCATACCGACAGCACCCGTACCGGCGATGAAAACGTCGATGGAGCTAAGTCTGCGCCCTTCGAAGAATTCACGGTGGAGGGCCTTGAGGGCCTCTTTTTCGAGTGCGGGAGCTACGGAGAAGATGATATTGCCATTCTCCTTCGTGAGCGGTCCGAAGGCGATGCCGCTGCGGGTAAGGGTGGAAGAGATTCGCTCCAGGCCGCTCCTTTCGCCGTCGCCGACGAGGCAGATTTCAGCTTTGTCTCCAACTTTACGGGACGCGAGGCCGATCCAGCCGCCGCGGTTGGTGGAATGGGAGGCCGAGATTACGGTAAAAAGGCCAGTAGGATCGAATGTATTGAGGATGCGGATAGGAATGCCTGCCTTCATGGTCGGGGCCACAGTGGGCGCGTAAAGCACCTTTGCGCCGTGCTCGGCCATTTCGAGGGCCGCCTGGTAGGACATTTCGGAGATTGTCCGGGCCGAGGGCACGTCCTTGGGGTTGGCAGTCATGATGCCGGGGACGTCGGTCCAAATCTCGAGGCGTGGCGCTCCGACAGCCGCAGCATAAAGGGCTGCGCTGTAGTCTGAACCGCCGCGGCCGAGGGTGCAAACCTTGCCGTCCGCGTCCGATGCGATGAATCCGGGAGCCACGAATAACCTGGCTCCGCTACTCTCAACGGCCTTTTTGATTCGAGCGAATGTCTCCGCGTCATCCCCTTTCACAACCAGCTTCCTCGAATCGAGCCAAGCGACGTCAATCCCTTCGGTCGCCGCTTTCCGGGCGATGATTCGTGTGGAGAACAATTCGCCGAAGGTGACCCTTTCGGCGGAAGGGGCTGCGGCCATTTCATCGAACAGGGCCTTGATTTCCGCGTCGGCGGCAGCACGTTCCTCTCCGGTGAAAAGGCGTTTGATAATACCGTGGTGACGGGCTTCAAGACTGGATGCGGCATCGCCGTCATAGCATTCGCCGAGCGCGATGAGCGCATCGGTGCAGCCGCTGATAGCCGACGAGACCAGGATGACACGGTCCTCCCCCAGCGCCTTTCCGACGATGTCGAGAACGCGGGAGACCGCAGTTGCAGATGCGACAGAAGAACCGCCGAATTTGAGTACTCTCATTATTCCTCTTTGCTGTTGAATACAAGGACAACGCTCTTGCCGAGCTCTATGATATCGCCGTCCTTCAAAAGATGGAGGCTGCGGTCATCGCGGAGTTCGAACACATCGTCGCCGCGAATCAGTTTGGTGGCGCTTCCCCCTAGGGCCCGGCAACCGAAACGGGTGGCCTTCAGGTAGAAGCGGGAATCCCTGCAGACGATATCCGCGTGGGCGGAACTGACATATGAATTCAGTTCGGCGACAGCCTCATCCGATTCGTCGTCCTTGATGATAATGTCGTTGACGCGGTAGGCGTCCTTGGTGCTGACGCTGCCGCGACCGATATGGTATACGCTTTTCTTGCTGTCCGGCTTGAGGGTGTATGATTCTTCGGCAAGCGATCCTCGTCCGTTAACGACGGAAATGACCGCCGAGGAATAGACGGGAACTGCTGCCACCGCTGCCGCTTCGATGAATGACAGCCCCACTTTGCCGTCACAGAGAGGGCTGTCACCGTCTCCGGGCGTCCCGTCGGCGATCTCGATCTTTCCGGTCGCGAGGGACTCGAACTGCGCGTTGGCGAGCGCAAGCCGGAGCGATTCTTCAAACGAAGAATCAGTCAGGAGCGCCTTGTACACCGGATCGGCCACCCTGAGCCTCAGGCCAAGGAAATCGTCTTTCAGCGAAAGCGGAGAAAGCGTCCCAATCACTTCTTCAATGATGCCTGCGGTGGCGTCGACGGCATTGTTGACGGAGCTCTGTCTGGGGGCTGCCTGCTCGGGCGCGCCATCACTGCGGGGGTTAAAGAGTCTGGAAAGAAAACCCATATCGTACTATTTTTTATTGTTCAGAATGAATGATTTTGCGTGGGAATAATTGCTGCCCAGCAGGGCTACTTCTTCTCTGAGGTCATCCGCCTCCGAGCGCACTTTGGTGAGCTCCTCACGGAGGGCGGCGTTCTCACTCTCAAGAGTGGCGTTCTGGCCCTTCAGGCGGTCTATTTCGCCCTGGAAACGGGCGCGGAAGAGGACCGGATTGAGGCTCGTCTCGGTGTCGGTGGCCGCAGGGGCCGGAGCGGAAGCCGATTCTTTCTTTAGGTGCTCCTCAAAGTCGTCGATGAGCTCGCGTGCATTGGCGTAACGTTCTGCCGGATTCTTGCTCAGGCATTTCAGTATCATCCTTTCGAGCCATGCCGGGAAGTCCCTTTTGTACTGCTGGTCAGGATAGCGTAGAGCCCATGCGGCGGCCCTGCGGCCCTCGATCGGGTCAGGCGTCGCCAGCTTGTGCTGCTCGTATATGTGGTTGATGGCGGACATCTCGCTGGAGAAATCCTCCCTCGAATAAGCGAATGGTACCGAGCCCGCCAACGCCTCGTACATCAGCACGCCAAAGCTGTATACATCGGACTGCGCGGTGATAAGGCTTTCGTCATCCCATTTCTCGGGGGCCTTGTATTCGGGGTCGCCTTCGCCCCTGGAGCTCTTCTTGACGGCCACGTCTCCCTGGATCGAGATCCCGAAATCGAGGAGAATGTAGCTCCCGTCGTAGCTCCTGCGCATGATATTGCTCGAATGGAGGTCGTTGTGGATGATGCCGTATTTATGAATCAGTTCCTTCTTCTTTTCCTCGTCAATCATCACCTTGCTGCCGTCCTCAGGGTCTGGCATGAGGTGGTCCTCCTTACGGTCCATAAGGAAACGGTAGATGTCGACGTGGCAATACGCCAGCGCGCCGCCAATCTCCCTGATGAAACGGTAGACCTCCTCTATCGGGAGGAATTTCTCCTGCTGGAGATATTCCGTGAGGGTGCATCCTTCGATATAGTCCATCTCCACCACAGCATCCTGGTCATAGAGGTGCGGCTGGTAGATGCGGACTATATGGTTGTTGCCGCCATTGCCGATCTTGAGGAGCATGCCGCATTCCTGGACGAATGCCTGGAAGGCCTTGTCTTCCTCCCCGCCCTTGACTGAGGACAAGAGAATCTTAAGGGC
>CAJODR010000005.1:0-66558 GCA_905233275.1 uncultured Bacteroidales bacterium | reverse complement strand
ATATTCCTAAGTACCTGATAATCTTCTGTATAGTGTGCCATAATACTGATTATCTTACATAACCTGCCTCCTTGAGTGCAGGGAGAATACATTGGTCGACCATAGTCTTGGCCTCAGATGACATGCGCCCCCATTCAAGCCTGAGAGCCAGCGCCAGGCGGCCGCCACCGGCAGCATCCATATAGCAGATATACCATCCGTCGTGGCGTGTCTTTCCTTCAGAATCCTTTAGATCCGGCGTACCTGTCTTGCCGCCGATATTGAGGCCGTAGCCGGCGAATTTTCCCGCGGCCTCCTCACTCATGCCCCTTTGGATAGCTCTTGCCGACTCAGTGGAAACGATTCGGATGGGCTCGCCTTCAGAAACTGGCATCGCTTTCTTGCCAAGAGTGTCCAGGAAGTATCTGGTCGGGACGAAAACACCGTCATTGGCGACGATTGATGCCACCCTCGCCATGGTAAGCGGCGTGGCGCCCATTTCCTGGCCCCAAGCCCAACGGCTGATAAGGTTCATCTTCAGCTCCTTGTGGCCATTGACGCCACGGGCAAGTTTGTCAGTATGCTTCTTGTATCGGGCAAGTCCGTACTTGCGGCCCTGAGCGATGATTTCAGAGAACTTCTGCCTGCTGAGGAATTCGTCACGATAGAAGAAATAGGGCTGATGCGGACGCCTTCCGTCGACCTGCGGCTCGACTCCGACCACCCTGAACACACTGTCGAGTTCGGAATATAGATCCTTGTCGTTGAGGAGATGGATGAAATAGCAGTTGGAAGAAGAACTGATTGCTTCGGTGAGGCCGATCCTTCCTGCATGCTCGGATCCGTTGGAATCATGCACCCTTTCGTCGGCAAGGACCAGATGGACGTAATCCTTGTTGGCAGGATCCTGCATCAGGGATGCGAGGCTGGTCATAATCTTGCCTGTCGAACCCGGGGCGGAGGCGAGGGTCATACCCATGTCACGATCAGTTCTGGCTACCTCTGAAGCATTATTCTCGTGGTAATCACTGCGGTATTCTTTGCTCTCCCGAAGCATTTTGCCGTCAGGTAGAGGATAGTTGGCCGATGCGAGAAATTCGCCGGTGGCCGGATCAAGGACTACGACTGAGGCGCGTATCTTGTCAGGATGACTCCTGCCCATGGACGCGTTCTTTCGGACAGTCTCGGTAAGATACTTATCCATACGCTGCTGCAGGATCATCTGGAGCCGGGCGTCCATCGTCAGGAAGACGTTACGCTTGTGATAATCCTTATTCCACTCGTCAACAGCCTTGGAGTCAGGTCCTTCCTTGAGCATCCTGAGGAATTCGGGACGGGCATAATCCTTCTCGGCGATAGCGGTCTGAACGGTCTGGGAAGGAAGATATGGATTGATGCGGACATCCGATTCGACCTTCCGGATAATCTCGTGGCCGTTCCTGTCTTTTTTGGTGAGATTGAAGCCTTTGAGGAAATCGGACTTCTGGCTCTCAACTGCAAAACCACGCGGATACGTGGAGTATTTGCTGTACACGAGCCATGAACTGTTGGCATCGCCGACCATGAAGAGGGTGTGATTGCCGAATGGATAATAGCGGCGCTGTTCGCGTGCGAATTCGGCCGTCAGGGCCTCCTCGGAGAGTCCCGCATTGATGAGAGCCGTGCGTTCCTCGTCAGTCAGGCTATGATGGGAGGTGGCGAGAAGGAGACCGTTGCGGTCATAGATATTGCCGCTGTCAAGTCTGCGCATGAGAACGCCGATGCGGGGATTGTATTCGGCCATTCTCTCCCCTCTTGAGCCGGCAACGAATGCAGGACGCACGAGGATTTCGTCCCGCCTGGACACCTGATACTTAAAGAGATAGCCGAGCAATACGCCTGCAGCCAGAATGAAGCTGAGACTCATCGTGGCTACCATCCCGTCATATTTGGAGATATCTTTCTTCTGAATCGCAAGCGGTTCGTAACGGCTCAGCGAGGCTATTACACCGAAGGCCGCGAGATTGAGAATCAGCGATGTCTTGCCATGGCTGAGGAATGGAACCGCGACACCGGTAAGCGGGATAACACCAATGCTTCCGAATGCTATAACTAGGAATTGGACGCCGGTAATCACGGCGATACCTGTCGCCAGATAGAACGCGAACGGGTGAGCAGAGCGCCTTGCGAGAAGAAGGCTTCTATGCAGCAGGATGGCGATCGAGAAGGCTACGAGCAGCAGCATTACCCAGCCCATCTGCTCTCCGATACTCGCCAGGATCATGTCGGTATGGCCTGCAGGGATGAGTCCGGGGCTGCCTTTGGCGAGGCCCTGGCCCGTCATTCCGCCGGTTGAAAGGGCCCAGAGCCCGTTGACGACCTGGTCTCCGCCGACGGCATCATTATCCCAAACACCCTCTCCGACTACTGCCATGCGGTTGGCCAGGCGGTCCGCCTCACTGAAACCGAGGCTTGACAGTATGGTTGGACCGAGGATGAAAAGGGTCAGGACCAGATTCATGAATATTGCGCTTTCGTATAGACGTTTTTTTGCCGCCCATCCACCGGCCACCCATAGCACAAACCACAGGATGACCAGGACTATGCGCACCTTATCGCTCATTCCCAGCCAGGAAGGAAGGACAAGCATCAGGGCGAATGTCGCGACTCCGAGGAGCAGCTGAGGGAAATCCCTTCTCGCCACTGAATAAATAAGGATAAACGTCACCATGAGTACCAGCGCCGGCCCCATGTCGCTGAGCAGCACGAGGTAAAGGCTGAGGATAGCCGCTATCGCGACGAATATGAAAGCGACCGTGCGCAGCTGGAAGCGGAAGCGCATCTTGTCCAGCTTCTCGGAAAAGGACTGGATCTTCGCAGCATTCCTGGCGAAAAATGCCGCCATGAACAGCACGACGAGGAATTTGTTGAGTTCGCTGGGCTGGAAGGCAAATCCGCCGATTGAAAGGTTGACCTTAGCATCGCTGCCTTCCGGTCCCTGGCCGAACAGCGTAAGCAGAGCGATGAAAACAGCTGCTATGATGAGATACCCGAGTCCGTCCGGCCATTTGACCTTCTTCGGAAGAAGCGGTTTCAGAATCTGTCCGACAAAGTCGAATTTTATATTCAATCCGAAAATGCGCAACCGGCCGTTGTAAAAGCTGATGAAATCGAGTCTAGACAGCACTCCGATGGCGATAACGCCAACGACTATAGCCTCTATCATTTCCCTCGCACGGGGCATGTCGTTGAGCGGGTTGGGTATCGAGAACATGGCGAGGAGGCACACCCCCGACAGAGTCATCAGAAGGATAAGGGACAGCGAATCAGATTTTGCCTTCCTGTTGCGGTCAAGCACGGAGAGGGTGATAATGAGAAGCCACCACACTCCGAGAAATACGAGGAATATCAGGAAGCGGGAATCCCTGTACTGCTGCGGCGTGCGAACCATCAGGGTGGTATCCGCCTTTATGCTCGAAAAGGTATCTGAGGACAGAGGTGCCAGGGTATGCACTTTCTGCCGGAAGACATAAGGGGAAGATGAGACACGTGCACCGCCTCTCGTACCCTTGGAGGCGCCATACTCAAATCCGCGCCTGATGGGAAGTACGCTGTAGAATCGTCCCTGCGAGACCGCGAATTCAGCCCTGCCGCTTTTGTCAGTGAAACAGACGGCCAGGAGCGAATCCCGCGCAGAATCCTCGACCACATAATGCTCTGTGAGCCGCACAAGAACGCCTTCAACCGGCGAATCGTCCTCCGCCTTCACCTGCACCTTCAGTTTGGTATCACCCGATACGGCGTTGAGCGAATCAGGTATCGATTCACTATTATAAATACTCTCAATCTTGTCCGACCAGCCCAGGTCGCCTCTTGAGCGTTCGACCAGGGAACGCATGATTTCGCCCCCACGGGAATAAGCGTCCTCGGCTTCCACCCTGAACGAGCGCTTGTTGAGCTCGCCGAGGTTCTGGGGGACGATGCCCTTGTTGAGCGGACGGGCGATGCTACCGGCAATGAATTCGGCGTCCCTACCGGAATAGTAGCCTTTGCGGACGAAGAACTCGGCGAGGGCAACAGAGTCGGTCGATGCGTCTAGCACCATGGCTTCGCCGCTCTCAAGGGCGGCTTCCACCCCGTCGAGGTATTTGCTCTGGTTGGCCGACAGGGTGAGATAGGCGATGATCATCACGCCGGTCACGAGGCACAGGCCGAAGAAGTCTTTGATCTTGATCATTGCTGCGGCTCCTTGATATCGAGAGAGTCCTTCTGCACCAGGGAAGTATCCTTAATAACAGAAGTGGTGTCCACCGGAGCGGTTTTCGGAGTGTGGACTTTTTCAAGCCGCTTGACAATCCCCGGGGTAATGAACCCGGCCGCATAGCCGAGGGCGAAGAAGAGCACCGCAATCAAGGCCACCTTGCCGCCTTTCGAACGCTTGGGAGTTTCCGGCGCTGGGGCTACTGGGGCTACTTTTGAGGCCTGGCGGGGCTTCGGAGCCGGCTCTGCAGATGTTTGAAGAATGATGACGGTGACGTTGTCCTTGCCGCCTTTTTCATTCGCCATGGCGACAAGTAGCTGAGCCTTCTCATCAAGGGTATGGCTGTCTGCAAGCACGGACGTGATCTCGGCCGATGTCAGCATGTCGTAGAGACCGTCGGAGCAGAACAGGAATGACGAACCGGGCTCGATGGGGAATATTCCCGCGTCCAGGAAGTCCTGGTCGCTGCTGAGGTGCCTGACGTCTCCGAGGCTCCTGTCGATGATATTGCGGCGCGGATGTACCATTGCCTCCGCCTCGGAAATAGTGCCGCTCTCCTCCCAGTATCCGACGAGCGAATGGTCATGTGAGAGCTTGGTGAGCATGCCTCCGGCGAATTGGTACAGGCGCGTGTCGCCTATATGTACCAGATAGAGGAGCTCCTTGTCCAGGTCGATGAGGGCGGCTGTGACGACGCAGCTCATCTCGGAAAGGCGGGCGTCTGCGAGACGGGCCTCGTAGATATCGTTGCTGGCCTTGGTGACGGCCTCTTTGAGATCTTGGAGCGGCTCCTGGAGGGCGGCCCTTTCCATGGAGGCGGAGATAGATTCGGCGGCCATCGAGGCGGCCACTTCCCCACCCTCATATCCTCCTACACCGTCAATCACCACGCTGAGGAGGAACCTCTCGCCCGGAAGATACCGGACCAGGTAGTTGTCTTCGTTATTGGTCCTGACCCTCCCGACGTCGGTGAGGGCCGAATATGCTATGCTTTTCATCAGCGCGGATAATTAGTGAAATGGTCGAAAGCCAGGTAGACTACGAGTCCTGCGATGGCAAGGAGAAGGAGGTATTTCATCGTGTCAGACTGTCTTGAAGGTGATCTGGATCATGTTGTTGAGGAGAATGGCGCTGTTGGAAGGGAGGGGCGCGGATTCGCCCTTTTCCATCGGAACTTCGTTGAGGACGAGGGAGCCGAGGGCCGTGATGCGGAAACCCTGCGGTGTCTTCTCAATGCGGAAATGCGGATTGAGCACGGCATCGGAAGAGACCTTTAGAGTCTGGAATCCAGTGGTTTCCACTCCGTTTTTGCCGCAGACCTGGAGGGTGTCCATCAGCATATTGCATACTTCGGCATTCTGGCCTCCGGTGAGGAAGCATACCGAATCCGAATATGGCGCTATCTTCAGCCTCGCGATCGGCTTGGGGCCGTCTTTGGAGACGGAATCGATCCCGACTTTGGAGAAATTGCCGGCGGGGACCTTGTAGAGCGTTTCAGATTCCATCCTGAGGCCTCTGAGGGCATCGGTGTTGATCGAGAGCTGGTGGGTCTTGACGGTACCTTTGTTGCGCTTTGTGGTGACTACCCTGACATTCTCCTGGGCCACCACGTCAAGATTTTCCTTGGTGAATATGTAGGACATCACAAGTACGCTGCCGTCTTCCATACCGGAGACAGTCTCGCGCATGTTTTCTATCATTGTCCCCTCCTCGAAACGGAGGAATTGGAACTGCCAGTACTTGGCAATCGGAGTGAACGAGGGATACTCTTTGCGCTTGTCGCCTATGATTGCGTTGAATTCGTTGACAACGTCGAGGACGGTGAAGGGGAATGCCTCCTTTTGCTCCTCATAGTCCGTGGGGGTGAGATAAATATAGAAATTGGTAGGATAAACGAGCGAACCCTTTGTCGTCTCCTTGCGGAGGCGGTAGCGGAAATGATCCACTATCTGGTCTTCGAATTCCTGGCGTGTCATAGGCTCCGGAGAGCCGTCTGGTATGCGCGGCTCCTCATCGGAAGGAGCACCGACGAATATACGTTTAAGGGCTTTGGTCAAACTCATAGTCTTTTATATGCAATCAAGCATATAAAGATAGAGTTTTTTTGCCTTGTTTGCAAACGATAAGCCCAAAAAACTCCTTTTTACCTGTCCAGCGTAAAGCGTATACCGGCGGAAAGGCCGGGGCTGAAGGGCTTTTCGGTATAGACTGATTTAAGTTCCGAGCCCGATGGAATGTACCAGTTGAATGAGGGTTCGGCGTAGATGGAAAAGTGCTTTAAGAATGTCAATTCGGCGCCGGCCGCAGCCCCCAGGGACCACTGTATGGGCGTTTTTGTATTGCCGGAGAGATTCTCGCCGTCGTATGCCTTGTCGCCGGAATAGTACGTCCTCCCGGACGAATTGTATACGCAGGTCTCCCCCGCCCCGCCGGCCTTGGCGTAGAAGCGGAATCCGCCTGCGGTCAGGAAGTCGTATTTGACATGCAGAGGAATGCCGACATAGCCAAGCGTCTGCCTGGTAATCACATAGTTGGTAGCCGAGCCGCTCCGGAAGCGCGACTGGGGCGAACTGTAGAACAAACCGGTGCCGACCGACCACGAGGGAGCAAAACGGAGATCGAATTCGACTCCGAAACGGGCTGCCAGAGAGTGATTCTCCTCGTCGGTCGTAGGACGGTTGCGAAGGGCGAGATCGGCATATTCGGCGTTGAGGGCAGCTGACTTCCGGACAGTCCTCATGGACTGGGAAGAGGTGCCGAAACCATCTTCACGCGATGATGCAGATAAACCCATCAATCCATTGAGTCCCAATGAGAAAGAAGGCCTGAAACCGGTCACATCGTCCCAATCGTCAGGGAATACCGGAAAATCATCCTCACCCACTTTTTCCGCCTGTCGGCGAATGGTGCCGGCCCCGGTAGCAAGGCGATGTGACGGGAGCTCTGTAAGGGAGGCCAATCGGCCTAATGAAGGGCGCTCGACAAGAGCGATCTGAACGGGGATTTCAGCGGTCGCTTTTTGGATTGGAGAGAACACTGAAGCGACAGAAGAAGACACTGGCGGAGTAGCGGGGAGAGCCTCGGCCACGAGAATTTCCTCAAAAGGAGTATCAACCTGGTTTACAGGTATTTCTGTCTCGTGACTTTCATCTATGGTTGAAGCATCGGCGACGAGCGTTTTTTCAGGCTCGACTGCTGTCTCACGGGGTATCAGAAGGAGCGCTGCGACTACGGCCGCCGCGGCTCCTGCGAGAGGCCATATCCAGGCCGCCGGACGGCGCTTTACCGCTCCGTCCAAGCCGGACGCGATGCTCTCCCAGAGCCCGTCCCCGGCGGGCTCGCTGTAGGAGGACATCCTCTCTCTCAGTTGTTTTTTCCAATCCATATATTAACAGTGTGTCTTCTTGTATTCAGTTATCTGTTTTGCGAGAATGGCCCTTGCCCTGAGGTACTGTGAGGCCGAAGAATTCTCCTTGATGCCGAGAAGCCGCCCGATTTCCTTGTGCGGCAGATCCTCCAGCACATGGAGGTTGAAAACCGTCCTGTATCCTTCCGGGAGACTCCGTATCATATCCATTATCACCTTTTCAGGGACTCCGTCGAATCCGGGATTGCTGTCATCCTCCACATCGGGAATATCCGCTCCGGCAAGCGTCAGCGAGCGTTTATGGCTTCTCAACAGCTTCAGCGAACGGTTGACGACAATCTTTGACATCCAGCCCTTCAGCGAGCCTTCTCCCCTGTATTCGAACTTGTCCAGCGAGGAGAATATCCTGATGAAACTCTCCTGCAGCACGTCCCGTGCCTCGTCTCCGTCAGTGACATATCGGGAGCAGACGGCGTTGAGATAGCCGGAATAAGAGCGATAGATCGATTCCATCGCTCCCCTGTCACCGCCTCTCGCCCTTTCGATGAGCTCCTGCTCGCGTATGTCCTGAAAGCCTTTCAAATACTAGTTCTTAAAGGCGAATTCTTTTGTTTTTCTACCCCCGTCAAGGGAATCGTAATACAGCGTCAGCGTCACGCTCTCCCCTCCCGTCGAAGGCAGCCCGTCAAGGGTGAATGCTACCAGGGCATCGCCCTTGTAATTAACCGCATCTCCGCCTGAATCCTGCCGGATAATGACTGCGTACGGATCATCTCCCGCGAGGCGGAAGAGCCTTAGATCGTGATATTTGGCGTTCTTGCCCCAGTATGTACTGAAACGTACCGAGAGATAGCCATCCTCGACCATGGTCCTCCAGTCGTCAACGACATCGAGCCGATCACCACCGAATGAAGGATCATCAGTAAGATTCAGAGCCTTGGTCTCAATTGCGTCTACGGCGACGAGTTTCACGTACGTGCGTCCTTCACGCACATCAGTCACAACAAACTGTGCAGTCGCCCTGGTCTCGCCGGAGAAGGTAATCATATCCGTATTGATCGGATAGACAGAATAGGTTGGCGTGACATACAGGTACCAGGCACCCTGTGAGTCTTTTTTTGCCGTCACAATAGCGTCATTGACCTGTTCTCCCATGTTGACACCAACGTCAGCGTCAGCGACAGGTTCTCCTTTCTCTCCATTATTGCCATTATTATCTCCATTCTCCGTATTCTCCGTGTTGTTTGAGTTGTCTTCCGGTTCGGCAACCAGTTCCCCCATCGAGCACGAGGCCAGGATGGAGACTAATGACAGGAGGATAATTAGAATTCTTGCTTTCATACTGATACTTAAATCCCGGTACAATCAGAATCTTGCACCGGGCCGTGAAATTAATTCAACATTTTTCCGTGACAGCTGCCGTACTTGAGTCCGCTGCCGCAGGGGCACGGGTCGTCCTTGGAGACGTGGGGGATGGCCATTCCGAAGGGGAAACCTTCCGGCATGAGGCCAATTAGCTGTCCTATCTTTTCATCCTTCTCTATAAGGTCTGTATAGCCCTCAGAGATGCTTGGACGGGGCATTTCCCAGGAATCGTATTCGCCGTCAGGCGGAATGAAAGGAGGGGCGTCGGCGGGGTCGAACACGAGTTTCATGTAGTTCTTCTCCGACGGGGACCAGCCCTTGAGCTGCCAGCGGGGCAGGATATTGACGTAGTCGGCCACGGCTTCGAGCGCGGCGTGGTATTCTTCTTCGCTCAGGAACATGTCCATCTGGTCGGCGACGGGGCCGTAAATCGTGTCCATCAGGGTCCGTCCCTCAATCTGGACGCCCATCCAAAGGTCGTGGGCGAGCATGGGGATGGATTCGGGATAATAACCCTTGGAGAGCAAGACTTCGCAGTAGCGCCTGCCTTCAGGGGTGTCGAGGCGGAATGTGAAATCCGGCGCGCCGGTGCCGGCCTCCAGGACTTCCTCGTAGGAGAAGTGCTTTGCCTTCCGGATGTCGGAATAGAGGTCGCGGCCGCTCTCTACGGTGTCAATCTCGAAGAGTTCGGGGCAGACTACTACCTCGCTCCGGGATTTGAGGCTGTATTCCCTGAAAAGGGAGATTGCGGCGCTGCCGACGAAGAAGTCATAGTAGGCCCTGATATCCTGGGTGGGGTGTTCCTTGAGGTATTCCATGACCATGTCGAGAAGTTTTTCCATGGGCATGAAGCCATATAGATTGAGCAGTCCGAGGGCGAGGCGTTCGACAGTGAAGCGCCCGGAAGATTCGCCGTCGCGGATGGCCGCGTCGATATTGTCCTTGACCGTGAAGAAAAGTTCTTCGGGAAGCCAGTATTCGAATGTATCGTCGTCAGGGCCGGGTTTGGTCTGGACAATGCCGACTATCGTAACAGGGGCGATGTAGCCGGCGTACTCTCCTGCCATGTGCTCGCCGGGTGCCTGTGCAGCAAGTGTTCTCAGGATTTTGAGGTCCCATTCGGTGAGGGCGCTCATCCATTCGCCGGGACGGCTCAGAATATAATCGGTGTAGCGCTTGATGGCGGCGGACTTGGTCACGGAGACACCAAGATCCAGCCCGACAACGCGAGCGAAGTCGATCACTTCCTTGCGGCTGTGCCCTTCGAGGAAAGCGGCGAATGTACCCTCTGCTTCTTTCATTGCTCCAGTGACTTGGCTGCGGACTGTCCGGCAAGATAGCCGGTGGCGAATGAGGTTTCGAGGTTGTAGCCGCCCGTATCGCTGTCTATATCAAGTACTTCTCCGGCGAAGTAGAGGCCGGGGACCTTCTTTGACTCAAGCGTCTTGGCGACGACGTCATCGGTGGATATACCGCCTGCGGTGACGACCGCCCTTTCGAAGCCCACGAAGCCTTCGATGGGGAAGCTCCAGTCCTTGAGGACGGCGGCGAGAGAGTTGATGCTGACGTCGGGATTCATCCTCAGGAAAGGGGCGACGAGGTCCCAGGGGATGAGCTTGCCGAGAAGTATACGGAACAGCTTCTGGAATGCGGCCCCGCGGCTCCTGGGGTCAGCCTTGACGGCCTCCCAGCGCTCGTGCACGTCGGCGTCGAGCTGTTCGGCCTCAACGGCCGGTTTGAGGTCGATGGAGATACTCACTTTGCTGCCGGCAATGATGGCCTTGACGGCCTTGCGGCTGACCATGTACCCGACAGGTCCTTCGATGCCGCCGTCAGTGAATTCGAGGTCGCCGAATTCCCTCTGGACTTCACGGCCGTCCACATAAAGCGTGACTGCTATATTGTCTAATTTGTTGGATTCAAACATGCGGCCGATTTCGGTAAGAGGGGTAATCCTCTCTATGTGGCCAGGCAGTTTGGGATAATCTGCCGGCAGAGGATTGATCTTGTGCTCTTTCTTAGCGGGACGTCCGCGGAAAGCATCGCGGATTTCGCCGGCCAGCGGGCTCTCAGCGGACTTGTAGCCTTGCGGAACCAGGGCAGTAAGTGAAGGGAACACAGGCTCAATACCATGGCCGAATGCCTCCGCCCACTTGTAGCCGTCACCGGTCGATCCTGTGCCGGGATAGGACAGGCCGCCAGTCGCGACGATGAGACGGCTGCAGGTGTAGCTGACAGGCTCCACGGTAGTCTCCGTCTTTGAGACGGGACGCTGGCGTGGATTGTCCGTCCGCTGACGGAATTCTTTGATAGTAGTGAGTGTGCAATCCAGCTTGAATCCCTGCCTGGAGGTCTCCACGGAGCGGATTTCGCATCCGGTCACGATTTTGACGCCCAGCAGCGTGCATGCCCTGACGAGTGTGTCAACCACGTCGCCGGAAAGGTGCGAGGCCGGGAAGGCCCTCTCCCCTCTCTCGACGATGCTGCGCATGCCGTATTCCTTGAAAAAGGCGATGAGATCTTCAGGGGTGAGATTGTGAAATGCCGGACTGACAAAACGGGGATCTGTCCTCACGTGAGAGGAGAAATCGTCCCATTCCTTGACATTGGTGAAGTTGCAACGGCCCTTGCCGGTAATCATGATCTTGCGTCCGGGTTTCTGCATCTTTTCGAGGACAGTTACCGTCCCCCCGTTTCCAGATTCAGCCAAAGATTGCGCTGCACCCACCGCAGCCATAAGGCCGGCAGCACCCCCGCCGGCAATAATGATGTCCGATTTCATCCTAACAGTAATTTCAACATACAAAAATACACTTTCCCCGGCACCTCTGCAAATAATTTTGCGGGGTAAAAAAGTTTTCATAACTTTGCAGTCCCGATTCCACGGAGAATCGTCAGGCCACTTTAGCTCAGTCGGTAGAGCAGCGCATTCGTAACGCGCAGGTCGGGAGTTCGAGCCTCCTGAGTGGCTCAAAAAAATATAGCAGGCTGTCGGCCTGCTATATTTTTTTGAACCACTTCGTTAATCTACCGGGGGCCTAATCCCCCAGACCCCCTGGCCCCCACTGGCCTACGCCTTTGGCAGGCAACCGCCTGCTGTATTTTTTTGAACCACTTCGTTAATCTACCGGGGGCCTAATCCCCCAGACCCCCTGGCCCCCACTGGCCTACGCCTATAAAAAAAGCAGGCAGCCGCCTGCTTTTTTTGTTTTGAACCACTTCCTTGGTTAATTCTATTCAGCTTCTGCGGAGTCGGCGGAGGGTTTTTGGACGACTTCGTAGAAGTTGCCGGCGGAGATGAGTTCGGCGACGATATTCTTTATGCGCTCGGCGGTGAGGCCGTTGATGGCGGCTTCGGTGAGGGCGTCGTAGTTGATGCCGTACTTGACGTATTCTTCGAGGTTGCGGCGCCAGTAGCTGTTGTTGACCCTGTTCTCAGGAATGTTCTTCTTGAGATTGAGGATGGCGGCATTGACTTCGTCGTCGGTCGGGCCCTTTTCGCCGAGGTCACGGATGCCTTCGACGGCAAGTTCGCGGAGACGGTCGGTGACGGCGGGCTTGCAGTTGAAGGACACCTGCATCATCATCTTCTCCTTGGGCTCCCTGGGGAATGCAGCATTGACTCCGGCACCGTAGGTACCGCCTTCGTCTTCACGGAGGGAATTGACGTAACGCATATCAAGGATGTACTTGGCGGCATCAAGGGCGGCGTGGTCTTCAGCTGTCCACTTCTTGTCGCAGGACCATACCTGGAAGACAGTGCTCTGAGGGGTCTGCATGACATCCTCGAATACGTCTGAATGGATACCCTTCACGATATCGACACCACGGTCGATCCAAGGTGTGGCCTTCTTGCCCTTGGGCAGAGAGCCGATGTATTTCTCGACCATAGGCTTGAGCTCTGCCAGGTCGAAGTCACCGACGATCACCATGGTAAGACCGGCGGCGTCCTTGAAGAGCTTGCGGTATTCCCTCTCCAGAGTGGCGAGATTGGCCTTCTCAAGGGTCTCCATGGATAGCTGCTGACGGCGGACGTTGTCACCGTAAATGTCCTTGTAGAGGCGCTTTGCGAACTTGTAGTTGGGCTGGTTCTCGAGGTTGGGGAGGAAGGTCTTCAGCTGGTTGATACCGTTGTCGTATTCCTTGGGATCGAAGCGGGGATCTGTGAAATACAGATAGATGAGCTGCATCGCGGTCTCGAGGTCTTTCGGGGTCGAATTGCCGCTGACACCGCTTTCGAGATCTGAGATGTACGGGCTCACCGAAAGGGTCTTGCCGGTCAGCATCTTGGAGACTTCCGTACCGGAGAATTTGGAGATACCGCTGTTGTTGTTGTACAGGCCGAATACGTTGTCGTCGAACGAATCGATGTCCTTGTCCTCAACGAGGGACAGACCGCCATCCTTCCAGAGGTCAAAGAGAATCTGGTTCTTGGTGTAGTCGGTCGGAAGGGCAATCACGCGGACGCCATTCTTGAGGATCCATTCGGTGGCGCCGTGCATCACTTTGCTTTCCTTCTTGACCGCGGCACCCTTGAGGAGAGCCTTGTCGAGGAATTCGGATGCGATTTCGCCACCTTCGTTGGGCTTGATGTCAGAAGCCTGGACCTTGGCGATGGAGGCTAGGATGTCGGCTTCTTTAGGAGTGGCAATTCCTTCTTTTTCAGGACCTTTGTACAGGACAATGAGATTCTCCTTGGTGAGGAGGGTGGGGACCACCTGGTTGAGCACCTGTGCAGTAAGCATGGGGGCGACCATCTTGACGATCTCATTCTCCGTCTCCGGATCCATGTAGGGCGTATTGTCGAAGAAGTTGGAGATGAGCGGACGGACGAATTCAGGATTCTTGCGGGTGTCGGCCTTCTTGACCCTGTTCTCGTACTTGTTGAGAATGTTGGTGACGGCCCTTTCTACCTCATCGTCGGCGAATCCGTATTTCTGCATCTTGAGGAGCTCGGTGTAGAACGCCTCGAAGCCTGCCATCATGTTTTCCTCCTTGAGGACCACGTCGGCAATAACGGTTTCGCAGGTCTCCGTGAGGCCGAAGATGCCGAATTCAGCCTGTGTGAAAGGAGACTCCGGATCTGCGGTGATGTCCTCGAAACGCTCTTCCATCACCAAACCGATGATGTTCTTCATGAGACGGAGAGAGAGGGCGAGATCGGTATTGTTGAGCTCTTCCGGGAGAGGTTCGCTCTTCCAAAGCATCTCGATGGTGGGAGCGGTGGCCTCCGGATCGGTGATGACACCGACGATGGGCTCCTCGTTGTCTGGGATCTTGATGACGTCCTTGGCCTTGGGATTCTCCTCCTTGGGAATCACGGAGAATATCTCCTTTATCTTGCCTTCGGTGCGGTCAACGTCGATGTCACCGACCACGATGACAGCCTGCATGTCCGGATGGTACCATGTGCGGTAGAAGCGGACCAGGTCGGCTGCGTCGAATCCTTCCAGGTGCTCCTGGAGGCCGATGAGAGTGGTGTAGCCGTACTTGGAGTCACCATAATAATAAGGTAGGGACGCCTCGTGCATACGCCACGAAGCATTGCGCCTCTGGCGGCGCTCCTCGATGATGACGCCGCGCTCCTTGTCGACCTCAGCGGGATCGTTGATGACGAAGTGCGCATAGTCGCAGAGGATCATGAGGCAGCTGTCGACGACGCTTTCCCTTTCAACGGGAATGTTGTTAAGCATGTACTGTGTCTCTTCGACGCCGGTCGAAGCGTTGATGTTGCGACCGAATTCTGCGCCGATGGAGCGGAGATAGTCGAGAATGCCCTTGTCAGGGAAGTGTTCAGTGCCGTTGAAGCACATGTGCTCGAGGAAATGGGCGAGACCGTCCTGGCAGGGATACTCCTCCTGGATGGCACCGACATTGGTGGCGAGATAGAACTCGGCGCGGTGCTCGGGGAGAGCATTGTGACGGATGTAATAGGTGAGGCCGTTGTCGAGATGGCCGACCCTTACCTCAGGGTCGTTCGGCAGCGGGGTCTGGGCTGAAACCGGTGCCGCCATGAAAATGGAAACGGCAAGGGCAACTGCTGCAATAAAGAATCTTTTCATGTATTGTATAAAATGGTTATTCGATAAAAAAAGACTGACCTTGAAGAGCCAGCCTTATTTTTCCAACGCTTTGCCTAGCCTTCGGAGATTGCGCCTGTCGGGCAGACGCCTGCGCATGTACCGCAGTCGAGACAGAGGTCCGGATCGATGCTGTAGACATCGCCTTCCTTGATGGCGCCGGCAGGGCATTCACCCTGGCAGGTACCGCAAGCGATGCAGATGTTTTCGTCAATTTTGTAAGCCATAGTCGAATCTTTTATAATTGTTGTTGTATTTTCCAGTGCAAAATTAAGCATTTTATTTGAATTTCAAACAAGCCGTGATTAACTTTGCGGAAAACAACCGGCATGAAAACCATTCCCGTAATATACTGTCTCGCGGCCGTCTTTATTCTTGCACCGGCGTGCAGGCAGGCAAAGAGCGTGCCAGCGGCCACACCTGCCGCCACAACCCCTCAGGACACTTCCGGAACGACCGTCCCGGACCCAGTCGATACAGCCATCGCAGTCATTCCAGACGAACACACGGAAACACCTGTCACTCAGGCCGATCCGACGACAACGGACGAGAGCGAATACGTATTCGGCGGTCTCCGCTTCGACACCCTCGTCCATTATTTCGGCGACATCCTCGTGTCAGACGGGCCCCAGACCTGCTCGTTCACATTCACCAATGTCGGAGATACCCCCGCCGCCGTTTACGAAGTGGTTTCCTCCTGCGGCTGCACTGACGTGGAATGGACACGCGAGCCCCGCCGCCCCGGTGAAAAGGGCACCATCACCGCCACATTCGACAACAAGGCCGGCCCCATCCCGTTCGACAAGACCCTGACGGTCTGGATTTCGGATCTCAAGCGCCCGGTCGTCCTGCATCTCAGGGGCTCGGTCCACGAGAAGCTTGAGCCGCTGTCCGTCCGCTATCCGGTCCATGCGGGCCCTCTCGGATTCGCCGAAAGCGAACTCAAAGCCGGCAATCTCCGCCAGGGAGAAACCGTCGGCGACGAAACCCTGATTGCAAACCTATCGTCATCTCCGGTTAAAGTCAGTTTCAGGAACGTCTCCCCCGGCCTCTCGCTTTCCGTTTCGCCCAATCCCGTACCTGCCGGAGCGACCTCCGTCCTCCGCTACAGCGTGACAGCGTCCAATGACCTCTGGGGCAAGAACCATTACTTCGCCGACGTTCTCGCAGGAGGCAGCCCTACCGGTCTTAAACTTGACGTATTTGCCTATACCATAGCCAATTTCGATGATATGTCGGAAGACGAGAAATCAGTCGCGGCCATCCCGATGTTCGAGGCTACCAACTTCAATTTCGGTGATGTCCACCGCGGCGAAACCGTAGAAGCCACATACAAGTTCTCCAACGGAGGCAAACGGCCTTTCAAGGCATACCGCATCGATACCGACACAAAGGGAGCCACGGCACAGCCACTCCCCGAAATCCCCGCCGGAGAGAAAGGCACAGTCCGCGTCACATTCGACACTTCTTCTGCGCCTTCCGGCGAATGTCTGGTAATTGTCTCGCTGACCACCAATTCGCCGCTAAGGCCTATCGTCAACCTGTTCCTGTCAGGCAAAATTTTGGATTGAGACGGAAAATTTGTATATTTGTTGGATGACGGATTTTTTCGCACGATATGGCAGACAGTGAGCTGAAGAAGACCCAATACGGTGATGAGAGCATACAGACTCTGGAGTGGAACGAGCACATCCGGCGCAGGGCCGGCATGTACATCGGCCGCCTCGGCAACGGCGACGACCCCTCCGACGGCATCTACGTTCTCCTAAAGGAAATCATAGACAATTCGATAGACGAATTCTCCATGGGATTCGGCACAAGGGTCATCATCACAATAGATGACGGCTCCGTCGAGGTGCGCGACTTCGGCCGAGGCATTCCGCTCGGAAAGGTCATCGACGCCACCTCCAAGCTCAACACGGGCGGCAAATTCGACGACAGCAACTTCAAGAAATCCGTCGGTATGAACGGCGTCGGCACGAAGGCCGTAAACGCCCTCTCGTCCTATTTCTACGTCGAATCATTCCGCGACGGGACCAGCTCCGGAGCCGAATTCTCCCGCGGCGAAATCGTCCGCGAAATCGGTGGTCCCACGACAGAGAAAAACGGCACCCTGGTACGCTTCACCCCCGACTATCAGCTCTTCGGCGAATACCACTTCAAGATGGACTACGTGGAGTCGATGGTCAAGAATTACAGCTACCTTAAAAAGGGGCTCACGCTGATTCTCAACGGCACTCCATACAAGTCCGAGCACGGTCTTCTCGACCTTGTGAGCGAAAGCATGTCGGAGACGCCGATCTATCCGCTCATCCACCTCGAGGGCGATGACATAGAGGTAGTCCTCACCCACGGCAACAGCTACGGCGAAAACATCGCCACATTCGTCAACGGACAGAATACCCGCGACGGCGGCACCCATCTCGCCGCCTACCGCGAAGCCATCGCAAAGACATTCAAGGACTTTTTCAAGAAGGACTACAAGCCCGAGGACGTCCGCCAGGGCATCGTCGGTGCCATCGCCATACAGATACAGGAGCCCATTTTCGAGAGCCAGGCCAAAATCAAGCTCGGCTCCACCTACATGTGGGAAAAGCAGGTCAAGAACGCTGACGGCACGGTCAAACGCGGTCCTGACGGCGCCGCAATCATTGAGCGCGGCCCCACCGTGAGGAGTTTCGTCAACGACTTCGTCGCAAAGAACCTCGACAACTATCTCCACATGCACATGGACATAGTTCCGCTCATCGAGGAGAAGATCAAGGCCTCACAGGCCGAGCGCGAGGAGATTTCCGGCATCCAGAAAAAGACCCGCGAGCGCAACAAGAAAGCCTCCGTCTACAACCGCAAGCTCCGCGACTGCCGCATGCACTACTGCGACAAGTTCGCCAAAGGCAAGGAAGAGGACAAATTCCTCACAAGCATATTCATCACCGAGGGTGATTCCGCAAGCGGTACCATCACAAAGGTGCGCAACGCCAACACCCAGGCGGTATTCTCCCTCCGTGGCAAGCCTATCAACTGCTACAAGGAGAGCCGCAAGAAAGTGGCTGAGAATGAAGAGCTTAACCTCCTGATCTCCGCTCTCGGCATAGAGGACGACATCGACGGACTCCGCTACAATAATATAATTGTGGCGACCGATGCCGATGACGACGGCATGCATATCAGGATGCTTGTACTTACGTTCTTCATGAAGTACTATCCGGACATCATCCGCCGCGGTCACGTCCATATCCTGCAGACGCCTCTATTCCGCGTCCGCAACAAGAAGGAGGTCCGCTACTGCTATTCTCCGGAAGAGAAGGAAAAGGCCGTCAAGAGCCTCAAGACCGGTGTCGAGATTACCCGGTTCAAGGGCCTCGGCGAGATTTCCTCGTCGGAATTCGTCGATTTCATCGGCGAAAACATGCGGCTCGATCCCGTCAAGCTTTCGGAAGAAGAGTCCATCTCCCAGATCCTGGAGTTCTACATGGGCGACAACACCATGGAACGCCAGACCTTCATCCGCACCAATCTCCGCAGCGAAGAAGAACTCGAAGACATAAACCTGTAATCCCGTGGCCAGAGACCCCAAAATAGAGAAACCCGTATCCGCCCGCTGGGCCCGCTTCTGCGGCTGGTGGTTGAGGAAAAAGGGCTGGAAGAGCCTCACAGGGCCGATCCCTGATAAAAAGGCGGTCGCAATCGGTGCCCCGCACACTTCAGCCAGGGATTTCCTCATCTGCTACCTGTTTTACACCCAGTACGGCAAGCGGCTCCACCTTCTCATCAAGAAGGAGTTTTTCTTCTGGCCGCTCGGTCCCATTCTCCGCGCATGCGGAGCCGTCCCGGTCGACAGGAGCAGCCCCGGAGCGGTGGTCAAAAGCGTCATCCGCATCCTCGAGGAGAGGGACGAATTCATATTCGCCATTTCCCCCGAGGGCAGCCGCAAGGCCGTCAAGAAATGGAAGACCGGCTATCACTTCATCGCACGCGAGGCAGGTGTTCCGGTATGGCTCTCGTATTTCGACTGGAAGAAGAAGATTCTTGCCGTCGGGGAGCGTTTCGAGCTTACGGACGACGCCCGTGCTGATACAGACAGGATGCAGGCTTACTACGCTTCTCTCAACCTGACTGCAAGACACCCTGATCAATTCACCCCGTAAACCGTTTCAACATGCCGAAAAGCCCGTACAAGATGAAAAACCGCTTCAGGGAAAACAATTGCACCACCCTGAGGCGCCTGTATGACTATTCGACTGCAAAATACGCCGACAGGCCTTGTTCGCGCTTTGTCGACGGAGGGCAGGAGTATACCTACCAGACATTCCGCGAAGCCTGCGACAGGCTTTCCGTGCGCATGTCCCGTTTCGGCATCAAGGCCGGTGACAAGGTCGCTATCCTATCGCAGAACATGCCCAACTGGACCGTGGCTTTCCTCGCCGCGACCGCGTTCGGGCGTATCGCCATTCCAATTCTCACCGACTGCACTGAAAATGAAGTCACCAATATCCTCACACATTCCGAGAGCTCGGTGATATTCATCTCCAAGAGACTGCGCTCAAAGCTGAGTCAGGAGTGCTATGACAGGATGAAGCTCGTCATTGACATTGAGACATTCGCTTTTATCAAGATGTCAAAGGACGACTTCGAATGCGACGGCTGGGTGAAGGATCCACAGCCGGACGACCTCGCGGCCATCCTCTATACTTCCGGCACGACAGGCAAGGCCAAGGGCGTAATGCTCTCCCACCGCAACATCGCCCACAATCTCGTGGCGTCATACAAGGCCCAGCCCTGCGACAAGAGGGACCGGTTCCTGTCCATCCTTCCGATGGCCCATGCTTATGAATTGAGTGTCAGCTGCCTCTACAGCTTCTACGCCGGGGCATGCTCCTATTATATCAAGAAGCCGCCGACACCGAGCATCCTCCTTCCGGCGATGAAGAAGGTACGGCCGACCATTATGTGCGCCGTCCCTCTCATCATGGAGAAGATTTACCGTTCCAGCGTCGTTCCGACCATCAAAGGCAGCCGCGTACTGGACTGGATGTCGAAGAAGACTCCTCACATTCTCTACTGGTTCGTGGGGCTCAGGCTCAAGAAAACATTCGGCGGCAAGCTGCGTTTCTTCGGCATCGGCGGCGCAAAGGTGGATCCCGTCGTCGAGGACTTCCTCATCAAGAGCAAATTCCCTTACGCAGTGGGCTACGGTCTTACTGAATGCGCCCCGCTCGTCTGCAACCTTATGGTCGGAATGGGTCGCAAGCCCGGCTCCATCGGTCCCGCATCATGGAAAGTCGAGATTCGTCTCGATAATGTCGATCCGGCCACCGGCGCCGGCGAGATTGTCTGCCGCGGCGACAACGTCATGCTAGGCTACTACAAGGATCCCGAAAGGACGCTTCAGGTCCTGGATGAAGAAGGCTGGTTCCATACCAGCGATGTGGCGTCTATGACACCTGACGGCCGCTACTGGATAAAGGGCCGCCTCAACAATACCATCGTAGGTCCTTCCGGCGAAAACATCTACCCCGAAGAAATCGAAATGGTCATCAACGACATCGACGGCGTCGAGGAATCCCTCGTCATGGAGCGCGACGGCAAACTCGTTGCCCTCGTGAAATTCGATGACAACGTCCTGGACTGGAACCAGGCCGGCGAAGACCGCTTCTTCGACAATCTACAGCGCCTTAAGAACTCCATCCTCGAGCGCGTCAACAAGACTGTAGGCAAAGGTGCCCGCATCGGAGAAGTCGACGCCATGAAAGACGAATTCGAAAAGACCGCCACCCGCAAAATCCGCCGCTTCAAATACCGCGACCACCACGGCGACGAACCGGAAAAGAATCCATCATAACACTAATAAAACTATGAAAAAAGTATTGATCGCATTCGCAGCAATCGCTGCATCCATGTTCCTCGCAGTTTCCTGCGGCTCAAAAGTCGACCACAGTTCTGCCAAGGCAGTTGTCGAATCCTTCCTCAACGCTGTCAATGACGGCAACGTAGACGCCATGATCGAGTGTCTCGACATGACGGATTATGCCAAAGAGGCAGACACTATCCGCAAGAATGCCGAAAAGTACTGCGAAAGGAAAAAAGGCACGATCCACGATATCAAAGTCGAAAGCGAACCCGACTCCATGGACTGGCTCGACTATGAATACGTTGACGACAAGGGCGACTTAACCGGCTCCCTCCAGGTCACCAAAGTCGACGGCAAATGGTACATCGTCGTCAGAAGCACCGGTCTCAACAACTGATTATTCATATCCCCAAAAAAGACGGCAGCCCGGTCCCCCCAGGCTGCCGTTTTTTCGTTCCCACAAGTCTCTCTTACCGCTCCCCTATTGCGGAGCGGACGAGGGAGAGGCTGTTGCCGTGCGGGGTGGAGGGGAAGGTGCCGGGGCGGTCGGCCCACCAGGAGTGCTCGAAGTCCTTGGTGGCTTCGAGGAGGGCGTCGGCGCGGGGGCCGTCGAGGGATTCGCCGTCGGCGAGGGCGGCATCGACGGCGTCGAAGAACAGCTCCCAGCGGCCTTTGTAGTAGGAGCCGACGAGACCGGACCAGGAGCGGTCTGCGTAGTCTGTGAGCATGTTTCCGCGGTCGCCCCAGCTGGTGAGGAGATTGCGGGCATTGGTCTCGAAGTAGTCGGCCTCGGCCGGAGTGGCGCCCCATGAACGAGCGTCGGCTATCCAGCGGCCTACAAGGAAGTAAGGCTGCGAGGCGAGGAGCTCGTCCAGAGTGTCAAAGGTTGCGAGCAGCTCTTCACGAAGCGACGCCAAAGCCTCAGTATCGCGATTGTCATACGCCTCGACGTAGCGGGCAAATCGCTCTTCGAAGCCGTTGCAGAGCCATTGACGCGTGACATTGACGAGGTCGAATTCATACGCAGGACCCGATCCGCCGGCCTCGAGGAGACTGAGGATCACCTCGCGGAGCTTCTCGTTCTCATAATTGAAACGGACCGATGAATGGTACGAGCTCGAGCGGCCGAATGAAGGCCGGAGATTCATGATCGGGCTGTGTCCGGGAACTGAGCGCTGGATGTAGATTTCGTCAAACAGGGTCTTCCATGCGGATACTGCGGCGTCATTCTCCACGCCCGTCCTGATTCGCGAAAGCGAGGCCGCGTAAGCGTCAACATCGCCGTGCTCCGGGAAATCCCAGGCCTTTTCGAAGAGGAACTGGTAGATGAACGGATTGCAGTCGAAGCCTTCGAGGGTGGAGCCGATTCCCTTGAAATTGGGACCGGCCTCAGCGAATGCATTCTCGATCTTCGACGCTATGTCATGGATGTCGCCGGCGAGGAATGTGTTGCCGCCGAAATTGCCGAGGTAGCACCAGATGAAGGGGATGCCGTAGTAGCAGTCGGTATTGCGCCAGACCTCCATCCTCTCGCAGTAATAATCCAGAAGTATCGAATGCTCAGCCGGATACGAAGTCAGGTAAGCCTTGACACGCTCGTCGCTGTCGCCTTCAAACCAGTAGCGGCGCTCGTTGTAGAACAGCCATGTCATCTGCAGCCAAGTGGCCTCCGGGTCAGCAGCCGCGAGGGACTCGTACACTCCCCTGCTGACGTGACCGAGATAGGAAGGCTCCCAGCTGCGCGGAATCATTTCGTTGAATACGTCAATGCCGTATACGTGGTCTGTGCCGTAAAGTGCGGTTTCCTTCTCCAGGAACTTCTTCTGGATGACCGGGAACAGCGGATCATCCGGATCGAGGAACCAGGGGAAATCATCTTCGGCGAATCCGGCCCAGTCGCTCATCCTCTCGATTCTGGCATCAGGATAAATCCGCGACAGTTCAGGCGGAACATGACCGGCGAATGCAGGAAGCACAGGCCGCATGTTGAGCTCACGTTCGCGCTCGACGATACGCTTCTGGAGCGCTTCCTGGCCTTCCAGCCAGCTTTGCGGAAGCGGTCCGCCCCAGCGGTCCAGATTGAGCATCCGGTGCCACGGGAGATGGGCAGGACCCGTGAAATAGTTTCGAACCTCCTCGTCCGTGAGCCCGAGTTCAGTCCAGACAGAATACCATACGGACTCCTGCCCGGTGATGGCGAGCGGCAGATTGATGCCGTTCAGGGCCATCCAGTCGATGAAATGCTCCCACTGTTCCCATTTCCACCAGGGCATGGTGTACCCGAAAGTACAGTAGTTCAGGAAGAATCGCTCCGGAACCCTCGCGTTGCGGCGGACCGGCTCCGCTACCGCGGGCAGCTTGTCCGGCACCGGTCCCTTGTCCTCGGCAAACCAGCCGATATTGACCCCGCAGTAGTGACGGAGATAATAGTTGAGACCGACGGCCATGGAATTGGCGTTGTTGCCGCCGATGACGAGGCGGTCACCATCCTGGCGGAGAACGAAGTAGTCGCACGAGTCCGCAGGAAGGGTTTCAAAGACGAAATGGTCAGCAGCCTCCGGAACCACACGGGAAGCAAGCGCTGCGGCAGCTGCCGAATCAGCGCTGTCATAGACCGGCTTGTGCGAACAGGCGACAATGGCCGCCACGGCCGCGAAAAGGATGATTATGCGTTTCGTAACAAAAGAGTTTTAGGGTTATATGCAAATATAGCATTTTTACCGCAGGAGACAAAAAAAGCGGCAGCCCCCGGGAGGACTGCCACTTTGTAAACAGCATGTCTAGGACTCTTATTCAGCCTCGACGTTGACTGCGACAGTGGCTTTGACAGCCTTGTAGACCTTGACGACGGCGGCAAAGCTGCCAGTCTCCTTGATTTCCTCGGCGAGGGTGATGTCTTTCTTGTCGACATCGAGACCTGCGGCGACGAGGGACTCTGCGATCTGGGCTGTGGTGACGCTTCCGTAGGTCTTGCCGCTTTCGCTGACTTTGACCTTGACGGTGACGGGAGTGGCCTCGAGCTTGGCTGCGAGAGCCTCGGCGTCTGCCATGAGTTTAGCCTCCTTGTGGGCGCGCTGGCGGACTGTCTCGGCGTGCTGCTTCTTGACAGACTCGGTAGCGACTGTTGCAAAACCCTGGGGAACAAGGTAATTGAGGGCATAGCCTGCCTTCACGTTCACGATTTCACCGGCCTGGCCGAGATTCGCGACATCTTTCTTAAGAAGAATTTCCATAAGGCGGGACTATTTGAGGAGGTCAGTAACGTAAGGAAGAAGAGCGAGGGAACGCGCACGCTTGATAGCCTGGGCGACCTTGCGCTGGAACTTGAGGGAAGTACCGGTGAGACGGCGGGGAAGGATCTTGCCCTGCTCGTTGAGGAACTTCTTGAGGAACTCAGGGTCCTTGTAATCGACATACTTGATGCCTGCTTTTTTGAAGCGGCAGTATTTCTTCTTTCTCACCTCGACTTTGGGAGGATTGAGATAACGGATTTCATTGTTTTCAGCCATAATTTGTCCTCCTACTCGTTAGCGGTTTCTGCGGGGGCGGCTTTCGCTGCCTTGTTGGCGCGACGGCGCTCTGCGTATGCGACGGCGTCCTTGTCAAGCGCTACGGTGAGGTAGCGGATGATGCGCTCGTCACGGTGATACTGGGTTTCGAGGGTGGCCACGAACTGGGTGTCAGCCTTGAACTCGATAAGGTAATAGAACCCCGTGGTCTTGTGCTGGATGGGATAAGCGAGCTGACGCAGTCCCCAATCCTCTTCGTACACGATCTCACCGCCGTTGTCCTTGATGAGTTTGGTGTACTTTTCGACCGCTTCCTTCATCTGGGCCTCAGACAAAACGGGAGTTGCAATGAAAACGGTTTCGTACTGTTGTACCATTTTTGGGTAATTTGTTGTTAATAAATAATTTACAGTCCTTTAAGGGCGTGTCTTGCCCAAAAAGGACTGCAAAGTTAAGGATAAAAATCCGATTATGCAATAATAGTTATTACATTTCGGCGAGTATCTTCTTTCGCAGAGAAGCCGATCCATGCATCATGCAGTCGGCATCGCTGCGGTCCAGCCATTCGATGGCCAGGGCGTTGTTGCCGAGGATGTGGCAGGCCGTGGCGATATTGAATTCGGCGGCAGCCCTCTTCTGGGTGTTGCGGGAAGCACTGGCCAGCGAAAGCCACTTGTCAAGCGCTTCGTTCCATTTCATCTGGTAAGCCAGCTCGAGTGCGTCTTCCCATTTGAAGGACTCATAATAATATAATGTATAGCCTACCGCCTTCCATTCGGGCTTGAAAGTCCTGGCGGCAGCCGCGCCGACCTGGAATGCCGAGACATCGGAATGAGCCATCATCAGGGATATCATTTCCTCCTCCGGCAGGTCTCCGGGATTGAAGAATGTAGGATGGATGGTATTGGTGCCGCTGAAACTGCGGACTTCGTCTTCCTTTCCCATCGAGTCGTAGTAGTACATCTTCAGGGAGAATGAAGCCGAGCCCTCGGCAAGATAAGAAGAATCAGCCGAGACGCCCAGATCCACTACAGGCCTGTTGGTCACTATCTTATGACCGCTGAACAGCGGCCGGTCAAGCAGCATTATCACATCGTCACCGGTCTCTATGAGGAACTTGACGAGAGAATCCCTGGACCCGTAATTCTCTCCGCCCGGAGGGACGGAGAATATGCCTATGGTTTCCTCGCCGGAGGAGAGTTCCTTCTCGAGGGTCTGGGCGAATCCGGTCGCCACGGCATTGGAGAAGACCTCCGTCTCCTCGTCAGCGACATATACGAGCGAGATATTCTTTCCGAGGAGGTTGACTCCTGAAGAGGAGGCTCCCCGTTTCTCCATGTTCAGGAGATAGTACTGGGGTTCGCAGGAAATGAAGGCCAGGGCTATGGCGCCGGCCGCTGCAAGATGAAAGATTTTCATATTTCAATCAATTCTGCTGACAAATCATAGTCGTCGGCTCCCGTGATACGGACACGGAGGAATGATCCCACGAGGGACTCCGGATCACGGCCGCGGAAGCTGACAGGATCGTATGCTACAAGAATCTCGCCATCGACGTCGGGACTTTCAAATTCGCTGCGGCAGACGAGGATTCCGTCGAGGAATGAATCCACCAGGACGCGCGTCTCGGTACCTATCCGCCCACGGTTGATCTCAAGGGAGACCTTGCGCTGCGCCTCCATAAGACGCCTCAGGCGGCTCTCTTTGGTCCTTGCGGGAATGCTGTCGCGGAGATGCCCGGCGCCCCATGTGCCCTCCTCTTCGCTGTAGGTGAATGCACCCAGGCGGTCGAAGCGTGCCTCACGGACGAATGCGAGGAGTTCCTCGAATTCGGCTTTGCCTTCGCCGGGATGGCCGACTATCATCGTGGTCCGAAGGGCGACTCCTGGAACTAGCTCTCTCATGCGGGAGACCAGGCGGCGGGTCCATTCGCCGTCAACGCCACGGTGCATCGCGGAGAGCACCGGGTCGGCGATATGCTGGAGCGGAATGTCGATGTAGCGGCATACCTTGGGATTGGCCGCCATCTCCTCCAGAACGTCTTCCGGGAAATCCTGCGGATAGGAATAATGGACGCGGAGCCATTCGATACCATCCACCTCAGAAAGGCGGCGGAGAAGTTCTGCAAGGCAGCGCTTGTGATACAGGTCGAGACCGTAGAAAGTCGTATCCTGGGCTATCAGGATGAGTTCACGGACGCCGGCGGATGCCAGCGAGCGGGCCTCTTCGACGAGAGTCTCCATCGGGACGGAACGGTGGGCACCCCTGATAAGCGGGATGGCGCAGTAGGAGCAGCGCCGGTCACAGCCCTCCGATATCTTGAGGTAGGCGTATGGAAGCCTGGGATCGGTCAGATGACGGCGGGATTCAAGAGCCGGACGCCACTTGCAGCCGAGAGCCTCGACGAGGGGCTTCAAATCCCTGGCGCCGAACCAGCCGTCCACCTCCGGAATCTCTTCCGGCAGCTCCGCCGAATAGCGCTCCGAAAGGCAGCCGAACACAATCAGACGCCCGACGAGCCCGTCTTTCTTGAGCTCAGCCGCGGAGAGGATCGTCTCAATCGACTGCTCCTTGGCATCGCCAATGAAACCGCAGGTATTGATGAGGAGAACGTCAGCGAACTCCCCTTCCGGGACGATCTCATAAGAGTCCCGGAGCTGGCTCAGAAGGTGTTCGGTGTCTACCGTATTCTTGCTGCAGCCGAGAGTTATGACTCTCAGCGAGCTCACTGTTCGTCGGCGGCGGGAGCCTCATCGCCCTCTTCCTCGTCAACGAAATCGAGGGAGGCGAATGTCGCCAGGCAGTTGTACCAGTCGACGACCTTCTTCATGTGCGAGACATAGAAGCGGGTGTCGTCATAGTCGGGAAGGGCCTTCTGGAAAAGGGCCTTGACCGCGTCGGCGCTGTCCTTGGAAGACGGGGCCTTGTCCTCGCCGAGGACTTCGTGCAGCTTGCGGAGCACTTCCTTGAGCTTTACTTCACCTTCCTCGGTGTAGATGGAAATGTCTTCCAGGGTGGTGATGCGGCTGTGGGCATCGAAGAATGTGCGTGCGCCGGTCTCGAGGGATTCGGCGATGACGCCTCCGCGGGCCTGGGCGATGTAACGGTAAAGGCCGCCGTGGCCGGATACGGAAAGGGTTTTTGCGAGATCTGTTTTCATTATTCTGAGTTTTTTAAGTAGCTTGATTGTGCGCTGACGGAGTACCTCCTCAGTGGAATCATTGACTATTACGGCATCAGGGACGGCAGTATCGGAAGGCTGGGCTGCGATCCTCGCCCTGACTTCGTCCGGGGAGAGGCCGCTTCGCCGGGAGACTCTCCTTATGCGTTCATCCTCAGGTGCTTCCACTCTGACGGTTACATCGGGAATGTCCGCCATTGACGGGACGCGGCCGATGATTGCCGACTCGATGGCGACGACCGGGGCTTTCTGATCATCCCTCCACCGGAGGAAATCCTCCTTCACGAGAGGATGGACGATCGATTCGACGACACTGCGGCGGTCCGGATCCGAGAACAGGGCTGAAGCCAGGAGACGGCGGTCAAAACGTCCTTCGGTGTCACGGAGCGGCACTCCGAGACTCTCCTCCAGCTTACCAACGAGTTCCTGATTGCGGTCGTAGAGGCTCTTTGCCGCCGAATCGGAATCGTAGACCGGGATACCCTCCGAGGAAAGAATCGCGGCCACGGCCGATTTGCCGCTGCCGATGCCGCCGGTGATGGCCAGAGTCGTCATCTTGCAACCTCCACGCAGCGGATTATCTCGGGAGATACGCTGCAATTGATAAGTCCTTCCGGGACCACTTCGAGGACCGGTATGCAACGGCCGGTACGGGATGCTTCGAAATCGGAGTACGGTATGACAAGCCTCAGGTCACCGGTCGGATCGTAAGTCATCGGGAAAAGGCAGCGGAGCGTCACATCCACCTCCGGAGGATAGGCCTTGAGTTCAATGCCATCGGGAACACCGGTGAAGTAGATCTTCATCCTTGAGGAGGTCTCCACATAGCGCTGCGATTCGATACTGTACCGGACCTCGGAAACTGCCGTGCGAACGCCTCCGGGGGCATCCAGGGCAATCATTCCATGGGTATTGCCATGGACGTCGTCTAGACGGATGGTGCGGGTTGAGATACTGCTCACCCTCGAGAGAGTCTTGGGGTCGCCGTATATCATCACCGAATCAGGATCGGTCCTGACGGGAGACAGTTCCATGTACTGCGGACGGAAGCGGATGACGCTGGCCGGGACGACCGGCACCTTCTTGCAATGCTCCGAGGGGAAGCGGAAGAACAGGGTGTCCGAGACGAATCCCTCCAGGGTCACGTCGTCACCGTAGATCGCCGACACATATCCGGTCAGCGAAGACGCGGTCACGAAAAACTCCTCCTCCGATCTCTGCCGAAGGATATTGCGGTCGATACTGAGCGTCACCGTCTTGTCTTCCCTGCGAAGTCTCGAAGAAAGGGTCCTGAAACCGGAGGTCCTGACATGGGCTACGAGGGATACGCTGTTGGAGGACAGGTTGTTGTGGCCTTCGATGTCACATTCGGCAGTAAGGGAGACGGACATGACCGTCGAATAGCTCCCCGCCAGAGAACTGACGAGCCAGATGACTACGGCGATGATGAGCGAAAGCAGCAACGCCGTCCAGTCCCGGCCCTTGGAATGGAGCCAGTCCGAAAACTTGAAGAATATGTCCCGAAAGGCCATCCGGGATCTGAAGGATTAGCGCTGCTGGGCCTCGGAATAGTCCTTCACGAGACCTGCCTTGTCGACGCGGAGCTTGGTGTCGCCGTCAACCTTGATGAGGACGGTCTTTTCACCGACCTCGACGATTTCGCCGTAAATACCGCCGACGGTGACCACCTTGTCACCCTTCTTGAGCGAATTGCGGAATTCTTCCATCTGCTTCTGCTGCTTGCGCTGCGGGCGGATCATGAAGAGCCACATCACCACGAAGATGAGGGCGAGCATGATCCACATGCTCCAGCCGTTTCCCTGCGGCTTTTTGCCCTGCTGCTGTGCAGCTTTGGCGGGATCCGGCTGCTCGGTGACGGCCTGGGTCGTCTGGGTGGACTGAACTTCGGTCTGTACGGTTTCCTGTACTGTCTGTGCAGTCTGCTGGACTGCTGCCTCGTTGTCGAGAAGATAGAATGTATTCATATTGATTTTGAATTATTTGTCCTGTTTGTCCTTGATGGCGCCCTGCTGCTTGAGATCGCCGATGAGGCGGTCGAGAAGGCCGTTGACGAAAAGGCTGCTCTTCGGGGTGCCGAACGAAGAAGCGATGTCAACGTATTCATTGATGGTAACCCTGAGGGGGATGCCCGGGACCGACTCAGCCTCGGCGAGGCCCAGGGCGATGAGGACCAGGTCGGGAAGATAGAGCCTGTCGGAATCCCACTTTCGGACGCTGTCGGCGATAAGTGCGTTGTAGCGGTCCATCCCTGCCATGGCCGCAGTGATCAGAGTCCTGGCGAATTTGCGGTCGTCGTCGACCTTCTGTCCGGAAGCGGCGAGAATCTCGCTGTTGTACAGCGGAGGGAGGTTGAAACGCTTCTCACGCGCAAGCCTCGTAACGCCCCTGGCGCAGCAGCTGAGCACGTAATCAATCTCGTCAGCCCAGCAGATGCCCCTCTCTTCGAGAATAACGTCAAGGCCGGGATCCTCTCCCGCGACGTTGACGAAGAAATCCGAGAACAGAGCGGCGTCGGCAGCAATGCTGCGGCCCGGGTCGGACATGTATTTCGCGTATGCCGGGGATGCCTGGAGAGCGTCCAGGAGCCTGCCGACAAGCACGTCGTCCTGGTCCCAGGAGAGCTTTTTCCTGGAAAGAAGCTTTTCGAAATCTGGATCGGAGGCGAGAAGCGGCGCGATGGCATTGTCCGCAAACTTGGTATTGGGATGGAGATCCTCCTCTGTCGGATTGAACTTTCCCCTGGCCGCGGCAATGCGGCGGCCGGCCTCCGCTGTAACGGGGGGAATAAGGGCCAGAAGGTACAGGTACAGGTCCCTGGAGGCCTCCACCGAGGCGTCGAGCCCGGCGAGCGCTTCCTTGAGCGTTACCGAACGGTCGCAGGATGCGGCATAGAGGACCTTGAAGACCTTTACTCTTAGGATTCTCCGGTTGAGCATATTTCAAACAAAAATTTATGCAAAGATAGCGCAATTGTCAGAATTTTCATTATTTTTGTGAAAATAAATGGATACACGCACTATGTATAATGATCGTTATGATTATCCCCGCGGAGGGGAACGCACCGGCGAAGACGTCTATTCCAAGCCTGTAAGGGCCGGCAAACGCACATATTTCTTCGACGTAAAGACCACCAAGGGAGGCAACGACTTCTACCTCACCATCACCGAAAGCAAGAAGCGCACCGAGAGGGACGGCACCTTCTCCTACGACAAGCACAAGATCTTCCTCTACAAGGAAGACTTTGACAAATTCGCCGAAGGCCTGGCAGAAGCAGTGGAATACATCAAGCAGGAATGCCTCCACGGCGAACCCATCCGCGAATACCGCGAAAAAGACGAATTCTCCGCCCCCGATAACGAAGAATTCTGAAAAAAACACTAACTTTGCAGACGTCGTCAACCTAAGCCATGCTTGAAGCCGTACAGTCAAGGATTGAGCAGCTCATAGCCCTCTACGAAACGGAGAGGGCTGAGAATCAGTCGCTCCGCCAGCGTCTCGAGGCCTTAGCCGCTGAAAATGACGACTACAGGAAGCAAATTGCCGAACTTGACGGGCAAATCGCCAATCTGAAACTCAAAGAAGCTTTCGTGGCCCCAGCCTCCGACAATTCCGAGGCCAAGGCCAGGATAGCCAAAATGATAAAAGACATCGACAAGTGCATCAAACTCCTTGAAAGCTGACACGATGGAACAAAGGATCACAGTCAAAATCGCGGAACGCGAATTCGTCCTCAGGGCCACATCCCCGGAGGACGAGGAGCTCATCCGCATCGCCGCGGCCGGCCTCAACCGCAAGATTGCGGCCAATCTGGCCAAATTCCCCGGCAAGAGCCTGACTGACATCCTCTCGTTCGTCGCCCTTACGGAGGCAGTGGCGGGCATTTCGCGCGCCCGCGCTCTCGAAAAGGCCGAAAAGGAGACGAGCACCCTTGTCGGAGATTTGGACAGATACCTCGACAAAACAAAATAGCCGCCGGACACCCCTCTCTGAAATCAACGTACTTAATCCGTACCGAGCAACCTCAGACCGGGAAAGACAGGCCTCATTAAAATTCGGAGGATCTCCGAACCGGTCGGGCCTCAAATCTTGACATCAAGATTTTCCGTAGAGCCAACCGGCGGCTTTATTTTCAAGCGGCAGCTTCCTCGCTGATGGAAGCCGCCGTATTTTATTGTTTGACAACACATTAATATATATACAAATGGATTTATTATCACTCACAATCGGTATAATCGCAGGGGCCGCCGTGGCACTTGTCGCATACATACTCATCCACCGGGCCAGTCTCAAGGGCCGTGGAGAAGAAATCATCGAAAAGGCCGAGCTCGAAGGCGAGAAAATCAAACAGGAAAAGATTCTCCAGGCCAAGGAGAAATATCTCAGCCTCAAGAGCGAACACGACCGCATGGTCAGTGAGCGCAACGAGCGTTTCCGCGAAAAGGAAAACGAATTCCGCAACAAGGAGAGTTCCCTCAGGGACCAGGCCGCAGACCTCCAGAAAAAGCAGAAGGAAGCCGACTCCCGTCTCCAGAGCCTCAAGGCCAGGGAGGACAATCTCCAGAGAAAGGTTGAGGAATGCGAGGCACTACAGGCTCGCGCCAATCGCCAGATTGAAGAGATCGCCGGTATGAGCGCAGAGGAGGCCAAGCAGATGCTCGTAGAGAACATGAAGGCAGAGGCCCGCAGCGAGGCCCAGGCCTATATCAACGACACCCTCGACGAGGCCCGCCTCAACGCTTCCAAGGAAGCCAAGCGCATAGTTATCAATACTATCCAGCGTACTGCCACTGAGACGGCCATCGAAAATGCCGTCACCACTTTCCCTATCGACAATGACGAGATCAAGGGCCGCATCATCGGCCGTGAGGGCCGCAATATCCGCGCTCTCGAGGCTGCGACCGGAGTCGAAATAGTCGTTGACGATACGCCCGACGCCATCATGCTGTCGGCATTCGACCCTGTCCGCAGGGAGGTCGCCCGCCTGGCTCTCCATCAGCTGGTTGTCGATGGCCGCATCCATCCGGCACGCATCGAGGAAGTGGTCGCAAAGGTCCAGAAGCAGCTTGACGACGAGATCCTCGAGACCGGCAAGCGCACCTGCATCGACCTCGGCATCCACGGGATGAACATCGAGCTCGTCAAGCTCATCGGCAGGATGAAATACCGTTCGTCCTACGGACAGAACCTCCTTCAGCACTCCCGCGAGGTCGCAAATATCTGCGCCATAATGGCTTCCGAACTTGGCCTCAACCCCAAGATCGCCAAACGCGCAGGCCTTCTCCACGATATCGGAAAGGTATCCGACGAGGATCCCGACCTGCCTCACGCCCTTCTCGGTATGAAACTCGCCGAGCAGTACAAGGAGCGTCCCGACATCTGCAACGCCATCGGCGCCCACCACGAGGAGACCGAGATGACTTCGCTCATCGCCCCCATCGTCCTTGTCGGCGACGCCATTTCCGGTGCACGTCCCGGCGCCCGCCGCGAAGTCATCGAATCCTACATCAAGCGTCTCAAAGGCATGGAAGACCTCGCCCAGTCGTACGAAGGCGTCACAAAGGCTTACGCCATCCAGGCCGGCAGGGAGCTCCGCGTCATTGTCGGAGCCGAAGAAGTGACCGATGAAAAAGCCGCATCCCTCTCCGGAGAGATTGCCAAGAAGATTCAGGACGAGATGACCTATCCCGGCCAGGTCAAAATCACCGTCATTCGTGAAACCCGCAGCGTAGCTTACGCAAAATAATATGAGAACAGTAAGAACTGTCCTAGCCGCCCTCCTGTCCTTCGCCCTCGCGACGGGCGCAGCGGCCCAGAGCATGGCTCCGGACGTCACTGTCTCCTGGGACGTCTCTGTCGAGCGCACTTCCGCTACCAGCGGTGTCATCACAGCCCGGGGCGAGGTGGCCGATGGCTGGCACATCTATTCGCCCGACGATCCGGACAGCCCGACCACCGTCAAGGTCAAGGGCGACGGAGTTTCAGTGAGCGCGCCGCTCCAAATGGAGGGTGACGTCATTCTCACACAGGAAGTATCCCTTCCCGAGGGCGAAACGCCGGCCACTTTCACCATCCGCTGGCAGGCATGCAACGACACCACCTGCGCCATGCCGGAGAATGCCGACTTTGAGGTCGTATTCCCCGCAGAGATTTCTCAGCAAGCCCTGAATACCAATGGCGGTGCACCTGATGACAGCACCGACGGGAGTCTGTGGGCGCTGATTCTGGAGGCGATTCTTTGGGGACTGGCGATGCTGCTTACGCCTTGCGTGTTCCCCATGGTGCCGATGACGGTGTCATTCTTCCTCAAGGGATCATCTTCGCCGGCGGCGGGTCGGTTCAAGGCCTTCATGTACGGCCTGTTTATCGTACTGCTGTACACTGTGCCCATATCGGTAATAGTGCTACTGACGCGGATCATCGGCGGTGACGCCGTGACTGCCGACATATTCAACTGGCTCGCAACGCACTGGCTGCCCAACATCATCTTCTTCCTCGTATTCATGGTGTTCGCCGCCTCCTTCTTCGGGGCGTTCGAGCTCACCCTCCCCTCCTCCATAGTCAACCGGAGCGACAAGAAATCCGACAGCAAAGGCCTTGCAGGAGTCTTTTTCATGGCTCTGACCCTCGTGCTGGTGTCATTCTCCTGCACCGGTCCCATCGTCGGCACGGTCCTCATCAAATCCACCCAGGGACAGTTCTGGGTGCCGATGGTGACTATGCTCGCCTTCTCGGTGGCATTCGCCCTGCCGTTCACTCTGTTCGCCCTCTTCCCCACCCTGCTGAAAAAGCTCAAGAGCGGCTCCTGGATGAATTCCGTAAAGGTAGTCCTGGGCTTCATCGAGATCGCCCTCGGCTTCAAATTCCTCTCGACGGCTGACCAAGCTTACGGCTGGGGGCTGCTGGACAGGGAGGTCTACCTCGCCATCTGGATTGTAACCTTCTCGCTGCTCGGATTCTACCTCCTCGGCAAGATCCGCTTCAAGAACGACAGTCCCGTGGAGCACATCGGCGTCTTCAGGCTGGGGCTCGCCATCACCGTGTTCTCATTCGTCGTATATATGATCCCGGGCATGTGGGGAGCGCCTCTCAAGGCCCTTTCCGGTTATCTGCCGCCCATCGAGACCCAGGACTTCGTGATCGGAGCATACGCACCCCAGGGCAATACAGCGCCTGCGGCGAATGAATACGGCGACAAATACGGCCTCACCCTCCCTCACGGCCTCAACGGCTGGTTCACCCTGGAGGAAGGCATGGAAGCGTCAAAGGCCGAAGGCAAACCCATATTCCTCGACATCACGGGCAAGGCATGCACCAACTGCCGTGAAATGGAGAGCCGCGTATGGAGCGATCCCGAGGTGCTGAGACGCCTCCGCGACGATTTCGTCATCGTCGCCCTCTACGTCGACATCCACAAGGAAGTACCTAAGGAAGAGCAGGTTACGCTCGATAATGGCAAGGTACTCACCGAACTCGGCTCCATCAACGCCCGCTACGTCAAAGACCGATTCGGCGTCAATGCTCAGCCTAATTATATCATCCTCGACAGCGAAGGCAATCCCATCTCGCCGGTCCGCGGATATGGACTTGACATAGACGGATTCGTCTCATTCCTCGACAGCGGCCTCCGGGCTTTCCAGCAGAAATAAGCCATGTCAGAACTTGCTCCCCTAATCGCCGACCTTGCGCTGATACTCGTATCGGCCGGCATCATGACGCTCATTTTCAAGAAACTGGGACAGCCCCTCGTCCTTGGATATATCGTCGCCGGATTCATCTGCAGCCCACATTTTTCGTGGACGCCCTCGGTGATTGATTCGGCCTCGATCCATATCTGGGCCGACATCGGCGTCATATTCCTTCTCTTCTCCCTCGGCCTCGAATTCAGCATCAAGAAGATCGTGAAGGTCGGAGGACCGGCCATCATCGCGGCGCTGACCATCATATTCGGAATGATATTCCTCGGATACACGGTGGGCTCGTCATTCGGCTGGAAAAGGATGGACGCGATATTCCTCGGAGGAATGATTGCGATGTCCTCGACGACCATCATATACAAGGCCTTCGACGACCTGGGGCTGAAGAATAAGAAATTCGCCTCCCTGGTGCTCTCCATCCTCATTTTGGAGGATATTCTGGCAGTCGTGCTCATGGTCGTGCTGTCGACCATGGCAGTCAGCAGTTCCTTCGAGGGCAAAGAGCTCATCTGGAGCATAGGCAAACTGGTATTCTTCCTGATTCTCTGGTTTACCGTCGGAATATATCTCATTCCCCTCATACTGAGGAAGATGAAAAAGCTGATGAACGAAGAGACCCTCCTGGTGGTCGCTCTCGGACTCTGCTTCGGAATGGTGGTGGTCGCGGCAAAGACCGGATTCTCGGCGGCATTCGGCGCCTTCATCATGGGCTCCATACTCGCCGAGACGGTGGAGGCAGAGAAGATCGACAGGCTGGTAAAACCGGTCAAGGACCTCTTCGGGGCCATATTCTTCGTGTCGGTCGGCATGATGGTCGACCCGTCGATGATTGTCCAGTACGCGTGGCCCATCGTGGCGATTACCCTTGCTGTCATCCTCGGACAGATGTTTTTCGGCACCGTGGGCGTGCTCCTTTCCGGCCAGCCTCTCAAGACCGCCATGCAAAGCGGCTTCTCGCTGACGCAGATCGGCGAATTCGCATTCATCATTGCTTCACTCGGAGTGACACTCGGAGTCACCGACCACTTCCTGTATCCTATAGTCGTCGCGGTCTCCGTCATCACAATTTTCGTAACGCCGTACATGATCCGGCTGTCGGAGCCGGCGTATGGTTTCGTGTCCCGGCATCTTCCGGACAAGTGGATGGCATTCCTCGACAGGTATGCATCCGGCAGTTCTCCGGCCAGCACGGAGAAGAGCCGGTGGAAGGAATTCCTCAGCTCAATCATCCTTTCGACGATAGTCTACACCATTATCTGCGTCGCGATTACGTTCCTGTCGCTGCACTTCCTGCAGCCCGTGATGGCCGAATGGCTGGGGCTCAAGTGGGGCAATCTGGCGACCGCGGCTGTCACGATCGTGGTGCTGTCACCATTCCTCCGGGCAATCATGATCAAGAACGGCAAGGCAGGATTGTTCCTGGCCCTCTGGAACGAGAGTCCGGGCAACAGGGCACCCCTCGTCGCAACCCGCGTATTGCGCTTTTTCATCGCGATGGCATTCGTCTTCTACGTACTGGAGAAGCTGCTTAGCCTGTCGGTGGGTGTGCTGTTTGTCGTCGCACTTGTGCTCGGGATTGCAATTCTCATGATGCGCCGTCTCCAGCGTACTTCGGCAAGGATCGAGAAGACATTCCTCGACAATCTCCGCTCCAGGGAGCTCGAAGCCGAATACAAGGGCGAAAAGAAGCCCGAATACGCTTCCAAGCTGCTTTCAAAGGACCTTCACCTGGCGGATTTTGACATTCCGGCTGATTCGCCTTGGGCGGGACATACGCTGCAGGACCTCGATTTCGGCAAGAAGTACGGGGTGCATGTGGTGTCGATCCTTAGGGGCAACGTCCGCATCAACATCCCCAAGGCTGCCGACCGCATCTACCCTCAGGACAGGATCCAGGTATTCGCTTCAGACAGCGAGTTGGAGGCATTCGGCAGGATCATCGCAGAGAGCAGCACTCCGGCAGACGATACCGCTTATATCGAAAGCGAGATGCAGATTACCCGCATCACCGTCGGGGAAAATTCGTCACTCAAAGGGAAGAGCCTTCGCGAGAGCGGCCTTCGAAACAAGTACCACTGCATCCTCGCGGGTATTGAGAAGTCGGACGGCACGCTCTTCTCCCCTGACGTCACGACCCCGTTTGAAGAGGGTGACATCCTCTGGGTTGTCGGCGAACATCGCCACTTGAAGATGCTTGTTTTAGGGAAAGAGTAGATCGAGATCCCTTTCCATGGCAGGTCCTGCCACGTTCTCAGGGACGAATTTCCAGCGGCCGATGACCCCGGGATCGCTTGTTACTCCTGGATCGATCACTTTTTCTTTCAGCAGGTAATCATAGATCAGACTGCGGATCTCAGGATAGCGCTCGATGATGATGGGAGCCGCATCCTCGATGCCGGCACCTTCCTTCAGGAGGTCACCTCCGCCATTGGCGCGGTATGAGGTCATGGCGACCGTGTATGTACGGTCCTCGTCGAACGGGGTACCGTCGGCCATCGAGGCTATGGAAACACGCTGACCGCGTGGTTTTGTTACGTCGACCGTGTAGAAGAGGCCTCCCGCCGAATCGAAATTGTAGCTTCTGGCGGAGAATGACCAGCTCTTCTGGCTGTTGCGCGGATCATCGCGACGGACGATCTTCAGCACATGACCTTCGGAAGGATTCTGGATCCAATCGTCATAGCTCCTCTCGAGGTACTCCCGCACCTGGCGCCCTGTCATGGGCACCTTGTAAAGCTGGTTTTCGTAAGGGTAAATTGTGAAAAGGTCGTTGTAGATCAACGTGCCGGCATCGGTCCTGCCGTCGTAGGTCAGAGGTGCTGCGAAAGATATGTCCGCTCCAGTTGAAACCAACTCGACGTAATGGATGAAATCGATGTACGGGCACATCCCTAGATAAGAATCCCTGGTGACGAAATCGTCCATCAGTACACCCATCTCCCTGAGGGTAAAGGCCTTGACAGCCTCAAATTCGCCCTTGAAATGCTCCTTCATCGCCGGGTCCGCCTTTCTGGGATTGACCGGAATAAGCTTGGCTTCGTATGATCTGGAGACGATATCCCCGTCCTTGACTTCGAGCTCCAGGCGGCCGTATCCGACAAAGCGGCTGCGGCTGCCGGTGTTGATAAGGGCGCAGGTGTCCCGCGTCTCGACATACGGCTTGTGGTCATGTCCGCAGATGACGAAATCCACACCCCGGACACTATTGAGCACATCCAGGGCCTCGGATTCTGCAATCGTCCCGTCACCGAGTCCGCTGGCGGTATGCATCACGGCGATGACGACGTCTGGTTTTTCACGGGCCTTTATGCTATCCACATCCTTCTGGATCACTTCGGCGATGCGCTCGAAGTGCATTCCTTCCCACACGTCTTCCGAGAGCCAGGCTTTGATATTTGCATTGCCGTAACCCATGATTGCAACTCTGAGACCCGCGCGATTCACTATCCTGTACAAGGGGAAATAAGGCTTTCCGTCGTCATTCCTGATGTAATTGCCGCCGAGCATGTCTATGCCGCGCTCCTTGAGTTCCTTTGCCACGCGGTCGTACACCGGGTGGCCGGCCTCTATGTCATGGTTGCCTATAGCCACAGCGTCGCATTTCATATATTCCATGAGTCGCGGATAGAGGTGCGGTGACTTGGTATCTACATAATTATAATAATAGGCGGCGTTGTCTCCCTGCAGGCAGTCTCCGGCATCCAGGAGGATGACGTGGTCCGCTCCTTCTGCCCTCCTGACGCTGTCCACGTAGTAATTCACAGCGAACAGCGACTCTTTAACCTTGCCGTCGACATACGACGAATCAAACCAGGCGCCATGGACGTCATTCATCGTAAGAACTACCAGGGTGTACTTTCCGTCCTGCAGGCGGGTACATGCAAACAGCCCGGTGAGGGCGAGAGGGAAAAGGATGCTGCGGAACTTCATGGGAGATATATTTTGCAACGCAAAAATAGGCAAAAAACGGCGGATTGAAAAATAAATGCTATCTTTGTGAGTTAATAAAATATCGTCTATGTTTGAAAATCTGAGCGAAAGGCTAGAACGCTCATTCAAGATCCTCCGCGGCCAGGGACGCATCACCGAAATCAACGTGGCTGAGACTGTCAAGGACATCCGCAAGGCCCTCCTCGACGCCGACGTCAGCTACAAGGTCGCAAAGGAATTCTGCAATACAGTCAAGGACAAGGCTATCGGTGCCAATGTCCTCACTGCGGTACGCCCGCAGCAGATGATGGTCAAGATAGTCCACGACGAACTCGTCGAATTCATGGGCTCGACCTCCCAGGACATCAACGTCAAAGGCAATCCCGGCATAGTCCTCGTCGCCGGCCTCAACGGTAGCGGTAAGACCACATTCTCCGCCAAGCTCGCCCTTCACGTCAAGAGCAAGAAGGGGATGAAGGTCCTGCTCGCAGCATGCGACACCTTCCGTCCTGCCGCCATCGAGCAGCTGAAAGTGCTCGGAGAGGCCGTAAACGTCCCCGTTTATACAGAAGAGGGCATCAAGGACCCCATCCGCATAGCGGAGAATGCAATTCGCAAGGCCAAGGCAGAAGGATATTCCGTCGTCATCATCGATACCGCCGGCCGCCTCGCTGTGGACGACGAGCTGATGGACGAGATTTCGGCTCTCCACAGGGCTGTGAAGCCTACCGAGACGCTGTTCGTCGTAGACGCCATGACGGGTCAGGATGCAGTCGAGACCGCGCGCATATTCAACGACAGGCTCGATTTCGACGGAGTCGTCCTCACCAAGATGGACGGTGACACCAGGGGCGGTGCAGCGCTGTCTATCAAGTACGTGGTCGGCAAGCCGATCAAATTCGTCTCCACGGGAGAAAAGCCCGAGGCGCTGGACGTATTCCACCCCGACCGTATAGCTGACCGCATCCTCGGCATGGGTGACGTCGTTTCCCTCGTCGAAAAGGCCCAGGAGCAGTTTGACGAGAAGCAGGCCCGCGAGCTGAAGAAAAAGCTGGCCAAGAATAAATTCGACCTCTGGGACTTCTACGAGCAGATCCAGCAGGTCAAGAAGATGGGCAATATCAAGGATCTCGCCGGAATGATTCCGGGCGTCGGCAAGGCTATCAAGGATGTCGACATAGACAACAGCTCGTTCAAGGGCGTGGAGGCCATCATTCTCTCCATGACGCCTGAGGAGAGGGCGCATCCGGACATCATCAACGGCAGCCGCCGCAAGAGGATTGCCGACGGAAGCGGCACTTCCCTCCCCGAGGTCAACCGGCTTCTCAAGCAGTTCGAAGGTACCAGGAAGATGATGAAGGCCACCATGACCGGCAATCTCCAGGACCGCATGAAAGCCTTCCGCAGATAAGTGTATGGGCATTTTGGGTCGCATAACCAGCCTGAGAGGATACCTCGACATTCAGGATGCATCGCGCCGTATCAAGGACGCGATCTGGTTCCGCGGACCCAATGTGTGGATTCTGGCGTTCGCAATAGTTCTCGCGTCGGTAGGCCTCAACGTCAATTCGGTAGCCGTCATCATCGGTGCGATGCTTGTCTCCCCGGTGATGGGGCCTATTGTCGGTATCGGGCTCTCGATCGGGACCTATGACACCAGACTCCTCAGGGCCGCACTTAGGAACCTGATCCTGATGGTGACCATTGCCGTAGTGGTCTCTGCGCTGTATTTTCTCATTTCCCCGCTCAGGCTCTACAACCCCTCGGAGCTGCTGGCCAGGACGAGCCCGACTATCTATGACGTCATAATAGCATTCTTCGGCGGAGCCGCAGGCATTCTCGAAAACTGCCGCAAGGAGCGCGGGACAGTGCTTTCCGGAGTAGCGATCGCGACTGCTCTCATGCCGCCTCTCTGCACCGCAGGATTCGGCCTGGCGACGCTCCAGGGCAAGTTTTTCTTCGGCGCGATGTACCTGTTCCTCATCAACAGCGTATTCATCATCCTCGCCACTTACGCCGGGGTCAAGCTTCTTCGCTTCCCCAGCGCCGCCGAGGGCGCCGAAAAGGCATCCAGCACCACCAGCAAGATTATCACGAGGGTGCTTCTCGTGCTCTTTATCATTCCCAGCATAGTGAGTGCCGTTTCGATGGTTAAGGACAACAATTTCGAACAGGATGTCCGCAAATTCCTCGATGAGAACGAAAAGATAGGCAACGTGTTCATCCTCGACAACTACCGCATCTTCAAGGACGACGGCAGGAAGGTCGAAATCACCGTCATCGGCGACCAGCTGACAGAGACAGACAGGCAGAAAATCATCGAGGAGGCTGCCCGGTACGGCATTGAGGAGGGACAGCTGGTTCTCCGCCAGTCCATCTATTCCTGGCGAATGCCGGCCCTAGAAGATCTCGGCATGCCGGATCCTTCATCCCTCATTCCGGGGAGATAAATGCAAATCTTCAGACACTTTTTCCGGCGGAGGAGAAGGGCTCCCTCGTTCGGGCCGATTGACACACGGCTCGAAAGCTATCTGGAAGACAAATGCTACCTCCTTCCCGAAGATTTCAATGCTACCGCACTTCGTCTGGGAACTGACAGCGCGACACTCCGTAGCTATTTCAAGGATGTAATCGGAGAAGATTTCCGATCGTGGAGGACCCGCCTGCGCATAGAAGAGGCCAAGCTCCTGCTTCTCAGGGAGCCCGGCCTCCACATTTACCGGATCGGCTATCTCACCGGATTTGAAAAAGGCAATTTCAGCCGTCAGTTCCACCTATACACCGGGTATACACCCGGCGAATGGCGGAAGAAGTATATTCCTAGCCCTGGTGGGCGGGGCGCAGCAGGTCGAGGACGACCTTGACCGGATTGAAGGTCTCGAGAGGGACTTCGACGAACAGGGTGTTCCAGTCGCTCATGGCGCCGTTCCACAGTCCGGGGAGCTCGAGAGCCTTGAGTTCCCTGCCCTCAAAACTCTTGGAGGAGATGAATCCGGCCTCTTCGTCCACATGGGCGGGGAGGTCGAATTTTTCGCCCTTGTAACCCTTGAGGCAGCATACGAGGTCGACGGGATTGAAGTGGGTGGCTCGTTTCATGGCGTCCATAGAGCCTTTGTCTTCCTTGTTGACCTGTACGCTTTCGAGGATCTGGAGCGAAGTGGCTCCGTCCTTGCCGGCGATGATGAAGGGGCCGCCTCCGGGCTCGCCTTCGTTCTTGACCATTCCGCAGACGCGGATAGGGCGATCGAGTTTGGCGCGGAGCATCTGCTGGCGCTCGGCTTCGCTGCGTGCGAGAGGCATCTGGATGCAGAGGACCTTGTCGAGGAATGATTCGACTTCGTTGGCCAGCTGGACGGCTTCGGGGGTATCGGGGCCTTTCAGCTCGTCGAAGCGGCGGAGATAAGAGAAGATGCGGTCGCGGAGCATCAGGGCCTCGCCGAGAAGCACTTTCTTGTACCTGGCGGTCACGGGGAGAAGCTTTTCGTGAGCCACGTTGTCGATATTCTTGATGGAGACCACTTCGGCGTCCACCTTGTTGAGATTATGGATCAGGGCGCCATGACCGGCCGGGCGGAAGAGAAGCTCTCCGGCATCGGTCCTGAAGGGTTTGTTCTTGTCGTCAACCGCGATGGTGTCCGTAGCCTTGTCCTGATAGGTGAAAGTGACGTTGTAGCGCACTCCGTAGCGTTTTTCGAACTTGTCTTTCACCTCGGCGAGGGCGGCCTCGAAAAGGGCCTTGTGCTCCGGGGAAATCGTGACTACGAGATCGCATGTGCCGTCGGCGTTGCGCATGTATTCCTGGGCTTCGACCAGATGTTCGGCGATAGCCGTCCTGACCTCATCGGCATAGCGGTGGAATTTGATTACGCCTTTCGGCGAACTGCCGTAGCCCAGCCCCTCCTTGCCGAGCATGAGCGAGAGGGCTTTCTTGCGGAATGCAGCGCTGTCCTCGGGCTTCCCGAACATCTCCGGAGTATAGAATGCAAAGCGCTCAATCTCCCTGGCCAGCTTGGCTCCGGGTGCGTCCGGGGCCAGATCCGCGCCGTCCTCCAGCGTCTTCAGGCCGGCGAACATGTCCTTGAACATGCGCGACGCCGCGCCGGATGCAGGGACGAATTTGCACTTCCCTGCGATGGCGGCGGAGTCATAATACTTGACCGCCTCGTCGGCCTCGCCTTCCGTCAGGACGAGAATTCCGCGCTCCGGTGTCGCCGGGCCGACAATCTTCATCCAGGGAAAACCGCTGCGGAAGTGCTCCAGCTGCTTGTCGATTTCGTTTACCGAATTGCCTCTTGCGGCAATCTGTTGAAGGTCATTCTTGCTAAACATAGCTATAGTTTTAAATGTAGAATTCGTCTCTCAGCTTGTAGGCGGTGCGAAGACTCTCAAATCGCTCGGGCGCTCCCCTCAGCATCGCATCATCCGCGAATATAGGATATTTTTCCGGAATTTCCGATAGCAGCACCTTCTCAGGCTCCCTCCACCCTTCCGGCCGGAACCCCTCCAGCTCTTTCGCCCCAAGCAGTCGCGCTACCGCCCTAACAACCGCCGCAGTCCCATTCATCTTCCCCTGCACCGAATACCCCGCAATATGCGGCGTCGCAATCGCCGCCACCTCAAGCAGTTCCCGGTCAATATCCGGCTCACGGCACCAAGTGTCAATTACGATCGCCCCAAGTCTCCCCGCAGCCCTCTTCAACGCCCCCTCGTCCACAACCTCCCCCCTAGAAGCATTCACAAACATCGCCCCCTCCCTCATCTTTCCGAAAAACCCCTCATCAGCCATCCCCCTCGTAGAATCATCCAGCGGCACATGCAGCGTCACCACGTCAGAATTCGCCAACAAAAAATCCAAACTGCAGAAGCCAAACTCTCCCTCCTTTTCGGCCCTCGGCGGATCACAACAGAGCACATTCCACCCCGCAGCACGGCACAACCTCTCCACCTCCGACCCCACATGTCCAACTCCGACAATACCAATAGTCAGTATCTTCCGGGACGGATGTAACCATGCCAAACCTTCGCTTCGCTCACTATTAGGCCCGTTCACATGGCCACGGGCGGCCATGGGTTCGGCATAGTCACATCCGTCCCTACATAAAAACGAAATTGCTGAAACTACGTAGTCGGCGACGGCGAGGGAGTTGCAGCCGGCGGCGCTGGTGACGGTGATGCCGTGGGTGTGGCAGTACGGGAGGTCGATGTGGTCGGTGCCGATGGTGGCGGTGGCGATGAGTTTGACGGGGGTGCCGTCAAGAAGGGCGGCATCGCAGCGGGTGCGGGTGCGGGTGATGAGGATGTCGGCGTCGGCGAGGTCACGGCGGGTGATGGCGGCGCCGCCGAGGTAGACCACCTCGGCATAGGGCTCAAGCACTCCCTTCAGGAAGGGTATCGCACTGTCGGCAACGACTTTCATCGCGGGCTCTGAAATTGTTCTCAAATATACTCACTTCAAGCGTCAAATCCAAGCATAATCTCTTGTCTTTTATTAATAATAGTGTATCTTTGCAATATAAGTATTCTTAAGCGACACTATCATGAAAAAGGCTCTTCTCGTTATCTTTACAGCAATGTTGTCCCTCAACGCATTCGCGCAGCAGGCTCTTTGGGGCGGCGGCAACGTCCAGACCCCTCTTATCAACGAAGACGGGACCGTCACGTTCCGTTTCGTGGCTCCCAAGGCATCCAAGGTCCAGGTGACCGGCGATTTCCTTCCCACTGAGAAGAAAGAGGTCCGCCTCGGCGACCGCAAGATGGTGATTGACGCTCCCGGCGTCCGCGACCTCAAAGAACAGCCCGGCGGTATGTGGGAGTACACCACGGATTTCCCCGTCCCCGGTGAATTCTACAACTACACCTTCATCGTCGACGGCCTCACGGTGATCGATCCCAATAATGTTTGGGTCAACCGCGACGTGGCGACGCTCACCAGCGTGCTCCTCGTCCCCAAGATCGGGGAGACCAGCTATCTCTACGCCGTCCATCCGGTCCCCCACGGCACCGTTTCCAAAGTATGGTACCACAGCGACGAGGCCGGACTTGACCGCCGTATGACAGTCTACACCCCCGCGGGCTATGAGGATTCCAAGACCAGATATCCCGTCGTCTACATCCTCCACGGCATGGGCGGTGACGAGGATGCATGGGTAACCCAGGGCCGCGCAGCACAGATTCTCGACAACCTCATCGCCACCGGCAAGGCCAAACCAATGATCGCCGTATTCACCAACGGCAACATCGCAGTAGAGGCCGCTCCGCTGGAGAATTCATTCGACTATTTCCACCCCTCTATGAATCTCCCTCAGACCATGGAAGGCAGCTTCGAGACCTCGTTCCCGGAAATCGTCAAATTCATCGACACCCACTACAGGACCATCGCCAAGAAGCAGTCCAGGGCCATCTGCGGCCTGTCCATGGGCGGATTCCACGCCCTGTATCTCAGCATCAACTATCCTGACTGGTTCGACTATTCCGGAATGTTCTCCGCCGCTGTCGGCGTGACTGATCCTTCCGTCAGCCCGATGTACCAGGATGTCGACGCCAAGCTCGCCAAGTACTTCTCCAAGAAGCCCAAACTCCTCTGGATCGGCATCGGCAAGACCGACTTCCTCTACGGCTCCAACGCCGAATTCCGCGCCAAACTCGACGCCGCCGGTTATCCCTACACCTACGTCGAATCCGAAGGCGGCCACATCTGGCGCAACTGGCGTCAATACCTCGCCGAATTCCTGCCTCTGCTATTTCAATAATATATGAAACGACTCTTATTCGCCATCCTGGCCATTGTCCTGGCAGGTTGCGGAAAGGAAAGCGGAGTGATCCGTATCGAAGGGGGCCTCGTCAGAGGCGTCCCTTCTTCCTCTCCCGGAGTCACCGTTTTCAGGGGCATCCCGTATGCAGCGCCGCCTGTCGGCGAATTGAGATGGAAGGCACCTCAGCCCGTAGTTCCATGGGATGGGGTCATGGTGTGCGACAAGTTCGGTCCCATTGCACCGCAGCCCGGAAACAAGCCGGGGACATTCTACGGAGACGAATTCTACTGGCAGGGTACGCCGGAGGAAAGTGAAGACTGCCTCTACCTCAACGTGTGGGTGCCAGACGAGGCTGTCGGACATCCCGAGGCGGCACTGCCTGTAGCTATGTGGATCCACGGCGGGGCCTACCTCAACGGCTATGGATACGAGGTCACCATGGACGGCGAGGCGTGGGCAAAGCGCGGCGTCATTCTCGTGACAATCAACTACAGGCTCGGCGTGCTCGGATTCCTCACCCATCCGGAGCTTTCCGCCCTGAATGACGGCACCTCCGGCAATTACGGCACTCTTGACCAGATTGCCGCTTTGAAATGGGTGCACGACAACATAGCGGCATTCGGCGGGGATCCCGCCAGGATTACGGTCTTCGGCCAGAGCGCAGGTGCCAAGAGCGTGATGACGCTGGTGCAGTCACCGTTGTCCAGAGGCCTTATCAAAGGAGCCATTATCCAGAGCGGAGGCGGACTGGGGCCTGTCGTCAGGGACGATTCCGAGGCGGCCCTCGATTCGCTCGGCAAAGCGATTATGGACAATGCCGGCTATCCTGACCTGGCGGCAATGAACGCTGCGCCGGCGAATGAGATATACCGGGCGACGGTGAAGTATCAGGATGACGGCAAGGGATGGGTGCTGCTGAGGCCCCACACCGACGGCAAAGTGATCCAGGCGACATTTGAAGAAGAGGTGCTGGCCGGCAATATCGCCGACATTCCGTATATGATAGGCTACAATTCCGAAGACCTTGGCGGCCTCGGGGGTGAGCCTGTGGAGCGTTTCTGCGCGGTCCGCGATTCGCTGGGAAGCGCCCCCGTTTACCATTATTTCTTCAAGCGCAATCTCCCCGGCGATGACGACGATCCGTCGAATGACCCCGGCGCATTCCACTCCGCCGAGCTCTGGTACGTTTTCGGAACGCTCGCAAGGAGCTGGCGGCCGTTCACTGAGGCTGATTACGCACTGTCGGAAAGGATGCTGGACGCCTGGACGTCATTCTGCAAGACAGGGGATCCGGGCTGGAAAGCGTGGACTGCCGCGGAGCCGTTCCGTCAGGAATTCGATACTGAATAAGCGTTTTTTCCGTATATTTGCAGTGCCATGCCTTCACTCAAGAGACTTGTAATACAGGACTTCCGCAACATAGCCTTTCAGGAACTCAGTTTCTCGGAAGGCATCAACTGCATCAGCGGCAACAACGGCGAGGGGAAGACAAACCTTCTCGACGCCATCTACACCCTCGCGATGACCAAAAGCGCTTTCCCTGTGCCGGACAAATTCAATGTCCGGCACGGGCAGGAGGCGTTTGCCGTCGGAGGGACGTTCGCCATGGAGGACGGGACCACGGCGCGCTTTGCCATCAAGGCCAACCTCGAGGGCGAGAAAAAGGTATTCCGCGACGACAAGCCGCTGAAAAGGCTTTCGGAGCATATAGGGACGCTGCCGGTAGTGATGGTCTCCCCGGGCGACAGCACGCTGGTCAGCGAATCGGGAGAGGAGCGCCGCCGCTTTGTCAACGGCGTCCTCTCACAGATGGATTCCGAGTATCTTGCCGCCATCCAGAGTTACAACCGGCTCCTCCTCCAGCGCAACCGACTCCTCAAGGACAATGTCACGCCGGACGAAGGTCTTCTCGCAGTCTTCGACGCGAGAATGGCGCCGCTGGCTGAGGCCATCCATTCGGCGAGAGCCGCATTTACAAAGGCGCTCAATCCGGTGGTCCAGCACTACTACCATCTGATTTCAGGAGGCAACGAGCCTGTGTCCATCCGCTACGAGTCCGACCTCGCAAACGGGCCGCTGGACAAGCTCCTGGCAGCCAGGAGGGACAAGGATCTCGCGCTCCGATACACTTCCGCAGGTATCCAGAGGGATGATTTCCTGTTTGAGATGGATGGGTATCCGGTGAGAAGATGCGGTTCGCAGGGACAGCAGAAGTCCTTCCTCGTCGCGCTCAAATTCGCCCAGTACTCGATAATGAAGGACGGCTACGGATTCGCTCCGACGCTGCTCCTCGACGACGTGTTCGACAAGCTCGACATGGGGAGAATATCCAATCTCATCGCGCTCGTGGCCGGGAAGGAGTTCGGACAGATATTCATCACCGATTCCAACAAGGTGAGGCTGAGCGGAATAGTGGACGCGCTGACAGAGGACAGGGCCTATTTCGACACCGTCGGAGGGACATTCCGGAGGATTGATGTATGAACGGACAGTCCCCATACGTAAGGCTTGACCGCAGGGAGGCCCGGGGAATGGATGAGACCGTCACCGCCCTGATCCGGACGCTCGGACTGACTTCCAGGCTCAATACAAGGCGCATTTTCGCGGCATGGGACAGCGTCAGCGGACTCGGCGACAAGACCCTCCGCCGCTACTACCGCGACGGAAAGCTGTATATCACGTTATCGTCTTCAATGCTTCGCACGAGGATAGGATATGAGAAGGATCTCCTCGCCGCAAAGATCAATGAGGTCCTTGCCGGGGACAGCCTCTACACGCCCCTGAAAGGTCAGGAAAAGCCTGTTAAAGAGATAGTCCTCAAATAGGTTTGGGGGTTTAAGGTTTTTTTTGTAAATTTGCAGGCTCAATCGGCGCTCGCGCGCGTGAGAGAGCCCGCAAATTTTGCAAATATAAACATTACAACAATATGGCAATCAAGAAAAAAGAGGAGGCCAAGCAGCCCGCAGTGGAGGTCTCCAAACTCCAGCAGTTCTTTGACAGGAACAAAAAAGTTATCTATGGCATCGGCATCGCAGCCATCGTCATCGTAGTAGGTGTATTCCTTTATATCAACTTCGTGCGCAATCCCCGCCGCGAAGCCGCCCGCAAGGCCGTAGCAGTCGCTACAGCCGCAGTCAACGAGACCGGTTTCGCCGAGGCTGACTCCCTCACCCTCGCAACCATGCTCCACGGTGATCCCGTCACCAAGGCCCAGGGTCTTGTCGACATCATCGACGAGTACGGAAGGAAGGCCGGTGCCGCCGAAGCATATGCCGGCGCAGCTGAAATGCAGCTCGGCAACTTCGCAGAGGCCAAGGCCCACCTCGAGAAATACAAGACCGACGATCCCGTCATGAAGGCAGCCGCCGTCGCGGCCATCGCCGACTGTGACGTAGAGCTCGGCAATCTCGACTCCGCCGCTGCAGGCTTCATGAAAGCCGCCGACATGATCGACAATGTCACCAGCGCCCGCTATCTCTTCAAGGCCGGCCTCGTCTACGAAGCCCTCGGCCAGAACGACAAGGCCCTCGAAGCCTACCGCAAGATCAAGAACCGCTATCCGGATTCCTACGAGGCCCAGACCGGCATCGACATCTACATCTCCAAACTCGAGACGAAATAAACTATGGGAAGAGCATTTGAATTCCGCAAGGAACGCAAACTGAAGCGTTGGGGCCACATGGCCAAGGTCTTCACCAAACTTGGAAAGGAGATCACCATCGCCGTCAAGCAGGGCGGAGCCGAAGTCACCGGCAATCCCCGCCTCAGGGCCCTCCTCGCCGAGGCCCGCAACGAGTCAATGCCCAAGGAAAACATCGAGCGCGCCATCAAGAAGGCCACTGAGAAAAACCAGGGCGATTTCAAAGAACTCGTATACGAAGGCTACGGCCCGTTCGGCATCGCCTACCTCGTGGAGGCCGCTACCGACAACAATACCCGCACCGTCGCCAATGTCAGGAGCTATTTCACCAAATGCGGAGGCTCCCTCGGCACCAGCGGTTCCGTGGCGTTCATGTTCGACCACAAGTGCGTATTCCGCCTCAAGGAGGATCCCGCCAAGCCCATCGACATCGAAGAGCTCGAGCTCGAACTGATCGACTACGGCGCTGACGAGGTATTCTCCCAGGAAGTGGAGGACGAAGATGAAAACGTCACCAAGGAGATCGTCATCTACGGCGACTACACGGCTTACGGCCAGATCCAGAAATTCATCGAGGACGGCGGCTACGACATGGTCTCCGGCGGATTCGAAAGGATCCCCAACGTCGACCTCAAGGATGTCACTCCCGAGCAGAGAGCGACTCTTGACAAACTCACAGGACTGCTCGAGGATGACGAGGACGTCACCAACGTCTACTCCACCCTTAAACCGTCCGATGAGTAAATCATTGACACAATGAATTTTTCCGAGGCCTCCCGCAGCGTCAGTGGGGGGCTTTCGGCTTAAAAATACAGCAAATGAGTATCCAGCAGGAAAACATATCCAAACTCGTCGAGCGGAGGGCCAAGGCCCGTCTCGGCGGCGGGCAGGCACGCATCGACGCCCAGCATGAGAAGGGCAAGCTCACCGCAAGGGAGCGCCTTGCTATCCTTCTCGACGAAGGCAGCTTTGAAGAATACGACATGTTCGTTCACCACCGCTGCGCCAATTTCGGAATGGATAAATCCCATACCGACGGCGACGGCGTCGTGACCGGATGCGGCACCATCGACGGCCGCCTCGTGTATGTATTCGCCCAGGATTTCACGGTCAACGGAGGTTCCCTGTCGAAGACCATGTCGGAAAAGATCTGCAAGATCATGGACATGGCCGTCCGCGCCGGAGCACCCGTCATCGGTCTCAACGACAGCGGCGGAGCCCGTATCCAGGAAGGTATCGATTCGCTCGCCGGATTCGGCGAGATATTCGAGAGGAATATCCTCGCGTCGGGTGTCGTCCCGCAGATCAGCGGCATATTCGGTCCCTGCGCCGGTGGAGCAGTCTACTCCCCTGCCCTGACCGACTTCACCCTCATGGTGAAGAATACAAGCTACATGTTCCTGACAGGCCCCGCAGTCGTCAAATCAGTGACCGGCGAGGTTGTCAGCCAGGAGGACCTGGGCGGTGCATCCGTCCATGCCAGCAAGAGCGGCGTGGCACACTTCGCAGCTGAAAACGAGCAGGAAGGCCTTGCCACCATCAAGAAGCTCCTCAGCTACATTCCCCAGAACAATATGGAAGAGGCTCCCCGCCGGGAGACCTCCGATCCCTACAGCCGCGTTGACGATGCCCTCAACGACATTATTCCGGACAATCCCAACAAGGCTTACGACATGTACTACGTGATCCGCAGCATCGTCGATGACGGCGATTTCTTCGAGATCCACGAGCAGTTCGCAAAGAATATAATAGTAGGATTCGCCCACATGGCAGGCCGCAGCGTCGGTATCGTTGCCAACCAGCCCAAGGTGCTCGCTGGCGTCCTCGACATCAACGCTTCGAGAAAGGCCTCGCGCTTTGTCCGCTTCTGCGACGCTTTCAACATTCCGCTCGTAACGCTCGTCGACGTGCCCGGTTTCCTCTGCGGCACGCAGCAGGAATACGGCGCCATCATCACCAACGGTGCCAAGCTCCTTTACGCTTACGGCGAGGCCACGGTCCCCAAAGTCACCGTGTCCCTGCGCAAGTCCTACGGCGGCGCCCACATCGTCATGAGCTGCAAACAGCTCCGCGGCGACCTCAACTACGCCTGGCCCTCCGCCAACATCGCGGTCATGGGTGCCGACGGCGCAGTCAACATCCTCTACGCCAAGGATCTCAAGGCCACCGAGGATCCGGACGAGAAGAAAAAGATATTCGAAGAGAAGAAGAAAGAATACGACGATCTCTTCTCCAACCCTTACCAGGCTGCCCAGAAGGGCTATATCGACGATGTCATCGAGCCTCGCAACACCAGGTTCCGCGTCATCCGCGCCCTCGAGCAGCTCGCCCTCAAGAAACAGGACATCCCCGCAAAGAAGCACGACAACCTGCCCTTATGAGAAAACGCTTTATCACAATTCTCTTCGCGGCCGTCGCAATTCCCCTCGGGGCGCAGAATGTCTCGGACCTCATCATTTCCGAGATTCTCGCGGTCCCCGGTGAGACTTCGCTCGTCGATGATTTCGGGAGAAAGAACGGCTGGATAGAGATATACAACACCTCAAGGGGCACCGTCAAATTCGGCGGATGCTTCCTCACGGACGATCCGAAGGACCTCCGCAAGAGCCCCATTCCGAAGAGTGATCTCCGGACTCAGATTGGCCCCTGCCAGACGGTGGTTATCTACGCCAGCGGACGGGGAGCCGACGGACCGTTCTATGCCGGCATCACCCTGGCTCCGGGCAAGACCGTCTACCTTGTCAGCAATGACGGCAGGACAATAATCGACTCTCTGTCAATTCCTTCCGATCTTCCCGCCGGCAAGTCAGTGAGCAAGGTCCCCGTAGACGCCAAGGGCTTCGTATTCGAGACCCACTCCCCTACCGAGCCGTCTCCGGGCATTCCCAATACCCTGGGCGACGAGGTTTCCAAGGCCGATCGAATGAAGGAGAAAGACCCCTACGGCTGGATTCTCACCGTGGTGTCCATCTCCGTAGTCTTCTGCGCACTCGCAGTCCTCTGGTTCCTATTCTACTTCTTCTTCGACCGCCGCGCCCGCAAGAAAGCTGAAAAGGATAACAATAAAATAGCACGTAACAAACAGGCGTCTCAGACCCCTGACGCAGAAATAGCCGCGGCAATAGCAATGGCGCTCGATCTCGAAGAGGGTGGCGACACCTATGCGGCTATCGCGCTAGCGCTCCACCTGCACCTGTCGGAGACGGTGCATGATGCGGAGACGTTCCGCATCACGATTCGCCGTGAAGGCGTATCGCAGTGGAGCGATAAAACACAGACATTCAGACGTTTACCAAGATAAAAACGAATCAAGATATGAAAGAGTACAAATTCAGGATCAACGGTAAGGACTACGATGTAGTCATCGGAGAGATTGACGGCAAGAATGCCGAAGTGACAGTCAACGGCGCCTCCTACAACGTGGAGCTCGAGAATGCTCCCGCAGTCGCCGAACCTGCACCCGTAAAGGCCCCCGAGGCCAAGACAGAGCCCGTGGCAGCAACCGCTCCGGCACCCGCCGCAGCACCGACCGGCAAGGGCGAACCCGTCAATTCGCCGCTTCCCGGCGTCATCATCGAGGTTTCCGTCAAGGAAGGCCAGGCGGTGAAGGCCGGACAGAAAGTCGCAGTCCTCGAAGCCATGAAGATGGAGAACGAGATTTCCGCCCAGAAGGACGGTACCGTCACAGCCATCCACGTGGCCAAGGGAGATTCGGTCCTTGAAGGAGCCGCAATAGTCACCATAGCCTAAGGTAATGGAGCAAATCATCAATTCCCTGAGCCAGTTCTGGCAGTACACGGGATTTGCCAACGCATCGTGGCAGAACATCGTAATGATTCTTATCGGTATAGGATTCATCACGGTGGCCATTGTGAAGGAGTGGGAGCCGATGCTGCTCGTGCCGATCGGATTCGGCATGATCGTCGGCAATATCCCCATGTTCCCGGGGCTCAATATCGGCGTGTACGAGGACGGCTCGGTGCTCAACATCCTGTATCAGGGTGTCAAGCAGGGATGGTATCCGCCGCTGATATTCCTCGGCATCGGAGCCATGACGGACTTCTCGGCGCTGATTTCGCAGCCGAGGTTGATTCTCATCGGAGCGGCCGCACAGATGGGTATTTTCGGTGCGTATCTGCTCGCGCTGTTGTTTGGATTCGCCCCCAACGAGGCGGGCGCCATCGGCATCATCGGCGGCGCTGACGGCCCCACGGCCATCTTCCTCAGCTCCAAGCTCGCTCCGGACCTGATGGGCGCGATTGCCGTGTCGGCGTATTCCTACATGGCCCTCGTTCCGGTCATCCAGAGGCCGATAATGCTTGCTCTGACGACCAAGAAGGAGCGCGTCATCAAGATGCCCGCCCCTCGCCAGGTCAGCCAGAAAGAGAAGATCATCTTCCCCATCATCGGTTTCCTCACTACGGCATTCATCGTCCCCAGCGGCCTTCCGCTCCTCGGTATGCTCTTCTTCGGCAACCTGCTCAAGGAGAGCGGCGTCACCAGGCGTCTCGCCGAGACTGCACGCGGTCCGCTCATCGACGTCGTCACCACGCTCATCGGTCTCACCGTGGGTGCGTCCACCCAGGCCGACAAGTTCCTTAGCGGCAGATCGCTGCTCATCTTCGGCCTCGGCCTTCTCTCGTTCGTCATCGCGACGACTACCGGCGTCCTTTTCGTCAAGCTGTTCAACGTCTTCATCAAGAATCCCGAACGCAAGATCAATCCCCTTATCGGCAACGCAGGCGTTTCAGCAGTGCCTGACAGCGCCCGGGTATCCGAAGTCGTCGGCCGCGAAATCGATCCTTCCAACCATCTCCTCATGCACGCCATGGGGCCCAATGTCGCCGGCGTTATCGGTTCGGCAGTCGCAGCAGGTATACTTCTCAGTTTCTTAGGATAGTATCAATATGACCCTCATCAAATCCATCTCCGGTATTCGCGGCACAATCGGCGGCGAGCCAGGCGGGGCCCTCACCCCCATTGACATCGTAAAATTCACCGCGGCATACGCTGCCACCCTTCCTTCACGCAAACCTCAGCCTAACGGCGAACGATACAAGATCGTAGTCGGCAAGGACGCCCGTCTATCCGGCGACATGGTCGAAAACCTCGTGGTCGGCACCCTCGTCGGCTGCGGCATCGACGTCGTCAAATGCGGATTCGCCTCCACTCCGACGACCGAAATGGCCGTCCTGTTCCGGCGGCATCATTCTCACCGCATCCCACAACCCCAGGCAGTGGAACGCCCTCAAGCTCCTCAACGACCGTGGCGAATTCCTCACCGCGGCTGAAGGACAGGCAGTGCTCGACCTCGCTGAGAAGGAGGATTTCCGATTCGCCGAAGTCGACGACCTCGGCAATATCGAAGAAGAGGATTTCACCGACAAGCACCTGGACGCCGTCCTCGCACTTCCGGCAGTTGACGTCGAGGCGATCAAGGCAGCCAAATTCACCGTGGTGGTAGATGCCATCAATTCGGTCGGCGGCATCATCATGCCGAGGCTGCTTAAACGCCTGGGAGTCAAGTGTATCCCGCTCAACTGCGAGCCCACCGGCGATTTCGCACACAATCCGGAGCCGCTTCCTGTCAACCTCAAGGATCTTTCCGACACCGTGGTCAGGGAGCATGCGGACCTCGGCGTCAGCGTCGATCCCGACGTCGACCGCCTGGCATTCATCTCCGAAAACGGTGAGCCATTCGTCGAAGAATACACCCTCGTCAGTGTAGCCGACTACCTCTGCTCGCTGGCCGAGAAGGAAGGCAAGCCCATCGCCACCGTCTCCAACCTTTCCTCCACCAGGGCACTCAGGGACGTCACCGAGGCACACGGAGGCAAGTATTACGCCTCCGCAGTCGGCGAAGTCAACGTCACTACCCTCATGCACAAGGTCGGCGCCCTCATCGGCGGCGAAGGCAACGGAGGAGTCATCTATCCCGCAATCCACGCCGGACGCGACGCTATGGTCGGAGTCGCCCTGTTCCTCTCCAACCTCGCACACAAGGGTCTCAAAGCCTCTGAACTCAAGAAGACCTACCCCGAGTACTTCATTGCCAAGAACAAGATCCAGCTCTCCGATTCCGCCCTCATCGACAAGATTCTCAGCGAGCTGAAAAAGATCTACGCCTCCGAGGACATCAACGACATCGACGGCGTCAAGATCATTTTCGAGGCAAAGAAGCAGTGGGTCCACCTCCGCAAATCCAACACGGAACCCATCATCCGCATCTACAGCGAAGCCTCCACTCCCGAAGAGGCCGAAGCCCTCGGAAACGAAGTCATTGCCGTAGCTGAAAAGATTATCGCCTCCTAAAGGATTCGCTTTTCAGGGCTATTCCCCAGTATATGCGCCAATGAAGAGTATGGTGCCGGAGGTGGATTCTCCGATGAGGAAGAGGAAGGGGTGGTCAGCGTAGAAATTGACGCGCTTAGGCTCATCTCCAGGGCCGGCAGATGTAGCCCCATCCACTGCGACAACAGTTACTGCAGCGGCCTCCGTTCCCCATTCGGCCACGGATATACGGGCTTTTTGGAATACTTTGTCGATCCAGTACTGCTTTATCTTGTCCGCAAACATATTGGAGAAGTCAGCTTTGCCACTTGAGAAAATCTTCCTGACACCGAGTGATTTAAGGGGCTCATTGAGATTGAATTTGTTCTCAATGTCGAAACGTGGCAGCTTGACATTGACCCGTGCATCCTGTTTCAAGTTGCTTAATATATCTTTCCATGTGATGTCAGGGAGCTTTTTCACCAATCCGGCCAGGTCATTCTTTTCAGGAAGGAGAATGTACATATAGTATTTCCGAGACGCATACGGAAGGGCAAGCACCTTGAAACCGTCCATCTCGGCATACTTATGATAACTCGAATTATTCATCATTGGGATTCTCACTTTAGAGCCGTCGGTAAGCGTGAAATCTTCTTCCTTTGTTCTCTCTTCCCGAAACATGGGATCGTGCTCGCTTCCAGCCCATTTCGCCTTGAAATAAAGGGCATTCATGATAAACGCGACCGCATCCTTTGATATATCGTCAGCAAACAGCACCTTGTCTATGAAGCCTTCTGTGGAGCGCTTAGTCCAGTCATTAATGAGAGCAGCCACCTCTGAAGGACTGTTGAAAGATCTATTATCAACTGCGGCGTAATACGATTTCTCTACCGTCTCCTTAAAGGAAGCGAGCAGAGGAAAATCGCTATTGACAATGAGAGCATCGACGAGTTTGAGTTTCACGTCCAGATCGACTGCCGGAAGCTGCTTAAGCAGCGAATTGCAGTACGCATTGAGCGCGGCAATGCCATCCTTACCATATCCGAGAAAGTCGGTAGTCTCCGATAGAGTCTCGCCGCTGGCACCATTCGCCGTCATGGCGAGAGCGAATTGAATACTGAGGGGAGAGCACACCAAATTGCTCCCGTCATATAGTTTTACGAAGAGTTTGAGCGACATGTCATTCCCGGAATTGACATACCCTTGCTCTGTCTCTGAAAGCATCACCTTCGTGATGGACTCCGTCGGCGTGGGGAACTCAATCGCAATAGGATCATTAATTCCAGTATTGCAAGACGCAATCATTGCTAACGCCGCAGAAATCAATAATATACGATTCTTTATGAGCATATATATATATTTATTTATAATTTTATAATACATGAAAACCGGAGAGCATATAATAACCATGATCAAAAATACAATCCTCGGCAGCCAACCATGTACCTGTCAAAGAATAACTATCATCTTTATGAAGGCAATTGCCCCAGCCCCAATTCATTTTAATCAATTCAATATAAGGGGTTGAATATGATATAAGCACAATGTCATCATCCAATGAGATTGGGCGAGGAGGATCCCATACTTTTCTATAAGTACTCCTAATTTCATCGCGATATCTTATAAATCCATCTACAAGAAAAAAATGCCCATGATCATGTCCTAAAGAATCTGTGCACGCCCCCTCATTACAACAGGTAAATTGTTTGAAAGATTAAGAATGAGAGTATCAGATACTCTATGATTTGTATAATAGCTACCGATTCCATAATCGTAAAAATAATCAGGGAAGTCTGAAAAATAAGTCGTACCAGTTGTATCGGTAAAAATGGTATTTAATCTATTAGCAGCATCTGCAACCAAAACATAAGAACAATCAGAATAACCACCCATTGGAAGCATGCTATCCCAGATTGTAGAAGAGTTTGGTTCGGGGATATCAAATGTGTAATTATCTATATCACCTGTACATATAGCATAAGATGGTGCCAATTCCGGCACTCCCAAAGAATCATGAAGATAGTACAACATTTGAGAAAGAGCAACAGCTCCGCATCCAGCAGGGACTCTCGCTATAGTACTCCCCCTTTGGAAAGGACAAGCATAATTATATGGATAGTGTTGAGACCAAAGAGTTGATGTTAAATGCGGGATTGAGTCATAGACCATCGGTGTGTATTCAACGGAGATAAGTTCTATATGCCCTATTGGAGCATTTGGATCTCCGACCTTAGTAATAATACTCTCATCTCCAAGAGTAAATGTAACATTTTTCCAAAATTCGACACTCTCGCTTTCCCTATCATCATTCAGATTGATTGGTAGGTTCAGAGACCATCTATACGCAATCTCTCCATTCAAACTTTCTATCCATTCAATCGCTGCGGGAGGCATATCTTCTTCATTATAACTTCCTTCCTCTCCTAACGCGAGAACTATTGGACCACGCTTATCTGAGGAAACGATCTCCCATCCCGACTCATATTGTATTATATAGCTCGTAAGAATGCCATAAGATAAAACAGGTGATATACTAACAATGCTTTTCCCGTGTTTAAATGACTGGATTATCGCATATGAATTGATGTCGTCTTGACTAACGAAAAGGGCAGAGTCGATTTTTATATCTGACTTTGTCATATAGGCGTTGACAGGAAAGACATGTTGGAATAATAAATCATTCTTTGAACAGGAGAAAAATATCCTATCAACAAGAATAAAAAACAAGATACAATAAGGGCAACGGATCGTTTCATCTACATGCTTAATAATGTTACTCGTTAATTAATTTATGTTAGTCTACACACCTCCTAAAGCAGGCGGGTAAGGGAATCGTAATAGTTTTTGGAGACCGGTACGCTTTCGACGCCGTCGACGTCCATCTCCGCGAGCGTCAGTCCTGCGCTGTCCTTCCTCACGAGGCGGACATGCGCGGGATTGATGTAATATGACCTGTGGCAGCGCATGAGGCCGTGCTTGGTGACGATCTCCTCAATCTTGCGCATTGATGCCCTGAGGGTGTAGTCCTTGACCTTGCCGCTCTCGACATAGCGGATACGGACGTAATTCTCCTCCGCCTTGATATACTGGACGGCGTCTCCGGAAATGATGAAGCGGACCCTCTGATGCTCGTCATAGAAGCGAATGAGGGCATTCTCTTCAGGCGAAACGGGTGCTTTTTTATGAGACAGCACATAGCACTGGATACCGAGAGTGATGACGGTGTAAGGCAGCGCCATGATGAGGCTGAAATTGAGGAGGCAGCGGAGCAGGATATGGTAGTAAGAATCCGCCCCACGCGACATCAGCATTAAATAGAAAGCACTGAAGAAGCAGACCATAAAGGCCTCGCCCATACACCATATTATATATATGCCCCAATTCATCCTTAGACGCTTGCGCAGAATGAAAACAAGCATTCGCGTAAGCGTAAGCGTGACCAGCATGATGGCCGCGATAATCGACAGGTTAAAGGTGAAAAGTCCCCGGCCCATGTCCAGATAGTTCTGGAGCCCGAACGGCTCGGCCGAGACGACGCAAGTCACGAAAAATGCCGGCACTGCCAGGAAAGTAATATAGCACGCCGGCGCCTTGAAGAATGTTTTGGATATGGAAGAACTTTGCATCGTTGACTTACTTTACGATGCAAATATAAGAAATAATTTCAATTGTCGTAAGAATCCCTCATCATGGAATGGAAACCTTCAGGTGAAGGCACCCTGTTCGTGTCGTCAGTAGGTCTTTCATTACGCATTCTGCTGAAATACTTTTTGATAAGGCTTTTCATGACTTGTCTTTTCCGTTTTGCTGATGCAAAGTTAGCGTGCTGTCAATACCCCGGAAAGAAAATGTTATCTGGGACGAAAAAAAGTGACGAAAACCCCGTTTTCGTGACAAAGCCCCCACTTTCAGTGACGAAATCACGGCAAAAAGTATTTTCGTCCCTACGCAAAACGGGGCGGATGTGACTATGCAAAACCTTCGCTTCGCTCATCCCCCACTTCGCTTTGCTCACTATTAGGCCCGTTCACATGGCCACGGGCGGCCATGGGTTTTGCACAGTCACATCCGCCCCATCGCCGCACATTCACTTACGAAAAAAAGAGGCGTTCCGCCTCTTTTTTTCGTACCCCCGCTCGGAATCGAACCGGGACCAACGGAACCGGAATCCGTTATTCTATCCTTTAAACTACAGGGGCTCAGTGAGCCTCTTGGCTGTGCAAAGATAGTGATTTTTTTGGTAATTGCCCCAATAATTCATAACTTTGGGGTTCAATAAAATGAAACAACAAAAGGCTTACAATATTATGAAAAGATTTATTGCAGCACTCGCCATCATCACCGTGATGATCCCCGTCCTCTCCTCCTGCAAGAAGGGCAAGAAGAATAAAGGCGACAACGCCCCCAAGATTACCTGGGAAGCCAATTCGAAGTTCTCCACTGTCGAGATTTCCAATGACATGGACGCCGTCATCGTAGTGGCAGCACCCGAAGGCATCGACGTCCTCCAGATTGAGGCGACCGTCCCCATCACCATGGTCGGCATTATCAACCAGTACATCGAGATTTCCGCCAACAAGGCGACCTCAAGCCACGCTACGGCCATCCTCGACCTCCTCGACGACAACACTGTCGGCACCAAATTCCGCAGCCAGGGCATTGCCTCCAACGGCGGCTCTGCACTCAAGGGCAAGAACCAGGTCACTCTCAACCTCGGCAAATTCATCCAGCTCCTCACCGCTGACCAGGAGATTGAGAACACCACCTTCAAGTTCAAGATCAACCTCACAGACGAAGAAGGCAAGTCCACCACCAAGACTGCGACATTCCACTGGACACCCGGTCCCATGATTACAGTCCCGTCTGATCCGGTCAATATCAATACGGCATCCCCCGTCTGCAAGATTGAGGTCAAAGCCGACGGCAAAATCGCTGACCTTGACATCACCCCTTCCGGTGACAGCGCCATCATCAACCTCGTGAAGTCCCGTACCTCCAACGGTGAAGCCACCATCCATCTCTGCAGCGACGCAAAGGCCGAGAGCGGTCTCTCCCTCCCCGCCATCAGCAAGATCAAGAATCAGACGAAGGTTACCATCGACCTCGGCGGTATGCTCAGCCTGTTCGGCGCAGTCGCGACTGCTTCCGAGTCCAAACTCACCATTGTCGCCACAGACGCCAACGGCAAGACATACAACACCACGATTACGCTGGTAAAGGAATAAACTACATCTGGGGAGCTATCGCGCGGAACATTTTCCGCAGGGCCTTCTGGCCGGCGCTCCAAGTTTCGATATCGGAGAGGAACACTTCAACGCAGTGTTCCTCTTCTTCTTTAAGGAAGGTATCGCGGTTCCACACGGCGAGGTTTTCGTCATAGAAGTACATATTGTCCTCGTAGTTGAGAGCGAGGCTTCTCGCGTCGGTATTGGCAGTGCCGATCGAGGTGATGTAATCATCTGTGACAAAGAATTTTGTGTGCATGAACGGATCGTGACGGTGGAACAGACGAACACCGGCCTCCAGCAGGTCCCTGTAATAGGACTGGTTGATCCATTCGAGCATCTTGATGTCGGAGAATTCCGGCAGCATTATCCTTACGTCCACTCCCCTTCTGGCCGCATCTGTCAGGGCACGTAGAAGATCGACTGGAGGAGCGAAATATGGATTCTGCATATAGAAATAGGTATCGGCGTTGTCGAGGCACCATTCGTAGCTCTTCTGGAGAATACGGCCGGCGTGTTTCCATTCGCGGCCGGTGGCGACGGCTTGCGCGGGGACATTCGACGCAGTCGCATCGGTGACAGCGTCCTCCCTTAGGGGATGGAAGTACCAGTCGAGGGGATGTGTCAGGCTGCAGCCGAAGTAGAGCCAGTGGTCGAGGAATATGCCCTGGAGGGCGGCTATAACGGGGCCTGTCAGACGGACGTGGGTGTCGCGCCATTCGCTGAAATAGTGGCGGGCCAGGTTCATTCCGCCGGTGTAGGCGACCGCTCCGTCGATGATTACTATCTTGCGGTGGTCCAGGTTGTTGAGCCTCTGCAGCGTCTCGCCGGGATGACGGAGACTGTGGTAGACGTAGATTTCGGCGCCGTAGTCCTCCATCATGCGGTAGAAGCTGACGGGGACGGATGGATTGGCGATGCGGTCGATGATTAGGCGGACCTCTACACCCTCAGCGGCCTTGCGAATCAGTGCGTTGCGGATCTGGTAGCCGAATTCGTCATCGGTGAAGCGGTAGTATTCGAGATGAATGTAGTCGCGCGCCGCCTCGATGTCGCGGAGAAGCATCGTGAACTTGTCGGCACCGTCGAGGATGACCTGTACGCTATTGTCTTCGTAAATCCGCTGGTACGGAATACGGCCAAGGAGATCGGCGAGGGGGAGATATTTATCCCTTATCAGAGCGTCAGCAGCCCTTTCGTGGAGGCTGGCGGCGAGTGAATCTTCGCCGGAGGCAAAGAGGTATTCCATATAGCTCGGGTCGGTGGTACGCGGCTCGTGCGGGATTCTGGAGGACGGTCCGCAGGCCTGGATGGCCACAATCGGAGCGAGTAAAAGCAGGTATCTGAGAGTCAGTTTCACGGATTTCATTTTTTGGCTGCGTAAAGTTAAGCAAATAGCTGCAAAATCATTTCATTATTCCGTAGAATTTGAGTAAATTTGCGTGATATGAAAGCATACGTGTTCCCCGGCCAGGGATCCCAGTTCCCCGGCATGGCCAAAAACCTTTACGAAAGTTCCGAAGAAGCCCGCAGGCTTCTCGACGAGGCCAACGAAATCCTATCGTTCCCTATTACTGACATCATGTTCGACGGCACTGCCGAAGACCTCAAGGCGACCAGGGTCACCCAGCCCGCCGTATTTCTCCACAGCGTCGTACTCGCACGCTGCCGCGTAGAAGAGGCCCCCGACGCAGTTGCAGGCCACTCCCTCGGCGAATTCTCCGCACTCGCGGCCGTCAGGGCCATGAGCTTTGAGGATGCCCTCAGGCTCGTCGCCGTCCGCGCATCCGCAATGCAGCGTTGCTGCGAATCCGTCCCAGGCACCATGGCCGCCATCATCGGTCTCCCTACCGAGACGGTAGAGGAAGTCTGCGCCTCGGTCTCCGACGGCATCGTCATCCCCGCCAACTACAATTCAGAAGGCCAGATAGTCATCTCCGGCGAAATCGCCGCAGTCGAAAAGGCATGCGAACTCATGAAAGAAGCCGGCGCCAAGAGGGCACTCCCCCTGAGCGTCAGCGGCGCCTTCCATTCGCCGCTCATGGAGCCCGCCCGCGAGGAGCTAGCGGAGGCCATTGAGCGCACTGTGTTCACAGAGCCCATCTGCCCTGTATATCAGAATGTTACCGCAGAGCCCACCACCAACCCCGAGGTCATCAAGGCCAATCTCCTGGCCCAGCTTACCTCTCCGGTCCGCTGGACCCAGACGGTCAAAAACATGCTCTCCGCAGGCGTCGATTCATTCCTCGAGATCGGCCCGGGCACTGTCCTTCAGGGACTTGTCCGCCGCACCGCAGGGCCTGACGTCACCATTTCCGGATTATCCGAATAACTACAAATAAATAACTTTATGGCTAAAGAGAAAAAATTCATCACCTGTGACGGTAACTACGCCGCATCATCCATCGCCTATCTTTTCAGCGAACACGCGGCTATCTACCCTATCACGCCTTCCTCGACGATGGCCGAAAACATCGACGAATGGGCAGCCCACGGCAAAAAGAACCTCTGGGGCGAGATTGTAAAGGTCACTGAAATGCAGAGCGAGGCTGGTGCAGCCGGAGCCGTTCACGGTTCCCTCCAGGCCGGTGCCCTCACTTCCACCTTCACCGCCTCCCAGGGCCTTCTCCTGATGATTCCGAACATGTACAAGATCGCCGGCGAAATGCTCCCGACCGTATTCCACGTCTCGGCCCGCGCCCTCGCCTCGCACGCCCTGTCCATCTTCGGCGACCACCAGGATGTGATGGCCTGCCGCCAGACCGGCTTTGCCATGCTCGCCTCCGGCAGCGTCCAGGAAGCCCAGGACCTCGCAGCGGTAGCACACCTCGCCACCATCAAGTCCTCCATTCCTTTCCTCCATTTCTTCGACGGTTTCCGCACCTCGCACGAAATCCAGAAGATCGAGGCTCTCGACGAGGACGACCTCCGCGGCATGATTTCCGAAAAGGCACTTGCCCGCTTCCGCGAACGTGCGCTCAATCCTGACGCTCCCGTCACCCGCGGTACCGCACAGAACGGTGATGTCTACTTCCAGGCCGTCGAAACCCGCAACGCATGCTACGACGCAGTTCCCGACATCGTCGCCCGCTACATGGGTGAGATCGGTGAAGTCACCGGCCGCAGCTACCGTCCCTTCTCATACTACGGCGCCCCCGATGCTGAGAATATCATCGTCGCCATGGGCTCCGTCACCGAGACCATCAAGGAAACCATCGACCACCTCGAGAAAGAAGGCCGCAAGGTCGGTCTCATCACCGTACACCTCTACCGTCCCTTCTCCGAGAAGTATTTCTTCGCCGTCCTCCCCAAGAGCGTCAAGCGCATCGCCGTCCTCGACCGCACCAAGGAGCCCGGTTCCCTCGGCGAACCCCTCTATCAGGATGTCAAGACCGCATTCCAGGGTCGTGACGACAAGGTTCTCATCGTAGGCGGCCGCTACGGTCTCTCCTCCAAGGACACCACTCCCGCCCAGATCGTGGCAGTGTACGACAACCTCGCACTCCGCGAGCCCAAGAACGGATTCACCATCGGCATCGTCGACGACGTCACCTTCCGTTCCCTCCCCGTCGGTGAAGAATTCTCCATCGTAAAGCCCGGCACCACCGAGTGCAAATTCTACGGCCTCGGCTCTGACGGTACCGTCGGCGCCAACAAGAACACCATCAAGATCATCGGCAGCCACACTCCGCTCTACTGCCAGGCCTACTTCGACTACGACTCCAAGAAATCCGGCGGCTACACCTGCAGCCACCTCCGTTTCGGCCAGTCCCCCATCAAGGCCCCGTATCTTGTCAACACTCCTGACTTCGTAGCATGCCACGTTCCTTCCTACCTTAAGAAATATGATGTACTGAAGGGCATCAAGGAAGGCGGCACCCTCCTTCTCAACTCCCTCTGGGACGAGGAAGAGACCGTCAAGAACATTCCTGACAACGTCAAATCCATCATCGGCAAGAAGCACATCAAGGTCTACATCATCAACGCGACCAAGATCGCTGCCGAAATCGGCCTAGGCGGAAGGACCAACACCATTCTCCAGAGCGCATTCTTCAAGATCACCGGCATCATCCCCTACGAGGAGGCTGTCAAATACATGAAGGACGCCATCGTCAAGTCCTACGGCAAGAAGGGCGAAAACGTCGTCAACATGAACTATGCTGCAGTCGACCGCGGCGGCGAATACACCGAAATCAAGGTTCCCGCCGAATGGGCGAATATTTCCGCCAAGTTCGAGAATCCCGGCAAGGACCGTCTCGCTCCCAAGTTCGTCAAGGAAGTAGCTGACATCGTCAACGCCCAGGCCGGCGACACCCTCCCGGTGAGCGCCCTCCTCGTATACGCTGACGGCACCATGCCCGCCGGCACTGCCGCATACGAAAAACGCGGCATCGCCGTCACAGTCCCCACATGGAACCCCGACAGCTGTATCCAGTGCAACAACTGCGCATTCGTCTGCCCTCACGCTGCCATCCGTCCGTTCATCCTCAATGAGGAAGAGGCCGCAGCAGCCCCCGCAGGCATCAAGATGGCCGACGGCAAAGCCAACCTCAAGGAGTACAAGTTCGCGATGAGCGTCTCCGTCGACGACTGCACCGGTTGCGGAAACTGCGTCGACGTCTGCCCCGTCAAGCCCGAAAAGGCCCTCAAGATGGTCTCCTACATCGAGCACACCGACGAGCAGGCCGCATTCGACTATCTCCACAAGAAGGTCGGTTACAAGCCCGTTGTCGACAAGTTCGCCAACATGAAGAATTCCCAGTTTGCACAGCCTCTGTTCGAGTATTCCGGTGCTTGCGCAGGTTGCGGTGAGACCCCGAACATCAAGACCATCACCCAGCTCTTCGGCGACCACATGATGATTGCCAACGCTACCGGTTGCTCTTCGATCTACGGTGCCTCATTCCCCGCCTCCCCGTACTGCCAGAATGCCGCCGGACACGGTCCCGCATGGCAAAACAGCCTCTTCGAGGACGCCGCCGAATTCGGTCTCGGTATGAAGCTCGGTTCCGACCGTGCCCGTGCCACCGTACAGCGCCTCATGCTCGAAGGCCTCGAGTGCAGCTGCTGCTCCGACGAGATCAAGGCCCTCTTCACCCAGTGGCTTGAGAACAAGGACAATGCAGCCGTCACCCGCGAAGTCGCCGACAAGCTCGTTCCCCTCATGGAGAAATGCGGTTGCGACATCTGCAACAAGCTCCTCGAATACAAGCACTTCATCCCTTCACGCAGCCAGTGGATCTTCGGCGGCGACGGTTGGGCATACGATATCGGTTACGGCGGTCTCGACCACGTTCTCGCCAGCGGCGAAAACGTCAACGTCCTGGTCCTCGACACCGAGGTCTACTCCAACACCGGCGGCCAGTCCTCCAAGTCCACCCCTGCAGGTGCCATCGCCAAATTCGCCGCCTCCGGCAAGCGTATCCGCAAGAAGGATCTCGGCATGATGGCCAT
>CAJODR010000004.1 GCA_905233275.1 uncultured Bacteroidales bacterium | reverse complement strand
AACTCAGCCAAAATGGGCTTTTGCTGTTGGTTTTGGCTGAATTATGCGAATAGAGAATCCAGCGTAACTATATCATTGATATGACTTTTGTGCTTGGATTCAGTCACGCCGATTGATGTCACGAGGGTTATATAAATGGAGTGGCTGGGCTTGTGAATGCTGGAGTTTCTTAAAGCAGCAATCTGATTGGTCAATTCGTTGACATCAGTATCTTTGAGAATATATTTCCCTTCTGAAAACTTCATCTCGCAGATGTAGTCGGCACGTTCGGCCGTGGCGGGGATGAGGAGGTCAATTTGAACGCCTTCTCCGTCCGGAGTTTCTCCCTTCCAACTGAAAGGAGTAGCGTATTCCTTTATGCGGAGAGCATCGGCCAGCTGTGGCATATGTTCTATGACCAGGAGTTCGAAGGTGTTCCCCGCCCAAGTGTAAAATGGTTTACTCCGCTGGACTGAGCGCCAGGAGGTATAATCAGGATTCTCGCAGAAACGCAGATAAAACAGCGTAAAGAAGTCCATCAGCTGGTAGACCGTCTGCTTCCGGGGGCCGCCGTATAGGGTATAACTCCGGATGATGCCGGAGTCCGTCAGATTCTCCAGCACTTCCGAGAATGTGCCGCCGCCTTTCTTTTCTACTGCATCAAGCAGGTCATTTCTTGACATTCCATAGAAGTTTTTCCCAAGTTCCCGGATGACTCTTATATAAACGTCTGATGTAGAGTACAGGCCGGCGTAAACATCCTTAAACTCCTGTTTGGCTCTGTCCTTGCTGAAAAATATGGTGTTTATGTTGTCTGCCATCGTTCGATCCGTCTGGAACTTGTCCAGGTAGTAAGGTATCCCGCCGATAACCATATAGGTTAAGGCGACCTCATACCGGGAGAGGTGGAAGCCGCGCTTTTCCCAGTAATGCTCGCATTCTGCCAGCGTGAATGGCTTGAGGGCAATTGTCTCAGTGGTTCGGCCGTATAATCCTCCATATTCCCGAATCACATTGTCTATCATCCAGCTGGTAGCAGACCCACAGACAATAAGGAAAATATCCTTTCGTTTTCGTGCCCACTGGTTCCAGAAGAAACCGAGTTCGCTCACCAGTTCCGAGGATTGAGGCCCGGCCAGCCAAGGTAGTTCATCGATGAATACCACCTTGCGGCGGGCTCGTTTGCTCAGGAGAAGCTTTTTAAGCAAATTCATCGCGTCAAGCCAGTTGGAGGGCGCAGGATTCTCTTCTTCCGGCAATCCATACTCCAGCAAGCTGCTGTAGAAGTGGCGGAGTTGCTGCTGGCGGTAGGATTCCACCTTCTCCGCATCGTCCTTGTCCACCTTGATGTACAGGCCCACTGTCATAAAGGTGAATTTGTTCTCAAGGGCTTCCTCTATCAAGAAGGATTTGCCCACACGGCGTCTGCCGTAAATGGCCAGAAACTCGGAACGCTCTGATGTGTAAAGCCTTGAGATAGTGGCAAGTTCTTCTTCTCTGCCGATAACTGAAGATGGGTTCATACTTGTGATAATTGGTTGATACAAAGATAGTAAATAATCTTTTACTATCCTAGAAATTCAGCCAAAATTGATAAAAGATCTTCATTTTGGCTAAATTTCAAAATGTTGATTAGGCATTATTGTTATGTTTACATTGTTGTCCCATTGTTTTACCCAAATCTTAAATAATGAAGCAACTGACTGAAATTTAGTGAGTTCCAGACTTGCAATGTAAGTTTCCTAAACTTTAAATCGAGGTTCGATTCCTCGTGGGGCTACGAAAATCGCCAGGCGTCTTGCCTGGCGTTTTCGTTTAACGCCCCACGAGGAATCGCGGTCGGCTTCGCCTCCCTTATTCTGTCTTAACCCCCTGTCGCTAGCGCGAACATCCCCCTGTCAGGGGGAATGCCGGAACCTGTCTCCGCTGACGCTCCGCCAGAACCCGGGCGGCTCCGCTGCTTCGATGCTCCGCATCTCGCTGACGCTCCGCCGCGGCGCCTGATGGCGCCCTCGGCCCGTCCCGGGCCTTCAAACCCACCGCACACTCCGTTTTCATGCTCAAGGATGGGCGTTTTCTGGTCGCAGAAAAGGGGAGGCGCTGTTGGAGAGGATAGGGATGACCAAGGCAGAGTTCGCTAGGAGGATGGGGATTAGGAAGCAGAATGTGAAGGCGCTATTCAAATCTAAGAACTTGGAGACCATTTACAAGGCGTCAGGTGTAATGAGGGTGCCATTTGAGATGCTTGTGGGCCACATTGAGGAGCCGGATTTGAGTGAGATTCCTATAGAGCCGTATGAGAATTAAGAAGAGTTTACGGAGGATTATATTCCAAGTGGCGATACCCCAGAGGATGTCGTTAAAAGAAGAAGCATTATCTCCAATTTCTATCGCGAATGGAAGGCAAAGAATCCTCTCGTATCAATAACTGAAACATGCACTCATGCATCCAGAACATATCTTTCTACTCTTGCCGTTCTTCAATTGGATGCAATCTTGACAGGAGCAAAAAAGATAGCAACCGTTCCGTCAAAGAAGAACCAGAATCAGAAGGAGTTTGAAAAGATGCTTACCTTTCGGTGAGGCTCGAGGCGAGGACTTTGCACTTAGCGAATTACCTCATCTGTACCACGTTTTATTATCTCGCCGCAAATGTAGCAAATACTATCTAAACCACAAAACCAAGTTGTATCCCCAAGTGAAATTATACGCATATTAGACATTAATAACAGGTGCTGGACGGGCCAGAATGGATTATTATATGACCTTTTGAATGGAGGAATCAAGCATTTTCATTATCTTCGCATAGTTATAACTTGGTCTATGGATGAGATATGACAAAAGAATCTAAGAACAAATTGAGCGTAGCCCATCGCGATGACTGGAAAACAGAGCCAATGCCGGAGCAACATGAGACCTTTGTGCTGAACAGTACGGGTGCACCGATATCGAAGAAGATATCGAAACTATAAACGATCTTTTAGACTGGTGGGTCCAGGCTGTATGATAAAGCAGGTAAAAATAGATTGATGATATAGAGAATGAATTTTTTCCGTAACTTAGCGGCAGATTATGTGCGTGTTATGAGACGTCTGTTTTTATTGTTTTTGCTGTCTGTGCCGCTGATGTGGTCCTGTGAGAACATGGATTATGACATCAGTGAAGGTGTGGACAAAGAAATTACCCTGTTCGGGGATGAGGTGAGTTTTCCCATTGGGGATATCGGCCCGTTGACACCAAAGGCGCTGCTCGGTGGGGAGGGGACACTGGATGCAATCAAGGATTATGTAAAGGAGGACGAGGAAGGATTCCTTGTCGTTGAGGTGGAGAATGATTTCTACAGCAATTTCGTTCTTCTGATCGCAACCTTCCTTCCGGATCCGACCATTCCCATTGATCTTCCCGTTGACGATTATTCAGGGAAGCTGAAATCATCGGCGGATATTCTTGAAGCGTTGGGATTTAGCGTTTCGCCTCAGGTATTCTCCCTCCGCGTCACAAATCCGCTTACGGATGAAATATCTGTTTCCGGTTCCCTGAAACTTTCATCTGCTCCAGATGGAGAAACCCCCGCGGAAACACTCCTGACACAGGATTTTTCCAAGTCTTCGGTGAGCGCGGAGAGCGTGGATGCAGAGGCCGTTAAAGCGGAGCTTACGGGCGGAAAGCCCGTTTCCAGCTTCAGTTTTGAGAATGTTTTGCTCCATCTCCCGGGCTCAATGATGGAAAAGGATCCTTCCGGTGGTTTTGGTGCTTTTACACTGTCGTATAAGTATAAGTCCTACATTATGCTGGAGAACGATTTTCCCGGCGAGATCCCCATCGACATCGACGACATTGATCTCCCGATCGGCCAGTATCAGGTAAAGGAAGCCAGGATTCGTACAGAGGTTTCAAGCGAGATACCTGTTACACTTGAATTGACCGGGGTGGATGTGTATATGAAACAGACAAATGAAGCGGAGCGCGAAGTTCCTGTCAAGTGTGATGATGTCAGCGTTACAACCGGGCTCAGGATTAATTCCGGAGTCACCGGCCATCCTGTGGTAACTCCTCTGGAGATAGTTATCAGGGCCGAAGAAGGGACTATCCCGGACATTAGTTCACTGAGCCTGACGGTTGCTATAAAGGCTCCTACAGGGGACGGGGACAAGCGCCTGAATCTGAATCAGGCAGTATGCTTTAATAATCTCCGCGCTACGGTGTCGGGCGGAATAACCATTCAGGACCTATGAGAAAGACTGCTTTACTGACAATCGCGGCGCTGGTCCTTGGAACCGGCGCATGGGCGCAGAGCATTACGGACAATCCAGCTGAAAACGCTTCACGGGACGGTGGATTCCTTCGCATAGGAGAATTCCAGAGCACGACCCGTAACAATGTGGGAGCCTCGTCATTCCTCTTCCCTTCCGGTGACAAACTTGTGACCGGACTCCATTCGTCCGTTTCTGCAGAAGAATTTCTGGGCGGACTCAAGCCCGTCAACAGTTATTACAGCCAGATCAACTACAACCTGCTTTCCTATGGCTGGAAGGGCGTTTCCGGGTACCATAGCGTAGACATCGGGGCCAGGGTTAATTACGGCCTCTCCGTCCCGGAAGAGATATTCAGGATACTGAAAACCGGAACTGCTCAGTCTCCATACGACCTGGCGTCGCTCAAGGCATTCGGCAACCTGTACGGGGAGATTGCATACTCTTATGCTCTGCCTCTTGGGGACAATCTGTCTCTGGGCGCAAGAGTGAAACTTCTTGTGGGCCTCAACAGCGTTGACATGGTGGTAAGGAAACTGGAACTCACCACCACGGAGGAACAGTACGTCGTGGATATAGATGCGGATGTAGACTTGACCAACCGCAACAAGAAGGTCGGTACTGACGGGGACGGCTATCTGGACTATACAAGTTTCTCCGGGAAAGGTAAATTGGGCACTCCTACGGGAGCCGGCCTTGCAATGGACCTTGGCCTGGTGTGGAAACCGTTCACGGGCTTTACCCTGAGCGCATCGGCAATGGACCTTGGCGGCATCCTGTGGTACTACGGGAACGCGGGGAAATCGTCCGGAACGTACACATTCGAGGGTCTCAAAGACATTACCGACGAGGAGATGGACAAGGACGCTATCCTTTCCAAGATTAAAGATGCCGGAGAAGAGCTTCTGTCCGTGGTGAAACCCAAAGCCGTGGATGAACAGTGGAAAGTGAAGGCTATCCCGCTTAGCGCCAAGATGAAGGCAAGTTATGCCCTGCCCTTCCTGGACATGCTTTCGGTGGACTTTTCGGGCCTTTATACCGGTTACCGCTACTGCGTCCCTTACTGGGAGGCCCGCGGCGGATTATCCTTTGATTATCCCGGCATTGCCCGTTTGGAACTAAACGCCGGCAGCGGCGCCTGCGGCTTTGTATACGGGATAAACGGAAGTGTGGATTTCCTGAGATTCAGCTTGTACGCCAGCTATGAAAACGGCACAGGCGGCGTGATCCCTTACGAAGGCATCCCCCTGAAAGCCAACAACAAACAGTTCACAATAGGCCTTACCTACAAACTCTGACGGCTCTATAGGGAGTCGCCGAAGTCTTTGCGGAATTTCTTGGCGAGGTCTTCCTGCCAGTAGCCGATTTCTTTCATGCGGCCGAAGAAGAAGCGGAGGACTTTCGGCTCTTCCACCCATTCGAGTCCGCCGATAAGGGAGCGGTGCCGTCGGGCTCTCTCTGCTCACTCATGGTGCCGCGTTCCATGGAACGTACTTCCATGCTGCTGCGGAAGCGGTTTGTGTTGTATATGACAGGCTTGCCGTCCTTGTAGATAATGAGATTGTCCACAGGCTCTGAAAAACGGGCGGCGAAGAATACGTGCCGGTCCGGATTCCAGCCGTTGACGAGCTTGCTGCCGACTAAGGTGTAGTCGTCAACCTTTCTCAGCGATGCCCAGATGCATTTCCAGCGAAGAGTGTGCTTGAGGTCGATGCTCAGGGCGGCTTCACCTGGAAAGGTAAACTGGAGGATTCCGCTCATCGCCGCTGCGGTCAGTTCCTGGGCCATGGCGCCGGGGACTGACAGCATGAGTACACAAATGAAAGAGAGTATCTGTTTCATAGTCGAATAAAAGGACTGGCGCGCGCCAGTCCTTTTATTGGTTAATGGTTCAAAACTCTTACTCAAGAGTGATGAGCTTGTTGTAGTCGGTCTCGTTCTTCGGGATCTTCCAGGTCCACTTGTTGCCGTCTCCGACATTGATGGTAACTGCAAATGCAGCCTGGAAACTGCCGCCCTGTTCTTTGGTCTTACGGACGATGGGCTCGTTCCAGCGTTTGTAGTCGTACCAGTCGAAGCCTTCACCCCAGAGGTCGATGCGGCGATAGAGCTTGACCTCTTTGAGGAGGTCTGCACCAGTCTTGTTGCAGGAGTAACGGGAATCAAGATTCTTGTTGAGCTCGTTGAGGAGGCTCTGGACTTTGGTATCCTGACCACCGATGTGGCAGAGTGCCTCAGCCTCGGCGAGAATCATCTCGGCGCTGCGGTAGATGTTGAAGCTGCCGCCGCCAGGAGTGAATACGCACTGGAACTTGAACTGCATGTAAGCGTAAATCTGGCTGGTGCTGTACAGCTTGGCGCCGTATTGCTCCTTGGCACGGTTGGCGAAAGCTGTACCGGCCTTGTTGGCAGCATTGCAGGCGGCCCATTCTGCGTCAGTGGGTTCGAGCCACATTGCACGACGGACGTCGGATGCGGGGATCTGATCGTAAAGCTCTTTGCTGATGGCGAGAGGATAGGTGCGCTGCATCGAAGAGGATGCGTCGCTGGCCTGATATGCGAAGAATGAATAGTAGTAGATGGTCTGATCTTCGGCCTCGTATACACCCCAGATCCACTCGGGATTGGTGTTGCCGGGAGTGACGGAGAAGCCGCCGTCCATGTACTCATCCTGGCTCATGAGGGGATAACCTTCACGGGCTTTCGGAGCACTGGCAACGACTGTGGACCAGTCTTCGCGAACCAGAGCTGCACGAGTCTTGACGGCGTAGGCCACATTGATATTCGGCTTGTAGAATTCAGTGGCGCCGCGGTCCATGCCGCTTTCGGTAAAGAGGCGGATAGCCTCGTCGCAGTCGGCATAGATCTGGTCGTAGCACTCTTTCTGTGTGGAAAGCGGAATGTCGTATGTGTCGTCTTCGTTGGCGCTGGTGGTGAGGCGGAGGGCTACACCCTTTTCAGTGCCGTTGTTGCTGTCCTGCCAGCGATAGGCATACAGTTGCATGAGCATGGTGTATGAGTGAGCACGGAAGACGAGGGCCTGGGCCTTGATGAACTGGCGTTCAGCATCGGTACCTTCTGCACTGTCGATGGTCTCGATCACCTTGTTGGCGTTACCGATAATCTTATAATAGTAGTACCAGGGGTACACAAGATACGTAGAGTTTACGTTCTCGTTCATGGTGTGATTCCAGAGAGCGGCCCAGCCGGTCTGGTTGGAGCGCTGGAGGTCGTTACCGAAGTTGCCGTACCAAGTCTTGATGGTACCTTCTCCGTTGAGGCCCTGGACACTCAGGTACTGGGTGGACATCATCTTGCACATACCGTTGATGGCAAGCTGGGCATTGTCAGTGGTCTCGAAGATGGTGTTGGGAGATACGGCGCTCTCCGGAGTCGTTTCCATATAATCCTTGTCGCAGGCTGCTGCCAGCGTAAGGGCGAGTGCGCAGAGAGATAATCTGATGATATTTTTCATAGCTTTCATCTCCTTAATGATTAAAACTTAACATTGATACCGGCAGTGACAACGCGGGCGGTAACGAAGGTGTTGGTGCTCGTTACACCACCGAAGCTGTACTGAGGGTTCAGACCCTTGCGGGCTGCGAAGGTATGGAGGTTTTCGCATGTCGCAACGAGGGAGAGGCCCTGGATCTGGAAAGGAGTGAGCCAGCGCTTGGGCAGCTGGTATGAGAGAGCGATATTCTTGACGACCAGGTAGTTGCCAGATGTGAGCCAACGGGTGGAAGTGCCGGAATTGTTGGCGATGTTCTGTCCGCCGGATCCGCCATAGAGGCTGAAGGTGTAGTTCATCGGAATACCGTTGGGATCGATACGGTTGGGGGAATCTTCGGTCATGCCGTCAGGGATTCCGTTCCAAGCCTTGAGGTTGTCTGCGTGGACACTGCTGGGGTTGGCGCTGACACCCATCTTGTCGGCATAGATTCCGTCATATACCTTTGCACCGAGGCTGTAGGTAAAGAGGGTGGAAAGGGTGAGGCCCTTCCAGCTGACGTTGAGGCCGAAGCTACCGTAAACGGTAGGTGTAGCAGTACCGGACCAGTCTTTCTTACCATAGGAACCGGGGTACCATACATACGGATGGTCGCCGATAACGGTGTAGTTCTTGGGATCCATCAGGGTGTGGGCGTTGCCGTCCTCGTCTTCTTTGATACCAAAGAGGACATTGCCTTCGGCTGTGCCGTCGTCAGTGATGTAGAAACGCTCGTCGTCGAACTCATAGAGGGAAAGACCGGTCATCTGGTCTACGCCGGCGAACTGGTAGAGCCAGTAAGCGTAGCGGTCTCCGCCTTCAACATAGCGCTTGGTACCGTCGATGATACCGTCTTCGCGGTTCTGCTCAGGGAGGGAGATGATCTTGCTCTTGAGGAATGTAGCGTTAGCGGAGAAATTGATGTTCCAGTCGCGGTTGCGGAAGATGTCGACATCAGTCTCGATTTCTAGACCGCGGTTGGACATGGTACCGATGTTCTGGGTGATGGACGGGTTGGTGCCGCTGGTGGAGGTTGCGCCTGCCGTGATGGGAAGGATCACGTCGAAGAGAAGGTCCTTGTTGCGGCGATCGAAGTATTCGACATTGAGATTCCAGCGGTTGAACATGCGGGACTCAACACCGATACCCCAGGACTGGCCGGTCTCCCACTGAAGGTTTGCGCTCTCAAGCTGGGAAATCCAGTAGGCACCTTTGTTGGCGTTCTGGCCGGAGGTGTAGAGGGCCTGGTAGCCGTAGAGACCGGAACCGGCGTCGTTACCGACTTCACCGTAGTCTGCACGGAGTTTGAGGCTGTTGATCCAGGTCAGATTCTGCATGAAGGCTTCCTTGGAGACCATCCAGTTGGCACCGATGCTCCAGAAGTTACCCCAGCGGACCTGTGAGGCGAAACGGGAAGAACCGTCACGACGGAAGGAAGCTTCCACGTTGTACTTGTCCATGTAGTTGTAACGTACGCGGGAGAGGTAGCTCTCAGTGCGGTAATTGTTGCCGTAGTTGTAGAGGCTGGTGATCTCGGTGAAGTTGCGGAGGTTGTTGATGCCAGGGAATACCTCAGCGGTCTTGTAACCGTAGAGATAGTCATAGGTGTTGGCATAGTTCTCGTGGCCGACGAGGGCGTTGACGTAGTGATTGCCGAACTGGTGGTTCCAGCGGAGCTGCTGCTGGAAGGTGTAGTTCTTGTAATTGTACTCTTCGCGTTTCTCACGACCGTTGTTGCCTTTACCGTCACCGATGACGGCGGAATCATAGCTACGCTCGATGTCGCTGCGGACGTTGAGGTTGCCGTTGAGGGTGAAGGTGAAGTCCTTGAGGAAGTAGAACTCAGCAGTGGCGATGGAGTTCATCGTGTTGCGGGTGCTTTCGTCCTTGTTGAGTTCGTTCTCCCAGATGACGTGACGGTCAACATACTGGTTACGGGTGTCGATCTGGATGCCGTCTGCATCGTAGTAGTAACCGGGGTCGTACTGCTTGTTGCCGTTGGCGTCGAGGATGTATTCGCCAGTGGTTACGTCATGGAGATGGACGGGATAGATAGGAGCGATGTTACGGCAATACATGAACGGGTTGACGTATGCGTTGGAACTCGTGGATGTATTGAGGTAATTCTGATGGGTGGCTGCGATGTTGAGGCCGAGTTTCATGTAGGAGGTAGGCCTTAAATTGACAGAAGCGCGGCCGGAGAGACGGTTGAAGCCTGATGTCTTCAGGTAGCCGTTCTCATCGAGGTAACCGATGGAGAAATAGTAGTCGCTCTTGTCGGTGGCACCGCTTGCGGTGGCGTTGTATTCCTGGCGGAAGCCGGGATTGATGGCCTGGTCGAACCAGTTGAGGTCATCCTTGTAGCCATCGAGGATCTTGGCGTCGGCAACGAGTTTGCCGTCCTGGAAGAGGGCGGTAGCGTCCTTGTCCCAGATGTTGAGTTTGAGACGCTCTGTGATGAGGTTCTCGTTGGTGTAGGTGGCTGCGTCGGCAGCGCTGTCTCCATAGTAGTATTCGCGGTCGTTGCGCAGAGCCTGCCACTGGATGTCCATGAACTGGCGTGCGTCGGCGAGTTCGTACTCGGGAATACCCCTCTCATACACACCGGCGGTAGCGCTGAAGCTGACCGACATGCGGCCCTGGGCGCCTTTCTTGGTGGTGATGAGGATGACACCGTTGGATGCACGGTTGCCGTAAAGGGCGGCGGAGGCGGCATCCTTGAGGACGGTCATGGATTCGATATCGGCGGGGTTGAGGTCGGACAGGTTGCCGCCATAGGGAACGCCGTCGATAACGTAGAGGGGAGAGTAGCTACCGTTGATAGTACCGTTACCACGAATCATGATGGAAGGGTCGGATCCCGGGTTACCGAAAGTGCTGTTGACCTGGACGCCGGTCACGGTACCTTCGAGGGCGCTGGTGACGGTGGATGCAGGACGGTTGGCGATCTTGTCGGCTCCAACGGATGAAATAGCACCGGTAAGGGATGATTTCTTGGCAGCACCGTAAGCGATGGTGACTACCGCTTCATCGAGGATTGTGACGTCAGGGTCGAGTACCACGTTGACCACGTTGGCCACGGGAACTTCCTGCTCGATGAAGCCGATGCTGTTGACAACGAGGGTCTTTGCCGATGCGGGCACGCCGGTGAGGACGAATCTACCGTCCAGGTCGGTGATAACGCCGATGTCGGAGACCCCTTTCACGAGGACGGATGCGCCGATGATGGGTTCTCCGTCTTCAGAGCTCGTGACAGTACCGGAGACGGTACGGTTTTGAGCAAGTGCAAAGCTCATACTGAGGATGAAGCTAAGCACCAGAACGAGTGTCTTTTTAAACATAAAACGGTTGGTTAGAATAGTTTGTATAATTGATACGAATATCTTCAAGTCAATAAATAATCTCGTGCAGGCCGCTTTGGCGTGCGCGGGTTCAGGTATTAGCCGAGCAAATATAACATTTTATTTCCGAATCTCCAAATTCAGGAGGCCTGGAGACATATGTAAAAAACATATATGAGGATACAAAAAATAATTCGTATCTTTGTAGACTATTAAACGCTAACACTACCACCGAATGGAGTTTAAATCCGTTAACAAGCTTATAGAGAGCAGCTTCCGGAAAAACTGGGAAAAGCCGGCCCTTTCCAACTACCAGGGCATTACACTTTCCTACCGGGACGTCGCACGCCGCATCGAAAAACTGCACATCGCATTTGAAGAATGCGGCCTCAAGAAGGGAGACAAAGTTGCCATCTGCTCAAAGAACCAGGCCAACTGGGGAGTCAGTTTCCTCGCCACAACGACATACGGTGCGGTAGTCGTGCCCATTCTCCACGAGTTCAAGCCCGGAAATATCCATTACCTGGTCAACCATTCTGACGCCAAGGTCCTCTTTGTCGACGAAGTCATCTGGGAGGGTCTTACAGCCGAAGAAATGCCCGGCCTCGAGGTCGTCGTCCAGATCAATACCTTCAAGTTCCTCTGCTGGAGGGACGAGAAGATGCAGGAAGTCCGGGAGCGCCTCAACGAATCCTTCGGCCGCCGCTATCCCAACACATTCGGCCCCGACGACATCAATTATTACGAGGACAGCGCTGACGAGCTCGCGGTAATCAATTACACCTCAGGTACTTCTGGATTCTCCAAAGGAGTAATGCTGCCCTACAGGGCCCTCTATTCCAATATGGAATTCGCCCACAAGGACGCCCATCCCCAGCTCAAGGCGGGCATGAACTGCGTGTCGATGCTCCCTTCGGCCCACATGTACGGAATGATGTTCGAATTCCTCTTCGAAATCGTGATCGGCATGCACGTCCACTTCCTGACGAGGGTACCAAGCCCGAAGATTATCATGCAGGCGTTCTCGGAGATTAAGCCCGACATTATCATCGCGGTACCGCTTATTATAGAGAAGGTATACAAGTCCAAGCTCAAGCCGCTCATCGACCGCAACAAGTTTGCGATGTCCGTCCCTATCCTCGACCAGTTCATTCTCAAGAGGTTCTGCACCGAACTGACATCGTCCTTCGGCGGCAAGTTCGAGGAGGTCATTCTTGGCGGAGCCGCGTTCAACCCCGAGGTTGAAAAATTCCTCCACCGCATCGGATTCCACTACACCGTAGGCTACGGAATGACCGAATGCGCCCCCATCATCTGCTACGCCCACTGGGACAAGGTCAAGGTCGGCTCCTGCGGCCGCCCTGCGCTCAATATGGAGATCCGCATCGACTCCGACGATCCCAAACGCGTCCCCGGCGAGGTTCAGGTCAAGGGCCCCAACGTCTGCCTCGGATACTACAAGAACGAAAAGGCCACCGCAGAAGCCTTCACCGATGACGGATGGTTCCGCACCGGCGACATGGGCATCGTGGACCGCGACGGCTATCTCTATCTGCGCGGCCGCTCCAAGTGCATGATTCTCGGCCCCTCGGGCCAGAATATCTACCCGGAAGAGCTGGAAGCCATCATCAACAACTTCAATTACGTCGTCGAATCCCTCGTCGTCGAGGAGGCCGGCGGTCTGACCGCGCTCATCTATCCGGATTATCATCTAGGCGAACTCGACGGCATGGAGCGCCCCGATCTTGAGAAGCGCATCCTTTCCGCCCTCCCGGCCATCAATGCCGAGCTTCCCAAATACGCCCAGATCCGCAAGCTCGAATTCATGCCTGAGGACTTCGAACGCACCCCCAAAAAGAGCATCAAACGCTATCTCTACCAGCGCAAATAATATGGAAAAGTTCGACAGCAGCTACATGGAAATGGCCAGGGTCTGGTCGCGCAATTCCTATTGCAAGCGCCGCCAGGTCGGTGCCCTCATAGTCAAGGACCGTATGATAATCTCCGACGGTTACAACGGCACCCCCTCCGGGTTTGAAAACATCTGCGAAGAGAACGGCGTCACAAAGCCATACGTCCTCCACGCTGAGGCCAATGCCATCACAAAAGTCGCCAAATCAGGCAATTCCAGCGAGGGCTCCACTCTGTATGTGACGGATTCCCCCTGCGTCGAGTGCGCCAAACTCATCATCCAGTCCGGCATCAAGCGCGTCGTCTACGGCGACGAATACCGACTCACCGACGGAGTCGACCTTCTCCGCCGCGCCGGCATCACGGTAGAAAAGCTCTGAAATGAAGGGTTGGTCCCATCTGACATACGTCCTCGCAGGCCTTCTGCTGGGCTTCCTTGTCGCGACGCTCGTGATGCGGGTGCGCGTGAAAAGGATTGCCGAGGCATTCGCGAATGCGCAGAATGACAGTATCGTACGCATCCAGGTAGACCCGGGTTCATGGCAGAAGATAAACCTCATACTTGGTCTGCTCGACAAGCATTACGTCGACCAGATCGATAGGGAAGAGGTGACAAAAGGTGCCGTGGACGGCGCCCTCTACGCTCTCGACCCCCATTCAATGTACTTTCCTCCGGAGGACCTCAAAGCCTCCGAGGAGGATATCAAGGGCAATTTCGACGGCATCGGCATCCAGTTCAATGTCCCGCAGGACACGGCGATAGTGCTCGAAGTCATTTCCGGCGGTCCGTCGGAAAAGATAGGCCTCAGCATCGGTGACCGCATTCTCAAAGTGGATGACAGGGTGATAGCCGGCGTCAAGATGCCCCAGGACAGCATCGTCCGGCTCATCAAGGGGCCGTCGGGCACCAAGGTACGCATCACCGTCCTCCGCGACGGCGAGATTATCCCGTTTGACATCACCCGCGGCAGGATCCCTGTTCATGCGGTAGATGCGGCGTTCATGCTTGACATGGAGACCGGATACATCCGTCTCAACACCTTCTCCCTCAATGTTTACAACGAATTCCGTCACGCAGTCAGCACCCTCCTCGACGATGGCATGAAGCGCCTCGTCATCGATCTCCGTAGCAATACCGGCGGTCTTCTCGACCAGGCCTTGGCGATTGCGGACGAATTCCTCCGTGACGGAGAGATGATAGTATATACTGAGGGGCTCCATTCCAAGAGGGAGGACCATAGGGCGAGCGGCGCCGGCACCCTCCAGAGCCTGCCCGTTTCAGTGCTTATTGACGACGGATCCGCTTCCGCAAGCGAAATCCTGGCCGGCGCTATCCAGGACAATGACCGTGGCGTCATAATCGGTCGCCGTTCATTCGGCAAAGGCCTCGTCCAGGAGCCGTTCTACTTCACCGACGGCTCGGGCATCAGGATCACGGTGGCGCGCTTCTACACCCCATCCGGCCGCTGCATCCAGAAGCCTTACAGCGAATACGAGGACGGATACGACCTCTACAACCGGTACATCGACGGCGAACTATTCTCCGCGGAGGCCATCAAGACCGATTCGACTGATGTCCACGAGACGGTCGGCGGCCGCAAGGTATATGGCGGCGGTGGCATCATCCCGGATGTATTTGTCCCGATGGACACGACTTCTGCGACACCATTCCACATCGGAGTCAACAAGAAAGCCACGATGACGCGTTTCGCTTCCGATTTCTTCGACCGCCATGCAGCAAGGCTCAGGGAGATTGACAGTTACGAGGATCTGGACAGCTTCTTCAGGAGTGTCGACCTCTCTTCGGCGTTCCTCCGCTATGCCGCTGACAAGGACGGTCTCCGCCCGGGACCGGGCGAATGGGAACAGTCGTCGGTATACATCATCCCGCAACTGCGTGCCCTCGTCGGACGTTATTCCCGCCTGGGGCAGAACGCATTCTACAAGTATTACGCTGAAATCGACGACGTAATCAAAACCGCCTTGGAAACCTCGTTCGAGGTCGTTCCGTAAGCATTTTACCTCTGCGAAGCAAAGGTGTAGCGTATCCATCCTTCACCCGGGGGAGTACCTCCGGTGAATGAGGACTGGCGCGCTGCGCTGCAGGCGGCCGAATTGAGTTTGGAATTAGTGCTGGATATTACCGAGACCTTGCTTACATTGCCGGAGGAGTCCAGGGTGACCTGCACAGTGACGACACCTCCCGTGTACTGAGTCCAGCCCGGTGGATACAGGTAATTGGCCCTCCAGCCGGGAATGTCGTATTCGATCATTCCGGGACCGGAATAGGACTGCGGCTGATTGTCGGCTTTGGGACCGGGGTCTGAAGGTGTGTATTCGTAAGGCTTGAAATCGCCGTCCAGGGCGTTTTTCATCGCCTCTTCCGCCCTCTGGCGGTCCTTTTCGAGCTGGTCGACATCGGTATTGCGGTCGTCGGCGAGGCGGTCGCGGTTGACTATGGTACTGCGTGGAATCTTGCCGGAGAGCACTTCGGCGCGAATTTGTTCGCGCATCATGGCTTCCTCAAGGGCGGCCTTTTCAGCCTCGAGGGCCTTGAACTCCTCGAGCTCCTCGGGAGTGAGGACGCGTTCCTCCGGCTCCGGGAGCTCGATGTAGACGGTATTGTTGCTGCCGGTGGCGGCGCCGAGAGCACAGGAAAGCAGGACAATTATCACCGCGAGGTGAATGATCACGGTGACAAGAATACCGGCTTTGCTGTCTTCGGAAATCATGCCTGCGGCGGAGTCTTCCTGGCCTTTTTGCCGCGGGTCTTCTTGAGGTTCTTCTCCACGGTGGCGGCGATGACGTCGATGGCGACGCGGTTGTGTCCGCCCTGCGGAACGATGATGTCAGCGTAACGCTTTGACGGCTCGATGAACTGGAGGTGCATCGGCTTTACGGTATCGACATAGTGCTCGATTGCGGTGTCGACGGTACGGCCCCTTTCGGCGATGTCGCGAACGATAATCCTCATCAGGCGGTCGTCGCTGTCCGCGTCGACGAATACCTTTATGTTCATCTGGTCCCGGAGCTCCTTGCAGGTGAAGATGAGAATGCCTTCGACGATGATGACGTCGGCGGGCTCTACCGTAACGGTCTCAGTCTTGGAGCGTGAGCAGGTGATGTAGGAGTAGACGGGCTGCTCCACGGTCTTGCCCTGCTTGAGCTCGCGGATCTGCTGGCACAGGAGTTTCCAGTCGATGGCATCGGGATGGTCGAAGTTGATCTTCTGCCTGTCTTCGAGCGGAAGGTGGCTGGAATCCTTGTAGTAGGAGTCCTGGGGAATGACGACTACCCGGCCGCTCAACTGGCTGGTGATGGCCCTTACGACCGTTGTTTTTCCGGAACCGGATCCTCCGGCAATACCGATGACTAACATGTTATTACCTTTTTAAAATTCTGCGTTTTTCGGGGTGCGGGGGAAGGGGATGACGTCGCGGATGTTGGCCATGCCGGTGACGAAGAGGAGGAGACGCTCAAAGCCCAGTCCGAATCCGCTGTGGGGGACGGTGCCGTAACGGCGGGTGTCAATGTACCATTCGAGATTCTTTCTAGACATGCCGAGTTCGTCGATCCTGCGCTCGAGTTTTTCCAGGGATGCCTCCCTTTCGCTGCCGCCGATGATTTCACCGATCTTGGGGAAGAGGACGTCCATGCCGCGGACGGTCTTGCCGTCGTCATTCTGCTTCATATAGAAGGCCTTGATGGCGGCGGGGAAGTCGGTGAGGATGACCGGCTTGCCGAAATATTTCTCGACGAGATAACGCTCGTGCTCAGACTGGAAATCGGTGCCCCAGTGGACGGGGAATTCGAATTTAACGCCGTCTGCAACGGCTTTTTCGAGGATTTCGACCGCCTGGGTGTAGGTGACCCTTTCGAATGTGATGCCGGTGACGCCGCGCATCCTTTCGACGAGACCTTCGTCGTATTTGGACTGGAGGAAGAGGAGATCGTCCATGCAGTTGTCGAGTGCGTACTGGACGAGGTATTTGACGAATTCCTCTGCGAGATCCATGTCGTCCTTGATGTCGTAGAATGCCATTTCGGGCTCGATCATCCAGAATTCGGCGAGGTGCCTCGGGGTGTTGGAGTTTTCAGCCCTGAAGGTGGGACCGAATGTATAGATTTCGCCTACCGCCGTGGCTCCGAGCTCGCCTTCGAGCTGGCCGGAAACGGTGAGGGATGTCTTCTTGCCGAAGAAGTCGCGGGAGAAGTCGACTCCGCCCTTCTTGTCGAGCGGAATGTTCTTAAGATCGAGCGTCGTCACCTGGAACATGTCTCCTGCACCCTCAGCGTCGGATTCGGTGATGAGGGGAGTGTGGAGATAGACGAATCCCTTCTCGTTGAAGAACTTGTGGATGGCGAATGCCATTGCGTTGCGGATGCGGAGCACTGCGCCGAAAGTGTTGGTGCGGAGACGCATGTGAGCTACCGTACGGAGGTATTCGAGGGACGTGTCCTTCTTCTGGAGGGGGAAGCGCATGGGATCGCATTCGCCAAGAACCTCGATCTCGCGGGCCTGGATCTCCACGGCCTGTCCGCTGCCCTGCGACTCGGTGAGCTCACCGGTGACGGCGAGGGATGCTCCCGTAGTGATGCGGCGGAAAAGATCCTCGTCAAACAGGGAGGCGTCGGCGACCACCTGTATATTATTAATGGTAGAACCGTCGTTGAGGGCGATGAATTTTACCTGTTTGTTGCCTCTTTTTGTCCTTACCCAGCCTTTGGCGAGTACTTGCTGTCCCGGCTCCATTGCGAGCAGGGTCTTGATCTTGGTTCTTTTGAGTGTCGACATAATCTCGAAGTTATCATGCAAATATAGCGCTTTTTTGGCGATTTGACAACAAAAAAGCGGCCCCCTTGACGGGAGCCGCCCTTAATGGGTGGAGATACAAGATTATTCTTCGGTCAACTTGTTGGCCTGATACATAATCTTGAGGGCGTTACAACGTCTTAATTCCTGCTTGACATCGGTGATGATACCCATCTGGACGCCTTTGTCAGCCTTGATGGCGACGGTCATGAGGTGACGGTCTTCGGGGGAGATGGCGTTGCGCTCGGTGGAGATGAAGTCGCGGATGTCATCCACGGACTTGAAGTCGCCGTTGAGCTCCAGACGCGTCGATGTACCGAGGTTTTTGTCGGTAGGTGCGCCGATGTTGATATAGGAGGTGAGATCCTTGCGTTCCAGTTTGGCTACTTCCGTGGCCTGGGGGACGGTGACCTTGACCTTGCTCTCGGACTCCCTCATCTGGGTGGTAACCATGAAGAAGAAGAGGAGCATGAAGACGATATCGGAGAGGGAACCCGAGGAAATTCCGGGGGTTTCTTTCTTTTCACTGGTAGAGAATCTTGCCATAATGTCTTCAGGGTTATTTGGTCTTGTTCTTGTCCTTGGGTTCGGCCTCGGAGATGGTCTTCGGGACTATGAAGTTGATGACGTCAGCTTCGTCCTGCGTGAGCTCGTCGTAGTGACGGCCGAAGCGGGCGAACGCCTCTTCATCCCTCAGCTCGTTGAATGCGCGTACGATGGCATTCTGGACGGTGATGTACGTGTCGTAGTGGGTACTGCGGTCATTCTGCAGCGAGACTACGCCTTTGAGTACTTCGTAGGGATATTTGGCTTCTTCCGGCTTGTCGGGGAGTTCGCGGGCAGGGAGTTGCTCGCTGTGGCCCCTGTTGGCCATCCACTCCTTGATCTTTGCAGTGATCAGGGCATCATCAATCTTGTCACCCTTGCGGGGAACGGGAACGGTGGCATACTCACCCGCAATCAGCAGTACGTTGTCACTACTGTTGATCTTGACCTGGATGAGGTTTCTCCGGTTGATCTGGATATCTTTCTGCTGGGTGCTCTCAGGTATCTTGGGCAGCGTACGCTGGATACCCGTCTTGTCTCCCATGGTGGTAGTCATGAGGAAGTAGCACAAGAGCAGGAAGGCTATATCCGCAGTAGAACTGGAATTGATATTGGGGGTTTTCTTTGCCATTGTTATTTCTTAAAGCCTGAAATGAGGCGGTATACGCCACCGACTACGATGGCGAGGACTACGCCGGCTACCGCAAAGTAAGTAAGGTAGAGTGTCGCATCAGCGAGCTTGCTGACTCCGGGTGTCGGCTGTTCGCCGAGGTATCCGATGAGTTCCTTGCCGGGGGCGAGGATATAGGCAATAAGTGCGAATGCGCCAATCAGCAGTATGAAAATGGCGAGTTTGAGAACCCCCTTGGGATTGTTGAGGAGTCCCAGGATGAGACCGAGAACCAGGAACGAGACAAGGGTAATCCCAAACAACCAGTATGTAGTTTTCAGAAGGACGTCTGTGTAGTGGCCGTCATTCTCGGTGAATCCCTTGAGGAAGCCGAGGATCACGATGCCGACACCGAGTGCGATAATCACCCAGCACAGAACCTTGAAAATCGTGTTTAAAAGTTTACCGGTTTGCATGGCGAATCGGGATTATTTGTTCTTTTTCTCGTATTCGGTCATGATGTCAACGAAGGAGATGGAGGAATCTTCCATATCCGTGGTGACACCTTCGATGAGGGCGAGGATGAGGTTGTAGAAGAGCTGGAGAATCATGGCCACGATGAGACCGGCGACGGTCGTGATAAGGGCCACTTTCATACCACCGGCAACGATGTTCGGGGAGATGTCACCTGCTTTCTGGATATCGTCGAATGCCTGGATCATACCGATAACGGTACCGAGGAATCCGAGGGACGGGGCGATGGCGATGAACAGGGAGATCCAGCTGAGGCCGCGCTCGAGGAGGCTCATCTGAACGGAACCGTAAGCGGTGATGGTCCTTTCGACGGTGTCGACACCCTGGTCGGCGTGGAGAAGGCCCTGATAGAAGATGCTGGCGACGGGACCGCGGGTCTTGCGGCAAACGTCTTTTGCAGCCTCTACGCCACCTTCGGCGAGAGCGTTTTCAATCTCTCCGAGGAGCTTCTTGGAGTTGACCTTTGCGAAGAGGAGGTAGAGAAGTCTCTCAATACATACGGCGAGACCGAGGACGAGAACGAGGACGATGAGGGCCATGAAGCCTGCACCACCTTCGATGAACTTGGTCTTGAGAGCCTGGTGGGCGGCTTCTACGCCTTCCACTTTGGCGTCGTTGTCTGCAGGCTGGGCTGCGGGTTCAGCCTCCGGAGCAGGGGTGGCTACCTGTTCGGTCTGGGCCTCGGCACCTTCGGCCTTGGGCTCCTCAGCGGATGCGATTGTAGCAGAAAGGGCCATTACGCCGATCGCTGCCAGTACCATGAAAAATCTTTTCATAATAGGAAGTTGAGTTAATAAATAATTGTATTAATAGTTTTTAGTTTCCAAAATGCGGTGCAATTTAGCAAATTATTTTCAAACGGCCAATTTTATTTGGACTTTATTTGGTGATTTCTCCGCGGAGATTGGTCTCCAGGAGAGATGCCGCTTCGGCATTGTCCGGGAATCGCCCGAGGAGGCAGAACAGCTTGGAGAGAGCGCTTTCCGTGGTGGAATCATATCCTGAGAGGACTCCGCGGCTCATGAGGGCCTTTCCGGTGGCGTAAATCCTCATGTCCACATTGCCCGTCAGGCACTGGGTGACGTTAAGGACGATCTTGCCCATTTTGACCGCCTGCCCGACGAGGTCGAGGAACCAGTCCTTTGCGGGAGCGTTGCCTGATCCGTAAGTCTCGAGTATTACCGCTCTGGATTCTGGGCCGAGAATGACGTTGCGCACCACCTCACGGGTAATTCCGGGATGGATTTTCAGTATGGAAACCCTCGTGTCGAGATCCGTCCTCACTTCCAGCGGCCCGTCGGAAGGGGGCAGGATGAATGCCCTGTTGTAGCGGATGTTGATGCCGGCTTCCGCCAGCAGGGGATAGTTGGGGCTGCGGAATGCGTTGAAATTTTCCGAACTTATCTTGACTGCGCGGTTGCCGCGAATGAGCTGGGAGTCGAACCAGATCGCGACCTCCGGAACGATCGCCCTGCCGTCAGAATCCTTTGCCGACGCGATTTCGACTGCTCCAATAAGATTCTCCCTTCCGTCCGTCCTCGGTACTCCGATAGGCAGCTGGCTTCCGGTGAATACGACCGGCTTGGCAAGCCCCCACAGCATGAAACTCAGGGCTGACGCCGAATAGGCCATCGTGTCCGTCCCGTGCAGTATGACGAATCCGTCGTAATCGTCATAGCTTTCTCCGATCAGAGTCGCAAGCTTCTGCCACATGGACGGCTCAACGTCCGACGAATCGATGAGCGGATCAAACGCCACCGTGTCGATGCCTACGGCGAATTTGCCGAGCTCCGGGACTTCGGACAGGATCTGGTGGAAGTCGAACGGGCGGAGCACCCCTTCCGGGTCGGCCTTCATTCCGATGGTGCCGCCGGTGTAAATCACGAGGATTTTGGATTGCGTGTTTTTTGGCATAATGTGGTCAGATATTGAAAAGTTCGCGGGCGCCACGGATCGTGGCCATTTCCACTTCTTCTACACTTAAACCCTTGATTTCCGCCACTTTGGCGGCAATGAGGGGGATGTATTTGCTCTCGTTCCGAGTCCCGCGCCAAGGCATGGGGGCGAGGTAGGGGCAGTCGGTCTCCAGCAGTATTTTTTCGAGAGGAATCTCCTTGATCGTCTCCGCCACTTTGGCCTTTTTGAACGTCACCACACCGCCGATTCCGACAGAGAAGTCGGCGTAGCGGATCAGCTCCCGGTAAGCCTCGAGGCTGAGGGAAAAACAGTGAAGGTCGCCCCGCAGGTGGAGATGGGCGGCATCTTTGACGGCGCGTATGAAATCTTCCGTAGCGTCGCGGAGATGAATGTTGACGGGAAGATCCCTCGTCGCGGCTATTTCGAACTGGGCCATGAGGGCGTCCCGCTGCTCGGCAGCGAATTCCCGGCCCTCGTGGTAGTCCAGGCCTATTTCGCCGATGGCTACTACTTCCGGAGTGATGGATTTTTCCATGGCATCGACCTCGTCACGCCAGTCTTCGAGCGCATTGCAGGGATACACTCCGCGCATCTCGAAAAGCACTCCCGGATGCCTCCGGCAGACCTCTATCATGGCCGGCCTTTCCTCACGGCAGGTGTCCGCGTGGATCATCATGCCGACTCCGGCCTCCAGCGCCCTACCTATCGCGAGGTCGGCGTCATCCCGGAAGGCTTCGTCGGAATAATGGCAGTGAGTGTCGACAAACATATCGTACAAATTTACATATTTTTTGTGATAATCGAACACCTTTGGAGGATGTCGACGGAGAGAATGCCTTCGCCCTGGAGGAGCATGATGTCGGAGATGACCGAGGCGGTGTCCCTCCCGGTCAAGGCTGCGAGTTCGCTCACGGAAATACCGCTTTCGTTCCTTACGGTCCTGGCGAGGGAAATGAGTCCCGGAATCTCTTCTGACGGGACCGAGGCGCTGAGCCGGGCGTGGAGGTATTCTTCAAATCCTTTCCCGCGACGCAGGATACGGTCTCTCAGTCCGAGCTGTCTCACGAGGTCGTCCGCGTCTGTCAGGGCCGAGGCTATCTGGTCTCGTATCAGGAGGTTGCAGCCGCCGGAACGGATGTCCTCGACCCGCCCCGGAAGAGCGAATACGTCGCGTCCGTAGTCGGCTGCATGGCGGGCCGTTATCATTCCGCCGCCCTTGACTTTGGATTCGACGAGGACCGTCGCTTCCGAGAGCCCGGCGATGATCCGGTTACGGCTGAGGAACTGTGTGGCGAGTGGGGAAGTACCTGGAGGATAAGTAGTAACGAGAGCGCTGCCGGGACTTGACGCAATGCTTTTTGCGAGCTGGATATGCTGGTATGGATAGATGCTCTCGATGCCTGTCGCCATGACCGCGATCGTCGGGAGTCCGGCATCCAGCGCAGTCTTGTGGGCGATGCCGTCTATTCCGAGGGCGAGTCCGCTGACGACGCAGATGCGTGTGTGACAGTTGCCGAGGGCGCCGACGAGCTTTTCGCACCACTTCCTGCCATACGGCGAAAGATCCCGCGTGCCGACAAACGCTACCGATTTTGCGGGAGAGAATATCTCGCTGTCAGGACTTTCCGAACAGACATACAGCCCCAGGGGATAGTCGGGACAATCCCGGAGAAGCTGGGGATAATCGGGGCTGTCGACCCCCAGGAACCGCGCTCCTGCAGAATCCGCCTTTCGAAGGTCGTCCACGGCCTTATCAAGCGCTGCGTTTCCGATACTGTCAGTCAGAGGGGAGCCCGGACCGAGCAATTCCCGGAGCCCCTCGTGGCCGAGGGAGAATATGGCTGCGGCGCCTCCCACCCTTTCATAGAGAGCCGCCCCCGTCCGGGGATGATAACAGAAAATGTCCGAGAGCGCCGCCATGGCGATGGTTTCATCAGAGTAGTTCATATCCGGTCGTTTTGCGGTAAATATAATACCGGACACGAAAAAAACATCTCCCCGTGGTCCGGAGAGATGTTCAAAGCGGTTGTTTTAATAAGAAATGTCGTGTTTCTTTATAAAATCAGGAGCGCGTCGCCGTAGGGACCGAAGCGGTATTCGCCTTCGAGAGCCTGCTTGTAGGCGTTCATCACGTTGTCGTATCCGCCGAATGCGGCGACCGACATCAGCATCGTCGACTCCGGAAGATGGAAGTTGGAGACGATGGCAGTCGGGACGGCAAAACGGTAGGGCGGGAAGATGAATTTGTTGGTCCAGCCGTCGTAGGAATTGACGGTGTCCTGGGTCGTGACGTAGGTCTCGAGGCCGCGGACGACGGTGGCGCCGACAGCGAGGACCTGGTGACCTGAAGTCTTTGCCTTGTTGATGGCTTCGGCGCTCTCTTCCGAGATGATCACCCTCTCGGAGTCCATGCGGTGCTTGGAGAGATCCTCGACATCTACCTTGCGGAAATGCCCGATGCCCATGTGGACGGTGATGAATGTCTTGCGTATATCCTTGAGGATCATCCTGTTGAAGAGCTCTCTCGAGAAGTGCAGACCGGCAGCCGGAGCTGACACGGCGCCCTCTTCGGTGGCGAAGATGGTCTGGAAATTATCCTTATCCTCGGGGGTGACTTTGTCCTTCACCCAGCCCGGAACGGGGGTCTCGCCGAGGGCGAACAGGCTCTCCTTGAACTCCTCGTACGGTCCGTCGTAGAGGAAGCGGAGGGTGCGGCCCCTGGATGTGGTGTTGTCGATGACCTCGGCCACGAGGGAGTCGTCGTCGCCGAAATAGAGCTTGTTGCCGATGCGGATCTTGCGGGCGGGATCCACGATGACGTCCCAGAGGCGCTGCTCGCGGTTGAGCTCGCGGAGGAGGAATACCATGATGTCGGCGCCGGTCTTCTCTTTCTTGCCGTAGAGGCGGGCGGGAAATACCTTGGTGTTGTTGAGGACGAATATGTCATCCTTGCCGAAATACTGGATGATGTCCTTGAAGAGCTTGTGCTCGATTTCGCCTGTGGATTTGTGCAGGACCATGAGACGGCATTCGTCCCTCCAGTACGAGGGCTCGGAAGCGATCTTCTCCTGCGGGAGGTCGAAGTGGAATTGGGATAGTTTCATTCCGAAATAGGGTTGCTTGGTTAACGTACTCTTATAATACGTCTCCCGCGTGAAAAAAGTTTCACACCCTGTTTTCGCGGAATACTTCGAGGATGGACGGATAGGTCTTCTTTAGGAATGGCGGAAGGCTCGATTTGGCCACCCAGGCGGCCTTGGAGATATCTTCTTCCCTCTCCGGAGTAAGGTTGGTGGGATCTGTGTAGAGCATCTCGTACCACCATGTGTGCTTGAGGTGCCAGACACCGTTACGGAAGTAGCAATGGTCGGTGACGCAGATGAGTTTGCGGATTTCGAGCTGGTCGACTCCGGTCTCCTCCTGGACCTCCCTGATGGCGGTGACTTCTATGTCTTCGCCCTCCTCCTGATGGCCCTTGGGGAGGTCCCAGAGGCCGTTTCTGGAGATTAAGAGGAAGTCTCCGCGGCGGTTGACGACGAGCCCTCCGGCGGCGTTGACTTCCTTGAATTCGCCGCAGAGGCGGCGGTAGGTCTTCTCGATGCTGTCGGTGGGGATGTAGATGCGCAGTATGGTAGGGGAGACCTCGAACATGTGCACGAGGGAATGGATGTCTACCTTTTCACCGAGGTGGAATTCGACCGCATTGGGATCGGAGAGGGCCTCTTCGTCAGGAGTGCATATAATAATGGCGCGGTTTTCGAAGTAAATCTTGTGCATCTTATCTCCAAAAAGATTATCTTTGCAAATATATAAAGATTAAGCGGATTATTTATGGCCAGCGAATATAAAAGTAAACACGGAATCGTGTCGAAATCCCCATACGAGCTGTTCATGGCCTTCTCGGACATGAGCAATTTCAAAAGGATGCTTCCACCTGACAAGCAGGACTCTGTCACCGCAGACTATGACACATTGACAGCCACTTACAACGGCATGTCAATGGGTGTAAAGGTCTACCAGAGGGTCCCGTACAGCAGAATAGAGCTCGTGGACTACGGCGCTCCCTTCGGTTTTTACGCGCGTTTCCACTTCGATCCCGTTTCCGACCGGCCGGGCGCCACGGATTTCTATATCGAGCTCTCTGCCGACCTCAACATGGTCACCAAAATGTTTATCGGAGGCAAGATCCAGGGTGTTCTCGACAAGATAGTCGACGGCCTCGCGGACGCGTCCGAAGGCAAAATGCCGGAGGGATTCGATCCTTCCCAGTTCGGCCTCTGATGGCTTCCTTCCCCCAGGCATTCGTGTCACGTCTCTCCGCCTCGCTCGGGGCGGATACGGCTTCGCGTGTCCTGGCGGCCCTCGGTGAGACGCCATCCGTCTCCATTCGCCTCAATCCGGCCAAACTTCAGGATTTTCCCGGTATCCCCGTCCCCTGGAGCCCTTTCGGGCGAATTCTCCCGGAACGTCCCCAGTTTACCCTCGACCCGTTATTCCACGCCGGAGCCTATTACGTGCAGGATTCGTCGGCGATGGTAGTAGGGGAGATATTCCGCCGAACCCTTCCTGAAGTGGACTGTCCGCTCCGGGTTCTCGACCTCTGCGCTGCACCCGGCGGAAAGACTACCGACATCGCGTCTTCGCTCCGCGGACGTCCTGCGCTCACTGTCGCCAACGAGGTGATGAAGGACAGGGCCACTGTGCTGAGGGAAAACGTCGCGATTTGGGGTGAGCCGGGAGTCGTGGTGACATCGGTCGACCCGGCGGCATTCGCCTCTCTCGGCGGATTCTTCGATGTAATAGTGGCGGACGTGCCCTGCTCCGGCGAAGGAATGTTCCGCAAGGACGAAGGCGCCGTCAGGGACTGGTCGGAAGACGGAGTGCGGCTCTGTGCATCCCGCAGCCGGAGGATTGTCGCCGACGTCTGGCCGGCTCTCGCCGAAGGAGGAATACTCATCTGGTCGACCTGCACATTCTCTCCCGAGGAGAATGACGACAACGTCCTATGGATTGCGGAAACGCTTGGCGCAGAAGTGATTACGCCAAAGGTCGAATTGCCCGGCCCCGTGGCGACCGGATGCGGAATACTCATGCTCCCCGGCTATGTCCCGGGAGAAGGACAGTACGTGGCGGCCCTTCGCAAGACTTCAAGTGCCCCGGCACCGAAATCGCTCCGGCGTCCGAAGGTTGATTCCTCCCTGAAATCATTCGCAGGATATCTGCAGGATGGTTTTGACGTTGTGGCGAGGGATGGTAGGCTCTATGCAGTGCCTTCCGCTATCTTCGCTGAAATCGACGCCCTTAACCCGCTCCGCCCCCTTCTTTCCGGAGTCGCCCTCGGCGAATTGAAGGGCAGGGACTTTGTCCCGTCCGCCGACCTGGCCCTTTCGACAGCATTCCGTAGGGAAGTTTTCCCCGCCGTCGACCTTTCCCGTGAGGACGCGCTCCGTTTTCTCCGCCGTGACGCAGTATCGGCCGGAGACGCTCCGCGGGGCTATGTTACAGCAACTTATAATGATGTGCCCATCGGCTTCCTGAAGCAGCTGGGTACGAGGACAAATAACCTCCATCCCGCCCGCAGACGGATACGGATGGACATACAGCAGTGATGATGATAAGACGAATTGCAATTACTGCGGCCCTTGCCGCCGCGACAGTTTTCTCCCTGTCCGCCCAGACCGAGTCGGCGGAAGACTACCATCGCCGATATGAAGGCCTGACCTCAAGAGTCGGCCTAGGTGGTGCCGGCGTGGAATCTCTCCTGAGCCGCTGGGAAGCGGATTACCCGGAAGACGTACAGATGCTCGAGGCCAAATACCTTTATTATTTTACAAAGTGCCGCGAGTCGAGGATAGTCCAGAAGTCGCAGGACAAATTCCTCGGGGTCCCTCCCGTGCTGTCGCTCGCCGATTCGCTCGGCAATCCGGTCAATTATTTTGAAGAATACTTCTACGACGACGAACTCTACGGCCAGGCCGACGCCGCCATCGAAAAGGCTGTCAGGGTCGCTCCGGAGCGCCTCGACCTGAGGCTCGCCCGCGTATCCACCATGATGGCTTACGAGAAGGAGAGCCCCGATATGGCCGCTTCCGCCCTTCGCCAGATTATAGATTACAACTATGTGTCCCATCCCTCCTGGACCTTCTCTGAGGCCCCTGTTGACAAGGATGCCTTCAAGGAGATCATTCAGGATTACCTGGTGACGCTTTACCAGACGGCTACGCCCGTTTCGCGCAAAGCGTTCAAGGATCTGTCGGAGAAAATGACCTCCTACAATCCCAAGGAAGTGATATTCCTCAACAATGTCGGCTCCTACTACATGGCCGAAGCCAAGGACAACAAAACCGCTCTCAAGTACTTCAACAAGGTCCTCAAGCTCAAGCCTTCCGATGAGACTGCGATACGCAACTGCATCATTATCGCCCGCAGCACCAAGGACGTCAAGATGGAGAAAAAGTACCTTGCCATGATGGCGAAGTACGCTTCGTCCGAAGTGGACCGCCAGAGCGCCACCGTCCGCCTCAATGCACTCAACGAAAAGAAAAAATAACCGTTAAAAGATCATGAAAAAGTTTTTTATGCTTCTTATCCCCATTGTGGCCGTAGCATGTGGCTCCGGCCAAAAGAACAAAGACGCCAAGGACGCGGCTGAACCCGTGGAAGTTTTCCCGGCCATCGACCTTGCTGACCTTGACACTACCGTCCGTCCTCAGGATGACTTCTACCAGTATTCCACCGGCGGCTGGCAGAAAGCCAATCCCCTCCGTCCCGAATTCTCCCGTTTCGGATCGTTCGACGTAATCCGCGAGCGCACCGAGGAGCAGCTCAACGCCATGTTCAAGGCGATGACCGACCTCGACGCCCCCAAGGGTAGCGTGGACCAGAAGATCGCCGACCTGTACAAGATGGGTCTAGATTCGACCGGACGCAACGCGGCCGGTGCTGCACCAATCCTTCCCGATCTCGAGCGCCTCAAAGCCATTTCTTCAAATGAAGAGCTCACCCTCGCCGTCGCCGAGCTTCACAACTTCGGTGAAAGTTCATTCTTCGGCGCCTATGTCGAAGCTGACCTCACTGACAGCGATTCGCAGGTGCTCTACATCGGCCAGGGCGGCCTAGGAATGGGCGACCGCGACTATTATCTCCTCAAGGACAACGCAGCCCTCAAGGAGGGTTACCGCAATTTCCTCGTGAAGGTATTCACCCTCGCCGGACTTGACAATCCCGAGGGCCGCGCGGCAGATGCCGTATCTGTTGAGGATGCCATGGCAAAGGTCTCCTGGACCAGGGAACAGCAGCGCGACATGCTCGCCATCTACAACCCGATGAGCTCCGAACAGCTCGCCGCAGCATTCCCCGCCTTTGATTTCGACGCTTATTTCGCTGCCCGCGGAATCGAGCCCCAGGCCAAACTCATCGTCGGTGAGCCTTCATATTTCAGGGGCCTCGATATTATTCTCGGGACGACTCCCCTTGAGAAACTCAAGAACTATGTTATCGGCCAGTTCGTAGCAGGGGCCTGCGGTGCTCTCAGCGACGATTTCTACACAGCATCCTGGGAATTCTTCTCCCATCAGATGAGCGGTGCTGAAGAGCAGAAGCCGCGCTGGAAGAGGGCCATGGGCGTTCCCAATTCGCTACTCGGCGAGGCCGTCGGCAAGATGTATGTCGAAAAATACTTCCCCGAGAGCTCCAAGAAGCAGATGGAGCAGCTCGTGGAGAATCTCCGCGCCGCCCTTCTCGAGCACATCAACGAACTCGACTGGATGAGCGAGGATACCAAGGTCAAGGCCCGCGAGAAACTCGCCGCCTTCACCGTCAAGATCGGCTATCCCGATAAATGGAAGGACTACAGCACCCTCGAGGTCGATCCCTCCGTCTCCTATTATGAGAACCTGAAGAGGGCCGGTGAATGGTATGTCTCCGACAACCTCTCCCACCTCGGCAAACCCACCGACAAGACCGAATGGGGAATGACACCCCAGACCGTCAATGCCTATTACAATCCGACCACCAACGAGATCTGCTTCCCCGCAGCCATTCTCCAGAGGCCGTTCTTCAATCCTGACGCCGACGATCCCGTCAACTACGGCGGCATCGGTGTCGTGATCGGTCATGAGATGTCCCACGGATTTGACGACCAGGGCCGTCAGTTCGACGCGGATGGCAATATGGTCAACTGGTGGACTCCGGAGGACGAGGCCAAGTTCAAGGAAAAAGCTGAGGTCCTCGCGGCCCAATTCGATGAAATCGATATACTTCCCGGCCTCAAGGCCAAGGGTCACCGCACCCTCGGTGAGAATATCGGCGACCACGGCGGCATCAGCATCGCCTACACCGCCATGGAGAATGCCATGAAGGACAAGTCCCGCGAGCCCATCGACGGATTCACTCCCGAGCAGCGCTTCTTCCTCTCATACGGCATCATCTGGGCCCAGAACATCACTGACCAGGAGAAAGCCCGCCTGACCAATCTCGACGTCCATTCTCTCGCCGAGAACAGAGTCAACGTCTCCCTGCGCAACTTCCAGCAGTTCTTCGATGCATTCGGCATCCAGGAAGGCGACAAGATGTGGCGTCCGGAAAGCGAGCGCGTCCATATCTGGTAAAACATGCAGGCGACACGCTTCATAGCGCGCCGTCTTGGCTTCCGGGGGCGGATGGTTACACTGTCCGTCGCCGTGAGCTTTTTCGTAATCGGGGTCGCTGTAGCGGTCTCGTCAGGATTCCGCCGCGAAATCCGCGGCGGAATCACAAGTGTAGTCGGGGACATCCGCCTCAGCGCTCAGGTGCAGCAGTTCACCCTGGAATCCCCGGCATTCCCGCTGACTTCCACCTTCCGGCAGGCTCTTTCCGGCCTGCCGGGAGTCAGGGAAGTTTCTCCTGCCATATTGAGGGCAGGAATAGTCCAGGCCGGCACCGACATCGAAGGTGTCATGGTCAAGGGCGTGGAAACGGATGACACCACCGCTCTTGGTGTGCGGATTCCTGAATCCCTGGCCTCCAGTCTCCGGATCGGAGTGGGGGACGAGATGCTGACGTGGTTTGTGTCCTACGGTGGGGGAGAGATGGAGGATGCCCGTATTGCTGCGCGCAAATTCGTTGTTACAGAGGTGTTTCCGCTGCCCGTGAGGGTGCAGGAGGTGACGACGGTTTATGCGTCGCTCCCGGATATGAGACGGCTCTGCCGCTACGAGGATGACGAGGTCAATCTCGTGGAGCTGCGTCTCGACCCTTCGCATCTCGACGCGAAGGGCTATTCGGCGGCAAAAGCCGCTGCAGAGGATCTGGTCTACGGTCCGGATGGAGTGGAAGGAGTAGTAGTGCAGTCTGCTCCGGATGCGTTCCCGGCCCTTTTCGACTGGCTGGACCTGCTGGATTTCAATGTCAGGGTAGTGCTGATCCTGATGATTCTTGTCTCCGGATTCAATATGGTATCGGGGCTGCTTATCCTGATGTTCCGGAGCATTTCCACTATCGGGACGCTTAAGTCGCTCGGTATGACCGACATGGCTCTCGTAGGGGTATTCTTCCGCGTATCGCTGAGAAAGGTGCTCGCGGGCCTGCTATGGGGCAATCTTGCAGCCATTCTTTTCTGCGTCGTGCAGCACGTGACGCATTTCATAAAGCTCAATCCGGTCAATTACTATGTGGATTACGTGCCGGTGAGCCTCAATCTGCCATATCTGCTCACTGCCGAGGCCGTCGCCGTGGCGGCGCTCCTCGTGCTGGTCAGTCTCCCCGTGCTGTTTGTCACGAGAGTCGATCCCGCAGATACTGTAAGGATGAATTAAGGGCAGATTTCCCGGTAGAGATCGTACACTTCAAGTACTTTGTCGACGTAACTGAGCGTCTCGCTGCCGTTGAACTTTCCGTGCACCAGAAGAGTGTCCACAATCTGCTCTTCATCGCTCATCAGGGGAATCACGGCGGCTATATTCTCCCAGCTGGATGCGTCTTTGCCCTGTGATTCTGCAAAGCGGATGCAGTCCTGGATGCGGCCTTCGCCGGCGTTGAATGCAGCGATTACGAATTTGAGGCTTTCCTCTTCGGGAATGGCGTCGTAGCGGGTGAAAAAGCGTTTCAGCTTTCCGAGATAGTTGACGCCGTGGCCGATATTCTTCTCAGGATCAGCCATTTCCTTTACCGAATCATTCTCGGAAGGGAGAATCTGCATAAGGCCCAATGCACCTTTTCTGGATTCGGCTCCGATGGAGAATGCGGATTCGTTGTAAATCACCGAGGCGAGGAGCCTCCAGTCCCAGTCTATCTTCCTGGCGTACTGCTTGATAAGTTCGTCGTAAGGGCTGACTCTCCTCAGGTGGAGGCCTTTGGACCATGCACTGTAGGGGTTATGGTAGGATTTGTAGCGGGTGGCGAGGCTCTTGTACCCTTCGTCTCCGACGAATCCTTCCAGCCAGCGGTTGAGAGAATCCAGCTTTGAAGCATGGTCCGGCGAAAGCGCCCAGACTATCTCGCCTTCGACCGGCTGAGAGACCGGCAACTCCCTCTGTCCCAGCGAATCACGGTAGGTGATGACGATGTCGAGAGCATTCTCCGAAAGGGAATCGAGCGCTTCCGACGGCACGTCGTCGAATTGCAGGGACCATTCGAAGCCGTCAGTTTCGGCGAAATTCTCAAGCATCAGGTAAGTCAGACCGTCTATCTTTCCGAGATGAGGGGAAGGTTTCGGAAGGGCGATGGAGCAGCGCAATTCCAATCCGGAGAATGATACGGGTCCTGATTCGACGGGCGTGTCATCGACCGTCACGGACTGTGGTGGTGTCAGGATTTTCCATGAGAAGAAAACCCCGAGGCAGGCCACTGTCAGGGCAATTGTCTTGTCGCTGAAAATGGCCATTTATTATCTGGATCTTGCGTTGCCGTTGCCTCCGGTCCTGCGGCCTCCTCCGCCGCTCGAGCCGCCTCTGCCGCCGCTTGAGCCGCCTCCGCTGAATCCGCCGGAAGCGCGTCCGCTGACGGATTCGTTCTTGTACGGCTGTGTGTAGAACGGCCATGAGATACCGATCTTGAAGGTCCTCTGCGGCTGGATGTATCCCGCGGCGCTGAAGTAGTCGGGACGGTCGTTGGGCCATCCGAGACCGGCGTTACCCACCTTGACGAATATGCTGGCCCTCTTCCACTGCATGTTGATGAATGCGTCGATGACCGGGCAGTTGCCGTATTTCTCTCGGTCCTGGGAGGTGAACTGGCCGATGACAGGATTGTAGCCGGGGGCGTACCAGGCGGTATTGTAGAATATGTTGGCGCCAAGCTGCATCTTCATGACATTCTTCCTGACGTCGAACTGGAGGTAGTACTTGAGGTTGAGGGCAAGTGTCGGAAGCGGCATGGCGTACTGGTCGGAGGAGAACTGGAGCAGCGCACGGTTGTCCAGGTGCACGATTCCGAAGGTGAAATCCTTGCGTAGCGAAGCCGAAAAGACGCTGACGGGGCTTCCTGCCTGCATCGCGACGCCTGTGCTGTCATAGTACATCTGGCCGCTTACGAGGGCGTAGCCTGCTTCGGCCTCCAGATTCCAGCGGGGGACGCTGACTCTGCCGGTCAGGCGGGTCTCGGAAATCTTGCTGAATGAGGCGTCCCACTGCAGGTGGTTGGAGTAGAAATGCTGCTGGAAGTATTCCGGCTCGGTCAGGGACGTCTCGAAATGGGCGTTGATGGTGACCGGACTCTTCCTGGCCCTCCTGAAGGGGAAGAGGCTGATGGTGGCATTGGCCCCGATGAAGAAATCCCCGGCGTCATGTCCGCCGAATGTAAACCGCCCGAAGCCGTCCCAGGCTATATTGTTTCTCCAGCGGCCTTCCGCTCCGGCATATGCGTAGAGCGAATTCCACACCGTGTTTTTTGGGCCGGTCAAATAGCCGTCGGGGGTGAACATGTGGTGGCTGAGGAGTTTGTCGCCGACACCTCCTTCGATCTTGGAGACTATCGCGTCTTCTGACCATGGCTGGAGGCGGATGAATGCCCTGTTTTCAAATTTCATCACCCTAAGGGAGTCGAAACTCGTCGTGGGGTTGATGTAGAACAGGTTGCGGTAATACTCCCTGCCGCCGGCGTCGGTGATCTGGTCCTCGTATATCTTGTGATAGACGGAATACTCGCTGGCGGTGCCGATGTAGGCGGTGGTTATGTTGCGCCCGACACCCTCGTGGATGGCATTTCTGAGCGAATCCCTCCTCTCCGCCTTTATTGCAAGTTCATTTTGCGTAGCCAGGATAGCTAGACTGTCTCCGCTCGCTGTCACGCTGGCGAGACGCGCTGCGTCGGCCTTTTCTTCCTTCCTCAAGGGAATGGTCTCGAGGAAGTAGAAAGGCATGCTGTACGTCTGGTTGAAGAATACGGTATTCTTCTTCAGATGGTTGGAGGCCTTGAGGAGGTGGACGTCTATTTCGCGGGAATTGACCGTCGTGTCCCGGATCCAGTAGCTGTCCTTGAGGCCGCCGTTTTCCGTGCGGGTGACTTTATTATATATGTAGCCGCCCTGGGCGACGTAGCGCTTGCCGAGATAGTTGGACGAGGCGACGAATGTCTTGTTGGCCGTACTCTCGTTGAGGAGCATACCACCGCTGCCGTACCGCTTGTATTCGAGGGTGAAATTGAGGGACGGGTAGATATTCTGCGTAGTGAATATGCGGATGTTGTCCTCCTCCCTTTCTTCGTTGGAGAATATGGTGCCGTGGTATTCCAGTTCGGTGTGCGGCGTCTTGGTGTTGTACAGCGGGACCGATGCGGGGGAGAATGAATACTTCTCGTAAGGGGCATAGAATCCGACGCCTTCAGAGCCCGCCATCTTGAAATAGTTGAACGACCTCGCCGCCGAGCCGATCGGGCCCAAGTGGGTGATATTTACGTCTTCCCGATAGTAGGGATGGTCGTAGAACTGCAGGTTGAAGGTGGTATCGAACGGCTGCAGCTCGACTTTGCCGAACCATTCGTCAGGATGCCAGGTGATGATCCTCTTGTACTGCATCGAATCGGGAATGGCGAATGTCTCGAGGATTCGCGGGGTATTCTCCCTGATGGAATCCCTGATGGCCTTGATCGAATCCTTGACCGCGGCGATGCTGTCGAGGCGGTGGAGCTTTGCCGGGAGGGCCTTTTCGTAATCGTAGCGCTTGCGTTCCTTCTTGGTCAGCGAGGCGTACCATTCATTGAATTTTCTCGTCGCCGTCTCGGTCGAATCCGCCAGGTAGAGCGAATCCACAACCGGCCAGTCCAGCGAGTCTCCAACCGCTTTCAGCGAATCCACGACAATGCGGTGCGTGAGCGAATCCTTGATCGCGGCATAGTAGCGGAAGCGGAACGGATCGGTGACGCGGAGCGAATCAGGCACCTTCATCGTATCCCTCGCCATGATGCGCGGAACGGTGTCGAGGTCCTCTGTAAAGCCGAATAGGACAGTGTCTTCCTCTTCCGGAATGCTGCCGGTCACGATGGTGTCCTTTGCGGTGGTCACTGTATCGCGTACACTGAGGTCCAGCCGGAGCGCCATCTTCTCAGGGCTCCTGTGATTGAGTCCTATGCTCTGGAGGAGAACAGTGCCCGCAATGGCCGCCGGAACGAGTATGTCGCTTAGTCTGCTCACAACCTGCAAAGATAAGAATTATCCCCGAATTGAAAAAATTGCGTATCTTTACGGCATGAATAACGCCTATTGCTCCGACAAGTACCAGTACACGATGGGAAAGTCCTATTATGAATGCGGCCACAAGGACCGTATCGCCATTTTCAACCTGTTTTACCGCAAAGCCCCGGAGAACAACAACTGGGCGGTCGTAAGCGGCACCGAAGAGGTCATCGAAATGGTCCGCCACCTCGGCGACGAGCCTGAGAGCTTCTATGAAAAATTCCTCCCCGGCGAGGAATACCGGGAGTTCCGCCGTTACCTCTCGACCATGCGCTTTACCGGCGATATTTACGCCATGCGCGAAGGCGAAATAGTATTCCCCAACCAGCCGATAGTGACGGTGGTCGGACCTCTCATCGAGGCGCAGGTTCTGGAGACCCCGATGCTCACCATACTCAACCACCAGATGGCGGTCGCGACCAAGGCATCCCGCGTCTGCAGGGCTACCAACCATCCCGTGAGCGAATTCGGCTCCAGGAGGGCCCACGGCCCCTGGGCAGCGGTATACGGAGCCAAAGCGGCCATCATCGCCGGCTGCGCATCGACCTCCAACATCCTTACCGGAGCCATGAGCGGCGTGCCCTCGACCGGCACCATGGCGCACAGTTTCGTGACCTCTTACGGCAGTACGGTGGAGGGCGAGCACGAGGCATTCCGCGACTATATCAAGACCCACAGGGGAGAGAATATTATCCTCCTCATAGATACCTACGACACCCTCCGCTGCGGCATCCTCAACGCCATCCGGGCATTCCGCGAAAGCGGTATAGATGACTCATACCCAGGTGGTTACGGCGTCCGTCTCGACAGCGGCGACCTTGCTTATCTGTCTACGGAGGTGCGCCGTATACTCGACGAGCACGGCCTGACGAAGTGCAAGATATTCGCCACCAACGGCCTGGACGAATATCTCATCACGGACCTTGAGCGCCAGGGCGCCCGCATCGACAGCTATGGTGTCGGCGACGCCATTGCTACCTCCAAGGCGGCTCCCTGCTTCGGCAATGTCTACAAACTCGTGCAGATTGACGACAAACCCGTCCTCAAGCGTTCCGAAGACAAGATCAAGCTCATCAATCCCGGCTTCCAGGTGACCTACCGCATCGATGTCAAGTCGGATAAGAGCGCGGCCCCTGACGGCATGATCCACAAAGTGGACGTCACCTGCCTCCGCGGCGACAGCCTCGAAAAGGCCATCCTCGCAGGCGAGGAAATCACCGTCCGCGACGAATACGACGCCTACAAATACAAGACATTCCCGAAAGGCGAATACACCGCCCGGCCTCTTCAGTTGCCCGTTATCAAAGGCGGCGAAAGGGTAGCCGAAGTGCATACCCTGCCCGAAAAGAAGGCATTCTTCGACGATAACCTCCTCCACTTCTCTCCGGCGGAGAGGCGTCTCATCAACCCGCATTATTACAAGGTCGACATCTCCGACGACCTCTACAATACCAAGATGGAGATCCTCGACATCCTCGTCCGCGAAATCAAATCCTTCACCATTGACTGACCTCTACATCAAGCATTTCGGCGTCCCGCCCACCAGCGTCCAGCAGTTGCCGGTCTCCGGCAGCCACCGGACCTATTACCGCCTGTACGGCCCTGTGACGGCAATCGGAGTCGTTGGGACCGACCCTGATGAGAATCGCGCGTTCCTCACAATTTCGCGCCATTTCCGTTCGAAGGGACTGGCCGTCCCGGAGATTTATGCCGTATCCGATGATGGGATGAGTTATCTCCAGGAGGATCTCGGGGAGCTGTCGCTATTCGACGCAGTCGCTGCCGGACGTGCCTCGGGGCACTATTCCGATGAAGAGAAAACGCTTCTCCTCCGTGCAGTCAGGGCGCTACCGCGTCTCCAGTTCGAGGGTGCTGAGGGTCTCGATTTCAGCGTCTGCTATCCCCAGCCGGAGTTCGACGCCAGGATGGTGGATTTCGATCTCAACTATTTCAAATACGATTTCCTCAAGCTCCGCGGCGTAGAATTCAACGAAGTCCGCCTCCAGGACGATTTCGACCGCCTCAGGGCCGACCTCCTCGCAGTCCGCTCGGACACCTTCATGTACCGCGACTTCCAGGGCCGCAACATCATGCTCCGTGACGGCCAACCGTGGTTCATCGACTACCAGGGAGGCCGCAAGGGACCGTTCTACTACGACCTCGCCTCCTTCGTCTATCAGGCCAGCGCCCGCTATCCCGACACCCTTCGGGAGGAAATGATCGAAGCATACCGCGAAGAGCTCTCCCGCTACGTCACCATCCCCCAGGAACGCTTCCGGGACCAGTTCCGCCTCTTCACCCTCTTCCGCCTCCTCCAGGTCCTCGGCTGCTACGGCTTCCGCGGTCTCATCGAAAAGAAACAATACTTCATCGACAGCATCGCCCCCGCCCTCGACAACCTCTCCACCCTCCTCCCTTTCCCCGCCTACCCTTACCTCACAGAAGTTCTTTCTGATCTTGTAAACAGCAATGCGGAAGATCATGATGATCTTCCTTCTGGTCTGATTGTAGATATTTATAGTTTTTCGTACAAAAAAGGTATTCCGGAGGATGAGAGCGGGAATGGTGGGGGATTTGTGTTTGATTGCAGGGCGGTGCATAATCCGGGGAGGTATGAGCGGTTCAAGAAGTTGAATGGACTTGATGCCCCGGTGATTGAGTTCCTCGAAGAGGACGGGGAGATTACTGCTTTTTTGGATGGGGTGTATTCACTTGTGGATGCGCATGTGAGGAGATTTCTTGAACGGGGTTTTTCCCATTTTCAGGTGAGTTTCGGCTGCACCGGCGGTCAGCACCGTAGTGCGTATAGTGCCGAGCATCTTGCTGCGCATGTGAAGGAGATGTTCCCGGAAGTGCATGTGCGCTTGATTCACCGGGAGCTTGGTATCAGGCGGGAGTTATGAGAGGGTTTATCTTTGCCGCGGGCCTCGGGACGAGGCTCAGACCCCTGACGGACACGATGCCGAAAGCGCTTGTGCCTGTCTGTGGCAAACCGCTTCTTGCGCATGTGGCTGACCGGCTGATTGCGGAGGGATTCGACGAGCTCGTCGTCAATGTGCATCACTTTCCGGAGCAGATAAGGGACTTTCTGTCAGTTTTTTACCCCTATGCTACCGTCTCCGACGAATCGGACCGTCTCCTCGAAACCGGCGGTGCTGTGCTTCATGCCAGACCGCTTCTTGAAGGCTGCGGCAAGTTCCTCGTGCACAACGTGGATATCATTTCCGACATCAGTCTCCGGGACTTTGCGGCATCAGCGCCGGAAGATGCCGTCGCGACGCTTGCCGTGAGCGAACGGAGAACTCGCAGGTATCTTCTTTTCGACGACGATATGCGGCTGGTGGGCTGGACTGACACCGCTACCGGCGAAGTCCGTTCACCGAACGGAGATTTGGATGTCTCCAAGTACCGTATGCTGGCATTCTCCGGCATTCATCTCATTTCCGACAGCGTCTTCCCCCTGATGGAGGAGGCGATGGACGGTGAGGAGAGATTCCCGATAATGGATTTCTACCTGCGTATATGCCGCGACCATCCTGTCGCCGGCTATGACGCCACTGGCTCGAGGATGGTCGATGTAGGTAAATACGGGTCTCTCGGCGAGGCCGAAGCTGAGGCCGCAGCTATTCTCCGGACTATTTCTTCCGGCAGAAGACCGTGAGGACGTAGAGCACCAGATACACCAGCAGAATAATGCCGATGACGAGTGCCCAGGGATGGGCGCCTCTAATCGTGCGTGACAGGAATATCACGAAATTCATGATCACGGCCGCCAGAAGCACGACAATCGCTGCTATATCCGGAGTGCAAATCTTTTTGATAAGGTCTTTCATCTGTGATAATTGTTTCGTGCTTCAAATTTAGGAATAATTATCTTAATGTTAATCACAAATCCCTCTCAAACTGAATCCGTACCCGAAATTATCGGTATTGTTAAGCGATTTCTTCGGGGAGGATTTCGTCGCAGTTGCTGCGGCCGGTGAGGGGGACGCGGCTGAAGACGATGACGGTGCCGACGGTGATGGCTGCTGCGGCAATCACCATTGTCCAGTAGGCCCAGCCCGGCATGATTGAGCTCCAGGAATCGGCTGCGGAAAGGCTTTCCATGCGGGAGAGCATGAGGCTCAGGAAATTGTTGCAGAAGTGCATCAGGATGGTGAGCTTCAGCGAGCCGGTCCGGTAGTAGACATAGCCGAGGAGGAGTCCGATGGCGAAAGCGTTGAAGCCCTGCCAGATATTGCCGTGTATCAAGGCGAATATGAGCGCGGAGATGACGATCGCCCAGACCGGACGTATCTTCTGCAGGAGGCTCCGGAGAATGATTCCCCTGCACATCCATTCCTCGAAGAGGGGAGCGAATATGCACACGGACAGGAAGTTGAAGAGGAAATTGCCTCCGACCATCTGCTCGAGGGCCTGTTCCCAGTCGGGGGTCATCGGGGCGAGTGAGATAATCCAGCTGTTGACCGGATCAAGCGCAAGCCCGAGGCAGAACATGGACAGGGCTGCCATCACGGCCATCCAGACGCCTCCGTACGGGGCGAAGTGATTGTTGTCCAGAGCGTAGCCTTTTTCCCACACGGCACGTTCCCGGCTCATGACCCCCGCGAAAATGAGTACGGGGATGAACATCAGCACGTATGTGATGAGCGTGAATGCATCCTTTCCGCCTCCGGCAAGGAGCCATACGGAGCCGATGATGCCGGCAAGGACTAGTCCCGCCAGGAAAATCAGCAGGAATACGATGATGCCGCCTATCCCCGGGGTATACCACTGGAAGCCGCCGAGGATGTCAAAGCTCTTTTTGGGTTTGTACTTGCTCATTTGTAGAGGGGAGAAGGATAGACGCCTTCCTTCACGAGCTCCGCGAATTTGGCCACGACACCGGGACGGTCCTCCTTGAAGGTGACGCCGAACCAGTGCGAAGGAGTCGAAAGGACCTCGCAGCTGCCTTTGCCGCCCTTGATGATGGTGTCGACGGCGAAGGGGATGTAGTATTCCTTCTTGGGCTCGAGGATATTCTTCTTAAGGAACTCGGTGAATATCTCTTCGCTGAGGGTGAAATAATCGGGGGTGAATCCCCACATGTTCATGGAACAGAGGGCTTTGGCTTCAAGCGCAACGTGGTTTTCGCCGTTCACGGAATTGTCACCGTAAACCACTCCGTCGGCCTCTTTGCCGATATTGAGGTGCTCGGCGATGTCGGTGAGGTTGCCTTTGGCATCGTAGGAGCAGATGCCTCTCGAGACGGTACCGTTCTCCGACAGGGTGTTGTCAAGCTCGAATCCGACGATGCAGTACTTGCCGGTCGAATGTTCATGCTCGCGGCACCAGTCGCCGAGGATGCGGAACGAATCGGCTCCGTAGTAGTCGTCGCCGTTGATGACGGCGAATGGCTCGTGGATCACGTCCTTTGCCATGAGAACCGCATGGGCGGTGCCCCAGGGCTTCTGACGCTCTTCCGGCACGGTGAATCCTGCGGGGATCTTATTGAGTTCCTGTGTGACGAATACGAATTCGAGCGGAGCTCCGTCTACGGTCCTGACACCGGCGTATTTCTGCTTGACGGTCTCCTCCATCTGCTCGCGGAAGTATTCGCGGACAATGTAGACGACCTTGCCGAATCCGGCCTTGACAGCGTCGTAAATGGAGTAGTCGATGATGGTTTCACCCGAGGGGCCGAGGCCGTCCATCTGCTTGAGTCCGCCATAGCGGCTTCCCATGCCGGCGGCGAGTACTAGAAGGGTAGGTTTCATTGCAAAATTAATTTCGATATTTCTGCAAATTTAATTAATTTTGCAGACATAACGAACCTCTTGTTCAAGACTTTGGCAAAAACGGAAGACAAAAGTCCGCAGAAGCGTAAATTCTGGTGGAATTCGGACCACGGCTCATTCTCAAAATATGCAGTCGTGGCGCTCGCAATTGCCGTGCTCTTCATGCTTTTCGTTAGCCGCAACAACATCTTCCGTTACCTCCGCGCCCGTCACACCATCGCCGAGCAAAATGCCGAAATGAAGGATCTCCGGGACAAGAATGCCGCCCTCGAGGAGCAGCTGGACAAATTCTCCTCGACAGAGGAAAAGGAGCGTTATGCCCGCGAGCACTTCCGTTTCACGGCCCCGGGCGAGGATCTCTATATCATTGAAGATTAAACCAGTAGCAGCACCGCTATGGCGTAAAGGTAGAATCCCTCCAGTCGGATCCTGCCTCTTGTGTCCTCCTCCATCATCTGCTTGACGCAGTCCTCGGACAGCATCTGCTTCAATTCGTCCGTCTCCGGGAAGAAGGTGCGGGACCATTTCATTACCAGCATACCGTCGTGGAACCAGGTAGCTCCGCCGTTGTCCCTGTTGAGGGAAACGAGGGTGCGGTAGTCCGACAGATATGCCTCACCGGCGAATGAAGCCGGCGCCTCACCCGCGACGAGCAGCAGGGGAGTGAACCCTACCGCACGGGCTGCTTCCATCCTGATTTTCAGTTTGTTCCAGAATCTTTCACCTTTGCCTGGCTTATAGACGGAGAATACCATGACGTCGCCGGTGGCGGCAATGGATTCGTACCCTTCGCCGTCAGGCGTGCTGATCGGGAGGATGACATACCGGTCATCGTCGGTAGGGACTTCGCCGGTCTCTTCGCCGACTCCGACGTAGGTCCAACTGCTGTCCGGGAGCTCGGACAGGGAAAACTGCTGCTGAAGGCCGTCCTTCTCATAGATATATGTGCGCTCATGGCCGTTCCGGCCGCTCTCGTTATGGAGCCCGGCGGCGAGCTCTACTCCCGGTTTGAACGGGGTGAAGTCCACCGTGGGAATGGAAATCAAGGAGAATATGGCACCTGCCAGAATTCCTGCTTCAAGCAGCCCGAATGCGGGATAGCGGCGACGTTTTTTGAGGAGGAATCCGCCCTTGAACGGTAGCACGACCCCGGCGGAGAGCGCCAGGAGGACTATATTCTTCAGAAGCGACTGGCCGTGGCTGAGATGGATGGCCTGCCCGAAGCAGCCGCAGTCCATCTCCGGGTTGAATATCCAGAGAATGAGCGTGATAATAGTGAAGAAGCCGATCAGTATCGTAGTCGCCCAAGCCGAGAAGCGACGGAAAACGCCGGTCAGGAGGGTGGCGCCGAGAGTTGCCTCAAACAGCGCCAGAGCGAATCCGAAGGCCTTGGAAATTCCCGACAGGAATCCGAGGCCGAAAAACTCCCAGTAGCTGTCGACAATCAGGCCGGTGCCGACGGGATCGGCCAGTTTCAGTGTGCCGGAAACAAACAGTATCAGCCCGACCAGTATCGAGGCCAGGCGGATAAGCGTATGTTTCACCTGCTTGTTCATAGAGCGCTTTCAACGGCTGCCTTCACTTTCTCAAAAATGGCATCCGGCGGCAGCATGGCCCCGTTTTCGTCAGAGCAGTCGATGCGGAGGAATCCCTTGTCGATCTCCGCTTGTCTCAAATAAATACTGCGGACAGTCTTCTGGAAATCGATGCTGGCCTCGTGGATGTCGCGCTGTCCGGGGGATAAATACTCCCTGTCGCCGCCCTTGCGGGAAGCGGTCAGTTTCTCCTCCACAAAGCCGATGGGCACGTCGAGAAACAGGTTGATATCGGGGCGCGGCAGGTCGAAAAGGCCGAATTCAGTATTGATTATCCACTGGCGCAGATCCTCCCGCTCGTCATAATGCGGCAGTTTTGCGCACTGGTACGCAATATTCGAATAAACATACCGGTCCAGAAGCACCACCTTCCCTTCGGCAAGCGCCTTCTTCATCCCGGGGCCCGCCCCGTGACGGTCCTCAGCAAACAGCAGAGCCACCAATTGCGGGTGCACCTCGCTGATCTCACCGAATCCCCCGCGCAAGAACTTCCCGATCAATTCCCCATACGGCGCGGCATCATATCTCGGAAAATGGATATACTCCACCTCCCCGCACTTCTCATTCAGGTATTCTCTCAGCCTCGCAACCTGCGTCGACTTCCCTGATCCGTCCAGACCTTCAACTACAATTAACATATCTGATTTAAATATACGCAAAGATACTATTTTTATTGGAATTGAGTATATTTGCGGACATGAATGGAAGGAAAATACGGATAATGGGGATCGTCAATGTGACGGGGGATTCGTTCTACGCGGCGTCGAGGTGCAGCGGGGAGGGGATTGGCCTGAGGATTGGGGAGATGCTTGCCTGTGGCGCGGATATCATTGACGTGGGGGCTGTGAGTACTCGGCCGGGATCTGCTGCGGTGTCTGAGGCGGAGGAGTGGAGTCGGCTTTCGGAGGCGGTGCCATTCCTTGAAGATGTGGAGACTGTATCGGTGGATACGTTCAGGAGCGGGATCGTGAGGCGGATGTCAGAGGCTCTTGGGCGGCCGTTTATTGTCAATGACGTTTCCGCGGGGGCGGACCCGGAAATGCTGCCGCTTGTGGCGGAGCTTGGGCTGCCGTATGTCGCGATGCACAATTGCGGCCCAGCGGGGGCTCCGGGCGAATATCCGGAAGGCGTGGTGCGTGCCGTAGAGGACTTCTTCGACGATTTCTCGGAGAGGGCGGACAGGGCCGGCGTGCAGGACTGGATCCTTGATCCGGGATTCGGCTTCTCGAAGAATGTGACGGAGAATTTTGATCTGCTGGAGGGACTCCCGCGCCTCGGGAGATTCGGCCGTGAACTGCTTGTGGGGGTATCCCGGAAGCGGTTCGTATCGCAGCCGTTCGGCCTTGGGCCTGAGGAGGCGGGGACGACCACGGAGCTCGTGCATCTGGAAGCCATTCGCCTTGGCGCGGACATTCTCCGCGTACACGACGTCAGGGCGGCCAAAACCACTGTCGCTCTTGCGGAAAGGCTCTTCTGAAAAGTCGCCGTTTAGCTTGCTAAATACTCAAAGTTTGGTTAACTTTGCAGACTGTATCCAAACAGGATAATATTAACCAAACTATACAATGGCAACCAAAAAAGTAAGTGCGAAGTATGTGGTGCTGCTGCCTCTTGTGCTCATCGTCACAGCCTTCCTTCTTGCAGTCCCCGTCAGCTTTTTCGGCATAGAGGGACTGACAGTCGTTCAGCAGAGGGTTATCGCCCTCTTTGTGTTTGCCGCCCTCATGTGGATGTTTGAAATCATCCCCAACTGGACGACATCCCTGTTAGTAATTGTATTCGCCCTCCTGACGGTGTCGGACAAGGGACTCGGATTCCTGTGTGACGCCAAATACGGCGAACTCGTCAACTACAAATCCCTGATGTCCGCCTTCGCTGACCCTGTGGTCATGCTCTTCCTCGGCGGATTCGTCCTTGCTATCATGGCCGAGAAATACGGTCTGGACGTGACTCTCGCCAGAGTCCTCCTGAAGCCTTTCGGTACCAGGCCGAAGATGGTTCTGCTCGGATTCCTTATCGTGATCGCCGTCTTCTCGATGTTCATGTCCAACACTGCTACTGCTGCGATGATGCTCGCATTCCTCGCCCCGGTTCTCGCAGTGCTCCCCAAGGATGACAAAGGAAAGATCGGCCTCGCCCTGGCTATCCCGATTGCTGCCAACCTCGGCGGCATCGGTACCCCTATCGGCACTCCTCCCAATGCTACTGCGGTCAAATTCCTCGCAGAGGCCGGTTATGAAGTCTCTTTCATGGAATGGGCTGTAAGGATGATTCCGTTCGTCCTTGTGATGCTTGTCGTTGCATGGTTGCTGCTGCAGCTATTCTTCCCCTTCAAGTCAAAGGAAGTGGTCCTCGAAATCCCTGCCAGCAAACGCAAATCTGACTGGAAGACATATGTAGTGTGGATTACATTCATCGGCACCATTCTCCTGTGGGCCACCGAGCAGATTACAGGGATCAATTCCAACGTAGTCGCTCTTATTCCGCTCGGCGTATTCACCGCGACCGGTATTTTCGGCAAGGAAGATATCAAGGAAATCAACTGGACGGTCCTCTGGCTCGTCGCCGGCGGATTCGCCTTAGGTACCTGCCTTCAGGGCACCGGCCTTGCAAAAGTTCTCATCAACGCCATTCCGTTCGGCTCGATGAGCGTCGTCGTGGTGCTTGTCATCGCGGGCCTGGTGTGCTACTTCCTCTCCAACTTCATTTCCAACAGTGCCACAGCCGCTCTCCTTATTCCGATCCTCATCGTCGTGGCGGAGGGCATGGCTGATCCGGCAGCTGCCAATAATGCATCATTCGTCGGCCTGGGCGGCACTCATGCCATGATTTCGTTCATCGCGGTTTGCGCCTCGATAGCGATGCTCTTCCCTATATCCACGCCTCCGAATGCCATCGCATCTTCCACCGGACTCGTCGAGACCAAGGACATGGCCAAGACCGGTATCATAATCGGTATCATTGGTTTCATCCTCGGATTCTTCTGGCTTACGAAGATATTCCCCTTCGAGGGTACCGCTGAGGAGCACGTTACACGTTCCGAAAACTACGTCGAGGTTAAACTCTCCGTCCCTTCATCCGCCGAGACCCTGACAGACAATGGCAAGGAATGCCTCCGCTTGTACTCCCTCGCTGCCGATGAAATCGACAACATTTACTGGAAGCAGAACTACGGTGACAAGGACAACCTCCTCAAGGGTCTTGATCCCGATCTCGCTGATTACGCCCTCATCAATTACGGCCCTTGGGACCGCGTGACCGGCAAGTCCTTCATCGACGGCATCGGTGACAGGCCCGCAGGAGCACGCTTCTATCCCGAGGACATGACAGCGCAGGAATTCGAAGACTTCGACGACCCCGCTAAGCTCAGTCCTTACACCCTGATCGTCAGGGATTCCGACCGCTCCCTCAAGACCGTATGGTATCACGAAGCCTACAAGGAGAATATCGACAAGATTGCCGGTTATCTCAAGTCTGCAGCCGATACCACCATCAAGGAGAGCGTACGTAACTATTTGCTTGAGAGAATCGAAGGCCTCAACAGCGATGACTATCATGCTTCTGATGCGGCATGGCTTTCCGTTGACGACAGCCGTATGGACCTCATTATCGGTCCGGTCTCGTACAACGACGACAATCTCTACGGTATCAAGGCTTCCTACGGCGCATTCGTTCTCCTCAACGACATGTACCGCAGCGAACTCCTCAAGAATATCAGCGAAGAGATTCCTGAACTGCAGATGTCCCTGCCTGTCAAGGAAGAATTCAAGCGTTTCAATCCCGGCGTTGTCAATGTTGTTTCTGCCGACGCTCTCGAATATGCCGGAAATGCGAATGCCGGTTACAAGGTGGTCGCAATCAACCTCCCGGCCTCGGGTGATGTACAGGGAAGCAAGACCATCCTCTTCCAGAACGTAATCACAGAGAAATTCCATCACACGGTGTATCCTGTCGGCCAGCTGCTACTCGAGCAGAATTTCCGCGGTTATCTCGATCCTGATGCATTCTACTGGAATATCGCTTTCCGTGAGATCGCACATGGCCTTGGCGTCAGGGAGACCCTGTCCGGCCAGACCGTTACGGAAGCCCTGGGCGAAGAGGCTCTTACCGTCGAGAAGGTTAAGGACAATGTCATGGGCCTCTGGCTCGCATGCAAGATGCTTGATGAGCATAAACTGACCGGACTCATCCAGAAGAAGAATCTCATCACCACCTTCACCGCCAGTCTCCTTCGTTCTTCACGCTTCGGCACAGTCGATGCCACAGGACGGGCCAATGTCATCATTCTCAACAACCTGGTCCAGAGCGGAGCCATTACCAAGCTCTCCGGCAATCAGGGCTATTCCATTGATTTCGATGCATATATGCCTGATGTTGAGAGCATCATGGCCAAGGTCATGGAGCTCCAGGCTGTCGGAGACAAGGACGCGGCCAAAGAGTTCACCTCTGCATATTCCGTCGTGTCCGACGACTTGAAGGCTGACATAGAAATGATAGCCAAGAAAAAGATTCCCGTTGACCTCAGGTTTACCAACGAATAACAGATCTCAATGAAAAAACGTGCAATACTTTTAGCAGCCGGTGCCCTTTTCCTGGGCACCGCTGTTTCAGCGCAGGACGAAGTGAAGGATTATCACTTCAAGCCTTACGGATTTATCCGCAACTATGCATTCTTCGATTCGAGGGCGACCAAGTCCCTTACCGAGGATATGTTCTTCTTCCTTCCCTTGGACGAGAATGTCGTCGGAGGCAATGACGTCAACGCCGTTTCCAGCTACAACTTCCAGGCTATCACTACCCGTCTCGGACTCGACGTCCTCGGATATGAGATCAACGGTGTCAAGATGGGTGGCAAGATCGAAGGCGACTTCTACTGCCTCAGCGGCACGGTCGGCGTATTCCGTATGCGCCAGGCCTACATGACCCTCGGCTGGGACAAATCGAGCCTCCTCATCGGCCAGACATGGCACCCCATGGCCGCCGATATGGCTCACTGCATCAACCTTGAGACCGCGGCACCCTTCAGCCCGTTCAACCGCAGTGCCCAGATCCAGTACAATCTCAATATCGGCGGCGGCGTGAGCTTTACCGGAGCCCTCATCGAGAACATGCAGTACATCTCCAACGGTCCCGACGGCAAGACCAACAAGTACCAGCGTCATGCCATCCCCGAGATCTACGCGGGCCTCTCCTTCAAGAAGGGCGGCTTCCTCGGCCGTGCCGGTGTCGACATACTCACTCTCCGTCCCCACTACGGTTACGAGTCCAAGACCGGTAAGAAATATGACGAATGGTTCATGTCATATTCTCCGTTCCTCTATCTCCAGTATACCGCCGGAGACTTCCAGATCAAGGCCAAGACCACTTACGGACAGGCTGCGGACAACATGCAGATGAACAGCGGCTATGCGGTTTGCGGCATCAAGGCAGACGGCATTTCCGCCGAATACACTCCTTTCCAGAACTGGACCTCATTCCTCTCCGCACAGTACAAACTGTCCCCGAGGTGGACCCTCATGGGCATGGCCGGCTATCACAAGAATCTCGGTACCATCGAGGCAATCTACGACGGCAATGGCAACGGCAAGATGGATGATTTCTACTTCAGTTCCAACGGATTCGCCAATATTGACAGCATCATCCGCTTTACCCCGACCGTCATGTACACACTGGGACGCTTCCAGTTCGCCGTCGAGTACGACTTCACCACTGCCGCTTACGGCACCCTTGACCACTATGGAATGGTCAGCGAGGCCCACAACGTCACCAACCACCGTATACTCACGATGGTCAAATTCAATCTCTAAAAGGAATAACTTCTATTTCTTTACAGGAATTGAGAATACAAACCTGGACCCTCCGGTATAAGAGGTGTCCAGGTATATTTTTCCGCCCAGGCGCGTCGTGATGTCGCGGCAGATGCTGAGTCCGAGGCCGGTGCCCTGGACGAAATCGTTGAGCTTGACGAAGCGGTCGAATATGCGCTCGGCATCCTCGGCCGGAATACCCGAGCCGGTGTCTTCGATGGTGAATGTCAGCATTTCCTTATCCTCGCTCAGCGAGCATCCAAGCCTGATTTCGCCGGAAGGCGTATGCTTGCAGGCGTTGGTAAGGAGATTGGTCAGGACCTGCTGCACGCGGAGAGGATCGGTCTTCAGAGTGAACGGGAGCTCGATTTCGGGAAGGAAATGAATCTGGACGCCCGGCTGCAGACGGTGCTCTGCGGAGCTGATGGATTCATGGCAGATTGCGCCGCATTCGCATTCTTCGATGGTAATCGAGTATGTCCCCGAGTCCATGTCGGACGAATGGAGGATGTCGTCGAGAAGCATCGTCAGCATCTTCGTATTGGTCATGACGTGGCTGGAGAATTCAGCTTTTTCCTCTTCCGAGAACATGCCGTCCGGGAGCGACAGGAGCTGCGAGAATCCGGTGATTGCGTTGAGCGGAGTCCTGACTTCGTGGGTCATGTTCTGGATGAACCTGGTCTTGGCTTCATTGGCGAAGCGTACGCGCTCGTTGGCTTCTGTGAGCTCGGTGATGCGTTTTTCGTCATTGCGTTTGGCGCGGCGGAGTGTCCGGATATGCAGCAGGAGGAATACTATGAGGCCGGCAAGTATGACGGCGCCGAGAATGATCAGAATCCTCGTGATTCTCTCGACTCTTTCCTCTGAAGCGTCCAGCTCTGCCTGAAGGACTTTGTTGCCGTACTGGACTTCCAATTCGGAGAGACTGATCTCGTTGAGATTGGCGATTTTCTCGCGCATCCTGCCGGTCAGGGCTTTCTCCAGGATGAGGGCGGTCTTGTTGTGCCCCCAGCTCTCGGCTACCGCCTCCAGCATCATAATCTCCTTGTGAGTGGACAGGGAATCAAGTGAGCTGCCGTATTTGTCGATACTTCCGTCGACTACCGCGTCGGTGAGTTTGAAATAGATCGGCAGCGTTTTGGAGACGACGGAGCCGTATTGGCTGGAAAGGGCTTCGTCACGATATGACTTATATGATTTGATGTCCCTGTCTAGCAGGGCGAATGTCGCGAGGTACACATTGCGGCGGCAGGTGTCCTGGAGGCCGTTGTTTACTTCTGCTGACTTTGCGACCATGAGCCTCATCGAGTCGCTCCCGACGGGGAAGCATTCAGCATATTCCAGATATGTATGAGCGACAGACTGCCGCAGGATGGTTTCATCTTCAGAGGTCTCGTATATTCCGAGGACTTCCTTCAGGTACCGCTTGGCATTCTTGTAGTCGTCGTATGTGAGGTACATTGACACCATGTACTTGTCGCTCGTCCATTTGCCGTATTCGTCCCCTTCCTGGATCGCCGTCTCACGCATCTCCAGGATGGTGTCCATCATGGCGCTGTATTGCCTGGTGGTGAAATAATAGTTTCGAATCAGCTGGTAGGCGTAGTAATAATACTGCTTGTAACCTGTCTCGCGGGAGACGATTTTGAGCTCCTCGAACGCTTTCTTGATGTCCTGCTCAATACGCATCATCTCCTTCTCGTATGCCCGGGGATCCTCTGCCTTGGATATTGTGGGGCGGAGTTTGGTCACGTGCTTGAGGCATTCGACGTAGTAGATGGTCCTGGCCTTTTCGTCGCCCTTGGCCTTGGCTCTTGCGAGCAGTTTTGCGTTGACTTCGTCGAATCCAGGCTTGCCGATGAGGGCTTCAGCCTGCTTCATGTACTCGAAGCATTCGTCGTCGATGTCGTAATCGTTGTTCTGGGAAATGGCAGGCTGGAGGAAGCCGGCGAGAAGGATGAAGAATAATGCTAGGCGCTTTGTCATTGTTACTGCGAGAGGGCGAAATTTTTCAAATATACAAAAAAAACCGAAAACTTCGTATATTTGCAGGGTTATGGCTAAAAGAAGTTTCGCTGTCAGGTACGGCATTTCAACCCTCGGACTTATCATAGCGGCCCTGGGAGTCGGACTTTCCATCAAGTCCAATCTCGGAATTGCGCCGCTTTCCTGCGTCCCGACGATCCTCGGACTTAAGTTTACGTCTATTTCCATCGGCACGTTCACCTGGATATTCAATATCTCGTTCATCGTGCTGCAGGCATGCATTCTCCGCAAGGATTTCAAGTGGACACATGCGATCCAGGTGCTTCCGGTGCTGATTTTCGGATACCTGATCGACTTTTTCATCTGGGCGTTCAACGCCATTGACGCCCCCTCGGCCAACTATGCGATGCAGCTGCTCCTCACTTTCGTGGCCATAGTCCTGACGGCAATCGGGATCCGGCTCGAAGTGGTGGGGGAGGGATGGCTTCTTCCCATCGATTCGTCGCTCGTGGTCGTCTCGCAGCGCACGGGAGCCAAATTCAGCTTCATAAAGATTATCCTGGATGTGTCGCTGGTGATACTGACGGTAATCCTTGCGCTCATTTTCTTCGGTCTCTTCACCGGAAACGGTACGACATACGTAATCCGTGAAGGAACGCTCCTGCAGGCTGTGCTGACAGGGCTCTGTATGAAACTCACCGATCCGCTGGTGGACAAGGTGTTTGCCTCTAAATAATTGATATTATGCGAATTTTTCCCATATTGGCGGGGCTCCTGCTGTCTTGCGCCGTAGCAGAGTCCCAGGAGATCAATCCAGAAGCTGCCCGTATTCCCGACCGGCAGGTGTCCGTGACCGAATTCGGCGCCGTCGCCGACGGAATTACGTCCAATACCGAAGCATTCCGCAAGGCCGTTGAGGCACTGTCCAAGCAGGGCGGCGGTCATCTCAACGTACCGGAGGGCCTGTATCTCACGGGGCCGATTGTGCTGAAGAGCGGCATTGACCTCCACCTCGAGAAGGGTGCCGTCATCCTCATGTCTCCGGACAAGTCCGAATTCGTCGTAAGCGGCTCCGTAAAGCCCTGTATCACGGCTTCCAAGAGCCACGACGTCAGTATTTCCGGCGAAGGAATCATCGACGGCAACGGCTCCTGGTGGCGTGCTGTAAAGCGCGGCAAGGTGAGCGATGTCGAATGGAAGGCCTTCCTCAGCCGCGGCGGCACGAGTGACGACGGCGGCAAGCTCTGGTATCCGTTCGGACTCAAGCATTACGACGATATCGCTCCCGACGCCAAGGCTCAGGAGAAGATGCGCACCCACCTCGTCCGCTTCACCGACTGCGAGAGGGTGAGCGTGACAGGCGTTACTCTCCAGAATGCGCCCAAATTCCACCTCGTGCCCCAGAGGTGCACTGACGTGCGGATTGAGGGCGTCACGGTCCGCTGCCCCTGGAACGCCCAGAACGGCGACGGCATCGACATCATGCAGAGCAGCAGAGTCCTTGTCCGAGGCTGCACTGTCGACGTGGGCGATGACGGCATCTGCCTCAAGGCAGGAGCCGGCGAAAAAGCCCTCAAGGACGGTCCCTGCAAGGATATTCTCATCGAAGGGAATACGGTATTCCACGCCCACGGCGGCTTTGTCATCGGGTCGGAATTCTCCGGAGGAATAGAAAATGTCATCGTTCGCCACAATACATTCATGGGTACGGACACCGGGCTGCGGTTCAAGAGTGCTCCCGAGAGGGGAGGGAAGACTTCCGGCATCCGCATCAGCGACATAGTGATGGCGGATATCGCCGGTGAGGCCATTGTCTTCGAGACGTCGTACGCCGACCGCCCGGCCGGGCATGAGGACAATGTGGCAGCGACCACGGCGGCATTCGTCCCCGACTTCACCGACATCTTAATCGAGAGGGTGACCTGCAGGGGCTGCATGACCGCAATCAAGGCTTCCGGCACCATCGCAATGATCCACGGTATTACCGTCCGCGACGCTGTATTCTTCTACGAAAAAACCGGGACCGCAATAGACGATCCCGGAATGATTACTCTCGAAAAAGTGCGTCTGGAGACGTATTAACCCAATCTCTTCAGCTGAACTGTGAAATGACGCATGAGGGGCGCTTCCCATTCTATTGCGACGCCTCTCGTGATTGTTTCGCGACGGTCGTAGACGTTTTTCATCGCTGCGGCAATGACGTTCATGTGGTTGTCGGTGTAGACGCGGCGGGGGATGCAGAGGCGTACGAGGTCGAGGCCGCCGAAGCGGTTTTCCCTCGTCACGGGGTCGCGGTCGGCGAGCATGTAGCCGATTTCGCAGGCGCGGATACCGGCCTCGAGGTAGAGCTCGCAGGTGAGCGTCTGGGCCGGGAATTCTTCCTTGGGAATGCGGTCGAGGACCTTGTCGGCGTCGACGAAAATGGCGTGGCCGCCGGCAGGACGCTGGTAGGGGATTCCGTATTCGTCAAGTTTTGACGCGAGATAGGCGACCTGGTGGATGCGGGTGTGGAGCATGTCGAACTCGGTGTTCTCGTCAAGACCACGGGCGAGGGCGTTCATGTCGCGGCCGTTCATTCCGCCGTAGGTGACGTATCCTTCGAAGGGGATGCAGAAGAGTTTGGCGCCTTCGTACCATTCCTTGCGTTTCATGCCGATGAAGCCGCCCATGTTGACGATGGCGTCCTTCTTGGCGGACATGGTCATGGCGTCGGCGTCGGTGTACATTTCAGCGACGATTTCCTTGATGGTCCTGTCGGCGAATCCCTTTTCGCGGGTCTTGATGAAGTAGGCATTTTCCGCAAAGCGGGCGCTGTCCATCACGACCGGTACGCCGTACGAATGGCAGAGGGCGCATGTCGCTTTGATATTCTCCATGGATACGGGCTGGCCGCCGACCGTGTTGTTGGTGACGGTGAGGACCATGAAGGGGACGTTGCCCTTGTTGTCTTCGAGGACCTGGCGGAGCTTCTCGATGTTGACGTTACCTTTGAAGGGAAGCTCGAGCTGGGTGTCCCTGGCCTCGTCCACGGTGACGTCGATCGCTTTGGCCTTGCGGGCCTCGATGTGGCCCTTTGTGGTGTCGAAATGGGCGTTGCCGGGAATGACGTTGCCTTCCTTGACGAGATATGAGAACAGGACGTTCTCAGCTGCACGGCCCTGGTGGGTGGGAATGACGTAATTCATCCCGAAGAGCCGCTTGATCATCGCTTCCAGCTTGTAGAATGAGGTCGCGCCCGCGTAGCTCTCATCGCCTAGCATCATCTCGGCCCACTGGCGGTCTGACATGGCGCCGGTGCCGGAATCTGTCAGGAGGTCGATATAGACCTGCTCAGCCTTGAGCTGGAACACGTTGTAATGGGCCTCGGCGAGCCATTTGCGGCGTTCTTCAAGGGTGCTGCGGCGGATAGGCTCCACCATTTTTATTTTCCATGATTCGGCGAAAGGAAGTTCCATTTCAGTTCAGTGTTTTGTGGTTTTCGGTAAAAAAGTGCACAAAGATACGGCGATTTTGCATAAGTGGCAAATTATTTGAAGTGAATTGCGGCGTACACGCTGATAATCAATTCGCTATAAAAATTACTATGAAAAGCAACGCGACAATCATGAGTCTGGCGCTGTCCCTGGTCGTTTTGGCGGGACTCTTTACCGGACCCGCTGCCAGTGCGCAGATGCCAAGGCCTTTCGAGGCCAACCCCGAAGCCCTTAAGGATTTCGCTGACAAGAATGTAGGCCGCAGGGCCATAATGTCCGGCGACGCCAACCAGGACGGATTCCTCTCAAAAGAAGAGGCCGAAGCGCTTACCGTCCTCAATCTGGTGTGCTACAGGATCGATCCTTTCGACGTGATGACCTATGAGGACCTCGCCAAATTCCCCAATCTCAAGGAAGTTTATCTCGGCGAGAGCGACGTCACCGAAATCGACCTCTCAAAGAATCCGAAACTGGAGCTGATCGGCGTCCAGAGCGAAACCCTCAAGGTCCTGACAATCGCAGTCGGGAGCCAGCCCAAGATCCTCTTCCCTCCCCGTGCCGGAGAGGTGACAGTCCGTCGCGTCATCAATCCCGATGACCCGAACGCGATCTGGTATTATTAGAGGCGCGAAAGCCGCTTCTTAGTTCCAGGGATCTTCTTCGGCGGGGACGCGGATGTCGGAGAGGTATTGGATCTCGTTGAGGAACCATTCTCCGGTGGATTTCTTCTGGCGGAGCTTGACGGGACGGGGGCTGTCGGCACCGCCGGAGGTGAGGTACATTGTCGCCCAGCCTTCGCTTTGGAATGAGTAAGAATTGGTGCTCACTGTGATAGTGTAGGGCTGGCTGGGGGTGTAGCCGTTCTCCGGAGTGGCCCCCTTGAAGAATGAGAATACCTTATAATACTTATTGCCGCGGAAACGGTCCTTGAGGAAGGTTTTCTGATAGGCGTTTAGCGGATCGGGGCCTTTCAGGAAATTGAGCATCTCATAGCAGTCGTCGAGGCTTTCTTCGTAACGGGTAAGGGCCAGGACGCTGAGGGCTGCGACGGCATAGGGATCCTTCAGAGTGGCCTCAGGGAGGGCTTTCAGCTCTTCGACATTGGTCGGAAGGGTCTCGAAGACGAATGTCTTCTCCGGATTGCTGACGGCGGCGGAACGGTTGGACACCACGGTGGCCGCCACTCCGGCGGAAACGGCAAGGAATGCTGCCAGAATAAGGATTCGTTTCATTGTATCAGATGTTTAAGTATTATCAATCGCGGGTTATCCCATGGCAAAAATAGTGATTTTCCGGCACAATAAAAAATGAAGAGATTTCCCCGAAAGGTGGATTTTGGAATTTGGGGGAATGATGTGTATATTTGCGGGATAAAGATTTGGTGTATGGATAAGAACGAACAAAGGAGCCTTTTCCTGTCGGGGGCGGCGAAGTGGGGGCTGGTTTTTGCCCTGATTTGCCTGGTGTATGACCTTGTGATGGGAGGCATTACGCGCCTTACGCTGGCCGGGGGCTGGTGGACGGTGCCGCTCAATATTCTGAGTTTCCTTCTGTGGGCAGCCAAGTTCACGGGACTGATCATACTGTTCAAGTATGTGCTTGAGAAGTACTTCACTGCCGTCGGCTCGCCTCAGGAGGGGAGCAATCTTTTCGGCTACGGAGTGCTTCTGAGTGCGCTTTCGGGACTTGTGTACGGGGCATGTTACCTCGTGTACAATATTTATATCGTGCCCGATGCCGGTGCGGAGATGATAGCGCTCATGAGGGAGACCTATGCCGAAATGGGAATGCTGAGTCCTGCTATGGATGAGGGGCTGACGCAGTTTGAGCACTCTTATCCTTCGCTGATGTTCTTCACACAGATTGTCTACAACACCATCTGGGGACTCATTCTGTCCGCGATATTCACGGGCAGCATAAAGAGAAAAAGTTTCTTTGCAGAAAATGCCTGAGATTTCAATTATCATTCCCCTTCTCGATGAGAAGGAATCGCTACCGGAGCTCTATGAGTGGATACTTAAGAGCCTGGAGGGACGCGAGATAGAGATTATATTCGTCGACGACGGATCGACGGACGGATCGTGGGACGTTATTGCGGCACTTGCGGAAAAGGACAGCCGTGTCCGTGGGATCAGGTTCCGCCGCAATTACGGCAAGTCGGCCGCGCTGTATGAGGGATTCGCCGCGGCGAATGGCAGTGTCGTCGTCACCATGGACGCCGACCTGCAGGACAGCCCCGAGGAGATTCCGGAGATGGTCCGGATGGTGGAGGAGGACGGCTACGACGTCGTTTCCGGCTGGAAGCAGAAACGGAAAGACAATCCCATCACCAAAAATCTTCCGTCGAAGCTCTACAACTGGACAGCCCGCCGCGTAACCGGCATCAAGCTCCACGACATGAACTGCGGCATCAAAGCTTACCGCAGCGAGGTCGTTAAGAGTATCGAAGTCTACGGCGAGATGCACCGCTACATCCCTTACCTTGCAGCGAATGCCGGATTTACGAAGATAGGGGAGAAGCCCGTCCAGCACCAGAAACGCAAGTATGGCAAGAGCAAATTCGGCCTCAGCCGCTTTGTCAACGGGCTGCTTGACCTGATGTCGCTGTGGTTCCTGTCGAAATTTGCCAAGAAGCCGATGCACCTTTTCGGCACGACCGGCATCCTCATGTTCCTTGTCGGAGGAATAATGGCGGTCTGGATCATCGTCGCCAAGCTTATCCATCAGGCGCAGGGCGTCAAATACAGGGCTGTTACGGACCAGCCGCTATTCTATCTGGCGCTTGTCGCGGTGATACTGGGCGTGCTGCTGTTCCTCGCAGGATTTATATGCGAACTGGTATCAAGAAACGCCCAGGAGCGCAACAAATACAACATCCGTGAGAAAATCCGCTGATAATTGCGGATTTTTTCGTATATTTGCAGGCTATATCAAAAACAAGTCATTATGATTAACATCACTTTCCCTGACGGCAGCGTCAGACAGTATGAAAAGGGAGTCACCGGCTACGACATCGCCATGTCCATCAGCCCGAGGCTCGCGGCAGATGTCCTCGCGGTAAACGTACGTACCGCCTCCGATGGCGAAGACGCCAAGGGGACGACATACGATCTCATGCGCCCGATAGGGGAGGATGTCCGTATACGTCTCCTCAAATGGGAGGACGACGAGGCCAAGAAAGTGTTCTGGCATTCTTCATCCCACCTTATGGCAGAGGCACTCGAGGCCCTCTATCCCGGTATCAAGTTCGGTATTGGCCCCGCAGTCGAAAACGGCTTCTACTATGACGTCGACTTCGGCGGCAAGACATTCACCGACGCCGACCTCGCCGCGGTGGAGAAGAAAATGACCGAGCTCGCCCGCGAGAAACAGGAATTCGTCCGCAAGGACGTCTCCAAGGCCGACGCCCTCAAGTACTTCACCGAAAAAGGCGACCAGTACAAGTGCGAACTCATCTCCGAGCTTGAAGACGGCACCATCACGTATTACACCAACGGTGCATTCACCGATCTCTGCCGCGGACCTCACCTCCGCAACACCGAGGTCATCAAGGCCGTCAAGCTTACCGCCATCGCCGGTGCTTACTGGAGGGGCGACCAGACCCGCAACCAGCTCACCCGTATCTACGGTATCACCTTCCCCAAGAAGTCCCTCCTGGACGAATATCTCGTCGTTCTCGAAGAGGCCAAGAAGCGCGACCACCGCAAGATCGGCAAGGAGATGGAGCTTTTCACCTTCTCCCCGAGAGTCGGCGCGGGACTGCCCCTGTGGCTCCCGAAGGGTGCGGCACTCCGCTATACCCTCGAGACCTTCCTCCGCAAGAAACAGGCTGAGCAGGGCTATCTCCCGGTCGTAACCCCTCACATCGGCGGCAAGGAGCTCTACGTGACTTCAGGCCACTACGCAAAATACGGCAAGGACTCGTTCCAGCCGATCCACACTCCCCAGGAAGGCGAGGAATACCTCCTCAAACCCATGAACTGCCCTCACCACTGCGAGATTTTCCGCAGCTCGCCGCGTTCCTACAGGGACCTTCCCCTCCGCTTCGCAGAATTCGGCACCGTCTACCGCTACGAGCAGTCCGGTGAACTCCACGGACTTACCCGCGTCCGCAGCTTTACGCAGGACGACGCCCACCTGTTCTGCCGCCAGGACCAGCTTCAGGAGGAATTCGAGAAGGTCATCGATCTCATCCTCTACGTCTTCAAGACCCTGCACTTCGAGAAATACACCGCCCAGGTCTCCCTCCGCGATCCCAAGAATCCCTCCAAGTACATCGGCACTGACGAAAACTGGAACAAGGCCGAGCAGGGCATCATCGACGCCGCCAAGAAGAAAGGCCTCCCATTCGTCATCGAGACCGGCGAGGCTGCTTTCTACGGTCCCAAGCTTGACTTCATGGTCAAGGACGCCATCGGCCGCAGCTGGCAGCTCGGCACCATCCAGGTGGACTACAACCTCCCGGAGCGCTTCCAACTCGAATATATTGACAGCGACGGCTCCCGCCAGAGGCCTGTCATGATCCACCGCGCCCCGTTCGGATCGCTCGAACGTTTTGTCGCCGTGCTCCTCGAGCACACGGCCGGCCACCTGCCCCTCTGGCTCCATCCGGACCAGGTCAAAGTGCTGCCGGTGAGCGAAAAATATGCAGATTATGCAAAAAAAGTTTGTAATTTGCTGAATAATTGCGAAATTCGCAGCTCCGTTGACGACCGCAACGAAACCTTAGGCAAGAGAATCAGGGAAGTTTCCCTGCAGAGAGTCCCTCTGATCGCCATTGTGGGCGAGAAAGAAGTAGCCGAAGGCACCGTTTCGGTCCGTTACAACGCGGTCGACGAGGGCTCCATGTCCGTCGAAGGTCTTGCGTCATTCGTCAAGGCTGAGATCGGCAAGGAACTCGCCGGATAAAGTATATACATTAATTAATAAAAGGAGAACTTAACAAGCATGCCTTACAAACCGAGACCTTCGGGTCCCCGCCCGCAGAAGAACCGCCAGGTTCCTCAGCAGCAACAAAAAGATGAGAATGAGCTCAGGATCAACAGGGAGATAACCGCTCCCCAGGTCCGTCTTGTCGGCGAAAACATTCCCGAACAGGGAATCTATCCGCTGGCCAAAGCACTCGCAATAGCCCAGGAAGCAGAGCTCGACCTCGTCGAAATCAGCGCCAAGGCGGATCCCCCGGTGTGCAAAGTCCTCGACTACCAGAAGTACCTCTACCAGCAGCGCAAAAAGGCCAAGGAAATGAAGGCCAACGCCGCCAAGGTGGTGATCAAGGAGATCCGCTTCGGTCCCAACACCGACGAGCACGATTTCCAGTTCAAGCTCAAGCACGCACGCGAATTCCTCGGAGAGGGATCGAAGGTCAAGGCCTCGATATTCTTCCGCGGAAGGTCCATCCAGTTTGCGGAGCAGGGAGAGAAGCAGCTCCTCCGCTTCGCAGTCGAGCTCGAGGACTGCGGCAGGGCCGAGAACATGCCTGTACTCGAAGGCAAGAGGATGACCATGATGCTTGCTCCGCTTAAGAAGAAGTAATCTGCGGTATGCAGATGAATTATATTTATTAACGTCAAACTGTTTAACAATGGCAAAGCTTAAAACCAACTCCGGTGCCAAAAAGCGCTTCACGCTTACCGGATCGGGAAAGATCAAGAGGAAACACGCTTACCACAGCCACATCCTCACCAAGAAGACCAAGAAACAGAAAAGAAATCTTGACCACTTCGCCCTCATTGAGAAGGTCGATGTCAAGAGAGTAAAGGAAATGCTGGTCATCTAGAGTAACCTAATGTTTAACTGGAACGCAGTAAGAAGAGCCTCCATGAAGGCCACTGCCTCCAAAATGTAAAATTTTATGCCAAGATCAGTCAACTCAGTCGCCTCAAGGGCGCGCCGCAAGAAGATCCTCAAGAAAACCCGCGGCAACTTCCTTTCCAGGAAGAATGTTTGGACGGTTGCGAAAAACACCTACGAAAAGGGCCTCACCTACGCCTATCGTGACCGCAGGGCCAAAAAGAGAGAGTTCCGTGCACTTTGGATCCAGCGTATCAACGCCGCTTCCCGTCAGTACGGCCTCAGCTACTCCCAGTTTATGGGACGTCTCGCAAAGCAGAACATCGGCCTCAACCGCAAAGTGCTTGCAGACCTCGCGATGAACAATCCGGAAGCATTCCGCGCAATTGTTGAATCCGTAAAATAGTTATTTGAAACATTGTGGAAGTCAGCTGGAAGATAGTGAAGGAAAAGGTCGGGACGTTCTGCCGCAGCAGGTGGACGCGCTTCGCATTCTGGGGCATCCTGTACCTTCTCTGGGTGATCTGGCTGGGCAACTGGTGGTTCCTTCTCGGACTTGCCATAGTATTCGACATCTTCATCACGAAGAAAGTCAAATGGGCGTTCTGGAAGAAAACCTACAAGGAAGGAGAAAAGCACAACGTGTGGCTTGACTGGCTCGATGCCATCATCTTCGCCGTCATCGTCGTCACGTTCCTCAACATGTTCTTCTTCCAGGCCTTCAAGATCCCTTCGTCTTCCATGGAGCGGACGCTGATGACGGGCGACCACCTGTTCGTCAGCAAACTGACCTACGGACCCCGTGTCCCGGGCACTCCGCTGACCATTCCGTTCACGCACAACACCATCTTCGGAAAGGAATCCTATTCGACCCTCATCCAGAACGATTACCGCAGGATGAAAGGCTTCAGGGAGGTCCGCCGTGGTGATATAGTGGTGTTCAACTTCCCCCTCGGCGACACGGTCATGAAGGGCCTGCCTCTCGACAGGTACAATGACTACTACACCGCCGTCAGGGCAGAAGGCCGCGAGGCCGTCCAGCGGAAATACGGACCCATGGTGGTCCGCCCCGTGGACAAGGAAGACCACTACGTCAAGCGCTGCGTGGCTGTGGCCGGAGACGTGCTTGAAGTCAGGGACGGCAGGGTCATAGTGAACGGTCAGGCCCAGGATTTCCCCGAGTACGCGCAGTTCATCTACACGGTGACCCGTGAAGGACGCGACCGCGCTACAGGAGAGGTCAAGGAGTACAAGGATTTCCAGATCCTCACCGATGCCGAAAAGGCAAAGCTCCTCAGGGAACGCTCAGTACGCGACATTTCGCACTTCCTGGACCCCCTCACCGAACCGATATTCCCCTGGTTCTCCGCCGATTCGACGTGGACGCGGGATTTCTTCGGCCCCATGAGGATCCCCAAGAAGGGCGACAAGGTCACGCTCACAGCGGAAAACCTTCCGATCTACAAGCGCCTCATCGAGGTGTACGAGAAAGGCAAGGCTACCGTCGGCACGACTTACACGATCAAGCAGGACTATTATTTCATGATGGGAGACAACCGTGACCAGTCCCTCGATTCGAGATACTGGGGGTTCGTACCCGAAGACCACGTGGTCGGTACGCCCTTCGTCATCTGGCTCTCCACAAAACCGGAAGGCGGCATCAGGTGGAACCGTTTCTTCAGATTCCTCTAGAAGCCCCGAACAAGTTAATAATTAAAACGATAAAGATATGTCAAAGGTTTGTCAAGTAACCGGCAGGAAAAGGATGGTAGGCAACAACGTCGCCCACTCCAAGCTCCGCACCAAACGCACCTTCGATCTCAACCTCAAGACCAAACGTTTCTGGTCAGAGGCCGAGCAGAGGTGGATCACTCTCCGCGTCACCGCCAAAGGTATGCGCAACATTGAAAAGAACGGCCTCGACGCCGTCCTCAAAGAGGCCCAGGCCAAAGGATATGTAAACCTTGTTTAAAGCTTAACGATTATGGCAAAGAAAGCAAAAGGAAACAGGGTGCAGGTCATCCTGGAGTGCACCGAGCAGAAGGCTAGCGGTGTACCGGGCATCTCCCGTTACATTACCACCAAGAACAAGAAGAATACTCCCGAGCGTCTTGAAAGGATGAAATACAATCCTTACCTCAAGAAAGTTACGCTCCATCGTGAAATCAAATAAAGACTCTTAGGTTATGGCAAAGAAAGCAGTTGCAACCTTCGACGCCAAGGCCGGTGCAAAGCACATGGTCAAGGTCATCCGCATGGACAAATCCCCCAAGACCGGCGCTTACATCTTCACGGAGCAGCTCGTCGAGGAAGGAAAGGAGAAGGAATTCTTCCAGAAGAAGTAAGATTCTCCCCATTGAAAGAAAGAGGACACGGCTTTTTGCCGTGTCTTTTTTGTATATTTTTAGTATATTTGCATGATAAACCTATAAGTTATGGGACTCTTTTCCAAAGGGGTCGAAAAGACCAACAAAAACTTCTTCCAGCGCCTTTCCAGGGCCGTTGTGGGCCGTTCCAGGGTGAGTGATGACGTCCTCGACGCCATCGAAGAAGCCCTCATCGCCTCCGACATGGGCGTGGACACCACGCTCAAGATCATCGACAATCTGGAAGAGAGGGTCGACCGCGACAAGTACATGTCGATGGACGAGCTCCTCGACATGCTCCGGGATGAGATTTCCAAGCTTCTGAAGGTAGGGGAGGCCGAGGATACGGTCGAGCCCTTCGACTTCAGCAAAAAGCCATACGTAGTGCTGGTAGTGGGCGTCAACGGCGTCGGCAAGACTACCACCATCGGCAAGCTCGCAGCCCGCCTTGCCGCCGAAGGCAAAAAGGTCGTCGTCGGTGCCGCGGATACATTCCGCGCAGCGGCAGTTGAACAGCTCACTATCTGGGCCGAAAGGGCAGGCGTGGATATCGTAAAGCAGGGCATGGGAGCCGATCCGGCATCCGTTGCGTATGATGCGGTCAAATCTGCCGTGGCACGAGGCGCAGACGTCGTCCTCATCGACACTGCCGGCCGTCTCCACAACCGCATCGACCTCATGAACGAGCTCACCAAGATCCGCAACGTCATCCGCAAGGTCGTCCCCGACGGTCCTCATGACGTGCTGCTTGTCCTCGACGGATCCACCGGCCAGAATGCGTTCCATCAGGCCACGGAGTTCTCCAAGGCCACGGACGTTACCTCGCTCGCCATTACCAAGCTCGACGGCTCGGCAAAGGGCGGCGTGGTCGTCGGCATCGTGGACCAGTTCCGCATCCCCGTCAAGTTCATCGGCATAGGGGAGGGGATAGACGACCTCAAACAGTTCTCGAGGAGCGAATTCGCATCCTCCCTCTTTTCAAAGGAAGATATTGATAAATAACGAGATATGAAACTTTCTTACAGTTGGCTCAAAGACTACCTCCAGTGTGACCTCACACCGGACCAGGTGGCGGAAGCGATGACCTCCATCGGCATAGAGGTCGACAGCGTCGAAACGACCGAGGCAATCCCCGGCGGACTTCAAGGCGTCGTAGTGGCCAAAGTCCTGACCTGCATTCCCCATCCCGATTCCGACCATCTCCACATTACGACCGTGGATGACGGCTCACCGGAGCCTGTCACGGTAGTCTGCGGCGCCCCCAATGTCGCCGCCGGGCAGAAAGTGCTATTCGCACGCATCGGCACTGTTCTCCCGGGCGACTTCAAGATCAAGAAATCCAAGATCCGCGGAGTCGAATCCTTCGGCATGATCTGCGCCGAGGACGAACTCGGCATCGGCACCGACCACGCCGGCATCATGGTCCTTCCCGAGGACGCCGTCATCGGCACCCCCGCCAAGGAATACCTGAACCTAAAGGATGAGTCGGTAATCGAATACGAAATCACCGCCAACCGCGTCGACGCGGCCTCCCACATCGGTGTCGCCCGCGATCTTTACGCATATCTCAAGAGCCGCGACCTGCCCTGCGCGTTGAGCCTTCCTTCCGTGGAGGCATTCGCCGAAGGCAAGGGAGAGTCGATGCCGATAGAAGTACTTGATACAGAGGGTGCTCCGCGTTATACAGGCATTACTGTAGAGGGCGTTAAAGTCGGTCCTTCACCGCAGTGGCTCCAGGAGCGTCTGCTCTCCGTCGGCCTCCGCCCGATCAACAGCGTAGTCGACATCTCCAACTTTATACTGATGGAACTCGGCCAGCCCCTCCATACCTTTGACGCCGACAAGGTGCGCGGCGGCAAGGTCGTTGTCCGCAAGGCCGCAGACGGCGAGATCATCAAAACCCTCGACGGTGTCGAAAGGAAACTCGCCTCCACAGATGTCGTGATCGCCGATACCATCGGTCCCATGTGCATCGCAGGCGTATTCGGCGGCGAAGACAGCGGCGTGACCGAAGCCACCACCCGCGTATTCATCGAGGGAGCATATTTCAATCCCGCATCCATCCGCAAGACCGCCAAGAGCCAGCAGCTCTCGACCGACGCATCCTTCCGCTTCGAAAGGGGCGCCGATCCCGAAGCCGCCCTCTACGGTGCCAAGCGCGCCACTCTCCTGATCACGGAGATCGCCGGAGGCCATGTCACCGGAGCAGTCCGCGAGAGCTATCCCGTCAAGATCGACCGCAAGAGGATCGACCTCGATTACGACCGCATCGAAGCCTTCGTCGGCAAGAAGATCGGCCACGACACGATAGAGCGCATTCTGGAGGCCCTCAATTACGAATTCGTCGAAAGACGTCCCGGAGGTGCCCTCGTCGCCGCTCCGACCTACATGATTGACGTTTACCGCGAATGCGACGTCGTCGAAGAGATCCTCCGCATCTACGGCTACAACAATATCGAACTCCCCGGCACGGTCCGCATGTCCGTGACTCCCACATCTGCACCGGAGCCCGAAGCCACTCGCAACAGCATTTCCAACCTGCTGGCTTCCCGCGGATTCGTCGAGACGATGAACAATTCGCTGACCAAGGAAGAATACTACCGCGACCTCGAAACCTTCCCGGCAGAGCGCTGCGTCCGCATTGTCAACCCGCTCAGTTCCGACCTCGGAGTGATGAGGCAGACCCTCATCCTCAGCGGCCTCGAAGTGATTGCTTACAATCTCAACCGCCAGGTTACATTCGTCAAGACATTCGAGTATGGCTCTGTGTATCAGAGGCTTCCCGAGAAGGACGGCACCCGCCTCGAGGGCTACGAGGAGCATCCCTGCTTCGCACTCTTCCTCAGCGGCACGCCCGACAAATCCTGGCGCGCTCCCGTGCAGAAGAGCAGCTTCTTCACCCTCAAGGGCGAAGTCGAGCATCTCCTCCGCCGCTACCGCATCGATCCGGCCCAGCTGTTTATCGGCGCGGCGCCCGCGGATATATTCTCCGAAGGACTGACCTACAGCGTTCCCGGCAGGGAAAACCGCGTTCTGGTGACATTCGGCACCGTAAAGCCGGCTCTCGCTAAGCGATTTGGCATCAAGCAGCAGGTTTTTGCAGCTGAGATTTCGTGGCCGGTGCTGTTCGACCTCATCAAGCGTGACCGCTTCAACTTCACAGAGCTCCCGAAGTACCCGGAAGTCAGGCGCGACCTGGCCCTCCTTCTCGACGAGAGCGTATCCTACGAAGACCTTCGCAAGATTGCCTTCCGCAATGGTAAGAGGCTGCTCCGGAGCGTCTCCCTCTTCGATGTCTACCGCGGGGACAAGATCCCTGCCGGCAAGAAGCAGTACGCCCTCAGTTTCGTCATCCGCGACGAAGAGAAGACCCTGACCGACGCCGCGGTCGAATCGCTGATGGCCAAGATTCTCGAAGCATTCAAGACCCAGGCTGGCGCCGAACTCCGCTGATGCGACTCCGTCGAGGTCATATCCTTCTCCCGCTGATTCTCCTGCTGGCACTTGCGTGCAACAGGGACAAGCCCACCATATCCCGTGAAGACATGGCGAAGATTTACGCCGACATGCTCCTTACGGACCAGTGGCTGGAGTTTCATGACGAATACCGCCGGGATACAGATACTCTCCTCGTGTACGCGCCCATATACGCCAAATACGGCTATACGGCGGAGGATTTCTCGCAGAGCATGGCCTATTATCTCCGCGATCCTGACAGGTATCTGCGCATGCTCAAAGCGACGGAGGACCAGCTCCACCAGCGTTACGATGTCGTCAAGGAGCATGTCATGTGGAAAAAGTGGATCGGAGAGGTGATGAATGGCGTTGACAAGCATTTTACGGCCGTGCAGCCGCGTTTCGCCCGTCCGGTACTCTCCGCTGACTCTCTCGGAGTGTTCTCTCCTGACACCCTGCTGTGGCAGCAGATATTCCGCTCTCGCTACGATACCCTGCGGGTGTATATCGCCCCTTTGGACACGCTGTCCCGTGAGATGGCGGACAGTCTGGAGGCTCTGGAGGACGATATTCGTCCGGCAGGACGCAAGGAGGGGGAAAACAAGATAATGATAGAGGAGGAAGATATATGGTAAGGGAAACGCTGGTTTTCGGGCCTATCCATTCGCGCAGGCTGGGTTCTTCGCTGGGCATCAATCTCCTTCCGGAGAACGGCAAGCTCTGCAATTTCGACTGCATCTACTGCGAATGCGGGTGGAATGCCGACGGCCGCGACGACCGCCGTCTCCCCACCGAAGCCGAGCTCCGGGCCGCCCTGGAGAGCAAACTCGCGACTTGCGTCGAATCCGGTACGCCCATTGACTCGATCACATTCTCCGGCGACGGAGAGCCCACGATCAATCCGGAATTCCCGGCTATCATCGACACGACACTGGAGCTCAGGGACAAGTATTACCCTTCCGCGAAGGTGTCTGTGCTGTCCAATGCCACCCGCGTGCATGTGCCTGCGGTGTTCGAAGCGCTCCGCAAGGTGGACAACCCGATCATGAAGATCGACGCTGCGACCATGGCGGGAATACGGGAGGTCAACCGTCCGGTCCCCGGGTATTCCCTGAAGAGGGTGATCGAGGCCCTGAAGGGCTTCCATGGCGATTTCGTGCTTCAGACGATGTTCCTGGAGAGCCCGTCATTCCGGACCTCGGATCCGGACAATCTCTCCCGCTGGATGGACATCGTAAGGGAGCTGAAGCCCCGCGAAATCATGGTTTACACAATCGACAGGGCGACGCCGATGCAGGGGCTCAAGGCCGTCTCCGCCGAGCGCATGGCTGAGCTCGTGGCACCCCTGGTAGCAGAAGGATTCAAAATACAGATAAGAGGATAATCAAAACTATTCACGATATGGCAAATCTTTATTCAAAGTATGGTTACACGCCTGACAAGGAGGCGATTGGCCGCAGTCTCGAAATCATCGCCGGAAGTCTCGAAAAAGTGATCTCCGAAGATGTCCTGAAGCAGTGCTTCTCGCTCATGGACCTGACGACGCTTCTCGCGACGGACACCCCCGCATCTGTGCGCAAGATGGTCGAGAAGGTAAATTCGCTCCGCAAGGATTACCCGAACTATCCGCTGCCCGCATCGGTATGCGTTTATCCCAATTTCGCTCCCGTGGTGGCTGAGACACGCTGCACGCCCGAGCTTCATGTGACTACCGTCGCCGGTTGCTTCCCTGCATCCCAGAGCTTCCCCGAGGTCAAGCTCAAGGAGATAGAGATGGCTGTCCGCGCCGGTGCCGATGAAATCGATATCGTGCTGGCACTCAATTCTTTCCTTGAAGGCGATTACAAGACGGCCGGAGAAGAGATATTCGCTTCCCGTAAACTTATCGACGATCTTTCCGCCGAGCTCGGCCGCAAGATTGTCCTCAAGGTCATCCTTGAGACCGGCCTTCTCGTTACCCACGAGTTGATTGCCGACGCCAGCTTCCTTGCCATGGAGAATGGCGCAGACTTCATTAAGACATCAACCGGAAAGGTGGAGGTCAACGCCACTCCCGTCGCTGCATACGTCATGTGCGAATGCATCAAGGCTTACTATGATAAGACCGGTCGCAAGGTCGGTTTTAAAGCCGCAGGCGGAGTATCTTCCAGCATGGATGCGGTATGCTATTATTCGATCGTGTCGTCAATCCTCGGCCCTCAGTGGCTGAACAAGGACCTCTTCCGCTTCGGCGTCAGCCGGCTTGCCAACAAACTGATGTCCTCGATCGAGCAGAAGACCATCACGATTTTTTAGGGCCTCTTCTTCTCCGGACGGCTATTCGCGCAAAGCGCTGAATGTCAAACGGTAAAGAGCGGCGCTTCCGGATTTTTCCGGAAAAAACGCCATTTGCGCAACAGATTTTTCGGCCTCCTGATGCCCCGGGAGGCCGAATTGTGTAATTAAACGTTTGTTTTTTCTTGAGACGGATCGCCGGTTGTACTTTTGCCGAAAAAAGTACCAAAGCGATGAAAACCAAGTATCTCTTAATCCCGCTTCTGCTCTTCGCCTCCTGCAACAAAGGAGATGACCCGGAGCAGATTGTTTTCCCCGATTCAGGGCCGGTGGAGCACGAAATGATCGTCCTCGGCGAACAGCTGGAGGACCCGTATTCGGTCGCCAATGTCACCAAAGCCCTGGCTACTCTTTATCCCACCAAGGCCGGCAGGACGGATGTGTCCGCCACCGACCTCTACGTCCGTTTTCTCCCGAAGAATGACGACGAGTTCTCCCGTCTCCTCGCCCTTGGCCTCGATCTTTCCGACCATCCCTGCGATTACCGGATCCTGAAAGAGGGAGATTATTACCATGATCCGTCGCTCTCTGACGATACCATCACCTGGCAGTATGCGGTAGTTCCTACGGGTTTCTCCTTCCCTGAAGGCATCAAGGCAGAAGTCCTTGACAATTGCTTCATATCCGAGCACGCAGTCACCAGGGCCGGTTTCGACGACGAGGTGGACTGGGCTGCAGTAGAGAGGCTCTCGTTCATCCAGACGGGCAACGGGGACCTCCTCCAGCCGGAAACGCGCGCGGAATCATTCGCCCCTGAGGGCCGAATAACCATTGTCGACGAAGAATACGCAGGCGGCAAGCCCATCGGCGTCTCGGGCGTGAAGGTGGTGTGCAATTCATTCGTCAAATTCGCGACGGCCTATACCGATCGGGACGGCTATTACCGTATGGGGCGGAAATTCTCTTCCAACGTCCGCTACCGCATCCTGTTCAAGAACGAGAAGAAATTCTCCCTCGGAGTCAACCTGATTCTCGTTCCGGCATCGGTATCGACTCTCGGTACGGGCAATCCCGAGGGCGTGGATTTCAATGTGACCAAGGAATCGGACCGCAAACTCTTTACCCGCTGCGTCGTAAACAACGCCATCTACGACTATATCACTCGCTGCAGCACCGAGGACATGGACATCAAGACGCCGCCCACGGATCTCAGGATATGGATTTTCCAGAAGCTGTCGAGTTCCAGCACCATGATGCTGCACCACGGGGCGGTAGTGGACGCCGTTATGTTAGGACAGTATCTGGAGATATACAAAGACCTCATCAAGCACTTTTCGCCTGATGTCACTATTGGCGTCAAGGATCATGGGACCTACGGGGACATTTACCGCGCCGCGGTGCATGAGATGGCCCATTGCAGTCATTATGCGTCAGTTGGCAACGGTTATTGGAACCATTTCATCAAGTATATAATACTGTCATATATAGGTACGGGCGGCCAGACGTACGGAAACGGCACCGGCTCGGACGCCGGCTACTGCGAGGTAGGGGAGTGCTGGGCCTATTACATGGAAAACGTGCTCTCCATGGAGCGTTATGGCGGCCCCATGCCTTCATACGGCACTTCGTACTGGTTCTATCCGCAGATATTCAGGTATCTGGAAGAAAGAGGTCTTACGCGCGCCATGCTCTTCCGCGCCCTCACCGCCGAGACCGTGTCCAAAGAGGCCCTGCATGCACGCCTGGTGGACCTTTACCCTGAGTACACCTCGGCTATCGACCAGGTCTTCGCCCGCTATTCCAACTGATATGAAAAAGCGAATAATCGCCCTCGCGGCCCTGCTGTTTCTGACAGTCGGGTGCGTGCCGGCATTTGCCCAGCAGGTGGCCGTCTCCACCAATATCGCCCAGTACCTCAATTTCGGTACGCTCAATGCCGAAGGTTCGGTCTCCGTGGCGAGGCACTGGACGGCCACGGCTGCGGCGAGATACAATCCATTCTCCTTCCGCACCCATCAGGCTGACGAGAAGCACATCAACCGCAAACAGATGACATTCTCCGCAGGAGCCCGGTACTGGCCCTGGCACGTATATTCCGGCTGGTGGGCGGGCTCCAGGCTGCAGTATCAGCAGTACAACAACGGCGGGCTCGTCTCCCCGGAAACCAGCGAGGGCGAAAGGTATGGCCTGACCCTTTCAGGAGGCTATACCTACATGCTTTCAGATCGTGTCAATGTCGAATTCGGCGCAGCCTTCTGGGGCGGCTGGGGATGGTATGCCACCTACGACTGTCCAGTCTGCGGCCTCACCGTGGACAGGGGAAAGAAGTTCTTTGTCCTTCCGGACGAGGCTATCATCTCACTCGTTTACCTGTTTTAATTATGAATTCCTTGCGGGCGCTCCTTTCAGCAATCCTCATACTATCCCTTTCCCACTGTACTACATTTGAGGACAGGAGTGCCTGCGGATGCCGTCTGGCCCTCAATCTGGACCGGGTCTCGGAAGTCCTTCACCCCGAGAATGCCTTGAGACTCGCTCTCGACGGGCCGGACGGTTTTTCTCTTAGCGAAAGATTGTATTCCCCGGACGACGGCTCTCCATGGTCCATGATGATTCGGGTACCGAATGGGGAATACATACTCTCAGCCGCCACAGCCTCACTTCACATTCCCACGGGCGAAGAGAGCCCTCCTCTCTATCTCTGCCGCGTCCCCCTTGACGCCTCCGGCGAATCGCTCACCCACACGGTCATCGTTCACAAAAACTACTGCCTGCTTACCCTGGTCATTAAAAGTGCCGAAGGAGGTGAATACCCATATTCTCTTGATATAGAAGGCAATGTGGACGGCTGTGAAGCTGACGGCACTCCGACCGTGGGACCATTCCGTGTAACGGCTGTCCCCCGGGTAGACGGTATAGTGAACGTACGCATTCCGCGTCAAGCGGACAACTCCCTCACGGTATCATTCACCCTCGGGGAAAACCACCTCATCACCTTCGCCCTCGGTCAGTACATCGCCGCTTCCGGCTACGACTGGACCGCCCCCGACCTCGACGACATCACCATCGAAATCGACTGGGCCTCCACCACCCTCACCTTCACCATCGACGCCTGGACCACCGTCCTCCCCCTTGATGTATGGTTATAAATATATAGAAGAAACAAGCGCTGCAAGACGAAATATGTTGTCATTTTATTTGCAATTTGACAACAAATAGCTATTTTTGCAGCATGGAAACAAGGAATTATAAACAAACCGGAATCAGACTCCCGGAGGAGCTGATAACCGGACTGAAACGAAAAGCCAAATCAAAAGGAATGTCTTTTAATGCTTATGTTGAATCTGTCCTTGAGGAAGACATCAAGGCAGAGATACCTTATATAGATCCCGATGAGGAGATCGATTCCGATATCCTTGCATTATCCGGGATACTGAAAATGCCATCCAGGATGGAGATAGAAGTTGATCCAAGATTAAAAACAATCCTCACGCAATGAAAGTCTTTTTAGATACGAATATCCTCCTGGATGTTCTCATACGCGAAGGCCGTTTGAATTATGATTCTTCACTGAGGGTGTTGAATGCCGCAAAGTTGAATTCGGGGATTGATGCATTTGTATCCGTCCAGTCTCTTACTGACGTCGCCTATGTTTTCACAGGAAAAGCAGGCACTGATCCGGCGGATTTTTATGAGCCGGTAAAAAAGCTTCTTTCCTTTATGAACTTGCACACCATCTCTGCCGAATGTGCAATTGCCTCGTTGGATAGATTATTCCCCGATTTTGAAGATGAACTTCAACTGCGTTGTGCCATGGAAATCCCCTGCACATATTTCATTACCGGAGACAGAAGCATTCTCGACAAACAGCCATTCAGTAACATAACAGCCATACACCCCGCTGATTTCCTGTCAATGGCACAAAAAGTATAGGAACTAACAAAATCCCGAGCCGACTCATGGGGATTACATTTAGTTCTTTATAGTCCTTTGAGAATGCCTTTGCTTCTTTCCGGGTCATTGTGGGGCGAGTGGTAGTACAAATCGTTATTTCGCTTTCGTAGTATAATACTTAGGGCGTTGTCTGTATGCGTTAAGGTTCACAAATACAGTTTCTTGATAGTCGCAGCCGTATTTTTCAGCGGCAGTCCTGACAATAAGGCAAGGCTTGACCTGGAAGATGATGCCGCTCATGTCAAGTGGGGCGGTAGTTGGCGTACTCCCTTAGTTCAGACTACCAGGACAGCGCGTGGTTCATGTCCTTCGATTCGGAGGGTTACGACATGTATGACGGCAACCGGTGCTGGGGTCTATCCGTTCGTCCTGTCTGTGATTAATAACTGTCCTGGATACACATAAGAAAAAGGATGACTTCAAAAGCCATCCTTTGTGCGCGAAATCAGAGTCGAACTGACACGTCCTTGCGGACACTACCTCCTGAGAGTAGCGCGTCTACCAATTCCGCCATCCGCGCATTTATTTGTGGACTGCAAATTTAGATATTTTTTGTGAATCCGCCAAAAAAATCGGAAAAACGAAAAATTTTCAAAAAATTTGATAATTTGTTATTGTTTTTCAATAAATACTTTCTATATTTGCAAAAACAATTCATCTACTATGATAGCAAATTGGTGGGCAAGCCTCAGCCTTGGGATGCAGATCCTTTGGGGCATTACACTGGCAGCATCGCTCGTATTCATCATTCAGACAGTCGCGACATTCCTTGGCGCAGGAGCCGACAGTGACGTCGACGCAGGCGGAATGGATGCCAACATGGACGGCATTCCGGACGATCCGTCATTCGCCGAAGCGCATGCGAGCGGCATGAATCTCCTCACTTTCCGCAATCTCATCAACTTCCTGCTGGGATTCGGCTGGACTGCGTGTCTGCTGACCAATCTCCCGTGGGGAGTGCGCGTCATCGCCGCCATTTTGGTCGGCGCCGGACTCGTCTTTATCGTCATGTACCTCTTCAAATGGCTCTCCTCCATGCAGCAGTCGGGCAATATCGACATCCGCAAGAGCGCCGTCGGATGCCAGGGTACGGTCTATCTCACAATCCCCGGAGCACGGGGCGGTGAAGGCAAGATCCAGATTACAATCAACAACGCTGTGCGCGAATATTCTGCCGTCACTGACGGCGAATTGCTCAAAACCGGCACCCGCATCAACGTCGTCGAGGTCATTGACGACAACACCCTCCTCGTAGAACCTGTAAATTCACTAATAATATAATAAGCCATGGAAAACACAAACGGACTCTATCTAATCCTCATCATCGCTTTTGTGGTGGTCGTCACTCTTGCGGCCATCCTGAGGCGCTACCGTCGCTGCCCTTCCGACAAGATCCTCGTCATCTACGGTAAGACCGGCCGCCAGTCATCCGCCAAATGTATTCACGGAGGTGCTGCATTCATCTGGCCCGTATTCCAGGATTTCGCCCTCCTCGACCTCAAGCCGATTTCCATCGCTTTCCAAGCAGAACATCCGCGTTGACGTCCCCTGCCGATTCACCGTGGGTATCAGCACCGAGCCCGACGTCATGACGAATGCTGCCGAAAGGCTCCTCGGCCTCACTCCCGACAGCATCCAGAACGTCGCCACCGATATTCTCTTCGGTCAGCTCCGTCTCGTCATCGCTACCATGGACATTGAGGAAATCAACGCCGACCGTGACAAATTTCTCGCCAGCGTCTCCGCCAACGTCGAAGCCGAGCTCCGCAAGATCGGTCTGAAACTCATCAACGTCAACGTCACCGATATCCGTGACGAATCCGGCTATATCGAGGCCCTCGGTAAGGAAGCCGCCGCCAAGGCTATCAACGACGCCAAGAAGTCCGTTGCAGAGCAGAACCGTTACGGTGAGACCGGAAAGGCCGTTGCCGACAAGGATACCCGTATCAATGTCGCTGCAGCCGATGCAGACGCCGTCAAGGGTGAAAACAGCGCCAAGATCGAGATCGCCAATTCCGACGCACTTCGCCGCCAGAAGACTGCTGAGGCCGACCGCATCGCTGTCGCTGCAGAAAAGGTCCAGGCCGCCAAGGCCCTCCAGGAAGCCTACCAGAGTGAGCGTGACGCTGAAATCGCCCGTGCTGAGCGCGAAAAGGCCACCCAGCAGGCCAACATCGTCGTCGCAGCCGAGATTGACAAGCAGAAAAAGATCATCGAGGCAGAAGCCGAAGCCGAACAGGCCCGCCGCAGGGCAAAGGGTGAAGCCGACGCCATCTATGCCAAGATGGACGCCCAGGCACGCGGTATGCTCGAAATCCTCACCAAGCAGGCACAGGGCTTCAACCAGCTCGTAGGCGCAGCCGAGGGCGACGCCCAGAAGGCCGTCCTCATGATGATTGCCGACAAGCTGCCTGAACTCGTCAAGACCCAGGTCGAGGCCGTCAAGGGCATCAACATCGACAAGGTCACCGTCTGGGATACCGGCAGCGGTGCCGACGGCAAGACAGCCACTTCCAACTTCATTTCAGGAATGATGAAATCCGTTCCCCCGCTCGAGGACCTCTTCAAGATGGCCGGAATGAATCTCCCTTCCTATCTCAAGGGCAAGGACGCCCCCGCGGAGGTCCAGGAGGAAAAAGCAAAGTAGTATGTCAATAGTTATAAATATTGATAAACTGATACTGAGGAAGATGTCCTCCCGGGAACTGTCCCAGAAAGTCGGTATCTCGGAAGCCAACATCTCCATCCTCAAGACCGGGAAGGCCAAGGCGATCCGCCTCACGACCCTCGACTCCCTGTGCAAGGCTCTCGAGTGCCAGCCCGGCGACCTCCTGGAGTACATCCCGGATCAATAACAACGGGAGTATATACAAAACAAGCAGCGGTGACCGATAACTCGGCCACCGCTGCTTTGTAAAGAGATTTCTCCGCGCGCTTCGCTTGGTCGAAATGACAAAAAAAGCGCTTGGTCGAAAGACTTATAGTTCAAATGAACGAACTATGTTAATCGGGGAGCCGTCGGGTGTGAGCCCCTGGATGACGAGGTTGAAGGTGCCGGAGTAGGAGGGCGCCATGACTTGAAATTCAAGTGGTTGACCTTTCTGCAGGGTGATGGCGGGATGCCAGTAGAGGGTCTCGTCGCGGCGGGGGAAGGAAGGGTCGCCGTCAGCCGGTAGGGGAGAGTATGACCTAGGGATTGACGCTCCCTTGAAGGAGATGATACGAGTGCCGCGGCCGAGCTGCGTCCCGGCAAAGTCCCCTGTAACGGTGACGAAATTGGCGGCTCCGGCGAAGAGGGTGCCACCGAAGGCATAGTAGGACGGATAGATTTCCACCTGCTTCATGAGCGCCGGGTCCATGTCGTAAATGATATTGTGATCGAACACAGGCACGCCGTCAAGGAGGATAAGAGACGGAGCGAAGTGATTGTAATACGGGAATCCCTTGGCATCCAGAGTCTTGACATCCATCCTGATACGGCTTCCTTCCCGGCGGATGAAGATGTCGTGCAGATATTCGATGAATACCTCCTTCATCGTAGCGAAACGGGTGTAATCATCGATTATGTAGATATTCTGGTACTTGTTCATCGGATCCAGCTTCCTGACAGGGAGCAGGGAATACAAGGTATCAGCGTCGAACGCCCTCTTTATCTTCGCGGCGGCATCAAGGGTTTCGATAGCATTCCTCATCGAGGGGGCAATCTCCAGGACGGGAACACTAGCTGTCTCCGGCGAGACGAATGGACTGACAATCTCGATATCGCCGGAAGACAGCTCGGATGATAATGAAACCACTGCTATGTCCTTGTCACCGAATATGTTGTCAGTGTAGAACGAGACACAGCCGTCATCCTTTGCCCGCCCCTTGTAAATGTCGGACCGGCCGCCGGGACTGGAAAGAAACAGAGTCAGTGAGTCAACCGGGACGCCGGGTTTCAGGCGAATGATCTCACCGTCGTATTCGGGAATTGCGTTGCGCTCGTATGTCGTCGGCTTGTCCCAGGCATTCTCAATCAGGGACGCCAGCGAGGCAGGGGAGTATCGCGGCAGGCCCAGTTCGTGGAACACGGAAACGCTTACGCTCGCGTCAACTGGAGATGTCAGGCTGACCGTGATATAATCTCCGTCCGGGACAATGTCAACCTTGACGTCGCCGGACATGGGAGCAGGCGCTTCTGCCTCGGAGAGCTGGTCAACTACCGCGACGGCGTCTTTCTCCCTCGCAGTCAGCGAAGTATTGTAAATGCTGATCACCCGCGAGCCGGTCATGAAGTCATATCCCTTCTCGTTCTTGTTGCAGGCCGTGTAGGCCGTGATCCGGTAATTGCCCGTCGGGACGTCATGGGGAATCGCGACGCTGCCGGCCCCGCGGCCGTTGACGAGGCCGATTTTCCCGGTAGCGACCGTTCCTTCCGTACCTACCAATTCGACGTAAGCAATAGCGCTGAAGCCGGATAGCGTAGCCGGCGAATCCATGGAGAATGCCGAACACAGAATCTGCTCACCCGCCGCATAACTATCCCTGTCCGTCGTCAGGAATGTTCTCTCCCGGAGGAAAGCCGATTCCTGCGCGCCCAGGCTTGTCGCCGAAAGGAATAAACTGATTATCAGTAATTTGAACTTCATGGCTAATCTATGGTATTACGGTCGGGCCAGTCGGCGGGGAAGGTGGTGTCGCCTCCGAAATGGCGGCAGTCCACGCATTCCTTCATTCCCCAGATATAGAATCCTTCGATAATTCCCCTTTCGTTTTCGGCTTCGCGAATAGGGATATTGCCGTCTGACCACGCCTTGGGCCACTCCTCCTTCTTGGGAACATAATAATTGTACCTGTCATCATTCTCATGCTCCGGGTCAACCCCAAAGTGGTGCAGCCAAAAATCCCTCATCGACTGGTATCCGTCGATTTCCTTGTAGAACCCTTTGTTCTTGTAGAATATGGTATCTGTCGACATTCGGCTAGAGCCGATGAATCCCATTACCTGCCCTTTGCCCCTGGTCCGGTGTATGTTGCCCTCCATGTTGCTCGGAATGGGGGTGAACAGGTCTCCGCTGATATGACTGATTCTCTCGAGATTGTCCCAGTACTCCTGATATTCGGGTGAAGCGGTCCCGACGCTGACGATGAGGCGGTACAGCACGGATATCTTCTGGCTTCTGCGGTCAATGGCCAGGATGTTGACATCCTTCAAGGTCGGCTCAGTATGTGATGCGGCAGAAAAGGAAAAGGACATGGTCCCTCCGGACCTCCAGCAGCGGTAAGTGGGATGCTCTATCCAGTCCCCGACCACGACCTTGCCGAAGTCTCTTTCATCTGAAGGATTTGTCGGAGGAATATATTCATACGCAGTGGTAATGAGGGAAGTATATTCCCAGGCTTCGTTTGTGTTGACAATGAAATAGGGAGATGAATTGCTGTGGGCCGACAGGTAGAACTGCAAGCCGGTCTCCGTGATCTTGTAGCGCAGCCCGTCGATTACCGGCGCGTCATGTATCTCCATCCAATCGGAATCGAACTGCTCACTGTCCCCCACATTGAGGTGCAGGCGGTATTTTTTGCCGGCATGAATGTCGCGGGTGTCCAGATTTATGTAGTTCGGCAAAGAATACTCCATCCACCCGCTCGGTGATGGGCTGGTCCCCTCAATTCTGCTGCCGTCTTCGCACTCCAGGTAACCGGTGACTCCGGAAACGCTCCCTGAGGTATCTCCAGACAGGCTTTGTGCACGGTAAACTGTTACCGTAGAATTGCCTCCGGCATTGATCATTCCGTCAATCACGGTGATGGTGGTATCCCCGTCAAGGTCAGCCTCAAAGTCATACGTGCATGCGGTCGCGAGGGCCAGCAAGCAGAAAGCTAGGTATTTGCAAGAATTTCTCATGGCTAGAACTTGAGGTTGAGGGTGAGATAGGGGATGGGGCAGGCGAATACCGAGACCTTATAGCCGTGAGGCTTGCTTTTGCCCGGTTCAATAGCGTAATAAACGGAATAGGCATTCTTCCTTCCGGTGACGTTGTAGACGCCGAATGTCACCGACATGTGCATGAGCTGCCGGAGGTAATGTCCCGGCTCGATGTTCATGGCAAGGTCAAGGCGGAAGTAGTCCGGAATGCGGTAGGCATTCCTGTCAGAGTATGCGAGGTAATAGCGGCCTCCGTAGTAGAAATATGCTACGGGTACTGTGATCGGCCGACCAGTAGAATAGTCGATATTCGCCGACAGGCTGTAACGGTGGGTGAATTTGTAGTTGCCGGCCAGCTTGAAGTTGTGGGGCTTGTCATGAGGGGCGCGGTACCACCTGCCGCCATTGATGAGGCCGTCCACACCTTGCCTGTCCATCTGCTGGAGAAATGCCCTGGACCAGGTGTATGAGGCCCAGCCGTTGAGTTTGCCGGTGCTTTTTCTCACCATAAACTCCACGCCGTAGCTGTGTCCGCGGGTGCGAATCAGGTCGTCCTCGAGATGCGGGTTCATCAGGAGCTGAGCGCCGCTGCGGTAGTCGAGAATGCCGCGGCTTACCTTGTAGTAACCCTCGACGGAAAGATCAACACCCTTGTCGGAAGTCCAGTACAGGCCGCCGGCGCCCTGGAAACCATCCTGCGGACGGATATTCTTGCCGGAGAGGGTCCAGGCATCCATCGGTGAGATAGTCGAGGTGTTGGTGATCATGTGGATGTTCTGCCTCATGGTGTTGAATCCGGCCTTTGCAGTCAGATTATCAAGGAATGAGTATTTTGCGGACAGGCGGAACTCAGGAGCCATCCTGAGTTTGCCTCCGTCGAAGCTCTTGTAGGTCCCGAGACGGGCTCCGGCTTCGAATGCGAGTTTGTCGCTCACCGTCCAGCTGTCACTGATATAAGCAGCGGCTTCGAGAGCTTTCATCCTGTCGAGAGATCTGGGCGCGATAAGGGATTCGCCGTAAGGCTCTATCTTGCCGGGCCGGAGGTCAAAGAGGGTGGCTCCGGCGCCGAAGGACAGGTTGTGGGATTCGTTGACGAGATATTTGAAGCGCAGTTTGGCGAATTCCTGGGCGATGGCGGTCTCGTAGGTGTACCGGTTGATCATCCTGGATTCGTTGGTGCGGACACGGCTGTCGTAGGAATCATAGCCTCCGACGACTTCCATGGTGGTTTTGGCCGTGAGAAGGGTGCGGAGTTTGACGGAAGCGCTGAGATTGCTGTAATTGTAGGTGGTGTCGTTGCTGAATGAGAAATGGTCCCTCGACCAGTAGCCGTTGAGGTAGAGGGCTGTCCTCGAATTGAACCGATGGACGAGGCCGGCGTTGAGGTCCTGGAATGAAGTCTTCCCGTCGTGGTAGTGGCTGCCTTTCGGGATCAGCTTCATCAGGTAATTGGAATAGGTGGTACGGCCGCCGAGGACGAATGTGGTCTTTTCGGAGCCAATGGGACCGTCGATCGCGAAATGGCTGGTGAGGAGACCGATTCCGAGCGTGCCGCGGACCTTCTTGGTGTTGCCCTCCATCGTGTGGATGTCGAGGACCGAGGAGATTCGCCCGCCATACTCGGCGGGAATGGAGCTCTTGTAGAGTTCGGCGTGCGAAATAACGTCGGAGTTGAAGGCGGAGAAGAGGCCGAAGAGGTGGTTGGGATTGTAAATGGTGCCCTCGTTGAGGAGAATGAGGTTCTGGTCCACCGAGCCGCCTCGGACGTTGAATCCGGAGGACGCTTCGCCGACGGACTGCACACCGGGCAGGGCCAGGACGGCCTTGAGGATATCACCTTCGCCGAAAGCCGAAGGAATCTTCTTGATCCTGTCTATCTGTATCTTTTCGAGTCCGAGCCTCGCGGTCCTGTGGTTGGATACGGATTCGGCTGAAACTGCGGCGGCCTTCAGCGTGGTGACCTTCTCCTTCATGGTGACATCGAGACCGCCGTCTTCGTAGACGATGATGTCGAGCTGGATGTCCTCCATGGGATATCCGCTGAAGTTGAGGGTGTTGCGTCCCGTGGGGAGGCGGAGCTTCCAGAAGCCGTAGACATCGGTCGTCGCGTATGTCTCGGTATTGCCGTCCCATACCGAAATGCCTGTCAGGACCTCACCGCTGGACATGTCCCGGACGTAGCCCTGGACAGTGGCTTTGGTGCCCTTTTTCCAGTTGCGCTCGAGACCGATCTCGTAGGTTTTGTTCTGGTAAGTGACTTCCTCGTGTACATCTGTGGAAGCCAGGGTGCCCTCAGAAACGGCTTCTCTGGTGAACCATCCGGGGGGAACGGAAGGGGAGATGCCGTGTCCCTTCACAACATAGAGGTTGCCGTCGTATTCGGATATGCTGTATCCTCCTTCGCGGAGTTTGTCAAGGGCTTTTTCGACGAATTCTTCCCTGCTGGAATCCAGCGAATAGAAATTGTCGTCCGCGGCCGCCCCGGCGATGAAGACGTTGTTGCCGCTGACGATCCGGATGGCCCTGACGAGCGAATCGGCCGAGACCATCCTGAGCGAGAGGTCCTGGGCGAAAGCTGCTACTGACAGCAAAGTCGCAATGGATAATGCCAGCAGTTTTCTCATAGCCCGGAGTTCTCGATGAATAACATTACCTCAGTGCAGTACTTGTCCATGGGGAGAGTATCCCATTTTGCCTGCTTAATCTGGCGCTTGAGTGCTTTTCTCTGAGCAGGATGCTTCTTCAGAAGGAACTTCCTGGAACGGAATTTCTGAAGATTCCCGTCAGCGTCTTTGTACCAGTAATACTCGCGGTGCTCATAAAAACCCAGCAGACTTTCGTTGAAGTCCGGGTCCTCATAGCCGATGCGGTAGTATCTGTTGTGGTCGACGCTCTCCAGATATACCTTTAATATCTGCCGGTAGACGCATTCCTTTCCTTCGTACATGGTCTCGAGGAATCCCTCGGGCGCGTCGGGATAGCCGAAATCCCTGAGGTTCACGAACTTGTGCCCCCTGAAGGTAAACCATTCGACCTGCTGCCGGCCGAGATCCCATGGCAGGTAGGAATTGCCGTAGTGAACATAAAGTGCCTGCCGCGCCGCGTCGACATTGAGCAGTACATCATAGTACGTTTTGCCGGCGTATGCGACGGTGCCGGACTGGAATCCTCCGTTGTCCCAGTATGGGGTGCCGTTGAAGAGCGTGCGGTATTCCGTCATCAATCTGCCCCGGTAAATAGGCAGGTCAGCACCAGCGTCCTGCTGATACAAGAGAGTCCCCTGTGCCGCGGCGAATGTCACCGAAAGCGAAAGGAGTATAGTACTGAATAATCTTGATACCATATAATCTAAAACCCCGCAGTTACGCTATTCTTGCATGGCATCCTCGGTTTTTTTGAAATAATCCATGATTGTGCCGAGAAGAGTGCTGATACTCTCTTCAGAACGGATGGTCTCAATAGGGAAGCCGATCGAAACGGCCTTGTGATTCTCACCCTCAAACGCGACGGCTGCCTGGACTCCGGTGTCTGCATAGCGCAGGAATGCGAATGCGCTTTCGGCAGCCGGCACTATTCCGTCGGCGCGGTCAATGCGGTACATCTTCGGCGACGCCGCCTCGAAACTTGCGCGGTATGCAATGTTGCCGCGAATGAGCGGAGTTATCGCGAATGTCCTTGTGGCATTGTCCGTCAGGAACTTATATCCGAATGTCTCTGTGACGAAAGCCTTTACGGCATCCTCTTCGCCCTTGTATGTCGGCGAATCGTATACATGGTCCCAGACGTCGGTAGCGATCCTGGCGCCGGAAATGAACACGTTGCCTCCTGCCGCCGTATAGGCAGTCAGTTTTTCGCGCAGCCTCTTCGGAAATACCTGATACCTGTCGGCGAATGACCGCGAGCCGCGCGGCGTCGTGACCTGTTTGCCTGCGATAATGTCCACTATATCAATTCCTTCACTGACCTCCGGTACAGTGGAGAATGCATCCTCGGACGTTGAGGTGAACGCATATCCCAGCGCGAGCAGCGCCTTGCCGTGGACCACCGGGTAGTCGAATGTATTGCCAGGAATAATCTCACCGGCCCTGTCCGTGTAGGAAGCGCCGAATCCGGGACAGTCGTCATCCGTCCAGGGCACATCGCGCCGGAAGTCGTACATCTTTCCTACATAGTTGATCTCCTGCATGTACGGAACACCGCTGTCGACATCTTCGATGAATCCGGCATACTGCGGCGTATCAAACCACGCCGGAGCCGCAACGCGGGTGAAATTATTGACAATCAGCACAGTATCGAGCGGGGTCTCCTCGGGAATACCGACCGAGAGTATCTCGGAAGGGAAGCTCCTTCCGCCGTCATTGCACGCTTCTACCTTAAAACTGTACACGTGCCCGCGCGTAATCTCCACCGTGCATCCGCCCCGCTTGCCGCTGATAAGAGGCATCGGGCGGCCTTCGTCGAATGCCCCGTCGTCAATCCTCGTGTAGAGGCGGTAGCAGCTGACCTTGGCTGTAGCCTCCTTGGGATCGGGCGTTGACAGCCAGCTGAGCTTGACCGAACAGCTGTCCGCAAGCTCCGCCGCGAATGAATGCACCGGAAGCGGCTGCACCACATACGAGCATCCGTACCTGTTGCTGAGATACTTGAGAATGCCTTTGTACACCGCCCTGGACACGTCGAAGCGGAATGACGGATCAAGTCCGTAACGCATGTCGGAGAAGTTCTGGTGGCTGAGCAGCTCCAATAGCATCGCCGGGCACGACGGGGTGCGGGATTCGCTGTAGGAGCGGTTCCAGAGGAAGCGGCGCTTCCATTTCTTGTCGAAATCCTTGCGGAGGTCGCTCACGATCTGAGTCTGGACATAATCCGCGAGCTGGCGGCACGTCTGGCGGTCTTCGCCGGAAGGCAGGGTCTGCTTGTCATCGGCGAGAAGGGTGTAAATCGACAGCGTCCCGATGAGGGAATCCTTGACCGCAGACACTCCGGCGTCGGTATGGAAAGCCAGCGACACGTCAAACGGAATGCCCTTGCCGGCCTGTTTCGGATTGATGCGAGAACCGCCCGACATACGGCTTACCCATGCGCCGCGGCTGGCGTATTCGTTGGTATATTCGGTCTCGTGAGCGGCGGTCACTTCTTCGTCCATGCCACCCCAGAGCATTGAATAGAGCGCGCCTTCGGCGAATGCCGGCATGCCGGAAATCTCTCCTTCCTCACCTCTGGCGTACTTGCCCATTCCGCCTCCGAAACGTACTCCGTCGGCTGTAACCACCTCCCCGGTGTGCCAGGTGCGGTCTTCGGGAATGCGGTTGGTCAGCGACACGGCCCCGGTGCCGTCAAACTCGAAGGTTCCGAGATAGATCCAGGTGCTGCCGCCCATCTGCTGGTTGACGATAAACGACGTCTTGCCGCCGAGATGTTCGACGGAATAAAGTGCGCTGCGGGTGCTTCCCTTGACGGTTTTGTACGACACGTAGACAGCATATTTGCCCCTCTCGGGGAATGTCGCCTCCCACCTCGCCACACTCTCCTCGTGCGGATCGGAAGACGCGATGGTGGCGCTCTTCCGGGCGGTACCCATCATAAACGGATTGTCCAGTCCCTCATACTGCTTTTTCGCATCCGCGAATCCCTCCCCGGCATCTTCCCACGAGCCTGTCTCCGAGTATTCGCCACTTCGGCGAATGAGTCCGGTCCTTAGGCCCTCGAACGCAGGATCATTGTCCGCGACGACTTCGAGGCGCTGCGTATCTCTCTCGCGGGGAGTCATGACAATAGCCCCTGCATTCTCCAGCATTGGAATAAGGAAAGGCAGCACATAGCTCTGCGTGTACATGTCCTCCACCGTGGTGAAGGTAGGCGCGCGTTGCCATTCCCAGCGGGAAGTCTTTTCTTCCCAATAGCGTCCGTGGCTCTGCCAGAGGGCGACATAGCGTCCGCTGAGGCCCCTGTTGTAGCGGTCTTCGCCGACGCGGGAGACGAGCGGCGTGCCCTTGTAGCGCGGATCCGAGACGCGGAACTGGTCCGAAACCGGCTGCCCGTCGTTGCTGAGATCCGGCATTATGAGAGTCTTCAGATTCTCCTTCTTGGCATACACCGCGGCGATTCCCTTGCTGCGGTAAGCCGCCGGCGAGAGCGTGTGGAATGTCTTTTCGAGCAGCTCCACGTGCTCTTTACGCCAGGGATAATCCGCAAGATTCTGGTTGAAGTACAGCTCCAGCGAATCATCCTGCCGGAGAATCACCTTGGTCAGTTTGAGGTCAGTCTTTACGAGGGTCTTCCGGTACATCCGGGCTTTCAGCGAATCGGTCGCCGCCTTGAAATCCCCCGTGGAAAGCTGCTGGGCCGCGACCGGAAGTGCGGCAGCGGCGACGAGGGCGAATACTGAAGTCAATAACCGTCTCATTACAGGCTCTGCATGTCATAAAGTCGTTTGTAGTAGCCTCCAAGGGCGATGAGCTCCTCGTGCCGGCCGCGTTCGACGATGCGTCCCTCGTGGAGGACGATGATCTCGTCGGCGTTCCTGACGGTCGACAGACGGTGAGCGATGGCGATGGTGGTCCTCGACGACATCAGGCGGTCGAGGGCCTCCTGGACGATGCGCTCGGACTGGGTGTCGAGCGACGCCGTGGCCTCGTCGAGGATGAGGATGGGAGGATTCTTGAGAATGGCGCGGGCGATGGACAGTCTCTGGCGCTGGCCGCCGGAAAGCTTGACGCCGCGGTCTCCGATGTTGGAGTCGTAACCTTCTTCCTTCTCGAGAATGAATTCTTCGGCATTGGCTATCCTTGCGGCCTCCCGGACACTCTCCATGGAGGCGTTCTCGACGCCGAATGCTATATTGCCGTAAACTGAATCGTTGAACAGGATGGGATCCTGGTTGACATTGCCCATGAGCTCGCGCAGATCCTTTACGCGCAGGCTCCTTATGTCCTTGCCGTCGATGAGTATCCGCCCCTCCGTAACGTCGTAGAAGCGGGGAATCAGGTCGACGAGGGTGGATTTGCCGGCACCGGATTCGCCGACTATGGCGACCATCTTGCCCTTCTTGATGGTGAGGTCGATGCCGGTGAGCACGTTCTTGCCGTCCTCGTAGGTGAAGGAGACATTTTCGAAGCGGATGCTGTCGGTGAATTCGCCGGTCTCAAGCGGCTCGGCGGGATCCTGGATGGTGTTGACGGCGTCGAGGATCTTGTTGATTCGCTCCATGGAGGCGAGGCCTTTCGGAATGGCGTAGATGGCCTTGGCGAGCTCCTTGATCGGGGCGATGACGCTGTAGAGGATCACCATGAAGAAGATGAATGTCGGAGCGTCGATGAAATCCTCTCCGAGGAATCCCTTCCCGCGGAGAATGAGCGCACCGCCGAAGCAGAGCACGATGACAATCATCACAGTGCCGAGAAATTCGCTCACGGGGTGGGCAAGAACCTGGCGCAGAAATACGCGGGCGGTCTTTTTCTTCATCGAATCGGTGACGCCCTCGAAGCGGGAGGACATCTTCTTTTCGGCGTTGAAGGCCTTGACGACGCGGAGGCCGCCGAGGGTCTCCTCGACCTGCGCCATGGTGTCGCTCCAGAGGCTCTGGGCCTCGAGGGACTTGCGCTTGAGGGTCCTTCCGATCACACCCATGATCCAGATGAATATGGGGGCGAATATCACCGTGAACAGAGTCAGGGACGGGCTGATATACAGCAGCGTACCGAAATAGATGATGATGAGAATCGGGTTCTTGACGAGGAGGTCGATGGAGGAGGTGATGGACGTCTCGACCTCATTGACATCGCCGGACATCCTCGCGATGATGTCACCCTTGCGCTCCTGCGAGAAGAATCCGATCGGGAGTGCGAGAATCTTGTTGTAAACCTTGAGGCGGATGTCCTTGACGACGCCGGTGCGGATCGGGACCATGACCGCGCTGGAGCCGAAGTAGCAGGCGGTCTTGAGGAGCGTCATGAAAGCGACTAGTCCGGATAGCATGAACAGCGTGTTGATCGCACCGTGGCGGGCGATGAAGTCGCCGACGTACCAGTAGGCGTTGTTGATCAGGAGCTCCTTGAAACTGTATCCCGCGCTGCCCCAGGGGATGAATTCGTACACCTGGGTCTCCAGCCCGAAGAGGATGTTGAGCATCGGGATGATGAAGGAGAACGAGAACACGTTGAATACCGCGGAAAGTATGTTCAGCACTACGGACCACCCTACGTATTTCTTGTAGGGCGACACGTATTCGCGAAGCAGTCTGAAGAATTCTTTCATATTATATGTATCGGCTCAGCCAGTAGTATATGAGTACGACCCTCTTGCGGAGGGTGGGGATATCTATTGTTGAAAGTGTGTCGGTGGATTTGTTGTTGTTGAGGGTGATGCCGGAGGTGAACATCACCGAACGGATGCCGCTCTCGAGGAATGCCCTCTGGTCGCATATCCGCGTGAAAAACAGCCTCGTGAAGTCCTTGCTCCCGTAGTAGTCGAATGCGATGTCGAGCCCCGTCCCGTCCTCCCGGTTGGCGGAGAGGAGTGCGGAGCGGGACGAGCCGTCGGTGCCTGCGGAGAGCATTATCAGGTAGTCCGGCCGGCTGCCGAATGGCACCGTGACGGAGCCCAGCTGGTCGAGGTTGACCATGAGGGAGACGTCGCGGGGGAGGACTGTTTTGCCGCTTACCGGATTGACGAGACGGCCGTCGGCGAGCACCTTCATGAAGGCCCCCGAGCCCGCCAGGTTGAGCTGTCTGGCGTCGAAGGCGACGAGTATGATATTGCGCGAGAAAGTCCTGCCGAGGGAATTCATGTAGTGAATGGCTTCGCCGATGGCGAGCATGGCGGAGACTCCGGAAGCGTTGCAGTCCGCCCCCGGGTAGAGGGTGCCGTCGAATACGCCGAGTCCGTCGAATGAGGCGCCGACGATGACGTACCCGTCACCGCTGCCGGGGAAAAAGCCGGCGATATTGCGCCCCGACGAGCCTTCCGATGTCTCGAAAGTGAGGGTGAAGGATTCGCCGAAAGGCTTCATGCCGAGGGAGGAGAAGCGGGAACTTATCATCGCGGCGGCCACGAAGTTGCCCTGTGTGCCTGTCTTGCGGCCGGCGCAGCGCTCTCCGCTCAGGAATTCGATGTCGTCGCTGAGCTGGGATTCGCGGATGCGGGATACTCCGTTGCGGGTGCTGATGGTGTAGCTCACCTGGGCTGAAGCCCCGGCGGAAGCAAGGAGAAACGCGGCTGCGATGAAAATATTTTGAAAAACCCTTCGGAGAGGCACGATAAATGTTTATCTTTGCTATTAACTTACAAAAATAGGCATTTTGACGGATATTCGGAAATTTTTCACGGCGGCGGCATTCCTCCTCATGCTGCTGGTCCCTGCGCGGGCCCAGTATGACAAGGACCATTTCACCCGCGCCGGCATCATGGCCCTCAACGACGGCAAGTACAAGGAGGCCATTGACAATTTCAATATCCTCGCGATGCTCGATACCACGGACCACGTGACATACTTCTACCGGGGTATCGCAAAGTACAATCTCGGCGACATCCGCGGCGCCCACCGCGACTTCGACAAGTCCGTGAAGATCAATCCGGTATTCACTTCCGGATACCATTACAGGGCTATTACGTATGGTCGGTTTGAGCGCTACGATGAGGCCCTGGGAGACCTTGAGAGGGCGATTTCGCTCAGGCCGGGCTATATCGGCCTGTACTTTACAAGGGGTGTTACCTACTTCCTCTCGCAGCGCTTCGAGGAGGCGGTAAAGGACTTCGACAAGTATATCCGTAAGGAGCCGCGGGATAATAGGGGAGCGTCGCACCTGTTCCTCGGGGATACTTTGAAGGCGCTGGACGACTACAACCGGGCGATCAAGCTGGACCGCTTCGATCCGGAGGGATTCGTCCGCCGGGGACGCCTTTATGCCCAGCAGCAGCGGTACGATCTCGCTATTGCCGACCTCGACCAGGCGATTTCGTTGGATTCGCTCAATTCACTGGCGTATTTCAACAGGGCGCTTCTTTATTATGAAAAGGACAATCTCAACGAGGCGATGGCCGACCTCAACCGCGTCCTCGAGCTCGAGCCCGGCAATGCGCTCACGCTCTACAACCGCAGCCTCATCTACGCCAGGGTAGGGGAGTTGGACCAGGCTCTCGACGACATGGACCGCGTCATCGCTATCAATCAGGGCAATGTCCTCGCGTACTACAACCGCGCGGCCATATTCCTCGCAATGGAGCATTGGGAGGATGCCCTGGACGATTATTCCAAGGCGATCGAGCTGTATCCGGATTTCGCCAAGGCGTACCTCAATCGCTCCTGGGTGGAGCTGAAGCTGGGGCAGACCAGGGCTTCCAGGCGGGACTACGCCATTGCGGAGGAAAAGGTCAAGGAGTATCGGGCCAGAAATGCCGCCGGAGGTGCATCCCTCGCGGACACTACAGGCACATTCGACCGCCTGCTGGCGCTGGATGCCGATTTCGCGCGTCATGATTTCGACAACGAGATGCTTCAGTACCGCGACGTCGACGTTCGGCTCAAGCCGCTCTACAAGTTCCGCTTCAGCCTCGAGAGGGACAATGCTTCGGTCGCCCTCAGGACCCGTTACGAGAATCCTTTGGTTGACCGTTTTCTCGACCAGCTGCCCGTCCCTGTCAGCGTGACTTCAAAGGGGCTTTCTTCTCAGGACGATCCGATTCTTCCGGGAGGAATGACGATAGATTCCGAGGCCATGAAGCACTTTGTAGCGGCCCTGGACGATCTGGAAAAGAAGCAGTACAGTTCCGCCCTCAACGAATATTCTTCCGCGATTGACGCTCCGCCTTCCGATGCATACGAGCCTTATTACAAGGCGTTTTATCTGATGAACAGGGCCGCCCTCCGCTCCGAAATGATCGAATTCATCTCCTCAATGGAGAGCAATGTCCAGTCCCTGTCTCTCGACGAAAAAGGCCGCACGCGCGCCCGTGTCAGCGACAAGGTGGTGCGGACGTATGACTATTCCGAGGCGATCGAGGACCTGAAGGCGGCCGAGGCTATTCTCCCGGATATCCCGTGGATTCAGTATGGTCTCGGCAACCTGTCGGTGCTGTCGTCTGCCTATATTGAGGCGATAGAGTACTACACGAAGGCGATCAATCTTTATCCCGCTCTTGCAGACGCATATTTCAACCGCGGGCTGGTGCTAATTTATTTAAAGGACAAGGAAAAAGGCTGCATAGACCTCTCCCGTGCCGGTGAGCTGGGCGAGGAGGATTCCTACAGCGTCATTGCCCGTTACTGTGAAAAAGATTCGCTTCAGCAGTAATGGCCAGGTTTCTCAGTTTCACTTCCGGCAGTTGCGGCAACTGCTACTACCTCGAGGGGCCCTCGGGCAAAGCAGTCCTCATCGACGCAGGTGTCAGCGTCCGGAAGATGAAAACTGTCTTGGAACAGTACGGAATCGGTCTCGATCGCATAGCAGGTGTGCTTGTGACGCATGAGCACCTCGATCACATTCGCCATCTCGGCGCATACTGCAAACGCCTTTCACTCCCGGTCTGGGCTACAGATCGGCAGCACGTGATTCTGTCCACTCATTTCGCCACGGCTGAGCATATCGCCCCCTGCCGTCGCGTCCTCGCAAAAGGCAAATGGAACGAAGTCGCCCCCGGCATCTCCGCCCGCTACTTCCAGGTCTCCCACGATGCCGGTGACACCGTCGGCTACGCCATCACTCTCGGTGACCACCGTTTCGTCCTCATGACCGACCTCGGCAGCGTCCCCAAAGAAGCCATGGAGTTCTCCCGCCAGGCCGACACCGTCGTCATCGAATCCAACTACGACATCGACATGCTCCTCGGCGGCAGCTACCCCCCTGAGCTCAAACAGCGCATCTTCCGCGACGCCGGCCAGACTGCGCCGCCGCCATCCACTCCTTCTGGCACCCCGGCCTCCGCAACATCTTCCTCTGCCACCTCTCCGCCGAAAACAACACCCCCACCCTCGCCTACAACACCGCCTCCGCCGCCCTCGCCGCCGTATCTGGTGTCTCCTCTTCCGACGTCCCTACCACCTCCCTCCGCATCCTCCCCCGCGGCATCCCCACCCCCCTGCTCATCCTGTAGTCGTCAATGCCCTTCTGTCCACAAAACAGGCATCTTTTGTGGACAAACAGCTGTTTTTCAAGGCTCCGTCCACAAATAAGGGACTGTCGCGAGCCGACGGTAGTGTGGTGTAAGCCAGTGTGGGCCAAAGGGTTGCAGGGGAATTAGGTCCCCTGCCTGTCGGTAGACATTTATCTCCACAAAAAGAGTCCCCGGCCGGGGACTCTTTTTGTGGAGATGGGCGGAGTCGAACCGCCGTCCAAACGCCGCTACAGGCAGCTTTCTACACGCTTATTCATCCTTTGATTGTCGGGAGGGGACTGCCGGATGACGGGCGGAGCACAACCTTATCCTTTGGGGTCTTGGCCGGCTTTAAAGGAGTCTGCCGGTGCATCCCGTTCTTGATGATACCCCTGGGCCGGAAGATAACGGGCGGAAATTCCGAGGGATACTCGTCGGGGGCGCAGCCTAGGCGTCCCGGATTAAGCTAATCGGCTGAGCCAGATTAAGCAGCGAGTGCAAAATTGTTGCGGTTGGCAACTGTAGTTTGGGATCTGGGATTAACGGGCAAGGTCCCGACGCCCGGCGTGCTTACTGTCCGCGTCAACGCTGTCAAAACCAGTACATCCCCGGATAGTGGGCGCAAAGATATAGCTTTTTCGGAATATTGGCAAATTTTGTTAAATTTGCAGACTATTAAACGAATTATCATGCACCGCTTTATCCTTATCGCCGCCACGCTGTTTCTTACGGCCGGCATGTGTTCCGACGAACCTAATGAACCGATAGTAATCCCTATTGACAAGCCCGACACACCGGACGAACCGGAAAAACCCGAGGATAATCCGGGGACCACGATTGAGGCACCGGCATTCGCCACTGGCGCTGATATCAGCTGGGTGTCCGAGATGGAAAACGACGGCAAGAAGTTCAAGCTCGCCGACGGGACGAATGCGGATATTTACAGCGTGCTGAAGGAGACGGGGGTCAACGCCATTCGCCTTCGCGTATGGGTCAATCCCTACAATGGCTGGAGCGGCAAGGACGATATGGTCGCGCTTGCGAAAAGGGCCACGGAGGCCGGTCTGCCGGTGATGGTGGACTTCCACTACAGCGACTTCTTCACCGATCCGTCGAGGCAGGGGATTCCGGAGGCGTGGAAAGGCGATTCCGGCGATATCGACAAGATGGCGAAGCACGTGGGCGACTTTACTACCGAGGTGCTTAATGCCCTCAAAGCCAAAGATGTCAGCCCCGTCTGGGTGCAGATCGGCAACGAGACGCGCAACGGCATGCTCTGGCCGACCGGGCAGCTGTGGAATTCCAGCGGCAATATTTCCGGCGGATACGCCAATTTCACCAAACTCTATATGGCGGGGTACAATGCCGTCAAGGCCATATTCCCGAAAGCCCTCGTGATGCCGCACCTCAACAACGCATACGACGACAACGACTGGTGGTTCACCGCAATGAAGAATGCGGGCCTCAAGTTCGACATGATCGCCCTCTCGCACTATCCGCAGGTAATCAAGGACAAGACCTGGGAATGGGGCAATGAAACCGCCGCCACCCGCGTCAAGGCTCTCGGCAGCAAGTACGGCGTCAAGGTCATGGTCTCCGAGATCGGCGTCAAGGCGTCGGATCCCACCACCGGCAAGACAATAATCCAGGACTTCCTCACCAGGGTAAAGGCCCTGGACTGCTGTGCAGGCGTATTCTACTGGGAGCCGGAAGTATACGGAGGCTGGCGCCCGGCAGTCTATAAGGACGCCAACGCCATCAAGCAATACACCGGCAAAAGCGAAACCTGGAACTCCTACGACATGGGTGCCTTCACCGCTTCCGGAAAGGCGTCCGCCATCCTTGAGCCGTTCAAGGACTGACCTGACCGATGGCAGGGGGTAAGGATTTCCTATTAGGTAGAATCAGGAGCGGGGAGTCGCTGACGCTGGGACAGCAGATCAAGCTGTCCGGGCTTTTGAGCTATCCCGCTATCATTGCCCAGCTGTCCACTGTCGTAATGCAATACATCGACGCTTCGATGGTGGGGCACTTGAGTGCTGCCGCGGGAGCGTCGATTGCCCTTGTGTCGACCTGCCTTTGGCTTCTCGGCGGCTTCTGCTTTGCCCTCTGCAACGGTTTCTCAGTCCAGGTCGCGCACCTTGTTGGGGCGAATGATTTCAAAGAGGCCCGTTCCGTCGTTAGACAGGCACTGACATGCGCGCTGGTCTGGGGCGGACTGTTCGCCCTACTCGGCGTATGCGTGGCCAGACCGCTCCCGCACTGGCTCGGCGGCAATCCCGATATCGTGGAGAATGCCTACCGCTATTTCCTCATCAACTGCCTGTTCCTGCCGTTCATGCAGATTGATTTCATGTCGGCGACACTGCTACAGTGCAGCGGCGAGATGCGGGTGCCGAGCCTCCTGAACATCGCCATGTGCGTGATGGACGTGGGATTCAACTACATATTTATATATGTCCTGGACTTCGGAGTGCCGGGCGCTGCTCTTGGCACCGGCTGCGCGGAAGTCGTGACCGCCACGCTGATGACCTGCTACATGGCGTTCAAGTCCAAGGAGCTCCGATTCGCCCACGAAAGGGGCAGTTTCATTCCCACGAAGCGGACGCTCTCCAAAGCAGCCAAAATCGGCCTCCCGATGTGCCTGGAGAACGTTGTAATGAGAGGCGCCTACATCGCCGGAACCGTTATCGTAGCACCGCTCGGGACAATCGCGATTGCCGCGAATGGATTCGCCGTCACGGCAGAAAGTTTCTGCTACATGCCCGGCTACGGAATTGCTGACGCGTCCACCACTCTGGTCGGCCAAAGCCTCGGCGCCGGCAGGAAAGACCTCGCCACACGGCTCGCCTGGATTACCACCTCCGGTGGAATGATAATAATGACCCTCATGGCCGTCGTCATGGCCATATTCGCCCCGCAACTGATGGCGATGCTGTCGCCGGATCCGGAGGTTATCTCGCTGGGTGCCAAGATGTTGCGCATAGAGGCATTCGCCGAAACCATGTACGCGGCGTCGATCGTCGCATTCGGCTGCTGCGTCGGCGCGGGAGATACGCTGGTGCCGAGCTGCATGAATTTCGGCTCGATGTGGCTGTTCCGCATACTGCCGGCGACATTCCTCTGCCCCATCATGGGCCTGAAGGGCTACTGGATCGCGATGTGCGTGGAGCTCAACATTCGCGGAAGCATATTCCTCATGAGGCTGGCAATGGGCAGGTGGCGCAATGCGTACAAGGCTGAAGCATAGGGACTGGCTTGGTATTTGTATCTTATAAGGAAGACTTCCTGCGTTATGAAAAAGACAGCCCTCATTCTCATTCTAATATTGCCGACCTTTGGGCATAGGTTTACATTAAAATTATTATGAAAACTGTGCTCAAAGTTATTCTGATGGCCATTGCCTATTTGGCTACGTTTATTCTCGGTGCCACGAGCGGCATTATTCACCCGGCTTGCTATGCGTATGTCGGTGCTTTGCTGCCGCCGTCGAAGAGATGCCTGCAGGCTATGATCAGCTGATGATTCCCGTCATCAACAACATTCCGGTACTGATTGTCGTTCTGGTCCTGACCATCCCCGTGGCCATCCTCGCCATTCGCCTAGCAGAACGTGTGTTGAAGAAACCCGCCACGCTGAAATAATTGCAACCAGATTGCGGAGTTTTATCCGTATATTTGCACTGAAGATTAACATTAATTTGGAATTATGCACTTCAGTGGAATCATAGTCGGCGCAGCCGTATTCTTCTGCATCGGCATCTGCCATCCGGTGGTCATCAAGATGGAGTATTACCTGGGTAAGAAGAGCTGGTGGATCTGGCTCGTGGTGGGACTTGTGGTCGCGGCGGCGTCTTTGTTCGTTCCCAATCAGATCGTCTCGACTATACTTGGCGGCTTCGCCTTTTCCTGCTTCTGGGGCATTCTGGAGATGCATCAGCAGGAGAAAAGAGTGCTCAAAGGCTGGTTCCCGGAGAACCCGAAGCGTCACGAATACTATGAGTCGTTGAGGAGGGAGAAGAAATGAGTCCGGTATTTACTGCTTTGATGATTCCGTTCCTGGGGACGGCCCTGGGATCGGCTTTCGTGTTTTTCATGAGGCGGGATATGCCCGAGATGCTGCAGAAGGTGCTGTTGGGATTCGCCTCCGGCGTCATGGTGGCCGCGTCGGTGTGGTCGCTGATTATTCCGGCGATCGAGATGGGGGAGGGGGCAGCCGCTGTCGTGCCGCCGACGATCGGGCTGCTGGCGGGATTCGCTTTCCTGTTGCTGATTGACTATATCACGCCGCATATTCACCCGTCTGGAAGCACGGAAGGCCCGAAGAGCCGCCTGTCGCGCACGACTAAACTGGCGTTGGCCGTCACCATTCACAATTTCCCTGAGGGAATGGCCGTAGGCGTGGCCATCGCAGGCGCCTTGACGGCGGATTTCAATATGGCCGGTGCCCTGGCACTGTCGCTGGGAATTGCCATTCAGAATGTCCCCGAGGGCGCTATCATCTCCATGCCGCTGAGGGCCGAAGGAAACAGCCGCTGGAGGTCATTCGGCATCGGCGCATTAAGCGGAATCGTGGAGCCTCTGGGCGGGGCATTGGTCCTGCTGCTGGCTACTTCCATTCTGGGAATCATGCCGTACATGTTGGCATTCGCCGCCGGCGCAATGCTATACGTGGTCGTTGAAGAATTGGTCCCGGACTACTCCCAGGGTAAACACTCCAACATAGGCACCATCGGCTTTGCCCTCGGCTTCGCCCTGATGATGGTCCTGGATGTCGTGCTGGGGTAACATACAACAGTCCCCGCACTGTTTACAGTGCAAAGTATTATCTAAGAAGTTTCTCCCGGCCAGCAGCCCCAGCTTGTCGCACCGCTCAATGAAGGTTAATTCTCGATTTCTTTTGTTTGTTTAAAGCCGATACGTGGTGTGGGTGTGTTTTTCTTTTCTTCCAATCTTTCAGCTAGTCGGCTAAGGTAACAAATTGTGACCTTATGCTGATTTTCAGCGAATTATACTCATTTTGAGATAAAGTAAACATAAAGTCGGACGGGAATCTATCCAGATTCCTTCGCACGGCTTGTTTTAAGGCTTTTGTCTCAATCTGATATAGCTTAGCCAGATCGAAATCAAGCATTACCTTCTGACCTCTAATTGCCTCCCGCAAAGTCCACCCTGGAGCGCACTGCACTTTATCGCCATCTTGATGAATGACGCTATAGGCAATATGTTCCTGAAGGGTAACCGGATCAAACACCGGAACTGTTAGCACTCTTTAAAAGAATACTTCCTCAAAACGCGGAACCGACTTGCCGTTGACCGTGACGGATTCGAAGAAATTGTCATAAGGGCGAATCCAAACCTCCCGGTCGCCGTACATCGCTTGATAATGAGCATATTATCTTGTTTTGTTTCAGTGCAAATGTAATAATAATCTTTTGAAAATGCGCTATAAGCCGTGGAAATCTATCCGAATTTAGCACATTTCCACGGAGAATAAGAGATTTCTCCGCGCGGCCTTTGGCCTTGGTCGAAATGACAGAAAAAGCAGACCGGCCACGAAAAACGGGGGTTTTCATGGCCGGAAGTGCTTATTTGGCGTGTCGGCCACGAAAAAGCGGGGAAAACGTGGCCGGGAGGGGACTAAGCGGATATCAGAACACCAAATCCTCCTCGCAAGTAATCGTGAGGAGTTCGCTGCCGACTTGGATGCGGAAGTCGCCTTTTTCGAGGTGCCAGAGGGCGTCGGGGCCGACGAAGGCGAGGGCGCGGGCGGGGACTTTGAGGGTCACCACCTTGGATTCGCCGGGGGCGAGGAGGACTTTGTCGAATGCGCGGAGGCGGCGGTTGTCGGGGGTGACGGAGGCGACGAGGTCGCTGGAGAAGAGGAGGACTGCCTCTTTGCCTTCGACTGTACCGGTATTCTTGACCGTGACTTCGAAGGTGAGGATGTCGTCAGCCTTGAAGCTGGCCTTGTCGACCTTGAGGCCGGAATACTCGAATGTGGTGTAGCTCAGGCCATAGCCGAATGCCCATTGGACGGAGACCAGGGCGTTGTAGTCGTATGCGCCTTCCATCGTTTCGACCTGCTCGGCGACCTTGTAGTCGTAAGTCGTGAGATGAGCGTTGTCGCGGGGATAGGTGAACGGCAGGCGGCCGCTGAAGTTGGATTTGCCGCTGACGAGATTGGCGAGGGCATCGCCGCCGGAGTTGGCCGGGAGCATGATGTCAACGACAGCGGAGGCGAGGGGCTCGATGTCGGAGATGATGCGCGGACGGCCTTCATTCAGAATAAGAACAATGGGCTTTCCGGTGGCCGCGAGGGCCTTGACGAGATTGCGCTGATTCTCCGACAGGGTGAGGTCGGCCGGGAGATTGCCGGGGGTCTCGCAGTAGGAATTCTCGCCTATGCAGGCGAATATGACATCGACTCCGCGAGCCGCTGCAACGGCCTTCTGGATCTCGGGCTCATTCTCTTCCCACCAGGAGCCGTCTTCCTTGTAGGTGACACCCTGCTCGAGGATGACATTCTTCTCACCGTAGACGGCCTGGAAGGCTTCGTAAATGGTATTGTACTTCTCGGTGAATAGGGGAGCGAGGTGGCCCTGCCACGAATAGGACCAGCCGCCGTTGAGGCTGCGCATGGAATTGGCATTGGGGCCTGCGAGGAGGATCTTCTTGCCGGGGGCGAGAGGGAGAATGCCGTCATTCTTCAGGAGGACCATGGTCTCTTCGGCGCTCTTGAGAGCGAGCTCGGCGAAACGTTCGCCTCCGAATTCAGGATAGTCGGCAAGCTTGGTGTCAGGCGTGTCGAACAGTCCCAGGCGGTACTTCATCCTGAGGACGCGGGCGGTGGCGTCGTCAATCCTCTCCATCGGGACTTCGCCCTCGTTGACGAGCTCTTTGAGGAGGTCGCAGAAGCCGAGGTCGTAAGGCTCCATCGACATGTCGATACCGGCGTTGATGGCAATCTTGATGGCCTCTTTCTTGTCCTTGGCGACCTTTTCCCTCTGATATAAATTATTGATGTCAGACCAGTCGGTGACAATCATGCCGTCCCAGTTGAGTCCCTCTTTGAGCCATTCGGTGAGAAGTTCCCTGCTGGCGTGGACGGGGACTCCGTTGATGGAGCTGGAGTTGACCATGATATTGAGCGCGCCTGCCTCAATCGCGGCCTTGTAGGGGGCGAAATACTTCTCCCTCAGGTCGTTGGGCGCGATAATGGCGGGGGTGCGGTCGAGGCCGGTCCTCGGGGCGCCGTAGCCGAGATAGTGCTTCAGCGACACGGCGATGTGGTACTTGTCGATATGGTTGGGATCTTCACCCTGGAAGCCTTTGACAGCAGCGACAGCCATCTGGCCGCTCAGGTAGGGATCCTCGCCGTAATTCTCCCAGAAACGGGACCACCTGGGATCGCGGTCCAGGTCGAGCGTAGGCGAATAGGTCCACGGGCAGTCAGTAGCCCTGGTCTCGTACGCGGTGGCCTCGGCGGCGTCATGCGCAATCGCACGGTTGAATGAAGCCGCGACGTTGATATTCTGCGGGAACATGGTGCCGCCGGCGGTATAGGTGACGCCGTGGTTCTGGTCGAGACCGTATATGCAGGGAATTCCCATGGTCTCCATCGACTTGCGGTTGATCGCGGAGATGACCTCGTTCCAGTTTTCTGCACTGAGGGCCATTCCGGGGGCGTTGAGGATCGATCCGACCTTGTACTGGCCGATGATCTTGTCGAGCGCGGCGTCGTCAACGACGAATTTTCCCGTGGCGGGATCCATCTTTCCGAGAATGTCAATGGCGATTTCGGTCATCTGTCCGATCTTCTCCTCGAGCGTCATTTTGGAAAGGGTTTCGGATACCTTCTTTTCAATCTCCGCGTCGCTGGGAATGGCGGGAGCAACTTTGGGCGCCTTGTCGGAGCAGGCTGCCGCGAGGGCTGAAATGGCTAAGAGTGTCATTATCTTCTTCATACGCTATGTATTGTTTCTAACTGACAAATATACATTATTCTACATTCAGTTCAAAAACAATTTTAATAATAGCGGCCTCAGCAAAAATAAACGTTGAATCTATTACTATAATCCACATATTTTATTATATTTGTAAGCGAAATGGCTTAAATTCTTCACGAATTGCCACAAATGACACAAACTGATACCAATACTATGGCTCCAAAACAACTTCTTCTCGGAGACGAAGCCCTTGCCCTTGGCGCCCTTCACGCCGGCCTCACCGGCGTCTATGCCTACCCGGGCACCCCTTCGACCGAAATTACAGAGTACATTCAAGGCCATCCGCTTACCCGTGAGCGGGGCGTCCACTGCGCATGGAGCGCGAACGAAAAGACCGCGATGGAGGAGGCCCTCGGCGTATCCTACGCCGGAAAACGCGCCCTCGTTTGCTTCAAGCACGTCGGACTCAACGTCGCCGCCGACGCCTTCATGGGCTCGGCCATGACCGGTGCCAACGGAGGCCTCGTCATAGCCTCCTGCGACGACCCCTCGATGCACAGTTCCCAGAACGAACAGGACTCCCGCTTCTACGGCGCATTCGCCATGATGCCGGTCTTCGAGCCCTCTTCGCAGCAGGAAGCCTATGAGATGATGGGTGAGGCATTCGACTATTCCGAAAAACGCGGCATTCCCGTGCTTATGCGAATGGTCACGCGCCTTTCCCACTCCCGCGCCATCGTCGAGACCCGCGAAGATATCCGCGAGCAAAACGCCCTCGCATTCCCGAAGAATCCCCGCCAGTGGGTCACCCTCCCCGTCAACGCCAAGGTGCGCAACGAAGCGCTCGTCAAGGATTACCTCGTATTCGAGGAGGATGCGGTAGAGTCCAAGTTCAACTGGCTGAAGGACGCTCCCGACCATTCCCTCGGAATCATCGCCTGCGGCCTCGGCTACAATTACCTGATGGAGAATTACCCGGACGGATGCCCCTATCCCGTCCTCAAGATATCCCAGTATCCTTTCCCGAGGGCCCTTGCCGTCAAGCTCGCTTCGATGTGCAAGACCATCCTCGTTATCGAGGAAGGACAGCCCCTTGTTGAAGACCGCCTCCGCGGCGTCTTCCAATCGGGAATCACCGTCAAAGGCCGCCTGGACGGCACTCTTCCCCGTACCGGAGAGCTCACTCCGGATGCTGTCCGTGCCGCCCTCGGACTCCCGGAGACCAAGGGACTCGATCCCTGCGACATCGTCGCCCCGCGCCCGCCGGCACTCTGCCAGGGCTGCGGCCACCGCGATTTCTATACTGCACTGAACAATGTCCTCAAGGACTATCCAACCGCAAGGGTATTCAGCGACATAGGCTGCTATACTCTCGGCTGGCTGGCCCCGTTCCACGCATTCCATACCTGCGTGGAGATGGGCGCGTCGCTCACCATGTCCCAGGGAGCTGCATTCAGCGGCGTGTGGCCCTCGGTCGCTGTGATCGGCGATTCGACCTTCACCCACAGCGGCATGACGGGTCTCCTCGATGCGGTCAACGGCAACGCTGACGTCACGCTCTGCATCTCCGACAACCTCACTACCGGCATGACCGGCGGTCAGGATTCGGCGGGCACCGGCCGCCTGGAGGCCATCTGCGCGGGAATCGGCGTCGACCCGGCCCATATCAGGACCATCGTTCCGCTTCCCAAGAACTATCCCGAAATGGAACAGACCATCAGGGAAGAACTCGAATACCACGGCGTCTCCGTCATTATATGCCGCCGCGAATGCATCCAAACCTTCAGAAGACACGCAAAGAAATGAAACAGGACATCATACTTGCCGGCGTAGGAGGACAGGGCATTCTCTCCATCGCCACGGTTATCGGCTCCGCTGCCCTTACCGAGGGGCTTTATCTCAAGCAGGCGGAGGTGCACGGAATGAGCCAGAGGGGCGGCGACGTCCAGTCCACCCTCAGGCTTTCGTCTGAACCGATCATGAGCGACCTCGTTCCGAAAGGCGGCGCAGACTGCATCGTCTCGATGGAGCCGATGGAGGCGCTCCGCTATCTTCCCTGGCTGAAAAAGGACGGCTGGATCATTACCTCGACGGCGCCGTTCGTCAATATTCCGAACTATCCGCCGATCGAAAAGATTATGGAGAAACTCGAGTCCCTGCCTCACCTTGTCGCCCTTGACGCCGATGCGATGGCAAAGGACGCCGGCTCCCCGAGGAGTGCCAACATGGTCCTTCTCGGCGCCGTGGCGGCAAAGCTCGACATTCTCCAGCCGGAAGCGCTCAGGGAGGGCATCCGCAGGGTATTCGGCCGCAAGGGCGAAGCCATTGTGGAAGCCAATCTAAAGGCGTTTGACGCAGGTTTTGAAAAATCCATGTAGTATGAAAGAGCCTTTCCCGATATCCCTTCTTGAAAGCATCCTGAAGGAGATGGATATCCAGGACATCTCCAAAACCACTATCCGCCAGTGCACGGCCATCGGTGCCGCACTTGAAAGCAAATCGGGAGAAAAGTTTACCCATCTGGAGATTGGTGTTCCCGGTATCGCGGCCTGCCCTTACGGCATTGCGGCTCAGAAAAAGGCCCTCGACGATGGCATTGCTTCAATCTATCCCGTCATCAACGGCCTTCCGGAGCTGAAAAAGAATGCCTCGCGCTTCCTGAAGGCATTCGTAGACGTGGATGTCGACCCCAAGGGAATAGTGCCGACGGTCGGCTCCATGCAGGCGAGTTTCAACCTCGTCCTCGAGTGCTCCCAGCTCGATCCCAAGAAGGACACGATACTGTATATCTGCCCCGGATTCCCGCCTCACGGCCGCCAGCCTGACGTGCTCGGTATCAAGAATATCATATTCGACATTTACGACTTCCGCGCCGAAAAGCTCCGTCCCAAGCTCGAATCCTATCTCAAGCAGGGCAACATCGCGGCTATCCTCTATTCCAACCCCAACAACCCGGCCTGGATCTGTCTCACCGACGAAGAGCTCCGCACTATCGGCGAATGTGCCACCGAATACGACTGCATCATCCTCGAAGACATGGCCTACCTCTGCATGGACTTCCGAAAGGATATGTCCGTGCCTTTCGAGCCGCCGTTCCAGCCCACCGTTGCGAAGTATACCGACAACTATGTCCTGATGCTTTCCGGCTCCAAGATATTCAGCTATGCGGGAGAAAGAATCGCCGTCACATGCATCTCCAACGAGCTTTTCAAGCGCAATTACCCCGCCCTTCGCGAGCGCTACGGAATAGGATCATTCGGTGACAACTACATTCTCAATTACCTCTATGTAGCTTCTTCCGGCACATCCCATTCGGCGCAGTACGCCCTGTCCGCGATGATGGAAGCCGCCGTTGAGGGCAAGTACAATTTCGTCAAGGAAGTCAGGGAATACGGCCTCCGCTCCCACCGGTCCAGGAAGATTTTCGACAAACACGGATTCCACCTCGTTTACGACAAGGATATGGAGCAGACCATCAGCGACGGCTTCTTCTACACCGTCGGATACAAGAATCTGGACAACAGGGCGCTTATTGAGGGCCTTCTCCGCTGCGGAATAATTGCCATTCCGCTCAACACCACCGGCAGCGGCCAGTGCGGCGTCCGCGTCTGCGTCTCCCGCCTTCTCTCGGATGAAGATTTCCGCCTTCTGGACGAGCGCCTGGGCTATTTCGAAGAATTGAACAAGTAAGCTTATGAATTACGTATCAGCCGACGAGGCGGTCAAACTGGTAAGGAGCGGTGACACTATCTGTTGCCAGGGAGGGGCGTCTGTTCCTGTGCTTCTGCAGGAGGCGCTTGCACGCCGTCATGAGGAGCTCCGCGACGTCACCATCACGTCCGGATTCAACGTGCACAAGGAGCCGGCACCGTTCTGCAAGCCGGAGTACAAGGATTCATTCCTCGTCAACAGTATTTTTATCAGTGCCGACCAGAGGGCGCATGTCGCAGAGGGTTACGGGAGCATGACTCCGGCATTCCTCGGAGAGGTCCCCGGGCTGTTCCGCCGAGGCGAATTCCCGATCGACGTTGCATTCATCACCTGCTCCCTGCCGGATGAGAATGGCTATTGCAGCTTCGGCATTTCGGCAGATATCGCTGTCTCGGCCGTTGAGGTGGCCCGCGTCGTGATTGCGGAGGTGAGTCCGAATATTCCTTATCTCTACGGGGACTGCATGATTCACGAGAGCAAGATCTCGGCGGCAGTGCTCTGCGATGTGGCCCCTGTCGCCATGACCTTCGGCGAACCGACCCCCATCGAGGCCGCAATCGGCGCCAATGTGGCATCGCAGATCCCCGACGGAGCTTGCCTGCAGATCGGCGTCGGAGGCATCCCCAATGCCGTTTTGAACGGAATCAAGCATCATCAGCACCTGGGTCTCCATACCGAGGCCATGACGGACGGCGTCATTCGCCTGATCAAGGAAGGTGTGATTGACAATTCGCTCAAGAAGGTGCGTCCCGGCATCAGCGTCGCGGCGCTCGCCATCGGCTCCAAGGAGATGTACGGCTACATCGACCACAACAAGTCGATGGAATTCTTCGACGTGGCCTATACCAACAATCCGTTCCTGATCGCCCAGAATCCACGCGCCTGCGCCATCAACTCGGCAATTGAGGTGGATCTGACCGGCCAGGTATGCGCCGATTCGATAGGGGACAAGATTTTCTCCAGCGTCGGCGGCCAGCACGACTTCATGTATGGCTGTGCGCTCTCCGAGGGTGGCCGTACCTTTATCGCGCTCCCGTCGAGGACGGCGAAAGGCAAAGGCAAGATCGTCGCTCACCTCACCCCGGGCGCCGGAGTCGTCACCACGCGCTTCCAGACCCAGTACGTGGCCACGGAATGGGGAATCGTATATCTCCGTAACCTCAGCCTAGCGCAAAGGGCCAAAGCCCTCATCTCGATCGCCCATCCGGACGACCGGGAAGAACTCGAAAAAGCAGCCTGCGAGCGCTTCGGCTACAGTTTCCTGAGATTGAAGTAGTGATTATTCGGCGAGGCAGCCGTCCATAAGATTCTTGATGGCTGCCTTGTCGAGATGCTGCCCGATGAATACTATCTTCTGCATCCTGTCGCCGTAGACGGGATCCCAGTCCGCGCGCAGCTTTGCGTCCTTCTCCAGCATCTTTTTCAGGAGGTCTTCCTCCATCGTGGCGTACCAGAGCCCTGCGTCGCGGAGAAACTTCTGCTTCCCGGCCTGCTCGAAGAGGTAGCACTTGTCGGTCTCGTGGGCGAAGTAGCAGAGGCCCTTTGCGCGAATAACGTTGGAGGGCCATTTGCGGGCGACCAGCTGGTCGAATTCATTGATGTCCATCGGCTCGCGGGCCATGTAGACGTAGGTGTCGATGCCGTATTCGAGGGCTTCGCCTTCGGCTTCTTCTTCCTCGTCTTCGCCTTCAATGGCGGCTATCCAGGCGGCGGAAGTGGCGACGTTTTCAAAGTCGAACATGCCGGTGTAGATGATCTCGTCGAGGTCGATGTCGCCGTAGTCGCAGGTGAGGATTTTCGCGCCCGGATTGATGCCGGAAACTATCGCGCGGAGCTTTCCGAGCTCGTCGGGGGAGACCTCGGATGCCTTGTTGAGGAGCACTATGTTGCAGAATTCGATCTGCTCGATGACGAGCCTTTCAAGGTCGTCGTCCTCGATATCCTCGCGGGACAGGGCGTCGCCTCCGGCGAATTCGTCCTTCATCCTCAAGGCGTCCACCACAGTCACGATGCAATCGACATAGGGGACCGTCCCGTGGGCATATTCTGGCGCCAGCGCCGGAATGGTGCTAACTGTCTGTGCGATCGGAGCCGGCTCGCAGATGCCGCTGGCCTCGATGACGATATAGTCGAATCTGGACGACGACGTCAGCTCTGAAATCTGAGCCACGAGGTCCATCTTGAGGGTGCAGCAGATGCAGCCGTTCTGGAGGGCGATGAGCGAATCGTCGGTCTTGCCGACAATGCCGCCCTTCTCGATGAGGTCGGCGTCTATGTTGACTTCGCCAATGTCATTGACGATGACGGCGAAGCGTATGCCGCGCCGGTTTGTGAGTATGCGGTTGAGGAGCGTGGTCTTGCCGCTGCCGAGATATCCGGTCACGAGGAGTACGGGGATCTGGCGGACTTGTTGTTCGATTGTCATTATTCAATTGCTATTTAAAGAGACCGAGGACCTGGAGGCACATGCGGGTATTGTGGTAAGGGCATTTCCAGGCGCTTGCCTTGGGCTGGGCGAGGTCGGGCTTGCCGTCCTCATCGACGGACCAGAACCATTCGCCGCCCCGGCGGTCTATGATGTGCGAAGAGAGATAGTCCCAGGTATGCATGGCACGGTCGGCGCCTTCCGGGTCGTCGTGGTATTTCCAGAGCCAGAGATTGGCGGTGAGGCATTCGGCAAGGACCCACCAGACCCTGGTGGTGTCGTATTCGCCGTCGGCATGGCGCTCGCTGATCATGGAGCCGTCGCCCTGGTAGCCTTCGAGTCCGGCGAGGGCCATTTTGCGCGCGATTGGCTTGATTCGGTTGACAACGTCGATGTCGCGGACGGCCATGGCGCATTCGAGCAGGAGCCAGGAGGCCTCGATGTCGTGGCCGTAGGATATCCCGCCAGGAAGTACGCTCCACTTGCGGTCGAAATACAGGCGCAGGTGGCCGTCGGAGCCCATAATTTTGTCCGTCATGATGTCAAGGAGCGAAGTGACGGCCTCCCGCAGCCCCTCGTCGGGCCATATCCGGTAGAGATTGGCGTAAGCTTCGAGGAGGTGGAGGTGGCTGTTCATCGTCTTCTCGGCGTTGATGTCCTTCTCGCTGAGGGACATGTCGTCGAGGGGGCGGAATTCTCTCGACAGCGCCTCCAGGTAGCCGCCCCTCTCACGGTCGGCGAACTGCTTCTCGATGATCCGGAATAGGTTGACGGCATTCTTCAGCGCCTCTTCATCCTTGGATACAGCGTAGAATTCGCTCAAGGCATAAATGGCGAATGCCTGCGCATAAAGCTGCGCCTTGGTGTCAAGCCGCTCACCCTTCTCGCTGAGGGCCCAGTAGACGCCGCCGTACTTGTGGTCGATGAAATTCTTGAGGAAGTACTCCGTGGCGTGGGAAGCCGCGATGAGATACCTCATTTCGCCGGTCTCGCGGTATGCCGCTGAAAAGCTCCATATGAGCCTGGCGTTCAGAATCACGCCCCTCGGAGCGTCGTAACGAATGCGCCCGCTGCTGTCGGCCTCGCCATAAAATCCCCCGCGGGGGTCCTTGAGGCTGAGCCAGAATGGAAGTATATTGTCAGTGAGGGTAGTACGTACTTCAGCAAGGAAGGTGTCGGTGCGGTTCATGTTCAGTACAAATCTTTATGGACTGCTAATATACAAAAAAAGCAGACTCATGTCAAGTCTGCTAACCGCCGAATCAAAAAATACTAGAAACGGTCCTCGTCGGAGACGGTGAGTTTCTTGCGGCAGTGACGGCGACGGGCTGCAAGGACGCGACGGCCGTTGGGGGTCGACATTCTCTCGCGGAATCCGTGCTTGTTCACGCGTTTGCGGCGGGAAGGTTGGAACGTTCTTTTCATATCTCGAGATTTTTATTTTTCCAAAAGGACTGCAAAGGTAGTTTTTTTCCACGAAACCGCCAAATATTTTTATAGGAATTCTTTTTTTGTTAACTTTGGCGTCCTATGAGTTCACGAGTTTTCCTTATTGATGGGCATGCCCTGATATTCAAGATGTATTATGCTTTCCTGAGGAGGCCGATGGTCAACTCGAAGGGGGTGGATACTTCCATATTGTTTGGATTTACGAAGTATCTTCTTGAGATGATTGAGAGGGAGAAGCCGACGCATCTTGCGGTGGCTTTTGACCCGCCGGGGGGGACTTTCCGCAATGAGTTGTATCCTGAATATAAGGGCACGAGGCCGCCGACTCCGCAACTCATTATCGATGCGTTGGAGCCGTTGACGGAGATCGTGAAGGCTATGAATATTCCCGTATTGATGATCCCTGGTTTTGAGGCGGATGACGTGATCGGGTCGATGGCCGTGAGGAGCGCGAGGGAGGGGATGGATGTCTATATGGTTACTCCCGATAAGGATTATGGTCAGTTAATTGCCCCGCATATCTTCCAGTTGAAGCCTGGCAAGGGCGGCGGGGATGACGAGCTTGTTGACGTCAAGTCCCTCTGCGAGAAATGGGGGATTCTTGATCCTGTCCAGATTATCGACATGCTGACCATTTGCGGTGATGCTTCGGACAATGTCCCCGGCGTCAAAGGCATCGGCGAGGTCGGTGCCGGAAAGCTTATTTCCAAATACGGTTCAGTGGAGAATATCTACGCGCATATCACCGAGTTGACGCCCCGGCAGCAGGACCAGTTTGAGGAGGCGCGCGGACATATTCGTCTTTCCAAGACGCTGGTGACCATCAAGACGGACATTGAGCTTGAGACCACGGCGGATGATATGCTGCTTTCGACGGAGTATTCGCCCGAAGTGGCCGACCTGTTCGAGAAATACGAATTCAATTCGCTCAGGCGCTTCCTCGGAAACGTGCAGCCCCGGAAGACAGAGGCCCCGGCGGCTAAACTGGAATGGGCGGAAACTCCTGTAGCTGAGGTTGTTGCTGCCATAAAGAGGGCAGGGGAGGGGGCTCTTCTGGTTGAGCCTGCCGGCGAAGGGATATTCGCCCCGGTGGCCCGCATCACAGTAGCGGGAGGCTCTGCTGTAGCGTCCTCCGAAGAACCGGAGGCATTAAGGACGGTGCTGGAGGATCCGGCTATTCGCTGGTACGGCACGGATATGAAGAAGGCGGCCAATGTGCTGGCGGCGTCCGGGATTGAACTCCGGAGCCCATGGCGCGACATTGCGCTGATGCACTACCTCATCAACCCGGAACGAAGCCATAGCGTCGACATCCTCGCGAAGAGCTATCTCGGCGTGGATCTGGAGACACCGGCTGAGCCGGCGCCGTCGCTGTCGCTGTTCGACGAAGTCGCTGAGGAGAATGGCCCTTCGCCGCGTTTTGCCGAGGCTGCGGTGCTTCTGCCCCTTGGTCACGCGATTGAAAAAGAGCTCTCTGAGACACCTGCAGCAGGGATCTACGATACTATGGAGGAGCCGCTCTCGCGCGTGCTCGCCGAGATGGAGCGCACGGGTATCAAGGTGGATCTTGGGGGACTGAAGCAGTTCTCGGATTCGCTCCGCGAGGAGATTCGGACGCACGAAGCCAGGGCCCGCGAGCTGGCCGGTGAGCCGGAGCTCAATGTCGCTTCGCCCAAGCAGGTCGGCGACGTCCTCTTCGACAAACTGCATCTCGATCCAAAGGCCAAAAAGAATTCCCGCGGACAATATTCAACTGACGAAACTACTCTTCTCGACATAGCGGACCGCCATCCCGTGGTGGACGAAATACTCGAATACAGGGCTGCACGCAAGCTCCTTTCAACTTACATCGAGCCTTTCCCTGGCTATATCTCTCCTCGAGATGGCCGTGTGCATACTACATTCAATCAGGCACTTACGTCAACAGGTCGTCTTTCGAGCTCCAACCCCAATCTCCAGAATATTCCGATTCGCACGGAGCGGGGGAGGCTGATTCGCGGAGCGTTCGTTCCCGGGACGCCGGACGGGCTTGTGATGTCGGCGGATTATTCGCAGATAGAGCTCAGGATCATGGCCCACCTCAGCTGTGATGCGCACCTTATCGGAGCCTTCCGGAGCGGCGAAGACGTCCATGCCGCCACCGCTGCCAAGATATCCGGCAAGCCCATTTCCGAAGTGACGCCGGAGGAGCGGCGAATAGCCAAGACCGCCAATTTCGGCATCATGTACGGCATATCGTCATTCGGCCTGGCGCAGCGCCTGAGGATCTCCCGCAAAGACGCCAAGTCGCTGATTGACGGCTATTTCGAGAGCTTCCCGGCAATTCGTTCGTTTATCGACGATAGCATCGGAAGCGCACGCGAAAACGGCTACGCCGAGACGCTGTTCGGCCGCCGCCGGTACATCCCGGACATCACCAGTAAAAACGGCACAGTCCGCGCCCTGGCCGAGCGGAATGCCGTAAATGCGCCCATTCAGGGCACTGCCGCCGACATTATCAAAATGGCGATGATTGAGGTTGACAGGAGGATGAAGGCCGCCGGGCTCAAGAGCCGGATGATGCTGCAGATTCACGACGAATTGCTGTTCGACGTCATTCCCGAAGAGGTGGAGGCGCTGAAGGCGCTCGTGAAAGAGGCGATGGAAGGAGTAGTAAAACTGTCTGTGCCGCTTACCGTCGAGGTCGGCGTCGGCAAAAACTGGCTGGAGGCTCACTGATGAAAGGCGAATACAGGGAAATGCCCGATGCGATGCTCGTGTCGCTGGCGGCGGAAGGCGACCAGACAGCCTGCCGCGTCATTTACGAAAAATACGTCAAGGCAGTAAGGAGCCGCGTTTCCGCCTATTTCCAGTGGCAGGCGGATGTTGACGACGTGGTGTCCGAGACCTTCCAGAAATTCTTCTCCAGAATCGAGATGTTCGACCGCGAAAGGGAGATCCTGCCCTGGCTCTGCACTATTGCCGGCCGGACCGCCCTCGATCACATCGACGCCATCAAGCGCGAGAACGTCAAGATGGAGCAGTACAAAATCAAGCATACAGACCCTTCGGAGGACGGTTCGGACCTGATTACGGATGTCAATCCGGAGGACGAAATCATCAGCGGCGAGGACCACGACCGCCTCATGGAATACATCGACGAACTGTCGTCCCTCTACAAGGACGTGATGATAAAATACATGATCGAAGAGCTCGAATACGAGGAGATCTCCCGCGATCTCGGCCTTCCGCTCAACACGGTGCGCACCCGCATTCGCCGAGGCAAGGAAAAGCTCTCCGAAATGATGCTTAGGGGGGAAATACAATGAATCTCACGCCGCTGCAGAAAGAGCGCTTTGACGCACTCGAACCGCTCTACAGGGAATGGAATTCCCGCATCAACGTCATCTCCCGCAAGGACATCGACAATCTCTACAGCCACCATGTCCTGCATTCGCTGTCTATAGCTGAATACCTGAAAGTCAAGGGCTTGGAAGAATCATTCTCCACCGCTGACATCCTCGATCTCGGCACCGGCGGCGGCTTTCCCGGCATTCCGCTGGCCATTCTTTACGAGAATGCCCGGTTCACCCTCTGCGACTCCGTCGGCAAGAAAACCATAGTAGCTTCGGCTGTCGCCGAATCACTGGGGCTTCAAAATGTCAAGGTCGTCAATGCCCGCGCGGAGAGCCTCGGGGAGCGATTCGACTATGTCGTATCAAGGGCGGTGGCGTCGCTGCCGGAGCTGTACGGCTGGGTTAATGGGCGCTTCAGCGAGCGTCTCCTCTGCCTCAAGGGCGGAGACATCGCCGAGGAGGTCGCAACCCTCATGGGTCGTTACCATTTGCCGAAAGGATCGGTCACGGTATGGCCGGTGTCGACCTGCCTCGAGGACCCGTATTTCGAAGGGAAACTCCTTATCGATATTCCCGGATCTGCCGGGAAGTGAAGAATGCGATCGCCCATCCAGCGAGCGCGACCCCGCCGGTGATGGCGAGGATGTCCCATGCATTCATTCTGACCGGATAGGCTGTCGCCGAAAGTGCCCCAGGCATGCTTACAAAACCGAATTGCTGCTGTAGCACCACGGCCGCAATCCCGAGCACAAGCCCTATCGCCAGTCCGAGAAGCGCGATGAGAGACCCTTCGGTCACGAATATACTCCTCACGGTGCCGTCGCGGGCGCCGAGGCTCCTTAATGTGCGTATATCCTCCTTCTTCTCAATGATCAGCATCGAAAGGCATCCCGTGATACTGAACGCCACAATAATCACTACGGCAATGAGTATGAGGAATATAGCCAGCTTCTCGTATTTCATCATCCGGAATAGGGAAGCGTTCTGCTCCACGCGGTCTTCGACCTTGAATGCGGGACCGAGGATCTCCTTGACCCGGCTCTGAACGCCCTGAACGGACGCTCCTTCCTTAAGCCTGATATTGAGCGCAGAGACCTCGCCGCCGTCGTATTCCAACAAGCCGCGAAGATCATCCAGCGGAAGGAGAATCAGCCTGTTGTCATATTCGCTGCCGGCAGTGAAAACACTCCCCGGTACAAGACTGATGCTATTGAGCGATTCGGACGGATTGGACGCCGAAATCCCCCTGTGGCGCGACGGAAACCATATTTCCACCGGAATCTGAGTATTGAGATAAATGCCTCCGAGAGCCTCTGCAACACCCTTAGAAATTCCCACCAGGCTCTCATGCCCGAGGTCCAGCGCCGGCGTCCCGTATATTTCCAGCAGCGGGAATGTACTCTCCTCATAGCGCCGGTCCACACCCATCGCCCGCGCCAGCGACTGCTTCTGCCCATACACCACAAACACCTGCTCCTCAAGAGTCCTGGACACACTCTCCACCCCCTTAACATCATAAATAAGGTCAACCGCTGCCACACTGTCCGGTGCAAAAACCTTCCCCTCAACCGCCGAAACCTTCAAGTCCGGATCCGCCGACCCAAGGCTCTTCCGGATCAAATCCTCAAACCCATTGTACACCGACATAATAATCACCAGCGCCGCCACCCCAACTGCAATACCCCCCACACAAATCCCCGAAATCACATTGATAACACTCCGTGACTTCTTCGCGAATAAATATCGCCCTCCAATGTATAATGGCACATTCGGCACCGCCAACTACTTTTTAAGCAGTTCCTCTATGTGCTGCGCGTAATCGAGACTGGTGTCGAGGTAGAGGGAGAGTTCGGGGACGATGCGGAGTTGGCGGGCGACTTTGCGGCCGAGTTCGCCACGGAGGGCTTTGAGGTTGTCCTCTAGGATGGCCATGACGGAGTCCTGTTTTTCGGAAGGGAAGATGCTGACGTAGACCTTGGCGACGGAGAGGTCGGGGCTGACGCGGACTTCGGAGACGGTGACCATGGCGCCGTCGTAGGCTGCCATGCCCTTGGAGCGGATGATTTCCGCGAGGTCGCGCTGGATTTCACGGGCGACCTTGAGCTGACGGGTGGTGGCGGGCTTTTCCATGGACTAGATGACGTTGATTATGAAGTAGTTCTTCTTTCCTTTTTGGGCGAGGATGTAGTGGCCGTCGATGATGTCGTTCTCTGAGACGGCGTAGTCGATGTCGGTGAGTTTGTCCTTGTTGAGGGAGACACCGCCGCCCTGGATCATTTTGCGGGCTTCACCCTTGGAGGGGAATATAGCCGTCTTGACTGCCAGGAGATCGAGGATGCCGCCGGCGAGATCTTCACGCTTGACGTCGAATGTGGGCACGCCGCTGAACACGGCGAGGAATGTCTTCTCGTCGAGCTTGCGGAGGGCTTCGGAGGTTGCGTTGACGAAGAGCATGCGGGAGGCTTCGAGGGCCTTTTCGTATTCGGCTTCGCCGTGGCACATGATGGTGACTTCGCGGGCGAGGGCCTTCTGGAGCTTACGCTGGCCGGGATCCTCGCGGTGCTCTGCGATGAGCCCCTCAATGGTCTCGCGGTCGAGCATGGTGAAGATCTTGATGTAGCGCTCGGCGTCGTCGTCGGCCACGTTGAGCCAGAACTGGTAGAATTCGTATGGAGTGGTCCTCTCGGGGTCAAGCCAGATGTTGCCCTTTTCGGTCTTGCCGAATTTGGTGCCGTCAGCCTTGCGGATGAGGGGGCAGGTAAGGGCGAATGCCTCCCCGCCGTCCATCCTGCGGATGAGCTCCGTGCCGGTGGTGATATTGCCCCACTGGTCGGAACCGCCGAGCTGGAGGATGCATCCCTTGTGCTTCCAGAGCCAGTAGAAATCGTAGCCCTGCATCAGCTGGTAGCTGAATTCGGTGAACGACATACCCTCGGAGCTGTCGCGGGAGAGGCGCTTCTTGACGCTGTCCTTGGCCATCATGTAGTTGACGGTGATGTGCTTGCCGATGTCGCGGATGAATCCGATGAAGGAATAGTCTTTCATCCAGTCATAGTTGTTGACGAGTTCGGCTTTGTTGGGGGCGTCGGAATCGAAGTCGAGGAAGCGGCCGAGCTGGGCTTTGATGCATTCGACATTGTGATTGAGGGTCTCCTCGTCGAGAAGGTTTCTCTCCGCCGATTTCATCGAAGGGTCGCCGATCATGCCGGTGGCGCCGCCGACGAGGGCGTACGGCTTGTGGCCGCAGCGCTGGAAGTGCTTGAGAATCATTACGCTGACGAGATGCCCGATGTGCAGCGAATCAGCCGTCGGGTCGATGCCGACGTAGGCTGACTGGGGGCCTTCCATGAGTTTCTCTTCGGTCCCCGGCATTATATCCTGTATCATGCCCCTCCACTGGAGCTCCTGAACGAAATTCTTGTCCATCATACTGTGCTGGTTTTCTTGATATGGAAGTACAAAGGTAATCAAAAAATTGCTATCTTTGTGAATCGGAAAATCAATCTTTTACACAATATGAGAAAATACATTGTAGCTGGGAACTGGAAAATGAACACCACCGTTCCCGAAGGTGTGGCCCTCGCAAAGGCAGTCGTGGAAGCATCCAAGGACCTTCCCGCAAACGTCGAGATCGTCGTCGCCCCTCCTTTCACCCATCTTGCCCCCGTCGCTGAAGTCGTCAAGGGCACCCGCGTAAAGCTTTCTGCACAGAACTGCGCCGACCATGAAAAAGGCGCCTATACCGGCGAAGTCTCCGTCGCGATGCTCGCATCCCTCGGCTGCGACTACACCATCCTCGGACACTCCGAGCGCCGTCAGTACTACGGCGAGACCGACGAAAAGCTCGTCGAGAAGGTCAAGCTCGCCCTCGCAGGCGGCCTCAAGGTCATCCTCTGTGTAGGTGAAAACCTCGACGAGAGGGAGGCCGGCAAGCACTTCGACGTCGTCACCGCCCAGATCGAGAACGTCCTCTTCCACTTCACCGCTGAGGACCTGAAGAATATCGTGGTCGCATACGAGCCCGTCTGGGCCATCGGCACCGGCAAGACTGCCACAGCCGCCCAGGCAGAGGAGATCCACGCATGCATCCGCAGCGTCATCGCAGGCAAGTTCGGCCTCGCAGCCGCTGACGACCTCACCATCCAGTACGGCGGCAGCTGCAAGCCTTCCAACGCCCGTGAGCTCTTCGCCGAAAAGGACATCGACGGCGGCCTCATCGGAGGCGCCGCCCTCAAGGCCGACGACTTCATCGCCATCGCCGCGTCGTTCTGACAATAACGACTAGCTCGAAATAAAAAGATTCCGGACAGCTCCGGAATCTTTTTTATTTCAGTATGGTGGCGGAGACGCCGATTTTTTCTTTGGGGGACCAGAGCCAGAAGCTGTCGCCAAGTATTTGGCTTACAGTGAATTTAATGCCGGTTTTTGTGCCTCCGCCGCTCCAGGAGATGTCGCCGGAGATCTTCGTGCCCTCGGTGGTGGGGAGGGCGTCCAGACGAAGCACAAACCACTTTGTGGCCTCGTCGTCGCAGAGGCGGAAGGTCCTCGTCGAGGCATTGTAGGAGCACTGGTGCTGCAGGGGATTGTACGACATCACAGTCGAGCCTTTTACCGTGAGGCACCAGGCTTCGGAAGTCAGGAACTCCGGGTCGGCTTCGTTTCTGCCGCGGCAGGAAGCGAAGAGCACGAGGATCAGAAGTGGCAGGAGTCGTTTCATTTCACGGTGATTTTACGTTCGATGATATCTTTGCTGCCGTCTTTCCAGTGGACCTCGGCCCTGAGCGTCCCAGAAGCAGAGACGGTGAAGAATCCGTCATTCCCGACCAGGATCTGCCTGTTGCCGTAGTACCATGTGACGCCTTCAGCCGAAGGGGCGTTGCATACCCTCAGGGGAAGGATGCTCCCGGCGACAATCGAGCCGTCCGGATTACGCGTTGCGCTCCCCATATAAATATAAGGTATACTGCCTTCGGCGAATGATTTCGTGATCAGCGACGCCGCAGTCGACTCTTTGCCGGGCACGCCGCCGGACTTGAAGTAGATGGATACCGAATAGGACTTGCCGGGCTCTAAGCCTTCCATTACGCAAGCGTAATGGCCGGGCTGATAAGGCGCGACATCGTATTCGACGGGAGTCTTGCCGGTTTCGCTCCAGGAAATGTAGGATTTGGAATTGTAGGCGGGATTGGAGGATTCCCAGGTGATGACGGCGGCGTCCTGGAAGACGAGTTTGCTGACCGAAGTGACGTCGGGGGCCTTTTCGTCGGAAGCTTTGCCGACGGTCAGGATGATGTCTTCGCCGGCCTTGAGGATGCCGGTGATTGCGATGGAGGGTATTCCGCCGTCCCACCAGGTGAATGCCGGCGTGGTGTTGGCAGTGAAGCTCTTGCTGTCGCTGCGGGGGAAGAATACTTCTGCGGCTGATATCGCCGAAGTGGAGGCCTCGATGAGGTCGATGCACTGGTGGGAGGGCACGCAGTTGAGGCTGTTGCGCCTCCAGCGAATGTATGCGGGTGTGCCGTCCACGGTATTGGTCGAACGGTCGATATGGTAGATAAGAAGTCCGCTGCCGCCGATGTAGAGGTCCCAATCCGCGGCGTGGCGACATTCGAAGAGATATAATTCGCCGTCCAGCGGCCCCTCATAGATGAGATACTGGCCGGAGCGGTCGATAGGGGAGAGGATGAATGTGCCTTCGGCAAGGGTCGTCTGCGTGCCCAGCCCGAGCAGCCATCTGTCGATCGCGTTGAAGGCCGGGGGAGTCTTGCCGTAATTGTTCCAGTTGCCGCTGTCGAGGAGGGCCGTCGTCTTCCAAAGTGCCTCTGCCTTGCCTCCGCTGCCGTCGTCATCGGTGTCGTAGTAGTCGGGGAGGCCGAATGTGTGGAGGTATTCGTGGCAGAAGGTCCCGATGGTGGCCATGATGTCGCCGCGGTTGCCCCTGACGAGCTCCGAGGTGCAGGCGTAATTGTCTATGACTTTGCCGTCCAGGGTTAGGTCGCTGCCGTCGGTGGAGAGATAGTGCTGATGCGACCAGATGTGGTCGTCACCGGCACCACCGGCCTCGTCGCCGCCCGCGAAATAGACGAAGACATTGTCCACACGGCCGTCCTCGTCATCGTCGTAGCGCGAGAAATCGATCTCGGCATCGGCCTTGCGACATGCCTCAGCTATCATTTCATGAGCATTGGAGTCGTCTCCGTCAGAATTGTTCTTGCCGTAATAGGCGAATCCGTTGTTGAGCGTCACTATCTCCGAAATGTCGAATGTGAAATGCACGCTGCCCCCGAACTGGTCGTGATAATAGCTGACTGCGCTGCCGGGGTCGCTCGAATTGATGAGTTTCTCGAAATGGTCGCGGTCGTAAGTGAACTTCAGGTCGTTAAACTCCGCGAGAATGATGATGCCGTGCTTTTCCGTAGTTCCCTCACGGGGAATGACTACGCGCTTTCCAGCCCTCAGCATGTCGGTCTGCAGCCTTTTGCGTTCCGCCTTAGCCGAAAGGGCGCTGTACGGAATGTTGGCCGCGGCCGCCTGAATGTATGGCGAAGGGGCTTGTGCGGTGACTCTGACGCCGCTCGACGAACGTGCACCGGTCCAGTCGTAGCGGGCGTAGCAGTACCAGCCGTCGTCGTCGAGGATGATGGATTCGCCGCTGAGCGTCTTCATGATGTGCAGGAATTCGTCCCCCGAGAGCCTCGCGGCGAATGTATACCCGTCCGGCTGAGTCAGCCAGAACGTCCCCGGCTGCGCTGGAGCTGCGATCAGCTTGAGCGAAACCGTCAGTGCGACCGCCAGCGAGAGGAGATGTCTATGGATTCCTGAGATCATACCAACGCAAAGATAATAATTGCGCGGACATAATGCAAGAAACCGGTCTTTGGATAAATCCTCTGACCGGTCCCTAAACGTGTACTAAAACCTAAACCTATATGATAGATGCAAAGATTAATAGAAACGTTGCACGAAAAATCAAAAATTATTCAAAAAAATGAGGTTTTGGTTTCAGAACGTACGAGAAGGCTGCTTATTTTGCAGACTCGACGGAGATTTTGCGGAACTCCTTGAGGTCCTTCATAAGAGCGAGAGCGGCCTTGCGTGCGCGTGCACCGGCGGCTTTGTTGCCCTTTACGAGCTGGGCTTCTGCGTTCTTTGAGAATTCAGCAATCTCGACATTGATTTTTTCAACAAGTTCTTTCATAATCCTAATATAATAGTGTTAAACATTAAGTATCATAAACTTGCGCAAGTTATTGATAAAAATTAAAAAATCAAAGAAAAAACGGGAATTTTTAATGCTTTTGCCTGATATTTAGGGTATTCATGGCCCTTTCAGTGCCGATTGTGACCCATTCTTCGATTCCTTTGACTATCAATCCGCTCATTTCGTCGACCGACTTCAGCTCTTCTTCGCTCAGGTTGCCGAGTACGTAACCGATCTGTCCGCCGAGTGAAAAATCGTTACCGATACCCACCCTTATGCGGGCGAATGCGTCCGTGCCCAGGAGGGCGATAATGTTTTCAAGCCCATTGTGTCCGCCGCTCGATCCTTTCAATCTGAAACGAATGTCGCCGAACGGGATGTTGAGGTCGTCGGAGATGACAAGGAGCTGCTCCGGGGGCAGATGCAGCTTCTGGAGCCAGTATCTGACTGCGGTGCCGCTGAGATTCATGTAGGTCGAAGGCTTCAGGAGGGTAAAGTGCCTTCCCTTGAATGAGACTTCGGCTACGGAACCATAGCGTTCTACAGAAAAAACAGCATTGGATGCCTTTGCCCAGGCATCCAATACCATAAATCCTATGTTGTGGCGGGTAGCGGAATATTCGCTGCCGATGTTTCCGAGCCCTGCCACGAGGTAGTTCATGACTCCTGTGCGGCTTAGGCCTCAGCCTTTGCGGCTGCGATCATCTGGCGGGTAGATTTGACGCTGCAGATGATGGTGGTCTTCGGCGAGAGGATGGTAAGACCCTCGAATGCGAGATCACCGGCGGTGATGCGCTTGTCGAGCTGGAGGGAAGTGATGTCAACCGGGAGCTCGTCGGGGAGATTGTCCATGAGGCCGCTGACGCGGAGTTTGCGGGTGTGCTTGGTGAATTTACCACCAGCCTGGACACCTGCTGCGTGGCCGGTAATGGCGACGGGAATGTCAATCGCTACGGGTTTGTCTGCGGATACCGAGAGGAAGTCGATATGGAGGCATTCGTCGGAGACGGGATGGAACTGGAGCTCGTGAAGAACTGCCATGTGGGTCTTGCCGTCAAGGACGAGGTCTACGATAAACGATGCGGGGGAAGTGAGAAGGCCCTTGAGATCCTTTGCATTGACTGTGAAGAGGATGTTGCCTTTGACTTCTTTGCCATAGAGGTTGCAGGGAACGAGGCCCTGGCGGCGGAAAGCCTTGATGACGGCCTTGTTGCCGACTTCACGGATGGTACCGTTGAGAGTGAAGTGTTTCATTGTCTTTTGTTTAAATGTGTTACTCAGTCCGGGTCAGGCCCGGACCCCATTGCACCAAAAGCCTTCGCGGCTTTTTAAGCGCGCAAAGATACGCTAAATAATTGAAACTACAAAATATTACCGCCTCGGATGATGTTCCAGAATAGCGGACTGCCACGTCGAGGTGTCGATGTGGGTATAAATCTCAGTTGTGAGAATGCTCTCGTGCCCGAGCATTTCCTGCACAGTCCGCAGGTCGGCGCCGTTCTCGATGAGGTGCGTCGCGAACGAATGGCGGAACGTATGCGGCGAAATCTCCTTCCGAATCCCCGCCACCATCGCCTGCTTCTTCACCATATTGAATACCGATATTCTGCTCAGCGGCTTCCCGAACCTATTGAGAAACAGAATGTCGCTGTACTTAGGCTCACTTGCCGACTGCCTGATACTCAAGTAGTTCCGAATGGCATCCGCCGCCATCTCGCCGAGCGGTACAAGCCTCTGCTTGTCGCCCTTGCCGATCACGCTGACAATGCCTTCCTCGAAATACACCGCGGAAATCTTCAGCCCGCACACCTCGCTGACTCTCAGCCCGCAACCATACAGCACCTCAAGTATCGCTCTATCCCTCACGCCTGTCGGCGAATTCAAATCCACCGACTCCATAATCGCATCCACCTCCTCCACCGACAACACCGCCGGCAAATACCGTCCAAGCTTAGGCGAATCGATCCTGTCGCAAGGATTATCCTTCCTCTCTCCCTCCATCACCGTCCATGTGAAAAACGACTTCAACGCGCTCAACCTCCTCGCCTGCGTCCTCTTCCCAGCCCCGTCATCCGCCTCGTCGCCAAAGTACCGCATGATATCCTCCCCGCTAACCTCCCGCGGCGTCTTCTCCGCCCACTCCAAAAACTCCCGCACATCCGATCCATACGACGCCACCGTATTCGGCGACATCCCCCGCTCAATTCCCAAATAGTAAGCGTAATCCTTCAGTATGCGGTCGTTATTCAAAGTGTTCTGTATTTTTTACCGTAGAGGAGCATTTGGGCGAGGTAGTCGTCGGGGTAGGTGATTTGGTAGTCGACGATGCGGCCGTTTTTGGTGACGGGGGTGATTTCGGGGTTGACGAAACCGCCGTAGGGTTTGAGGCCGAGTTTGGAGTAGCGTTCGAGAACTTCTTTGTGGAGGTCGGGGTCGATGTGGACGGCGTAGGTTTCTATGAGGGCTTTGCCGGCTTCGTAGTCGCCTTCGGACTTGATGCGCTGGATTTCGGCGAGGAGCTCTGCGAAGAGACCGCGGAGGGCTTCGTAGTCGTTGACGACGAAGTAGGTCTTGCCGTCACGGACTTTTTTCTCTATGACATTACGTGAGAGACCCTTTTCGTAGCACCATTCGGCGATGAGCTTGCGGTTTTGCATGTGGGCCTCGGTATTGGGACGGCCGGGCTCGACACGGGTGAACTGGACCATGAGGCCGTTGCGGATGTAGTTGGCGTATTCGGCCTTGTAGGCGTCGGGGGAGGGCATGATGCCGAGCTCGACCATTTTGGGATCGGCGGTGTAGTAGAGGCCGAAGAGGTCGGCGCGGGCTTCTTCGAGGGCGGAGGCGTATTCGCCCATGGCGGTGGTGGAGACACCGGGGAGGAGCTGGCCGGAGCCGTGGCCGAGACACTCGTGGAGGTCGGTGTGGATTTCGTCGGCGATGGTGCCGTACTTCTTGTAGAGGTCGATTTCAGCCTGGTCCCAGGCGAATTCCGACAGGGTGCTGGCGGGGAGTTCCTGGGCAGCGAAGTCGTAGGCGTGGGTGATGTTGGCGATGGTGACGCTCTTGGAACCGTGCTCTTTGCGGATCCAGTCGGCGTTGGGGAGATTGATGCCGATAGGCGTTGACGGGTAGCTGTCGCCTGCGAGGCAGACGGCGTTGATTACCTTGGCGGAGACGCCTTTGACGGTCTTTTTGCGGAAGCGCGGATCTACCGGCGAATGGTCCTCAAACCACTGCGCATTGGCGCTGAGGGTTTCGGTGCGGGCTGAGGCGACGACGTCCTTGATGTTGACGTAGCCCTCCCAGGAAGCCTTGCGGCCTAGGGGGTCGTTGTAATCTTCGATGAATCCGTTTATGAAGTCGACGGTGCCGATGGTGTCCTTGACCCATTCGATGTTGAATTCGTCCCATTTGCGGAGATCGCCGGTGCGGTAATATTCGATGAGAATGCCGAGGGCGCGCTTCTGGATGTCATTCTCCGCGAAACCGCGGGCGAGAGAGAGCTCTTCGCAGATGTGGTCGATGGCCTCTCCGTAGATGCCGCCGCTGCGCCAGGGCTCTTCACGGATGACGCCGTCCTCGCCTTTGACGACCTTGGTGTTGAGGCCGTAGGAAATCGGGCAGGGGTCGTCGGGATTGACGATTCCGGCGTAATAGGCTTCGACCTCCTCGCGGGTTACGCCTTCATAGAAATTGACGGCCGATTTGGCGACAATGTCCCCGGAAGTGTCGGTCGAACGGCGTTGGGGATAGATGACAGGGTCGTAAATAATCTCGAGAAGTCCCGGATCGTCGATGCCGACGCCCGCCATAAGAATCTCGAAATACTCTTTGGGACAATCCGGAAATATCTTATCCTCAGCATAATGGTGATGAATGCCGTTGGAGAAAAACACTCGCTTGGCATACACGGTAAAGTCTTCAAACTCCTTGCATTTACGGTCGCCCTTATAGTTCTCCAGAATATTCTCGAGAGCGTGGCGAACACGCAGATTCTCGCTGCAATTCTGGTCCCAGAGAATGTCGCGGCCCCACTTCGCGGCCTCCGCAAGATGATAGGCATACGCCTTCTGCTCCAACGTCAAATCCTCCCATCCCGGCACCTGGTACCGCATCACCTTCAAATCCGCAAACGAATCAATCTGATACCTGAAATTCCCTTTCCCGGTCCCGCAAGACCCCGCAGCCGCAGCCATTCCTGCAATAATCATAATCTTTAAGACTTTCATTTCTACTTGAGTTAATTATTGCAAAAATACGAAAATACTTTCTATCTTTGCAAGATAAAGGTGGAATTGATGAAGGGATTGTTCCGGAATATTCTGTTGGCACTGGTGATTGTGCCGGTGATGGGTTCTCTTTGGTCGTGTGGGACGAAGGAGGATTTCGACATTCGGCGCCATCCGGAGAAGAACAGCAGTTCGGCCGGGACAGGGGAGAGGGATTATGACCAGTGGGGGAGGCGGGTGATGCTGCTGTATTCTGCAGGTCTCAACAGCTTGACTCACTATCTTTCGGAGGATATCAATGACCTGATGAATGGTTATATTCCCGGGAACAGGTCCAACGACAATGTCCTTTTAGTATTCAGCCGGAATGGGGCGTATTCGTCCTACGGCTGCAAAGCGGTGTCTCCGGTGCTGTTCAGGATGTATAAGGACCAGACGGGGGCGACTGTCAGGGATACCCTCGTGACATATCCTGTTGAGACCAATGCAGCAAGTGCGGCTACCGTGACAACGGTGCTTGAAGATGTGCGGTCGAGATTCCCGTCGTATTCGTACGGGATGGTGTTCTCGTCACATGCATCCGGGTGGGTGCCGCCGTATTATTATTTCAATCCATCGGCGTACGATCCGGAGTATATCGATTCTGAAAGCGGCGGCGGTGGCGTCTGGGGCACTTCGCCGAGAAGGGCGCATCCGGTATTCGATCCCAATGAGATGTATCCGGACCTGCCTCCGGTGAAGAGTGTCGGACAGGATTACCTCACCGGCGGCGCTGTGGAAATGTCGCTCAGGGATTTTGCCGACGCGATTCCTTACAAGCTCGAGTATCTCCTTTTCGACGCCTGCCTTATGGGTGGCATCGAGACTGCGTATGAACTGAGGGACAAAACTGACATTGTGGGGTTCTCCCAGGCTGAAGTGCTGGCGGAAGGATTCGACTATACCACGCTTGCTGCCCACTTGATAGGTAGCGCAAAGGCTGATCCCAAGGCGGTCTGCGAGGATTATTTCAATTACTATGACCAGCAGTCGGGAGTTGCCCGCAGCGCTACTATTTCGCTAATTGACTGCACAAAGCTGGAGCCGCTCGCGACCCTCTGCAGGGAGTATTTCGAAAAATACCGCAGCGCGATTCTCTCGATTGACGCCTCCACTGTCCAGGTTTACTTCCGCTTCGGCAGGCATTTCTTCTACGATCTCGAGGATATTCTCCTCAAGGCAGGCATCACGACTGCCGAACAGGCTGCGCTTGAAAGGGCACTTCTAAATTGCACCATCTATAAGGCCGCGACACCGAGTTTCATGCAGACCGGCATGTCAGGCTTTGATATATTCATGTATTCCGGCTTTTCGATGTTCCTCCCGGCCGCCGGAACCACCTATATTACAAACTACTACAAATCCAACCTCGACTGGAACGACGCCACCCTCCTGGTGAAATAATGTCATTCCTGAGGCTCTGCAATGCGGCATCGTGCGAGTCGCCGTGCGTCTTCGTCGCGTAGAATGCCTGCAGCGGCAAGCGCGTCTACCGTCCATTTCTCGCGGGGATTGTTGTCCCGGAAGAGGACGATGCCGTGGGCTGCCGATCTTGAAATGTAAGGATGCCTGGAGAGTTCTTCTTCCGGCAATGTCCAGAGGGCGAATGGCTCTGACGGGCCGACCTTGATGAGGTCGCGGAGGCCGGCGAGCTTTTCTTCGTCGAATTTCCACAGGTCCAGGAGCTGTTCTGCGTAGCTGTAGCCGCCGAGTTCCGAGCGGTAGCTCACTATTTTGCCGGCGTAGAACGGCCCTATTCCCGGAAGGGCCAGGAGGGCGACCGAATCCGCCCTGTTTATGTCCACGAGTGGAATGTCGATGTACGGCTCCAGCCTCTCGTAGACCGAATCCGCTACCACGTAGCTCTTCTGGAAATCCTCCTTGCGGTGGAATATGCCGCCCTTTTCGCGGTAATGAATAATGGACTGGGCCTGCTTTTCAGAGAATCCGAGTCGCTCGAGGTCTTCCTGCGACGCAGTGTTGGGGTTGAAGCGGAATGATTCGACCCGTCGGGTCTGGCGACGAATCTCCTCGGCCCGCGGACTGTGACTGGCATTTTTCCTGACGGTGACCTGAGCGGGCCTGCCACCACCAGACGACATTTCAGCCGCCGTGCCGGACTGCTCATTTCCGGCCACCGGCTCCCACGAAACGGTCTCAATATCAGTTCCTTCCGGCACCATTACGAAGACGGTATCTGGATGGTCGCGGTGGGCTACGACGCTGTCCACCGCGGCCCTGTAGATGAGTAGCGCGGTCTGGAATCCGAGTACGAGAAATACGATTGCGATGGCGGCTGCAGCGAGGCTGCCGGAGCGCTTTTCCTTGTGGTCAGCTGATGTCTTCATCGGGATGCGAATCTTTGTCACCCCGATGTTTGCGGCCGGGATCCCCGGCGACTATTATTACTATTTCGCCCTTCGGCTCCACTTCGGTGAAGTGCTGAAGGACAGTCCCTAAAGAGCCTCTGACGTGCTCCTCGTGGACTTTTGATATCTCACGGGCCACCGAGCATTCCCTTTCCCTGCCGAAATGCGCGGCGAAATCCTGAAGAGTCCTTACGAGCCGGTACGGCGACTCGTAGAATACCATTGTGCGCGATTCGCCCTCCAGTGCAGTCAGACGCGTCTGCCGCCCTTTTTTGACCGGGATGAATCCCTCGAATGCGAACCTGTCGCAAGGCAGCCCCGAACTTACCAGCGCCGGAATGCAGGCGGTAGCCCCCGGAAGTGTCTCCACGACGATGCCCTCCTCCGCGCAGGTCCTCACAAGGAGAAATCCCGGATCGGAAATCCCCGGCGTGCCGGCATCGCTGATGAGCGCGACGTCGGCTCCGAGGAGAATGCGTTCGCGAATGAGAGCGACCGTGGAGTGCTCGTTGAACTTGTGGTGCGAGAGCATGGGGGTCCTGATGTCGTAGTGCTTCATCAGTACGGAGGAGGTCCTGGTGTCTTCAGCCAGCACCAGGTCGGCCTCCTTGAGCACCCTGACGGCGCGGAAGCTCATGTCCTCGAGATTGCCGACGGGGGTCGGGACTATGAATAGACGGCCGGGCATCAGCGGAGCTTTCTGCGGACTGCCATCATGAAGCGGTAGGCTACCTCGGAAGAGAGATCCCAGTTAGGGAAGTGCTCTACGACGTATTCCTCGGCCTCCGGAAGCGACTGGAGCGTGTTGAGCGCACTCAGGGTCTCCTGGAAAATGATGGGGTCCTGGCCGAACAGAGTATTGATAAACAGCACCCTGTCATTGAGAGCGATGGCGCTGCGAATATCCTTGACAGGCAGTCCGGGCATATCCTTCTGCCACTGGTAGTTGAGCGTGCGCGGCTTTACCTCGGGAGCGGGAGCCTCGGGTTTTGCGGGCTCTTCTGCCTTCGGGGCGGGGACAACTTCCGGTACAATGGGCTCATCGTCGAATGCCGCCGGCTCCTCGGTGGACTCCACCGGCTCCTCCGGGAGGTCTTCCAGTTCGGCTGGAGCCTCAACGGAAAGAAAATCTTCGACAGCGGAGAAATCTGCAGGCTCAGTAGCAGGCGCAGCCTCTTCGACAGGGACCACCGGTATTGTCTCCTCGACCGGCACCGGTTCAGGCTCTGCGACAGGCTCAGGCTCGGCTACGGACTCTTCGGGTTCCGGCTCAGGCTCGGGGATTGCGGCCTCGGCGAGCTGCTGTTTGAGATTGTCAATTTGGGATTCGATGATGGAAACCTTGTCCTTGAGCTCTGCAAGGGTGATTTCGAGGGATTCGATGATAGGGCTGAAGTCCATGTACCGAAAAATGTATTGGTTTTGTTTCAATTATTGGCTATATTTGTAAGGGCGCTCACGTGCCCACCCAAAGACAGGCAATTACAAAAATACGGAAATGTTTTCAGAAAACACAAAAAAATCGGGCTGCATCGAAGTGATTTGCGGCTCCATGTTCTCAGGCAAGACAGAGGAACTCATCCGCAGGCTCAAAAGAGCCCAGTTCGCAAAGCAGAAAATAGCGACTTTCAAGCCTACGATTGACAAGCGCTATTCCGATCTCGATGTCGTTTCGCACGATTCGCATAGCATTTCCTGCACTCCGATCAAGTCTCCTTCCAGAATGCTCCAGATCGAGCCGGACGTTGAAGTCGTCGGCATCGACGAGGCCCAGTTCTTCGACGAGAGCATCATCGAGGTCTGCCAGACCCTGGCCAACAGGGGAGTGCGCGTCATAGTCGCCGGCCTCGATACAGACTACCTCGGCAAGCCTTTCGGCCCGATTCCCGGCCTCCTCGCAATCGCTGAGGATGTCCAGAAAGTCCACGCCATCTGCGTCCGCTGCGGTAGTCTCGCAAACCACTCCCACCGCCTCTCAGCGAGCAAAAAGCTCGTCGTCCTCGGCGAAAAGGACATTTACGAGCCACTCTGCCGCGAATGCTACATCAAAGCACTACAGGAAGACAAAGCTGAATGACATTTAAAAACCGGGGCTTAAGAGCTCCGGTTTTTATTATTCAACCCCGAACAGGACGTATCGCCGCAGGTGATTGTCGTAGACGAATCTATGGGTCTCGCTGCGGATGTATTTGTCGGAGATTTCGTCAAAGATCTTGAGGCGGAGGATTGCTTCGTCAAAGTCCGGTGAGGAACTCGACGTGATGTCTTCGAAAATGTCGAAGAGATCGTCGTCATCCAGATCGGAGTGGTTGAAGGTGTAGTCATCCTTTTGAAGAATGACCGTGACGTCGGTGGGGAGTATGTACTCAAGCTCGGCGGCGACACGGATACGTTCGTCTTTTTCGCAGGAGGCGAAAAGGAAGATTGCCGCAGCAGCGGCGAATAATGTCTTCAGTGCTCTCATCAGTCTTTGACGGCTTGCATTGCCTCACGGATCTTGGCCTCAATTTCAGCGGCGAGCTCGGCATTGTCAACAAGGAGCTGCTTGACGGCTTCACGGCCCTGGGCGAGACGGCTCTCACCGTAGCTGAACCATGATCCGCTCTTGGAGATGACACCCAGCTCTACACCCAGGTCGACGATTTCGCCAACCCTGGAAATACCTTCGCCGTAGACGATGTCGAATTCGGCCTTGCGGAACGGCGGGGCCATCTTGTTCTTGACTACCTTGACTTTGGTGCGGTTGCCGAGAGCCTCTTCGCCGTCCTTGATCTGGTTGGCGCGGCGGACGTCGATGCGGACCGAGGCGTAGAACTTGAGGGCGTTGCCGCCGGTCGTGGTCTCGGGATTGCCGAACATGATGCCGATCTTCTCACGCAGCTGGTTGATGAAGATGCAGCAGGTATTGGTCTTCGCGATGTTGGCGGTGAGCTTGCGGAGGGCCTGTGACATGAGACGGGCCTGGAGGCCGACCTTGTTGTCACCCATTTCGCCTTCGATTTCGGCCTTGGGCGTCAGGGCGGCGACGGAGTCGATGACGACGATGTCCACAGCTCCGCTGCGAATGAGGTTGTCTGCTATTTCGAGGGCCTGTTCGCCGTTGTCCGGCTGGGAGATGAGGAGGGTCTCAAGGTCCACCCCGAGGGCCTTGGCGTATGCGCGGTCGAATGCGTGCTCGGCATCAATCATCGCGGCGATGCCTCCCTTCTTCTGGGCTTCCGCAATGGCGTGGATGGCGAGCGTGGTCTTGCCGCTCGATTCGGGACCGTAGATCTCGATGATCCTGCCCCTGGGATAGCCTCCGATACCGAGGGCGTGATCCAGGGCGATGGATCCCGACGGAATGACTTGGGTTTCATCCCATTCCGGCTGGTCTCCGAGTTTCATTATTGTCCCTTTCCCGTAATCTTTCTCAATCTTGTCGAGGGTCGCCTGCAGCGCCTTCAGCTTGGCGGCATTGATTTCGGCGGCGCTCTTTTCTACTTCTTTTGCCATAGATGCGGTAGTTAAATATTTATCGTACAAATATACTCAATATCAAGCGAAAACTCAAAAAATATCTCTAGAAATCAAAGCCCAGCGACACGTACATTCCGACGGAACGCGTGAGGTTGGACCAGTGGAGATTGAAGCGCAGGGGACCGACGATGGAGTCGTATGCATATTCGAGGCCCACGCCGAAGGCGTTGGTGCCGTACTTGAACGCGGAGAAGTTGAAAAAGTCCCTGGCGTAGTTGAATGTGGCGGTGATATAATTGTTCTTCAGGTGGCTGTATCTCAGGTCTATTCGCCCGAGGGCCATGTAGTTACGCCGGTAGGCTGCGCCGGTGACGCCCATGAAGGAAATCTGCTGCTCAAGGTACCTCCCGTCCATGGAACCGCCGATGATGTTTGCGTAAGTAATGGGGATGTTGTCGCCGATGATGGCCCTGACCGAGATCGAAGGGATGAGCGACCAGCGGTTCGTGATCCCGATGTGCTGCTTCCAATCCGCGGCGATTATTCCGAACGGGGCGAATTTTCCGTCGAAATTGCGCTCTACGGCTTCCACGGACGCTCCGATGGTCATTCCGCTCTTCGGAAAGTACGAATCGTCCCTGTCGTCATAGCGCACGGAGGCGAATGCCGTCATGTAATTCCTCATCGAGGCGGAATAGTCGTAGTCGCCCCGCGCCTGGGTGGAGAGTATGTCCTTGAGATTGACGAAATTGTCCCTCAGGCCTATGCGGAAATCGCTTTTCATCAGCCTCATCTCTGAAAGATAAGTCTCCAGTCTGAACTGGTTGAGGCGAATGTCGAATAGGTCGCCGTTGTAATGGATGCGGTTTCTGTCGACAAAGCGGGCGGAGGCCTCGACATTGATAGTCGGGGCGTTGAGGAATTCGTAAGCGTAATGGAATCCGAGGTACGGGTTGACGCCGAGCTTGCCGGTGAGGTCATAGCTGTCGCCGCCGAAACGGTTGGTCCAGAGCCCGACGTTGACGAGGAGCGATACCACCTCCTCGGAATCGATCCTGAATCCGACTCCAAGCCGGTGGACGGGACCCTTGCGGCAGTGGATGACGAGTTCGTAAGGACCGGTCTCGCCTCGGAGTTCGTAAGTCACCGATTCGTAATAACCGGTGCCGTAGAGCACTCCGACCGCGTTTTCGATCCTCGTCTTGTTCACTTCGTCCCCGGCGCGGAACCGGATCTTGGACTTAATGAACTGCATTTCCTTCTCATCCACGCCCGTCACAGTGACGCCGGAGATGATCACACTGGTCTGTCCGATATCCACCTTGCGGCTGGTGCCGGGATAGTGGGTGTAAGGACCTATTCGCTTGCTGATGGCCCGTAGTGCCTCGTCATTGGCCTTTCCGGCCTCGTAACCCCTCTCGATGATGGTAAGTACGTCATTGTGGGAGAAGCTCGTGGCGCTGAATTCGTGGAGGTCAGGATGGATGGTGAGATCGGGGATGCCGAGAGTCCTTTCCATCGAATCGTTGTCGAGGAGGTTGATGGTCATGGAGACGACGTCACCGATATTGTGGGCCTTGTCATACCCCCGCGGCTCCTCGTGCAGATCTATTCCTATTATTATATCCGCGCCCATCTCGCGGGCGACATCAGTCGGGAAATTGTTGCGCATTCCGCCGTCGGCGAGAAACATGCCCTTCCACCTGACGGGGGAGAAGAAGCCCGGAGCGGACATCGTGGTCCTCATCGCTATGGGCAACGGTCCGTCATGCCAAATCTTGGCTTTCGCGCTGACAAGGTCGGTGGCGACGCAGACGAACGGCACCGGCAGATCCGTAAAGAAGTCCAGCGAATCCTGATATCCCACCGTCAGGCTGGAAATGAGGTGGCTGACATTCTGCCCGGAATAGAAGCCCGACGGCAGGCTGCGGCGGAGATTGTCCTTCATCAGCGAAGATGCGTCACCCTCGGCGGACAGCCTCAACGGCGAATAATGCCGGTCCAGCGAATCCTCCGGCTCCGGCACCGTCTCGTTGCTGTAGTAGAACGGGAACGACAGCATATACTTCTCCCGATATTTCACTGTCTGCAGCGAACGGTTTTCCCTTGGCACGGCATCTCCGACCTGCTTCCACCAGTCGGTATTGCGCATTAGCGAATCCAGCTCATCCGGAGAATACCCGATCGAATAAAGCGCCCCGACAAGTCCTCCCATGCTGGTCCCGAGGACCATATCGAACGGAATGTCGATACCGGCATCCTTCATATACTTGAGTACGCCGATATGCGCGCCTCCCTTGGCACCGCCGCCGCTCAGGACGAGCGCTACCGTGGGCCGCGTCTTCCTGATCTCGGCCATCTTTTCGTTGATAGCCTTGACAGCGAGCGAATCGGACGCCCCACCGAGGCCGAAACTGGCCGTAGAGGGGGCCTGGGCCCGTGCCGACAGTGCCACCACGGACATCAGTACCGATATGATGGTGCGGAGTCTCATTTGCCGTGCTGTCCTGCGAGAAGGCCGCAGGCGGCGAATATATCCTCGCCCCTCGAGGCGCGGATGGTAGCAGTGACGCCCCGCCTTTCGAGTCTCTCCCTGAAGGCTTCCATCGCATCAGGAGAGGACGTGTAGTAATCGAAATCCGGAATCTTGTGGAAACGGATGAGGTTGACCCGGCATTCGAGGCCCCGGAGGAGCCTCGCGAGCTCGTCCGCATGGCGCAGGCTGTCGTTGAGGCCGGAAAACATGGTGTATTCGAAGCTCACCCTCCGCTGGCCGGTGAAGTCGTAACGGCGGATAAGGGCGAGTATGTCTTTCAGAGGATATGCCTTCTCCACAGGCATCAGGGACGCCCTCTCCTCCGGGAACGGGTCGTGGAGGCTCACCGCCAGATGGCAGCGGCTCTCATCGAGAAAACGTTTCAGCGTCGGTATCACTCCGATGGTCGAGACTGTCACCCTTTTCGGGCTCCAGGCCAGTCCCCAGGGCTCAGTCATGACGTCGAGCGCGCGCTTGACCTCTTCGTAATTGTCAAGCGGCTCGCCCATGCCCATGAAGACTACATTGGTGAGATCCGCAGACTCTTCGATTGAGAGGATCTGTGAAAGAATGTCCCTCGCGGAAAGATATCCATGGAATCCCTGCCTCCCGGTCATGCAGAACCTGCATCCCATCTTGCATCCCGCCTCGGAAGACACGCAGAGCGTCTTTCTCTCTCCGTCGGGAATCATTACGGCCTCGATAAAACTCTCTTCCCACTCGCTCTCAGTGATGCGGCAGCGCACCTTGAAAAGGTACTTCCTGGTACCGTCCGTTGAAGTCACAAAGCTCTCAGGCTCAATGACTCCCACCTCCGCCCGCTCCTTCAGGGACTCCCTCCCGGCCTTTGACAGGTCAGTCATCTCGTCGATGCTCCTCGCCCGCCGCACATACAGCCACCGGGCAATCTGCTTGCCGGCATACTGCGGCAACCCCGCGGCCACCGCAATCTCCTTCAATTCCTCCGGAGTCTTCCCTAAAAGAACGATCTTCTCCATACGCTTTTCCATACACCACAAATATAACAACGAAACCCCTCTTTTCCAAAAAGACTTTACTCTTTTTCGAGGGAGCGGGCGGCGAGGGTGGCGGTGGTCCAGGCGGCTTGGAGGTTGAAGCCGCCGGTGATGGCGTCGATATCGAGGACTTCGCCGGCGAAGAAAAGGCCGGGATGTGTCTTGCACTCCATTGTGGCGGGGTTAATACAACTGAGTGCCAAACCGCCTGCTGTGACGAATTCGTCACGGAAGGCGCCCCTGCCAGTGATGGTGTACTGGTCTGAGAGCAGTGTATTGACGAGACGAGAAAAAGATTTGCCGACACCAACCAGCCCACTCCACGTTAGCTCGTCCGGGATGCCGGCACGGGCAGTCAGGAATCCCCACAGACGGGCCGGGAGTTCGGCGGGATGGGCGCTGCGAACCAGCCGGCGGGGATTGTCGGCGGCAATCGAGGCGAGATATTCGCGAAGGCTGTTTTCGTTGAAAGAAGGCAGCCACTTGACGCCGAGCATGCCCTTCCAGCCGGCTTCGGCAAGGTGCCGGGCGGCGTAGGAGGAGAGTTTCAAAACCGCCGGTCCGCTGCATCCCCAGTCGGTCACGAGGAGCGAGCCGCGGGCGCGGAACTTTGTCCCCGGAAGATACGCTTCCACGTCCTCTGCGACCGTCCCCATCAGGGAGCGGAAAGCCTTGTCTTCAAGATTAAAACTGTAGAGCGAAGGCACCGGAGGCACGATCTCAAGCCCCAGCGGCGACAGAAAGCCGAAATCCTTCTTGCCGCCCACCGTCACGAGGACGCGGTCCGCATGAACGCTGCTGCCATCCTCAAAGCATATCTCAAATCCGGGCCTGATGGATGTGACCCGGCGACCTGTGTGAATGCGGACGCCGGAGCGCCTGAGCTCATTCTCCAGAGTACGGACAATCTGCATCGCGTCGTCGGATACGGGGAATACGCGGCCGCCGTCCTCTACCTTCAGGCGGACGCCGTGAGCGCGGAACCATTCGCAGGTATCTCCTGCGGAGAATGCCCTCAGCGCCCCTTTCATCAGGCGGGATCCTCTGGGATAGGCCTCGGAAAGAGCGCCGACTGACTCGAAAGTGTTGGTGAGATTGCATCTTCCGCCGCCGGTGATAGCGACTTTGGCAAGCAGTTTGTTATCAGCCTCGTAGACGTCGATGGCACAGTCCGGCGCAATCCCCGAAAGGACCGCCGCCGCGAAACAGCCTGCTGCTCCGCCTCCTATTATGGCAATGCTATTAGGCATATCGGCGTCCAAGTTAGCGATTTTGAAGGAAAATACCTATTTTTGGCGTATGAAACATTGGCTTATCATCCTCTCCGCCCTCGCGGTCACCCTTTCCTGCGGCTCCGGCAAGAAAGCAGTCACAGACGAATCAGTCGTCGAAAATGTCCCCCTGGTAACCCCGGAGGACGGACTCTATTCCCCCGACACCCTCATCATCCTCTGCGACGGCGACGAGGCCAAGGCCAAGGTCAGGGAAGTGATCCTTGCCTACGGCGCGGAAATCAAATACGATTACAGTATCATCTGCGGATTCGCCATTAAGATACCTGAGGGCAAGACCATCGCCGAGTCGATGGAATACTTCAAGAACGTCCCCGGCATCATTTCGGTCGAACGCGACCAGATCATTCATCTCACCGACCCCGTCGAGCCGGTCCTCGAAATTATTTAGCCCTTGAACGGCACCCTCGCGGCGATAGAGCGCCCGAGAGTCAGTGAATCGGCGTATTCGAGATCGTCCCCGAATCCGAGACCGCGTGCAAGCGCGGTTATTTTTATGCCCGTCCCGGCCAGTTGCCTGTACATGTAGAATGCCGTCGTCTCGCCCTCGACATCTCCGCTGAGGGCCATGATGACTTCGGCGGACTGAGGATCCTCCAGCGCGGAAACTCTTTCTATAAGGCGTCCAATCGTGAGGTCCGACGGCCCGATGCCGCTTAAGGGGGAGATAATGCCTCCGAGGACATGGTAAACGCCCCTGTACTGCCCTGTGGCCTCGATGCTCATCACGTCGCGTACCGAAGAGACGACGCAGATAGTCCTGTGGTCACGGCTCCTGTCGGAGCATATCGAGCATACTTCCTCGTCAGCTATCATACGGCATTCGCGGCAGTAGCGGACGTTGTCGCGGAGATTATTGACCGCTTCCGTGAAGTGGTGGACATTCTCCGAAGGCTGCTTCAAAAGATGCAGGGCGAGCCTCAGGGCACTCCGGCGGCCTATTCCGGGGAGCGTCCCGATGGCGTCGACGGCCTCTTCGAGACGGGCGGAGGGGTAGTGTTCCTTATACGCCATGATACTTGAGAAGCCCCTCTTTCGGGGACCTTATGAATCTTGAAAACTTCACGCCGTACCCGGAGCCCATCCTTGTAAGGATATCTTTGCAGGCGCAGCCGAATCCGCCCACGACACCAACGGGAAGGCGGTCGTAGCGGAGGATGGCTCTTTCGAACAGCCCCTTGAAATTGTCCTCCACCAACTCGCGGACGTACGGAATATCTATTTTGGAGAGTATGTATGGCGCGAAACTGCCGAGGTACCCGGCCGGCGCGTCGCCCTTGTAAACCTCCTTCACGATCGTTGGATAATCCACCTTGAAGCTGGAGGCGAAATCGCTGGAGAGCTCTATCGGCATCTGATCCTTGAGGAAGTCGGTGATAAAACGCTTGCCGAGCACTGCCGCGCTGCCCTCGTCTCCGATGATGAATCCCCCGCAGGGAATCTGGCGGACGATCTTGCGGCCGTCGAACTGGCAGGTGTTGGCGCCCGTCCCGATGATGGCAGCGATGCCTTCTTCGTGCCCGCAGGCGGCCCTGGCGGCACCTACAAGGTCGGAGGCATATTCGATTTCGGCATCGGGAAAATACTTCCTCATTACGCCGTCCAGCACCCTGGCGCTCTCGGGGACCGGTGAGTCGATCTTGCCGACCAGCCCGGCCGCGTAGAAGAATATTCTCTCCGGACGGCAGCCGAAGCGGTCGAATGCCGGCACCGTGACCGTAAGACCATGCACTGCTTCACGGACGGTACCGTCTATGGTCCGCTCGTCCATGTGAGCGACATTGATGCCGCCGGTAGTGATTTCGGCGTTGTAATTGCCGTAGAATGCGGTCCAGGAGGTCTTGGTGGCCCCTGAGTCGACGAGAAGATTCATTTAGAGCACCTCCAGAAGTTCGACTGTAAACACGAGTGCCGCGCATGGCGGAATGGCGCCGCTCGAGCCCATCTCCCCGTAACCGAGCTGGTAGGGGATATAGAGCTCGTACTTGGAGCCCTCTGCCATCAGCTGGAGTCCTTCTGTCCAGCCGCCGATGACCTGCTTCAGGCCGAATACGGCCGGCTGGCCCCTGCGGTAGGAGCTGTCGAACACCTGGCCGTCGGTGAAGCGTCCCTCGTAGTGGCAGCGTACGCGGTCAGAGGCTTTGGGCTTGCGTCCCTTGCCTTCGGTCAGCACCTTGTACTGTAGGCCGCTGGGGAGCACTTTTACGCCCTCCTTCGCTGCATTCTCCTTCAGGAATTTTTCGCCTTCGGCTTTGAATGCGGCCGCGATCTCGGCCTGGTCGGCCTTCTGCTCAGCCTCGATTTCCTCGAAATATTTGTTGAGTATGCCGGCGGCCTCGTCCATGGAAAGGACGGGCTTGGAGCCTTCGAGGACAGCCTTGAGTCCTGAGGTGTAATCTTCGTACGAGAGCTTTTTGATGCCGCTCTGGAGCATGTTGAGGCCCATGTTCATGCCAAGGGCGTATGATCTTTCATCCATATTATTTATTTGAATTCATTGTTTCTTCAACTGCCGGGCCGACCTCGTCATAGCCGTATCCGCGCCCGAGGGCGAATCGGATCAGCTTCAGCTTGCACTGCGGATCGCCCAGAAGCGTCTTGTACTTCTCCGCGAGGAGACGGGCGAGTTTGTCCGCCGCCTTGTCTTTGTCAATCTCACCGAGAGCTTCGGTGATAGTCGCCTCGGGAATGCCCTTTCCGCGCAGCTGGAAGCGGATTTTTACCTCGCCCCAGCCCTGCAGCGAAGACTTCTCCCTGGCGAATGCGGAAGCGTAGCGGAGATCATCCACGTAGCGCTCCTTGACGAGCGCCGCGACAATCCGTTCGGCCGCTGCGGCGTCTCCTTCCAGCGACTTGACTGCCTTCAGGTACACGTCCCTTGAGCAGTGCTCCGCCCTGGAGCACTGCCTTTGAAGATTTTCCAGCGTTTTTTTCTCGTCCATCGCCTAGATGCGGACGCTGTGGCTGCCGGGACCGTAGTCCTTGGGAGCCGAGCCGTCGGGGAGAGTGACGGTAGCCGTAGAGCCTTCAGGAATGGTGAAATGCCATACCCAGGTGTCTCCCTCGTAGTGCCAGGAGCTCTTGATGAGGCCTGCGGCCGAATTGTATTCCGCCTCAATGCTGCCGAGCCTCTTGTCCGGAACCGGCTTCATGATGATATGCTTGAATCCGGGCTCGGCGGGGTCGGCTGCGATGCCGGCGACCGTCTCCCAAATCCATGCACAGACGGATCCGTAGGCGTAGTGGTTGAAGCTGTTCATGCCTTTGGGACCCATGCCGTTTTCGATGGTATAGCTGTTCCAGCGCTCCCAGATGGTGGTGGCGCCGTTGTCCACGCTGTAGAGCCAGCTCGGGAAGTTGCGCTGGAGGAGGAGATTCCACGCCACGTCGGCCATGCCGTTTTCAGTCAGGGTGGACATCAGTATGGAAGTGCCGAGGAATCCGGTCGAAAGGCAGCCGCCATGTGCTGCGATATTGTCCTTGAGACGTGCGATGACAGCCTCTTTTGCCGCTCCTTCGACGAGCCCGTTCTTGAGCGCGAATACGGCCGGGGTCTGCATCTGGTTGAGATTTTCAGTCTTGAACGTGCCGTCCTCGTTGAGGAATGTCTCCTTGAGGTAAGCCTTGGCGCGTGCCACCATGGCGATGTATTTGGAAGCGTCCCTGCCGGTAGCGACGGCCATGTCCCTCATCATCCCGGCGTCCATCATCCAGTAGTTGGCGCTGAGATAGCTCCAGTAGACGATCGCTTCAGGCTTCGGGTGACCACCCTCGAATGCGCTGCCGTTGCAGCAGTCGAGATCCTCCCAGCTGAGCCAGTCGGCCCACTGGTAGTTGCCGTTTTCGCTCCTCAGGGCGGTGTGGTCGTAGCAGGTCTCGTCGACGTGGGCCATGAAACGCTCCATCGACTCCCAGCTCTCATCGATTATCTTCTTGTCACCGAATTGTTTCCATACTGTCCAGGGGACAATGATGCCGGCATCCGCCCAGCCGACTCTCATGAACTCTCCGCCGCCTGCAGACTTGGGAGCGACACCGGGATATCCGCCGCTTTCGCTCTGGGAATCACGCACGTCCTTGAGCCATTTGTGGAAGAATGGATCCGTGTTGGCGAAGAATGTGCCCGTTTCGGTAAACACCTGGGTGTCAGCCATCCAGCCGAGGCGTTCGTCTCTCTGGGGACAGTCGGTCGGGACCGATAGATAATTGGAGCGCTGGCCCCATACAGTATTGGATATGAGCTGGTTGATGAGGTCGTTGCCGGTCTTGAGAGTGCCGGTCTCGAGCTCTTTGGTAATCGATGACACGGGAATGGAACGGACTTCCTTGATCTCCACCTTGTCCGATGCAGTGACCGAGATGTAGCGGTAGCCGAAGAATGACTTGCGCGGCATGTACCTCTCGAATCCGCCGGTCCCGGCGAATGTATAATCGATCATCATTCCCTTGTCCTGGGCCCTCAGGTTGCGGCGGTGGACACTGCCGCCGGGGCCGTCCATTCCGCGTGATTCGGCGCCGTCGCCGTCATTGAGGATTTCGCCGGGGAGGCACTTCAGGGTAGCGCCCTGGGCCGCCTTGAAGGTGAATGCAGGGACTGCCGAGCAGTTCTGGCCGAAGTCTATGACGAGGGTCTCTCCGGGATTGAGCGTGATATTGCCGCCCTTGGAATAGTCGCGTTTGACTACCACGGTGCCGTAGTGGATATCCTCTTTCTTCTCAGCCTGCACAGCGCCTGTGACTTCTTCCCATACGTATGCCTTGACGGGCTTGAGGGCGAGGTCCCTGCGGAGGTAAATCTCAGCTCCCTCGGAAGGGAGGATCTTGCCGCCGAATTCGAGGTTTTCCTCAGCGGCGCCGAGGATGGAGGCGTATCCGGGCATCTCGCGGGCGTCGTATTCTTCACCGTCGTAAATGCCGGCGTGCTTTACCGGACCTGCGATTCCAGCCCTCCACTTGGTGGGCCAGGTGCCGATAATCTTCTTGGTGCCGTCGGCGAATGTGAGCTCGAGAACGCCCCTGAAGGCACATTTCTTGCCCATGAAGCCGCTGTCTTGGCTTCCCCATTGGGTGACGATCCTGTCAGCCCACCAGCCAGGGGTGACTTCGGCCGCCAGGACGTTTTTGTCGCCGGGCTTGGAATTGTAGAGATCCGAAATGTCGTATGTGAACGAGCGCCTTGTCTTGCGGGGATCCGTGAATCCGGGTTTGAGGAATTCTTCTCCAATCCGGCGTCCGTTGACGTACAGGTCGTAAACGCCGAGAGCGCATGTCATCCATTTTGCGGACGTCACCTTGGCCTCCACGGGGAGCGTGCAGACGAACCAGGAAGCACCGTCGGCTGCGCGGAAAGGGTTTTTCTCCGTCACGACCGGAGCGTCAGCTGCGGAAATCCATACGGAAGCGTCCCAGTATGCGTCAGGGAGGGCTTCGATGCGTTTTGCGTTCTGGGCATTGGAACTTAGCGATGTCGCGGCGACAATGACGGCGGCGACTGTGAGAATGCGGAATCGGAGCATAAGTCGATAATGTTGATTATGCAAATATACTCTTTTTCCGCGATAAATTACTATATTCGCAAATTAAAATAGTTAATAACATGAAACGAATTCTGATAAGCGTAATCGCGCTCTTTGCGATGCTCATGCCCGCCAGGGCTGACGAAGGAATGTGGCTTCCCGTACTGATAGGGGAGAGGATAGGTGACATGCAGGCAAAAGGCCTCAGGATCAGCGCCGAGGAGATATACAGCGTCAACCAGGCCTCCCTCAAGGACGCCATCGTCCTCTTCGGCTCGGGCTGCACCGGCGAGCTGGTTTCCGACAAGGGTCTCCTTTTCACCAACCACCACTGCGGATTCAGCTACATCCAGAAGCACAGCAGCGTCGAACACGACTACCTCAAGGACGGATTCTGGGCCCTCAGCCAGGTCGAGGAGCTTCCCAATCCCGGGCTTACCGTCAGCTTCCTCGTCAGGATGGAGGACGTCACTGACGCCGTTCTCGAGGGCTATGATCCTGATATGTCCGAGACGGATAGAGAAACACTAGTCAAGGCCAATTCCAAGCGCCTGCGCTCTGCCGCAGAGGCGGAAGGTCCCGGCATCAAGGCCTCCGTCGAGGCCCTGTATTACGGCAACCAGTACTTCCTGTTTGTATTCCGCGTCTACCGCGACGTACGTCTTGTCGGCGCCCCGCCGTCCTCAATCGGCAAATTCGGAGGCGAGACCGACAACTGGATGTGGCCCCGCCACACCGGCGACTTTTCAATATTCCGCATCTATTCGGACAAGGACGGCAATCCGGCGGATTATTCGCCCGAAAACGTCCCCTACCAGCCGCGCAAATCCTTCAAAATCTCCCGTGCAGGGGTCAAGGAGGGCGATTTTACATTCGTCTACGGCTGCCCCGGGTCGACCCAGGAGTATGTCCTTTCGGACCATGTGCGCTATGTCGGAGAGATCTCCGATCCGGAGAAGATCGCCCTTCGCACCATGCGGCTCAATATCCAGAAGAAATACATGAGCGCCGAGCCGGCTGTCCGTATCAAATACGCATCCAAAAACGCCTCCATCGCCAATGCCTGGAAGAAATGGCAGGGTGAGGAGAAGGGCCTTCGCCGCAACCATATCGTCGAGGCCAAGCAGGCATACGAAGCCCGTTTCAACAAATGGGCAAAAGGCACTGAATATGAGGGACTTGTCGGTCGCCTGAGATCCATCTACAAGGCCCGCCAGGAGCCTTACCGCGCCTATGAATATTATAATGAAACGGTGCGCACAATCGAGATTGTCCGCTTCGCCTCCACGGTCAGAAACATGATCTCTTCCGGCAAAGACATCACCGATTATACGGAGAACTTCTTCAAGGATTACGACGAGAGAATTGACCGGGAGATATTCGTCGCGATGATGCAGGCATTCGTTGACAATATCACGGAAAACATGAAGCCCGCCTGGATGAAGGCGCAGATTGCGAAATACGGCTCTGTAGAGGCCTGGGGCAAGGCTTTGTTCGACGGGACGCTGTTTACCGACAAGGCCAAGGTGCTGGCCGCCGATTATGAGACTGCGGCTGCCGATCCCGCCGCGGTGATGGATTCTGAATTCACCGACTGGCTTTACAGCGGCATCTACCAGGATGTCGAGCGCTACAATGCCGACCTCCGTCTCGCCAACCGCGAATACATGCGCGCCCAGATGGAGTTCGAGCCCAAACGCCAGTTCTATCCGGATGCCAATCTCACCCTCCGCATCGCCTACGGTCACGTTGAGGGCTACCGTCCCGCTGACGGTGTCTATTACCGTCCGGTGTCGACCCTCAAGGGTATTATCGAGAAGGACAATCCTGACATTTACGACTACAACATCCCGCAGGTGCTCCGCGACATCTATGCGCAGGGCGGCCATGAGGACCAGCCCGTCTGCTTCCTCGCCACCAACCATACCACCGGCGGCAACTCCGGCAGCCCCGTGCTCAACGCCGACGGCAACCTCATCGGCATCAACTTCGACCGCGTATGGGAGGGCACGATGTCCGACCTCGCCTTCGACCCGGCATTCTGCCGCAATATCTCACTGGATGTCAGGTATTTACTCTTTGTAATCAAGGAAATTGGCCACGCCGATTATCTATTTGATGAAATGACATTCGTCGACTAAGCCATGAATACGCTTAAGCTTTTGGCGATGCTGGCCGGGACTATGCTGCTCTCCGGCGCATCATGCAACAAAGAAACCGTCTCCATCGTCTTCCACGCCGACCATCCCTTCCTCTACCTCATCACCGAAACTACCACAGGCGTCACCCTCTTCGCCGGCCGCTACTCCGGGAAATAGGATTATGGTATGATTTTGGTATTTTAAGTCCGTTTGGTTATATTTGCATATTGCGTAATTAATAAGACAATGAAAAAGTCATCAGTTATCCTCGCACTCGTGCTCCTGGCAGGGGTACCGCTCAGTGCACAGAATGTACTCAGAAACCTTGGAAACCGCGCCCGCAACGCCGTCGAGAACACCGTCGGCAATAAAGTCGAAGAGGGCGTCAGCAATGCCGTAGGCAGCATCTTCGAGAAAAAAGACAAAGACAAGAAAGACAAGGACAAGAAGGACAAGGACAGCAAAGAGTCCGCGTCCAACGGTTGGACATGCCCTGAGTGCGGAGCTACCGGCAACACCGGAAGCTTCTGCGACGACTGCGGTGCCAAGCAGCCCTCTGCCGCCACTGTCTCTGACAACGGCAATGCTGCTGTCGGCGGCTGGGCCTGCCCCTCCTGCGGAACAGAAGGCAACACCGGCAAATTCTGCAAGGAATGCGGAGCGAAGCGTCCGGAAGGCGGTGCCGCGACGTGGACCTGCCCCGAATGCGGCAAGACCGGCAACACCGGCAAGTTCTGTGACGACTGCGGCGCCCAACAGTCTACTGTAGCCAGTGCCGTCACTGAGGAGGTCAAGAGCGACTTTGTACGCGGCAGCGTCGTTCTCTTCCAGGACGATTTCAAGAATGAGCAGGTCGGCGAGTTCCCGTCCAAGTGGGACATCCAGGGTGACGGCAGTGCCGAGACGGCGGTCATCAACGGCCAGAAGTATCTGCACCTCACGACAGATTACAATTTTGTGGAGCCGCTGATGGAGAATATGAAATCCTATCTGCCGGATGTCTTTACCCTCGAGTGGGATGTTTTCTGCAGCAAAGCGGGAGATCTTGGCGCGTCCAGTCTGGAACTGATCTTTGATATGGGGAGGAATGACCGGGTCGGACTATTCGAGTTTGCATATCGTTCCTGGAATCCTGATTACTGGACACAATACAGTTATCAGAAACCTAACAGCGAGGATTCCGTAAATGGATCCAATGAATACGAAGCTCTTAAGTCGATCATCAAAGAGGGCCAGTGGAACCATTTCGCCGTGTCTTTCAACAAGCGCGCACTCAAGGTATACATCAATAACCACCGCATCATCAATCTGCCGAACGTGCAGGCTCCGGAGCGCTTCAAGTTCTGGTCCAACGGCGAGTACAAGTATATAGGCTTCACCAACGTGCTCCTTTGCGCCGGCGCCAAGGAACTCTACGCACGCGAGACGACCAACCTCTCCGAGGCCGCCAAGGCCGTGGAGCAGGCCATCGCCCAGAGCGGCAAGTTCGTCACAAACAACATTCTTTTCGATACCGGCAAGGCCACCATCAAGCCTGAGTCCAAGCCGGAGCTTGAAAAGGTCGCCGAGTACATGAAGGCAAATCCTACCGTCCGTTTCGAGGTTCAGGGCCACACAGACAACCAGGGCTCCGACGCCGTCAACGACCCGCTCAGCCAGCAGCGTGCCGAGGCGGTCGTGAAGGCCCTCGAGGGCATGGGCGTGGACGGATTTAATCTCCGTGCCGTAGGCAAGGGCTCCCACGAACCCGTCGCCGACAACTCCACGGATGCAGGCCGTGCCAAGAACCGCCGAGTCGAATTCATAAAGAAATAGTGCCATGAAACGCCTGTATTTCAGCATTTTTGCGTTTTTGGCGCTGGGATTTTCCGCAGCTGCCCAGACTACATGGTTCGCCGACACCGTCGGCGCGACTCTCACCTACGAACGTAAGGACGGAAAGGGAAAGAACGCCGAGCAGTATCAGTACAAAGTGACTGGAGTCGAGGTCGAAGACGGCAAGAAGACCATCACCTTCGACAACATAATCCCTTCCGTCGAGGATCCCACCGGCTGCAAGGTCTGGACGGCTGAAGGCCGCTTCCACACCGATACCAAGTCCCTTCTCGGCCAGTACGGCGACCTTACGGGAGCCAAGGGCCACGGTCCCGTTCTCCCCGAAAATCCCCGCGTAGGCCAGTCCCTGGCCGACTGCACGGTGGAGCTCCCCGCGATTCTCACTACGGCCAACTTCATCAATGTGCAGATATCAAAGCATGAGGCCGTCACAGTCCCCGCGGGCACATTCGACGCCTGGTGCGTCGAATATGACACCGAGGCCAAGGTAGGCTTCATCAAGTCGACTACGCACACTGAGTCATGGTTCGCGAAGGGCATCGGCATCGTCAAGGAAACCACTTACGGCAAGAAGAAGGTGGCCACCCAGACAGAGCTCATCGCTGTCGAAGGAATGGACATTCCGGACGGCGACTGGATCAAACTCCACAAGGAGTCGCTCGAGCTTGGCGAAGGCGGCAGCATGGGAGCATGAAGGAAACGATCGAGAAGCTCGAAGCCCCCGCTGCCATCGACCTCGGCCTCTCTGTCCTCTGGGCCAACCGCAACCTCGGTGCGACCAAGCCCCAGGAGGAAGGTCTTTCCTTCCAGTGGAGCGACCGTGACCAGGCCCAGCTTCGCCTCGAAGGCGGCTGGCGCATGCCTACCGACGGGGAGGTCAGCGAACTTATCGAGAAATGCCGCTTCGAGGTCGTGAACCGCGACAATGTGATGTGCTGCAAGGTGACGGGCCCGAGCGGACGCTTCATTTTCCTCCCCATCATCCGCAAAGCTGACGACAGGGCCGCATTCTGGTCCTCCGATCCTTCAGGGAAGGGGATACTGTTTGACAAGAACGTATTCGACCCCGTAAACTCATCAGTCGACAAGACTTTCTTCGCGATGATCCGTCCCGTTATCACCGTGAACAGGTAAATTATGACACTTACACTTATTTCTTCCCTGCTGCTGGCTATGACAACGGCAGGGAATCCTGTTCTCGAAGGATACTTCGATTTCTGCGAGAAGACTTTCGAAGAGGGCAGGGAACTGTCTGATCTCGGTCTCACCCGTGTGGCCGACTGGTACTACGGTCAGAGCGTAGTTGCCATCGAGTCACTCAACTATGCAGTCCGGGAAATCTACCGTGACCGCAAGGAAAAGGAGGAGATGGATGACCTTGCGGACGATATGGATAATCTTGGTATGGGTGATTTCATGTCCGGCCTTTTCACTATGGTCGACGCCATTGAGCAGGCCGCGGATACATTCGGCGATGCCGTCGCTGATATGCCTGGCATCAATTACAATAAGGATGACGGAGTCCAGTGGTCCATGTTCCGCCAGTCTATAAGCCTCGTTTCACCATACGAAGACTTCTTCCGCGGCGTCGTGGCCGACTATCGCGGACAGGGGCAGGAAGCGATGAAGTTTTATTGTCTCTCCCTGATGAATCCATATTTGGACCGGGACCTTACCGATTTCACTTTCCTTGCCACGATGCCGCTGGACGATCTGTACGACCTCTCCCTGGAGCTGGATGAGCTCGACAGGAAATACAGCGCCGCAATGACTGGAAAGTCTTTTTACCTCGGCTTGCCGGCTCTGCTTCACTGGAGTCCCGAGTACTTCAGGTGGATGGCTATGGAAGAGTTGAAAAAAGAGAATAATCCTGATATCCATGTTGCGCTCCGCTACTGCGAAGCTGCTCTTGTGGCCGATCCTTTCGATCCCATCAATTATGAAATTACGACCCGTCTCTGCGCCATGACCCATAATTTCAGGAAAATGGAAAGGATTGTCAACGACGGTCTTCTGATCGACCCTGATAATGTATTCTATCAGGAATTGCTCCGGATTTACGATAAATACACCGAGAAATGAGAAAGATAGTTTTATGCATTGTCGCGCTGGCTCTGCCGCTCGGCGCTTTCGCCCAGTTTCCCCAGATTCCCGGTGATCCCGTCGATTATTCCCTTATCCGTCTCCCCAGAGATGCCGGCTCATATCCCGTCACTTTTACCATGAGTTTTGAGCATCATACCAGCGAGGATTTCTTCTACGATATGATGGTCTACTGGATGACAGGAGATAAGTCACAGGCTGAAAAGGACAATATAGGATGGACGGATGTGACATTTACCGGCGAACTCCGCCATACCCGGGACATTACTCCGGAAATGCTCGAAAGAGCCATTCAGGAGGCTTTCCTGAAGACGGGTCTCAACCGCCCTCTTCTCAAAAAAAGAATGGAACAGTCGAAGGAACTCCGCAAAATCATCTATACCGACAAGGAGTTTTTGATGGATGTCGCCGGTGCGGTCATGCTGGCCGTACCAGGGCTTGGAGAATTATCGGCTGGCGCGCAGCTGGCAATTAATTCGGCCGGACTCGGCCTCGCAGTGGTTTCGATGGCTCATGACAATTCGTCTGAGATAGCAAATGGCGTCAACAGCGCCTCCGCGACCATTTCTATCGCCCAGTCGGCGGACAATGTGCTGACGCTCATGGGTAAGCCGCAGGTTCTGACGGAGGTCAGCGGCAAAGTGGCCACCGGGATCGGTATCGGGGCCAACGCCGCCGGCGTGGCCCTGTCGTCTTATTCGGCGCATAAGCGCGAAGTTCAGAAGTGGAAAAACCGGGAAGGAGCGTCCGCCCTTTGGCAGATCAATTCATTCTACAACTGGGTGAATTATTATCTTGACCTCTACAGCAAACAGGACGGAAGGGATGCATGGGTGCTTCTGATCAACAGTACCAGCGAGGCCGCTGCATATATGTTCCGCAATACGATGTGCAGCGTAACCTGGGCTCTTGATGCCAAACTCGTAAAGTGTGAGAGCATGCCCCGTCGCCCCGACCGTCTCAACTATGGATTCGAGGGCAAATACTGCGGCATGCTGGAGGCCGTGTCTATTTACGATCTTTCCGGTTACTCAAAGCAGTTCCTTACCAAATGGGGCAACTGGGCTGAAGACTATCTCATCCAGGGCAAGGGATTTAAGGCCCACGGAATGTTGGGCTCCGGCACTTCAACTCTTGGCGGTAAGGAACTTCAAGGTGATGCGATGTTCCACGCCAACTGGTGCTACAACGATCCTATGGAAGAGGGGGCCAGGCTGCATTCATACGAGGCAAGTGCCTCAATGGCAGGAGTTTATCATATACCCGTCTTCTTCGAAATACAGCTTACAGGAGAGGCGGAAGGTACTTTCGAGAGAGAGTTCGTCCATCTTATGTGGATGAACCAGGATGAATTCGACGGAGTCGGAATTGCCCGCAGCTTTGGTTTTACGGAGACTAATCCGGACCAGATGTACAGTACGGCGCTCAAGATGGAAACCACCATGAGCGGTCTGATTACTCCCAGAATGGGACAGTTCCCGCCCCATACCATCAAGATTTCAGAGGTTGTCGACGGCGAAAAGTTCATCTATGACAAGGTCGAGAAGGAAAAAGAGACAACTGAAATACACGAGGTGTTTCCGCTTCGCAACGAGCACGGCTTCATCGATATAGCACTTCCGGAAGGAGAGGTTAAAATCGATTTCGGCAATGTTCTGTCTCCCACCTTTGAAACAGTGCCCCAGGACAAGAAGGACTGGGAGAAGATCAAGGCCAAGTGGTTCTGATAAGAGCCCTTTAGATTTGCACGTTTGAAGGAGATTTCCTATATTTGTATCTTGTGTAGAACGTACTAAACCTGAACACTATGCCAAGATACGAAATTCCTGAGCAGGAGCTCGCGCGTGTCCCCGCTGAAGGCGGATTTCTGACAGTATCCAATCTGCCGTACGGGCCGGAAGCAAGCAGTATTCTGAATGAAGTATTTGCCACGAAGAGGCCGGATTACAAGATTCTCGGCGACTCCGGCATGGGGACTCTCAAAGCGGCTTTCAACCATATCGGCAAGGGTAAACCCCTTGGCCTGTTCCCCGCAACATCGGAAGCTGCACCATGGGAAGACAGCATAGTCAGGCTTGTCCGCCTGAGCGGCATGCCCGTCATTCCCGTGTACTTCCACACAGGCGATGGCAGTGAGAATGACGAAGTCCTGCACGTCCGAGTAGGCCAGGCTATTCCCGTTGCGGAAATCGAGATGTACAGTACAAAGCGCCTCGGGCCTTATCTCAGGGCACGTACATACGCTCTCGAAGCCCTCTGCATTACCTACGAGGGCCCCAAGCCGCCGGAGGGCGCCCAGCCTCTCGCCGAGCCGGAGGACATCAATCTCGTGATGGACGAGCTTACCGCCATCGAGGACCGCATTCTCTTCGAAATCGGCGACTACCAGTGCTTCTACACACCTGCAACCGACATTCCTCATACCATGAGGGAGCTGGCGAGGCTCCGCGAAGTTATTTATCGCAAAGAAGGTGAAGGTACCGGTCTGCCTCTGGATACTGACGAATACGATCCGCACTACAACCACCTCATTCTCTGGAACAAGGCCAACTCCCAGATCACCGGCGCCTATCGCATCGGTGTCGGACCTGAGCTCCTGAAGAAGGGCGGCGTGGATGCATTCTATACCGCAAGCCTCGTCAAATACAGCAGCAGGGCCCCGGAAATCCTCTGCCAGACCCTGGAGCTCGGCCGCTCGATTGTCAATATCGAGAGTCAGAAGGACGTGCTTCCCCTGAAACTCCTTCTCGCCGGCCTTGCCATCACTTCGTACAAGGAGCCCGGCATCAAGTACTGCCTCGGCCCCGTGAGCATCTCCACGGCTCTTCCCGACTTCTACAAGAGCCTCATAGTATACTTCCTCAGGAAGACGGCATCATTCGAGGGTGAGCCCCTCGTGACGCCTCCCCATCCCTTCGTCACCAATTTCCTCAGGGTGGATCCGGATGCGCTTCTCGGCACCATTCTCGACACTGTCGACAATGTGGATAAGCTGGACCGCCTCGTGGGAGTCATTTCCGACGGAAGGTACCGCCTGCCGGTGCTCGTGCGAAAGTACTTCAAGGGACAGACCAAGCTCCTGGACTTCAACGTCGATCCGCTGTTCAACAACAGCGTAGACGGTCTGGCGCTTCTCCGCCTTGAAGACTGGCCTACAGATAGCATCCAGGCGCTCATCAGGTTCATGCCCGAAGAGCGCCAGGAAGCAGTGCTGACCATTTTCCGCCAGCACGAAGAGAGGGAGAAGGCTTAGTAGCCGAATATCTCCTCGAGAGATACCTGTTTTACCGGACCGAGGGTTCCGAGGAACTTGAGGTCGAGGTCTGAAGGGTCGCCCAGAATCGCGTAGCGGTAGGTGCGGCCCTTAATCCATTTCTCATGGACAGCCTTGAGGTCATCCATCGTGAGGCTGCCTACCTTCTCGAAAATGAGACGGTCGAGGGGCTCGTTGAGGCCGAGCTCTTTGGCGTTCAGATAGGCGTAGAGTACCCTCTGGCCTATGGTGCGCTGAGTGCGGAGCTTTCCGAGGATGGAAGCCTTGGCGATTGCGAGGTTGTCCTCGGCGACAGGCATTTGTTCGATGATTTCATCGAATCCATTTACGGCCTTCTCCAGTTTGTCATTCTGCGAAGCGATCGTCGCGGCAAAATTGTAGGAATCGGTGGCGTAGGAAGGAGTTGACAGCCAGGCGCCTGCGCTGTATGCAAGGGCACGGGATTCCCTCATTTCCTGGAAGACGATGGCGTTCATGCCGCCGCCGTAGTATTCGTTGAAGAGCTCAATCGAGGGAGCCTCGGAAGGATCGAATTTCTCACCCCTCATGGAGTACTGGATATAGTTGAACTGCCTGGAAGGATAGGGAGCCAGAATGACCTCCGATGCAGGTGTGGGCTGCTTTTCGGGGTAAGTCTTGACCAGCTTGGGGGCATTAGCGGCGACCGGGTGGCGCTCCTTCAGGACGGACTTGACCTGGTCGATGGACTCGGGACCATAGTAAAGGATAGTATGCACATGTGCGCGAAGGTCGCGGAGCGATGCGAGGAGCTCGTCTGAAGTGACTGCTGAGAGCTGCTGCTGGGAAAGCGTGGTCTTGCTGACGAATTCGGGACCGTATAGGAGATAGCGGCGGAGAGCGCTGTTGCATGCCCTCTGGTTCTTCTTGGCATCGATGCGGCTGCGGATAAGGTCAGCCTTGAGCTCATTGAGGATGTCGGGATCACCGGTGGCGGAAGAGATGAGGCTTTCGACGATCGAGAGGGCCTCGGGGATATTCTCTGAAAGACCGTTGATCGAGATTTCAGTGGTGTTGTTGCCGACCCTGACGTCGAATGAACAGGCGAGCGAATACATCTTGGCCGCAATGTCCTCGGAGGTCATTTCGGGCGTGCCGAGGTAGGAGATGTAGCTGGATGCGAGGTCGAGGAGAGGATCGTTCTCGCTGCCGCGGTCGAAACGGAAGCTGAGCGAGGCGATGTCATTCTTCTCGTTCTTCTTGTAGAGGAGGTCGCCGTCGACGGTAAGGTCGCGGGAGAAGTCGACGAATACGGGCTCGATCTCCTTGACGGGAGAGTCGGCCACGGATGCGAGGAATTCGCTGCGATATTCGCGGTTGGTGACGATCGGGGTAATCTTGGGAGCGTCGATCTTCTTGACGGAGGTGTCTTCGCCGAGGCGCTTGTAGACGGTGGCGTAGCTCTCCGGGCCGAGGTATTTATTCGCCCATGCGGTGATGTCTGACTTCTTGAGGGCCTCGATGCGGCCGAGCTTGCCGACCTCGCTCTCCCAGGTGGTGCCGTTGATGAACGAATCGACGAATTTGTCGGCCCTGCGCGCATTGGATTCGAGGGCCTTCATCTCCTGGAGCTTGTAGTTGTTGATGGCGGCCTGGAGGAGTTCTTCGGAGAATTCGCCGTCGCGGAGTTTGCGGATTTCTTCGAGGACAATGGCGTTGGCTTCCTCAAGGGTCTGGCCTTCCTTCGGCATTGCCTCGAATATGAAGAGACCGTAGTCGGTGCGGTTGTAGGGGAAGATGGCTGCTTCGAGCACCTTCTGCTGCATGATGACGTCGAGGTCGATGAGGCCGGCCATGCCGTTGAAGAGAATGGAGGCGGCGATTTCAGAGGCGTCACTTTCGGTGGAAGAGGCCCCCGGAGTGCGCCAGGCGGTCATTACGAATTCGGCGTCGTTGCCGAGAACTTCCTTGAAGCGGGGCTCCGTGACGGGATCCTCGGGCTCGAAGGTGAATGCGGGGAGATTGTTGTTGGGCTCCCAGTCGCCGAAGTATTTCTTGATGATGTCGAGCATCTCGTCCGGATCGAAGTCGCCGGAGAGGCAGATGGCCATGTTGTTGGGCACGTAGTATGTGTCCTTCTGGTAGCGGATGGCCTTGAGGGAAGGATTCTTCAGGTGCTCCTGCGTGCCGATGACGGTCTGGGTGCCGTAAGGGTGCTTGATGAAAAGCATCGAATCGATGGCGTCGATGGCCTTTTCGCTGTCGGAGGTGAGTCCCATGTTCTTCTCCTCATAGACGGCCTCGAGCTCGGTGTGGAAGCCGCGGAATACGCAGTTGCGGAAGCGGTCGGCCTCAATCTTGGCCCAGTTCTCTATCTGGTTGGAGGGAATCTCTTCGACGTAGCAGGTAACGTCGTTGGATGTGTATGCGTTGGAGCCTTCCGATCCGATGATGGACATCAGCTTGTCGTATTCATTGGGAATCGCGAGGAGTGAAGCCTGGTAGCTCACGGAGTCGATCACGTGATACAGGTCAAGGCGCTCCTGGGGATCGGTCAGTGTCCTGTACTGCTCAAACAGGCGGTCGATTTCCTCGAGCATGGGTTTTTCCGCTGCATAGTCGCGGGTGCCGAACTGCTGGGTGCCCTTGAACATCATGTGCTCGAGATAGTGGGCGAGGCCGGTGTTGTCGGCGGGATCGTTCTTGCCGCCGGAACGGACGGCGATGTAGGTCTGGATGCGGGGTTCGTCCTTGTTGACGGTCATGTAGACCTTGAGGCCGTTGTCAAGGGTGTAGATGCGGGCGTCGAGGGGATCTCCCTGGACGGATTCGAATGCAGGCTTGTCGCTGCTGCATGAAAGGATTGAGAGTGCGGCGATGAGTGCTGCCGCGATGCGTACTAAGTATTTCATGGGGCAAATTTACGAAATATTTGCATTTTTGGCCGCTCTTTGCTAATTTAGCAGATTGAAAGAACACTACTTAATATCAATAACGCGTTATGAAAAAAATTGTACTCCTTTTCCTCTGCGTCCCCATGGTATTCGGATGCGGTTTGACTTCGACAGGCAGCGGCGCCCTCATCGGTAGCGGCGCAGGTGCAGCCATCGGCGCCGGCATCGGCTATCTTATCGGCAAGGACGGCCAGGGTGCAGCCATCGGTGCAGCCATCGGTACCGCCATCGGCGGCGGCGCAGGTGCAGCCATCGGCAAGAAGATGGACAAGAAGGCCGAAGAACTCGCAGCCCTCGAAAACGCCACCATCGAGAACGTCCAGGACGTCAACGGTCTCCCGGGTCTCAAGGTCACATTCGACAGCGGTATCCTCTTCGCCACCAACAGCGCCAACCTTTCCGCTGACGCCAAGGCCGAGCTCAAGGAATTCGCCACCAAGATGGGCGACATGAGTGAAACCAACCTCACCATCTACGGCCACACCGACAACACCGGCACCCTCGAGGTCAACGAGCGCCTCTCAAAGCAGCGTGCCGAATCCGTCCTTAAGTATCTCAAAGGCTGCGGCGTCGACACCAGCCGTATGACCGCCGAAGGTCTTGCCTACAACTTCCCGGTAGCCGACAACGACACCGCCGAAGGCCGTCAGCAGAACCGCCGCGTCGAGATCTACATCACCGCCAATGAGGAAATGGTCAAAGCCGCCAACGAAGGCAAGCTCTGATAACAGGACTCCTCTTACAAAAAAAGCCTCCCGAAACTTGCGGGAGGCTTTTTTTGTCGATGTGCGTCAGTCTTTCTGGAAGACTCGGATGTAGTCGATTTCGTATACGGCGGGGAGTTTGGTTTCGTCGGTGGTGCCGCCCATGTTGCCGCCCCATGCCATGTTGAATTTGACGTAGAAGGGGGTGTAGAAGGGCCAGTGGTCGTAGCCCTGGCCGTCGTTGGCAAAGGTGAAATGGAGCGCGCCGTCGACGTAGAACTTCATCTCGGTGGCGGTCCATTCGCAGGCGTAGACATGCCATTCGGTGGCTGCGCCTGAGATGGACTTGACGTGCGTCTTCTGGGTGCCGATCGTGTGGTTGAACGACTTGCAGTGGATGCTGGAGGAGACTTTGTCCTTGCCCTGGGTGGAGATGGCGTATTCCATTATATCTATTTCGCCGTCGCCGGGCCAGGTGGTGAAGTTCTGGGGCATCATCCAGAAGGCGGGCCATGCGCCGGGCACGTCGGAGACCTTGAGACGGGCCTCGAACCAGCCGTAGGTCCAGTAGCGCTTGGTGTTCATCCTGATGGAATAGATATTCGATGAAATCTTCATCGCCTTGATCTTCAGGCTTCCGTCGGAGATTTCCGCGAGCTGCTGGCCGTTCTGGGAGCCGGCGGCGTAGATCTGGATCTCGTTGTTGCCCCAGCCGCCGCCACCGGTTTCGTACTTCCAGTCGGAACTGGACGGGGCGCCGTCGGTGTCGAATTCGTCATGCCAGTCGAGGTGGTAGCCTTCGGGGACGTCAATCTCGAGTTCGCCCTTCTGCATGGCTTTCTGCGTCAGGGGGACCTTGACGCGGGTGGTGCCGCACTTTAGTGTGATCTCGGTAGTCCGGTCCTTGTACGAGGCATTCTCGCCTACCTTTACGGTAATATTCGCCGTCTTGGCGGCGCTGTAGGAGGGATCTACGGTCACCCATTCGCAGCCATCTGCGGGGAATGCCTGGAAGGCCCCCGAGGCGTTTACGGCAAGGGTGAGAGAACCCCCGGCAGCGGTGCAGGAAAGCTCCGTCGGTGAGAACGTGATGCTTTCCTGCTTTGCCGGCTCGTCACCTCCGCCGTCGCAGGAGCCCGCGAGGAGCACCGGCGACGACAGGATGGCGAAAAGAGAGAGAATGCGTTTGCTAATCATGACGCTTGAGTGAAATTCCGCTTACGGAGACCTCGGCATTGTCGGGGTTGCCTCCGAAGTCCATGACGATACGGATGTTGTTGCCGTCAATGCCCTGGAGGTCCTTGAGGGAAACGGTGACATCCTGGTCAGCCGTGAGTGCTACGTCCTGGTCGAGCATCAAGATGCCGTTGTCGGCGTCAGAGCCTTCCTCGTCGTAACGATGCAGCTTGACCTTGCAGGTGAATGACGCCGAGGCGTTGATGGTGCACTGGAAATCGTAAACGGAGGCTGCGCTCAAAGCAACGGCCGCGGTCGGGACCATGAACACCTGTGCCTGCCAGCGATCAGAGGTGGCTGAAGGGAACTGCCAGGTGAACTTCGAACCGGAGATCTCGCACTGGGGATCAGCGATCTGGTTCCAGCCGGGAGCATAATAGTAACCGAGAGTTACGCCTGTGGGCTCCGGCCAGATTTCAGTCTTCGTTGTAGAAGCGGCATTGGCCTGGAAGCAGAAGTCCGTGATAGTCACGGCTGTGCCGGCCTTGCAGCGGCCGAGGTCGATGATGAGGACGATCTTGTCGTAGTCCACATCGGGGGCCATGGCCTGCATGCGGAACTGATACTTGATGCCTTCCTTGACCACAGCGTTGTTGACATAGAAGAAAGAATGGTCATTGTCATTGCCTTCCCATGCGAGTTTGACAGTCATGGCGGGGATGTCTTCGTCCGATTTCACCGAGAAGCAGAAGTCATACAGGCCGTCCTTCGAAGCGGGAATATCTGTGTGCCACTTGCTCTGACCCATCCATTCGTTGCCTCCGATGCCTTCGGGAACGATGATCTTGAGACCGCTCCAGTCGTCAGCCTTGAAGGTTATGGGAGCGAGATTTCCGCTCCAGTCGCCTTCGCTGTACCAGTAGTCAAAACTGATAGCAGCTTTGCGCCAGAGGTTGGTTTCAGCCTCAATCTTGTAGATTGAAGGGTCGATGGTCGGATCGTTGGTGGTGTAGTCCGATTCTTCAGGTTCCGGTTCACCTCCGCCTGCGATGTGCTTCTGGAAGTGGATACCAGTCATCTTGACCTCGGAACCGGCAGGGCTGCGGCCGGTATCGACGAACAGGACGATACCTTCGTAGTCGTTGCGCTCATCAGCCTTGGGATCGGTGATGATATTCAGCTGCTGGTACACGAGCGGTTCACCTGCCTTGAGGGAGACGTTCGGATCGTAGAAGAATGCGTTGGTGGTATCGTGGCCGTTCCAGGCGAGCTTGACGGTGACAGTCATGTCCTCGTCAGCCTCGAGAGTCATCCAGAAGTCGTATGCCTCATCCTTGGAAGCATTGATTCCGGGGGCGTGGAGGGCATTCTGGCCCATCCATTCGGAGCCGCCGATTCCGTCGGGCATCACGACGCGGAGACCGTTGCCTTCGAGCAATTCCTGCTCTGCAGGGGCGAGATTACCGCTCCAGTCGCCTTCGCTGTACCAGTAAGTGTACTCGACTTCAGCAGCGGCCCAGAGGTTTTCACCTTCGATCGGACCGTCGTTTCCACCGGTTTCACCGGTAATCTCGCGGAGCTGGATTTCAGTGACGGTGATCTCGGTGCCGGGGGCCATTCGACCGAAGTCGAATATTACCATCACGGCGTCGTATGCCTGGTCCGGGGAAGTGGGCTCGTTGACATAAGAGACCACCTGTGAGCCTGTGAGCGCTACTTTATTGTCATAGAAGAATGCGTGATTGGTGTCGTCAGCTGCATCAGCAAGCTTGACTGTGGCAGTGCCATCTTCGGCAGATTCGATCTTGGCGCTGAAGGAATAGCGTTTTTCGGGATCAACTGCGACGTCGGCGACCAGTTTGACCTGGCCCATCCATTCTTCACCGCCAACCTCGGGAACGGTTAGGGTAAGCTTGCCGCCTTCGAAGGTAAGAGCGGGATCGAGACCGCCGCCCCATCCGGCTGCGCTGAACCAGTGCTCCTTGAAGGTCAGGCCTCCGAGGAGATTGTCTCCGTAGGTGTAGCCGGGCTTGTCGGGATCTTCCGGATTGTCGGGATTCTCTTCAGGCAGGACGGTGCCGTCATCGATAGCGTGGTCCTTGATGACAATGTTGGACACTGTGACATCAGTTCCGGCAGGGTTGCCGCCGAAGTCAAGTACGATGCGGATGTTGTTAGCGTCAATGCCGGGGATGTCGCTGAGGTAGTAGATCACGTCTTCATTCGCTGTCAGCGGAACTTCGGCGTCAACGAGAGTGGTCGCGTTGTCGGCATCGGATCCGTTCTCGTCAAAGCGATGGACCTTGACCTTTGCGGTGAATGCCGCCGAAGCGTTGAGGATGCAGGAGAAGTCGTAATTCTTGGCTGATGTCAGCGAAATGGCCGGATCGGGAACGATGAAGACCTGTGCCTGCCAACGTTCTGAAGTGGCCTCAGGGAGGGTCCAGGTGTACTTGGAACCGCTGTGGGTCATCTCGGGATCTGCGATCTGGCTCCAGCCCGGTGCGTAGTAGTAGCTGACCGTGGTGTGGCCTTCTTCGTCAGCGGGCTTCCAGATGTTGGATTCGGCGTTGTACTTGAAGCCGTTGAAGACGAACTCACCGGCCTTGGACGTCAGGAGGAACTGCCATGCGATCGGACCGCCGTTGTTTCCTGTCGGTGTGTACCAGACGATGTCCATCGCGTTGGCGTCGAGGCTGATGACGTTGAAGGTCACGTTGGAGATGAACTCATTGTTCGGGATGTACGGGAACAGCGTGCCCTCGGGGAAGGTGAGGAGCAGGTCGTTGCCGTCAACGGCGAATGAGTAAGTCGTCGTCTGGGCTTCGACAGCCACGTTGTAGTCAGCGTCCTGCCTGAATTCACCGTAAGGAGATGCGGTGACGCCGGTGTTGACATAGACAGTTCCTGCATCGCCCGGATCGAAGGTATACTTGCCGTCGGCGGTGAAGGTGAGGCGGTTGTCATAGAGGCCGTAGTCGGCTTTCTCGTCGGGCTTGGCGGCCCACCAGCCGGCTGCATTGGCTACGGATTCGCCGCAGGCCTGATGTCCGTCGAGGGAGTTGTCGATGCGCCATGTCTTCTCGCTGCTGCCCGCAAGATAGCGGATGTAGCGGTCGAAGTTGACGAGGGTGTTGTTGATGTGGAAGGTCTTGGTGACGTAGTCGGGAGTGGTTCCGGCTGCGTTCATCGCGTAGAAGCGGACCGCGTAGTCGCCCGCAGAGGCGAATATCTTCTTGAATCCGTCTCCGGTGTGGTACTCGGTCCATTCACCGTCCTTGTCCTGGAAGACCCAGACAGGGATGATGGCCTCGGTCCCAAGGGTGAAGGTGACCTGGTTGGTCTCCTGGTCCACCGAGATGACCGGTTCGAATGCCGATGCAGTCGCGGGGATGTCAGCCTCGGAAGGATGATTGATCTCCTCGGGAGAACAGGCTGCAATGATTCCCGCAGCGGCAAGTATGTAAAGTAACTTTTTCATGTCTGGAGAATATTAGTAGTCGTTCTGTTTGAGCTCGTTGCTCTTTCCGGAAGCGGAGTCGATCTCACCCTGGGGGATGGGAATGTACTTCTTGGATGAGCTCCAGGTGTTGGTACGGTAACCGAATTCGTCGGGAACGAGGACTGCGGAGGCCTTGATGCCGTCGGCGTCATTGGTGAGCTCCCAGCGGACGAGGTCCCAGTAGCGTTTGCCTTCGCCGACGAATTCAAGCTTGCGCTCTTCCTTGATGGATTCAAGCGAGAGCTGGACGGTAGTGCCCGGGATTGCACGGGCGTGAACTTCGTTGAGCCAGCCTTCGGCGTCACCGCTGCCGTAGCCGCGGACGACGAGTTCCGCAGCGTTGAGAAGGGTCTCAGCGTAGCGGTAGATGCGGAGGTTGTTGTTGAAGTTGAGGTCACCGTCGGCGAGCTGGTCGGCGTTGTTGGCCTTGTAGGCGACATACTTCTCGAGGAAGATACCGGTGTCCTGGTAACGGGGGTTGTAGCCGTTTGCGGGGCCTACATTCCAGCAGGTTGCATCGCGGCGGGTGTCTCCGTCCTCGAACATGTCGAATGTCGACTGACGTATGGGAGCGAAGCCCCAGCCACTGTCGTGAATAGCATCACCTGTCCAGGCGTTGGGGCTGATGAGCCTGGGTAGAACGGTGCCGCCTGCACCATTGGGCCAGTTATAGCTGCGGACCGCGTTGTCATCCTTGTAGTTGATGTCGAATATGGTCTCGCTGCCCCATTCGCTTTCCTCCTTGAAGAGGACGCCGTAGTCGGGGATGAGGGCATATTCGCCGGAGGAAATGATTTCCTTCATGTAGTTCAGGGCGGTGCCGAGACGTGCGGTATCGTTCTGGTACATAGTTAGTTCCGCATAGAGCATATAGGCCATGGCCTTGGATACGCGGCCCTGATTCTCGCCGGTCCACTTCATCGGAAGGGCATTGAGGGCGATTGCTCCTTCGAGGTCGGCGATAATCTTATCGTATGCCTCGTCAGCGGTCAGCTGGGGATAGGTGAAGTCGGAAGAACCGTTTTCCTCGAAGTAGGGGATATTGCCCCAGAATTTCCAGATAATGGTGTAGTAGTAGGCTCTGAGAACCCTTGCCTGTGCCTCGGCGAGCTTGAGTTCGTCCTCGGTCGCATCGGTAGTCCAGCCGATGTACTGGATGACGTCGTTGCAACGTTTGACGCCGGAATAGGCGTCGCTCCAGATACCGGAAATCGTCTGGGTCGGAAGAGCTTCGTAATTCATCAGAAGGTGCCAGAACATGTTGTCCGAACGGTCGGAACCACCGACCCAGATCTGGTCGGCCATGATGTCTGACATGATGTTGACGGGATTGTACTGGCCGGAGAACCAGTCGAACCACTCGAGAGGGTCATAAGCGGCGATGACGGCTTCCTCGAGATGCTCCTCGGTGGTGAAATATTCCTCGAGAGGAGAAGCGGTAGGGTGCTCTACTGTGAGGAAATCTTCCCCGCAGGCAGTCACGAACAAGCCAAGCGCGGCTGCAGCAAATATCTTAAGAGTTTTCATAATCGTCGCGCTGTTTATTTGATGATACATACGGCTACGCGGTTGGATTCGGCGGAATCCTTGGCATCGCGGTCGCCGCCGGTGGCGGAAGACTTGATGCGGGATGCTGCCACACCTGCATTGGTGAGCATGTCGACGACAGTCGCCGCGCGTTTTTCAGAGAGGTCCTGGTTGATTGCCGCGGTGCCTGTGCCGCTGTCGGCATAGCCGGTGACGGTGATGGTGGCATCGGGGTTGTCAATGAGGATCTGGGCGATACGGCCGAGCTTGAATGCCTCGTCCGGACGGACTTCAGCCTTGCCGAGTACGAAGTATACGTCATCTTCGTATGTGCCTTCCAACTTGCCGCCGGGAACGCGGACTTCCTTGATGACTTCTTTCTCGACAATCTTCTCGACGGGTTTCTCAACCACTTTTTCGACTACTTTCTCTACGACCTTTTCAACGACCTTGGTCGGTGAAGCGTAGGAGACGGGCTCGACGGACTTGCGGCCATGGCCGGCTCCGCCGCCGAATTTCACGCTGACACCGGCGATGAACGTACGGGCCTGAGGATAGACGCCGTAGTCGATTCCGAGGGATGTGCCGCCGGAAGAGATTTCGGGATCATAACCGTGATACTTGGTGAAGGTCAGGAGATTCTCGGCACCGACATAGAGGCGGAGAGCTGAGATCATGATCTTCTCGGTAGCACGCTGGGGGAGAGTATATCCGAGCTGGATGTTCTTGAGGCGGGCGTATGAGCCGTCATAGACATAGAGGTCGGAAATCTTCCAGTTGTTGGCGTCACCGCGGACGAATCTGGGCAGCCTGTTGGAAGTGCCTTCACCTGTCCAGCGACCGAGCATGTAAGCCGGGAGGTTGGATTCGGAGATGTCGACACGGCGGGTGAGGTCGAGGACCTGGTTGCCGAGGGTGCCCTGCCAGAGCATGAAGAAGTCGAATCCTTTCCAGTTGGCATTCAGGTTGAGACCCCAGGTCCAGTCAGGAGTGCCGTTGCCGATGTCGGTACGGTCCTCGTCGTCGATCTTGCCGTCACCGTTGACATCCACGAAGCGGACATCGCCGGGGACTGCTGAAGGCTGGATGGGAGTGCCGTCAGGACCGGTGTATGCAGCGACCTCGTCGACATTCTGGAAGATGCCGTCAGTCTTGTATCCATAGAAGAATACGAAAGGCTTGCCGTTCTCAGCGCGGGAGATAGCACCTGCGCCCTGGAACGAACCGTAATCCTGGAAACCGCTCTCGTTACCGAGGTTGACGAGTTTGTTGCGGAGATAGGTCAGGTTGCCGCCGATGCGGAGATTGAAGTCCCTGACGGAGAATTTGTAAGCGGCCTCCATTTCAACACCGGTGTTGTCCATGATACCGACGTTGCCGATGGGTTTGGATTCGCCTACGTATGAGTTGATCGGTATTTCCATGAGCATGCCGTTGGTTCTCTTCTTGTACCAGTCGAAGGACATGGTGAGGGAATTGCGGAAGAATCCGAGGTCGATACCGGCGTTGGTCTGGACCGATTCCTCCCAGCGGAGATCGGGATTGGCGAGACCGCTGGACTTGACGCCGACAGCAATACCTTCTCCGGGACCGAAGATGTAGTTGTTGTCGCGGGAAGTCATTACGGTGTAGCGGAAGTCGCCGATATTCTCGTTACCGTTCTTACCCCATGAGAAACGGAGCTTGGCGTTGTCGAGCCAGGAAGGGATATAGTCCTTGATGTAGGGCTCCTTATGGATATTCCAACCGAGCGAGAAGGACGGGAAGATACCCCATTTGTTGTTGGAGCCGAATCTTGACGAACCGTCACGGCGGACAGTCGCCTGGACCATGTAGCGCTCGTCGTAGTTGTAGTCGGCACGGGCGAAGTAGGACGCGAGGCGGTGTTCAGTGTAATATGCACCGTAGACGCTCATGCGGCCGTCTTCCTGGAGACCGGTGGCGTTGTCGATGTACCCGGCTATGTAGTAGTACCTGCCGACGGACTTGTGGGTCTCCAGCGTGATGCGCGGGTCCCGGCCCCTCGCCACTGCCTGCCGATGGTCTTGCTGTAGGAGAGGACGTTCTCAACTTGGTATACGAAACTTTGTGCGCTGTAAGCGTTGGCGTTGGAGTTCTCTGCCTTGTTGTTGCCGCTGAGGTAGAAGAGGGGAGTGTAGCCCTCATTGCCCCAGAATCCGAGGTCGAATCCGATCGAGGACTTGAACTTGAGTTCGTCCCAGAGGCGGATTTCGCCTGCGAAGTTGGCGGTGAACTTGTGGGTCCAGCTGTTATTCGCCGGAAGGCTCATCGAAGCGATCGGGTTGACCATTTCGTTGTAGTCCATGCCGGGGATCATGTAGATGCCGTCTTCGCCGGAAAGGAGTGTCTGGCCGGCGTAGATGGTGTTGTAGACGGCTTCCTGGTCGGGCGTGGCGTATACTCCGAGAATAGGGGAGAGGGCCAGTGCAGAACCGAGAGGTGAACCCCACTGCGAGTTCTCAGTAACACCCTTTGCGTTGATGTTGGAGTAGGAGAGCTGCGAGGTGAGATTGAGTTCGTTGAGGAAATTGCGCTCTTCCCTGGCGTCCATTACATTATAAATAGTATTGGAACGGAGGGAGAGACGGCGGTAGTTGGAGCGGTCGAAGTTGCCGCCAACGATACCTTCCTGGTCGGTGTAGCCGAGGGAGAGATAGTAGTTGACCTTGTCGGAGGCTCCGGATACCGAGAGTTCGTGGGACTGCTTGGGTGCGTTGCGGTTGAAGACTTCCTTCTGCCAGTCAGTACCTTCGCCGTAGCTCCAGGGGTCTGCGTAACGGGGCGCCATGCCGGCGTTCATCATGCCTTCATTGATCATGACGGCATATTCGCTGGCGTTGAGGACTTCCCTCATCCTCCAGGGATTGGAGATGCCGTAGGAGAAGTCGTAGTTGATGACGGCTCCGCCCTTTGCGCCTTTCTTGGTCGTCACGAGAACGACACCGTTGGCGGCACGGGCACCGTAGACGGCGCCTGCGGCAGCATCCTTGAGGACTTCGATGGACTCGATGTCCTGAGGGTTGAGGTAGTCGATTCCGTCAATGCCCATGGGCATTCCGTCCACGATGTAGAGCGGGTTGGAATCGTTGACGGTACCGATACCGCGGATGCGGACACGGGAGGATGCACCGGGCTGTCCTGAGGAGGACGTTACCTGCACGCCGGCGGTGAGGCCCTTGAGGGCGTCGTCGACTCTGGACGGTGCGGTGAGTCCGAGGTCTTCGGAGGAGACCTTGGCGATGGAGGCGGTCACGACGGACTTTTTCTGTACGCCGTAACCGATGACGACGGTTTCTTCGAGCATCTCGGCGTCTTCCGCGAGGACGACGTCGATGACTGCCCTGCCGTCGAACGGAACTGTGACGGTCGCGTAGCCGATCGAGGAGAACTCGATGACGGCTCCGTCCGGGACACCGGCAAGGACATACGTACCGTCAACGTCGGTGACAGTGCCAAGGCTGGAGCCCTGGACCATGACACCGGCGCCGATGACGGGGTATCCTTCAGTGTCCGTGACCGTACCTCTCACGTTGTGCTGCGCGAATGTGGCTGCACAACTGATTCCCATGGCCAGTGCGGCCACGAGAATCCGATGAATCAGGTGTTTCATTCAGTGGACAAATTGGTATTTGAGTATACAGTATTTGCTTATAATACCTTACAAAATTACTAAATTTTATTTACAAAAAAATATACTCAGGTTTTCTCTCGATTATTTTGCAGATTCCAAAAAATGCGTTATCTTTGCGCTCCCAAAATTGGATACAATTAACACTTGATAGAAATGAAAAAAGGAATTCATCCCGAAACCTACCGTCTTGTAGCTTTCAAGGATATGTCCAACGACACTGTGTTCGTCACCAGGAGCTGCGCTCCCACCAAGGAGACCCTCGAGGTCGACGGCGTCGAATACCCCGTCGTGAAGATTGAGATTTCCAACACATCTCACCCCTTCTACACCGGCAAGATCAAACTCGTCGACACCGCCGGTCGCGTGGACAAATTCTACCAGAGATACAAGAACCGCGCGAAATAATTTCGCCGCGTCGGTACACAGAAAGCCGCAGGACCAGGTCCCGCGGCTTTTTTGATTGTCAGTCCTTGTATGGCGGCACGTCACCGTGGTCGATGAGTTCACGGAGGACCAGGAGCCATGATTCGGAGTCATCAGAGATGTCCAGCGCTTCGCGGATGTCGGCGAGGGTGTAATTACCGCCACGGGAAGCGGTAATGCTCTTGAGGCTGGTCTCGATGGATGTTCGAGTGGTTCTGATGGCGCGGCATACGTCGCAGTGGCCGCAGGGGGCGGATTCGTCCTGGCCGAAGTAGCGGAGGAGGTACTGCTGGCGGCATTCGTCCGTCATGGACGCATAGGTTTCCATCGCGTCGACGCGTTCGCGGTAACGGCTGCGGAGGAGCTCGTAGCGCTTGGGGCTGAGGGCGACATTGCCGGGGTAGAGCCTCGGGTGGAGTATGAAAATGACGTCAGAGGTGGCCGCCGGGACGTACGAGATGACGTGCTCGGTGCTGAGCTCGTAGAGCAGCTGGCGGAAATAGGGGACGCCGATGCCGAGATGCTGGGCCATGTATTCCTCGTCAATCGAGACGGGGAAGGAGAAGATCCCCTCGTAGCGGCGCATGAGCAGTTCCAGCAGTGGAACCATCTCCTGTTTGGGGAGGTCGGTGTCGTAGAGGCCGCGGCGGTCGATGCGGATGCGCACTTTGGTCGGAATGTCGATTTCGCGGGTGTAGGACCAGTGGCCTTCGCGGTCGAGGTATTCGAGGGCGTATGCCGTCTCGGCGCGGGGGAGGCTGAAGTGCGTACAGAATTCGTTGAAATCGAATTTGAGCTGGCGGCCCTCTCCGGCCTCGTAGGGAATCTGGAAGAAGATGTGGACCTTATGGTAGATATCTTCGATGAATTCGAGCGAGGGGAAGGAAACGCTTTCCAGCTGGCGGAGACGGCGGAGGTCGATGCCGTTCCAAAGGAGGACGGCGTAGGCGGGGAGACCATCCCTGCCGGCGCGGCCTGCCTCTTGGAAATACGCCTCAGGGCTCTCCGGAAGGTCGTAATGGACGACGAACCGCACGTCGGGCTTGTCGATCCCCATGCCGAAGGCGTTGGTGCAGACCATGACCTGGGTGTCTCCGCGACGCCAGGATTCCTGCCTCTCGCTGCGCATGTCGGCACCGAGGCCGGCGTGGTAGAATGAAGCGTTGACACCCTGCGACCTGAGCATGGCGGCGAGCTCTTCGCAGGTTTTGCGCACCCGCGCGTAGACGATGCCGCTGCCGCCGACGCCGTTGCAGACTGCGAGGAGCTGGCCGGATTTGTCGGCGACATTCCTTACTATATATGAGAGGTTGGGGCGTTCGAAGGAGGCGCGGAGGATATTCGGCGAGCTGAAGCGAAGCCTGTCCATGATGTCGTCGGCGACACGGGAGGTGGCTGTTGCAGTCAGGGCGATGACGGGGGCGTCCACGATATCGCGCAGCAGGCCGATGCTGAGGTAGCTCGGACGGAAATCGTAGCCCCACTGGCTGATGCAGTGGGCCTCGTCGACGACGATGTAGCTGACATTCATCCGGCGGATGTAGTCGCGGAAAAGGGTGGTGGAGAGCCGCTCGGGGGAGAGGTAAAGGAACTTGAAGTCCCCGTAAGCCGCATTGTTGAGTGTGAGGTCGACCTCGTGGCGGGTCATGCCGGCGTGGACAACGAGAGCTTTGATGCCCTTCTCCCGCAGGTGCATCACCTGGTCCTTCATCAGCGCGATGAGGGGAGTGATGACGAGCGCGATTCCGTCCTTCAGCAGCGCCGGGACCTGGAAACAGACTGACTTGCCGCCTCCCGTAGGGAGAATGGCCAGCACGTCCCTGCCCGCAACGGCCTCGGAGATAATCTCCTCCTGCATCGGCCGGAACGAATCATATCCCCAGTACTGCTTCAGTATGTCCAGCGGCGTTTCCATCCAGGGTTATTTGCCTAATTCCTTATTCTCTGAAATGGAGACGAGGTATTCCCGGAGTTCGGGCCAGGGGTAGTATGGGCCATGGAAGGGCGCATTGCCTTCGGAGCCCTTCTCAAGCCTCCTTGCTTGAATGCGGAGATCCAGTGCCGGGATGTCCATCTCGCGCTCGTTGTAGAGGATTTTGACGATGACGTCGTTCTTCTTTCCGCGGTAGAATACCATCTGGAGATTGGTCGCCATGGGGATATTCTGCCAGCAGAAATAGCCGTTTTTCCATGCCTCGCCGACGGGGTAGCGGTCACCGGGACCTTTGAGTCCGAGCAGTCCCGCAAGCGGGAGAATGCCGGTGTCGTGCCCGAAACGCAGGTCGGCCACCACATCGTTGCCCGCGACAGCGTCATCAGCCCTCGCGATGAAATCCTCGACGAGGGGCTTTGCCGCCCAGATGATATTGTAGCCCCAGTTGGCATTGTTGCCCATTGAGCTGTAGTAGCGTTCGTTCATGAATTTGCCGAGGCCGATGAGTTCGTCGGGGGTGAACCACTTCAGCAGGTCGAGCCCGCCGAGCTCCTCCCTAAGATCCTGAGCGTCAGCGCAAATGGAGAACAGATAGCGCATGAAGCGGTGCGGATCTTTGACGATCTCCGCTGTCTGAGGGCTGTCCTTGAAGAATGACTTCATCACCCTGTCGGTGTTCACGTATGCGCGCAGCAGCGAATCATTCAGCGCAGACTGCTGCTTCCTGTAGGAATCGCGCTCATAGTAGTCCTGCGCCAGCAGGTCTATGTATTTCTGTCCCGTGATGAAGTCGTACTGCAGGTCCGGATCCTCGTCCTTCAGGGCGAATGTGAAATTGGCCATCGAGATCAGACAGCGGGGTACTATGCTGGCCTGGCAGTGGATGAACTTGCGGTCTTTTGACTTGAATGCGGGCTGGAAGTTTTTGTACATTCGCCTCGCGATACCCTGATGTTCCATGCCTCCGCGAATGGTGAGCTCGCCGTCCATCCCGACGTGGCATTCGTACGCGGCCTTGATGTCCTCGTAGAGCTTTTCGCCCTCTTCTGTGAGGATGCCCGCCTCGCGTGCAGCATTGAGATATTCGTACGCCACGGTGCCGCTGGAGCCGATCTGCCTGCGGGACCCATGCCTGCCGTAGTGGCTGATATAGAACGGCTTGTAGCCTTTCGGCACCGGTGTGTACGTGCCGGTATAGGGCTCGTAGCTGTGATTTGTGGCTCCGGTGCGTTCGAAATTCCCCTCCAGGCCTTCGGCGAATGGATCCTGCGCCCCCAGGCTCAAACTCGCGCCAAGCACGAGCGCCAGAGTGACTAAATGTAACTTGAAACTACGCATATACATATAATATTAACATTACCGTTTCCAAATATAGCGAACTTCCGAGTCTTATCCAAGGAAATTATTA
>CAJODR010000003.1 GCA_905233275.1 uncultured Bacteroidales bacterium | reverse complement strand
AAAGATCAGCAAAGGTGATCTTCAGCGCGCATTCGATGGAATTACACTTACTGAAGATCAAAAGCGTTAGTTGATATTGTGGTAAACACGATCAATTCACCATCCGGAGTATAGATTTATAATGCATCCTGAAGGTTGGATTACCTCAATTCCAGATAGTACATTTTTTTCTGATGGAGGGACATGGCCGATTTATCAACGTATGTTGCTTCCAATAGATATTAAGGTGAGTGATCAAGACGCTGTAAGCGAATTTGTCAACAAAGTTTTGTGGTAGCAATAATCTGCGTTTAGATATAAAGCGTTACCCACAATAAACACTCTGTGATAATGTAGCCTTCCCTATGAACCACAACATTTACTTTTGCCAAAAAATGTACAAGCAAAGTTACCTATTACACCCCCTGCCATTTCGGCCTCCCTGCCCAGGCGCAAAAACCCGCCTTCCTGCGCCCGCAACACGTTTACACCCTCATCCGGGCGCATAATCCTGCCTTTCTGCGCCCGGATTGCCAGATTCTTCGCTGACGCTCATGCCTCGGGCCCTACAGCGGGGAGACTTGCATGAGGGAGTTGTATTGTTTGTCGAGGGTGCGGGAGTAGGCGCGGGCGTCGAAGGTGAGGGACCAGAGGTCGCCGACGGAGATGGATTTGACGGTGCCGCGGGAGAGGCGTTTGACGTCGGTGGCGGTGGGGTAGCAGTAGATGACGCCGTAGGCATCTTTTTCCTGCTTCATTGTGATGGAGGTGCCGTCTGACAGCGTGAATGTGACGGGGGTGTCGATGGCGAAGAATTTGTCCTGTCCGCCTACGATTTCCATATTGAGGTCAAAGTCCTCCTTGAGATCTGTCTTATAATAAATGGAATTGAGCGACATCCTGAGGGAGCCGCTTGCACCGGTAACGGTCTCTGCCTTGGTGATGGTGGTGCGGCTGCGGGTGCGGTCGGCGATTTCGGCGATGTTGTCGCCGAGTTCGGTCGTGGGGACCTTGGCTGCGCTGACAGCGTCATACTGGCTCTTGAGGGCCTTGACGAATGCGCCGTCGCCACACTGGATGGTATAATATCCGTTGACATCCCAGCTGACCACTATTTCGATAGTCTTTACACCCAGGTCGATCATCTTTTTGACATTGGCCTCCTCGAAATAGTAGACACCCTTGTTGGACGCCGGGGAGGAGGACTGGGTCGCGCTGATGAACTTCCCGTCGGGGAATGTCACCACGAACTTGGCCGACTTCGGAATAGAGATATTGCGGTCCTTGGTGAACTCTGTGGTAATGCGGTACGCGTATGTATTGTCCTTGAAGACCACCTTTTCGAGACGCATGGTGAAGGGGTGTGTCTTGTCCGCGATAGTGGACTTTTCGCTTCCGGTGTAGACGAAACCGTTGTGACGGTAGTTGTAACGGAGCATTTCCTGGGCGGAGAGGCCCTGGATGGCAAGCACTGCGGCCGCCGCGAGTGTCAGTATCTTTTTCATATCGATTGTTCGACCGGTAATACATAGGCCCTGAGGCCGAGGTCCTTGTATGCAAGGTCCGTGCCTCGGAGATCGTCCATGATCGGCGCAACCAATTCGTCGTCGACGAATGTGATGAGCGCGTGGTTCTGCGTCGGCCAGGCGTGATTGCCCAGATGGGGCTCACCGTCGACGGAACCGCATCCGCCGACGTTTTCCCATTTGGTATAACCTCTCTGCCCGCGGGCGGCAAGGATTTCAACGATTTCTTCGTTGTACGCCTGGTTGTATGCGATGAATATTGCTTTCATATCATTTCGAATTCTTGGCGGCGAGACGGGCGGCGCGACGGGCGCGGCGCTTTTCCTGATGCTCGACAATGCCGCAGTACAGGACCGGAATAATCACCAGAGTAATGATCGTGGAGATAGAAAGACCCCAGCAGACCGTGGTACCGAGGGATTTCCAGAGTTCGGAACCTTCACCTGTGCCAAGGGCCATCGGCAGCATACCGAGCACGGTGGTCAGGGTGGTCATGAGGATAGGACGGAGACGGCTCTTTGCCGCGACGACCGACGATTCGCGGACCGGCATTCCCCTTTCCTGGCAGAGAATGGTGTAGTCGATGAGGACGATACCGTTCTTCACCACGATACCGAGGAGAATGATGATACCCACCATTCCCATGATGCCGAGGGCCAGTCCGGACGCCCAGTTGCCGATGAGTACGCCTACAAAGGCGAACGGCACCGAGAACATGATGACGAACGGCCCGAGGAACGACTCGAACTGCGAAGCCATCACCATGTACACCAGGATAATGATCAGCGCGATGAGGAGAATCATCTGCGAGAACATTTCCTGCTGGTCTTCATAGTCACCGCCAATCTCATAGCTCATGCCGGACGGCAGCGGATTGGCAGCCACGATATTGTCAATAGCCTCAACCGCCTCACTGAGGGCATAATCGTCGGAAACGATACCGGTGAGCGTGATGAGACGCTCACGGTTTTTGCGCTGGATGGTCGGAGGGACCTTGGACTCAACTATCTCGCCGAGGTCACGGACTTTGACGCCACGGCCCTGGGAGTTGTAGATAACGATATTTTCAATATCCTCAATGCTCTGGCGGAATTCGGGAGCGTAGCGGACGCGGATGTCGTACTCTTCGCCTTCCTCGCGGAAGTAAGAGGTGACCGAACCGCTCATCGCCGCACTCACGGCAGCAGCGGCGGTCGAAGACGAGAGTCCGCTTTCGGCCAGCTTCCGACGGTCGAAATCGACCTCGTATTCAGGCGTGTACTGGTCGCGGCTGACCGCCACCTGGACGAAGCGGGGATCCGCCAGCATCTTTTCGCGGAAGGCCTTGGCCGTGTGCTCCGTCTCTTCGAAATCATAGCCGTAGATTTCGAGAGTTACAGACGACGCGCCGCCCATCATCATTCCACCCTCGGTGACGGTGAATTTGTTGATTTCGGGGAATCGGCGGAGGTCGGCCCTCACTATTTCGGCGATCTCAGAAGCCGAACGTTCACGGTCCTCCATACTGCCGAGGTTGATGCTGAATGAGATCAGGTAGGTGCCGTTGTTCTGCATCGAGGCGAATGCGTTGTCAGAATCCGCCTGGCCGAAACGGTAGCTCATGACGCGGATCTCCGGAACGTCTTCTGCAATCTTATTATAGATACGTGCAGCGACCTCGCGGGTGACATCCTGCGCCGTGCCGATAGGGAGTTCGACGGTAACGGAAAGACGTCCCTGGTCGGCGTGGGGGAAGAATTCGGTCTCGGTCCTCGGGACCCTCCAGATCATCACGGCCGCAAAGATGACGAATGCAAGGATTATGACGGCCTTCTTGTGCCTCATGCAGAAGGCGATGAAGCGGGAATAACCTCCGGAAATCTTGGCCAGCGTCCAGTCGATGGGCTTGAAGAACCAGCGGTGGAGCTTGCTGTCCTTTTTCTTGTTGTCCAGAAGCTGGGAGCACATCATCGGCACCAGGGTAAGGGCCGCGGTAGTGGATACCGTCATGATGATGGCGACGATCCAGCCGAGCTGCTTGAACATGATACCGGCCATGCCGGAAATCATGGTAAGCGGGACGAATACGCACAGCATCGTCAGGGTAGACGCGATAACGGAGATACCGACCTCGGAAGTGCCGTGGACGGCCGCCTCCTTGGGTTTTTCACCCCTTTCAAGGTGCGTGGATACATTCTCCAGGACAACGATGGCGTCGTCCACGACCATACCGATCGCAATGGAGAGGGCCGACATCGAGATGACGTTGAGCGTATTGCCCGTGGCGTAGAGGTACATCAGGGACGCCAGTAGGGCGATAGGGATGGAGATGACTACGATGAGCGTACCCCTCCATTTGCCGAGGAATACAAACACCACCAGCATAACCACCAGGAAGGTGATCATAATGGTCTCCTTGAGGGAGTTGATGGTGTTGATGATATTGTCCGAAGAGTCCATCACCGTGGTGAACTTGATGTCCGGAGGGAGATTCTTCTGGAGATCCTCCATGGTCTTCTTGACCTCCTTGATCACGTTGACGGTATTGTAGCCGGACTGCTTCTGGATGATGATCTGGGCGCCGCGGGTGTTGTTGGTGTAGGATTCCTGGGACTTTTCCTCAAGGCCGTCGCTCACGCGGGCGACGTCGCGGAGATACACATTCGACCCGTTGTAGGTTCCGAGGACAATATCAAGAAGCTCGGAAGGGTCGCTGATCTCCTTCTTGATACGGAGCATGTAGGTCTCCGAACCGATGTCGATGCTGCCGGAAGGTATATTGCGATTTTCCTGGGCGATGATGCCGGAGATGGCCGCCACCGTCAGGTTGTATGCCTGGAGCTTGACGGGGTCGCAGTAGACCTGGATTTCCCTCTTGGGGGCACCTGCGACGGACACTGTACCGACACCGGAGACACGTGCCAGCGGCGTCGCGACATCGTCGTCGAGAATCTTGTCCAGCGCGTCCACGCTCGTCGTGGCTGTCGCCGAATATATGATAATCGGCATGTCGTCCGTGCTGAACTTGAAGATGAACGGTGTCGACGCTCCGTCCGGGAGCGTCTGGCTCACCATATCGAGCTTGTCCCGGACGTCATTGGTGGCCTCGTCAAGGTCGGTGCCGTATTCGAATTCGAGGGTGAGGATGGAGATATTCTCCCTGGAGGAGGAATTGAGGTCCTTGAGGTTGCTGACGCCGTTGAGGGAGTTCTCCAGGACCTTGGTGAGGTTGTTTTCGACGTCTTCCGCGCTGGCTCCCGGATAGGACGACATCACCATGATGACGTTGGATTCGATATCCGGGAAGAAGTCTATCGGCAGCTGCAGCAGCGAATATACGCCGAGGATCGCGAACGCCAGGAAAAGGAGCAGCGTCGTGACCGGTTTGTTGACGGCGGTACGGTAGATGCTCATGGCGTTAGTCGTTGACTACCTGGACCTTGGTGCCCTCCTTGAGGGTTGACTGGCCCTTGGAAATGATGGTGACGCCCTCCTCGAGACCGTCGATGATTTCGTATTCGTTGCCGATATGGCGGCCGGGGGTGACAGGCTGATAAGACACCGTGCTGTCCTCGTTGAGGACGAATACATATTTCTGCCCGGAGCCCTCCTGCTTGACGACTGCCCTGTCGGGAACCACTATCCTGTGATTGATGCCGAACCTGACCGTCACGCGGGCGTACATGCCGGGGCGGAGAGCCCTGTCGCGGTTTTCGACCACCACCTCGACGTTGAAGGTATGGGTAGCGGCGTCCATCGTCGGATAGAGCCGCGTGATCTTGCCCTCAAACACCCTGTCGGGGAATGCATCCACGGTGAGAGTGACCGCGTCGCCCTTTTTCACCTTGGTATATTCGCTTTCGGAAATGCCTACGAGCAGCTTGACCGGCATGACCTGCTGGACAGTGAACAGCGGCAGCGCGGCGCTGGCGATATCGCCCTTGTCGTAATTGCGGGCCGTGACATAGCCGCTGATGGGGCTGCGGAGAATGGTATTCTCTTCCAGATTGTCGTACGTGGCCTTGCGGACCTTGTATGCGAGCTCCATCGCCTCGAGGTCGGATGCGGAAAGGCCGCCCTCGGCGTACAGTGCGCGGAGACGGCTGAGCTCTGTGGAGTCATTCTGCAGCTGCAGTTTTGTCTGGTCGAGCTGGACGCGGTCCATCTCCGCAAGAACCTGGCCGCGGGAGACGTAATCGCCGATCTGGGCCCTGATTTTCGTGATGCGTCCGCCGGTGAGCGGGGCTATGTTGTTGACCGCGTATGGCTGGACGGTACTGGAATAGGACGAAATGTCTTCCACGTCCCTGGCCGAAGTCACGATGGTGCTGACTGTCTGGACGACGTCGCCCTGGGCCATAGGTGACGGAGCGGCTTTCTTTTCTTCGCTTTGGCCGCAGGAAACTGCGGTGATGAGGACTGCTGGCAGCCAGAGGCTGCTGAAAAAGCGTTTCATATATTGTATTTCTTTATTCTTCAGGGTTGAAATCATAGCCGAGGGTTTCCTCAAGGGCGGCTTTGGCGGTCAGGAAGCTGTAGATGGCCTGGGTCGCCTGGAGCTGGGTCTGCGTGAGGATGAGCTGCGCGTCGTTGAGGTCAGTCATCGTAGAACGGCCGACATTGTAGGACTTGACGGCGATGGAATATGCCTTCTCCGCGGACTGGAGCGCCTCACCGGCCGCTTCGTAAGTCTTCATCGCGGTATCCATGGCATTGAGGCTCTGACGAATGGCGATGCGGAGCTGGCGCTCAGCGTTGATCCTCTGGTAATCGAGCTCGGTAGCCTGGACCTCAGCCTGCTTTACCGCATAATAACGCTGGCCGCCGGAGAAAATAGGGATATTCAGCGACAGCCCGATATAGGAATACGGCGTCCAGTGATAATCCTTGAACTTGAAGTCGTCCGTCATCGCATTGTAGCTGTAGGCGAATCCCAGCGACAGGGACGGCAGGTATGCGTATTTCTGCATACGGATGGTGGTCGCAAGCTGTTCGGCCTGGAGGGCCAGCTGACGGAGGGAGGAATTGTTCTCTATCGACGCATTTTCACCCTCGGTGATATCGTGAAGCATTGAGTCTGCGTAGTCGAGGAGTTCTCCCTCAACGTCGATGTTCATATCGAGGTCGACACCCATGACTGCCTTCAGCTGCCACAGGGCCAAGATGACACCGCTTTCAGCGTTGTAGACGTTGGGAACAGCTGCGGCGACGGTCGACATCGCGCGTGTATATTCGAGCTCGGAGGCCTTTTCGACCTTGTATTTGCGCTCTGTCTGGCGGAAGTTTTCGACGGCATTGTCATACACTTCCTTATAGACATTGAATGTTTCCTTGGCGAACAGGACCCCGTAATAAGCCTGCTTGACCGAAGTCACCATCCCGAGGCGAGACTGGCGGGCCTGTTCGACGGCAAGTTCGGCCTGCTGGCCTGCGAGGCGGATACTCTCCCAGAGCTGGAAGTTGACGAGCGGCATCTGCGCGGAAATACCTGCGTTGAAGGTATTTAGACGTCCCACCTCGAATCCGCCGTCACCTCCGGACTCCGTCTCTGTCGGGCTCTCCGGAACATAAGGGGCAATGGCACCCGGATGCTGCTTCATGAGCTCCGTGATATAGTACATTATCGGATCCAGGACGCCGGAGAACATGGAAGACATGCCTCCTCCGCCTTCTTCGTCGTCGGAAGACGAGCCGCCCATGTACATCACCTGCTTGCGGATGGTCCTCTGGAACGAGCCGCTGCCGTTGATCTGGGGAAGGAGTGAGGAATAGCTGCCCCTGCGGGCGTATTCGCTGCGCTCTATTTCGAGGTCGGCGACCTTTACCGATATATTCTCGCTGAGAGCGATGCGGAGGGCGTCGTCAAGGCTGAGAACGATGGTCTCCGACGAATCCTTGGCCGCCGTGTCATACTGGGCGTTGGCCTTGGAGGGAGACACAAACAAAAGGGCGATCGCCATCGCGGCGACGCCCAATCCTGACTTGATATGCATATTTCTGATCAACCGTTTTCTTGTAAAAAGCACGGCATTTCCTGCAAAAATCAAGCCTTAGCTATCGCTAAGACTCTTTGCATAGTGTGTTTTTTCCTTTTTTTGCGCTTTGAGCGGCTCGACCTTGTCCACCGCCCCAGGTTTTCCGTGTCCCGTACCCAGCCAGACGAGGAAACCGATACCGATTAGTATGAACGGAATCGACAGCAGCTGCCCGAGATTGAGGCCGCACATCTCGATGACCTTCTGGTCGAATTCGCCCTGGTCGTTCTTGACGAATTCGATGAGGAAACGTACCCCGAAAAGTACGATGAAGAACCATCCGAAGATCGTTCCGCGCTTGATTACCTGGCCCTTCTTGACGTACAGCCAGACCAGCATCAGGCCGAGGATTATGTAGCTGAACGCCTCATAGAGCTGAGTCGGATGCTTGGGTACCACCTCATGGTTGCGGACGAAAATGAATCCCCAGGGCAAGTCGGTGGGACCGCCGTAAATCTCGGAGTTGAAAAGATTGCCCAATCGGATGAAAGCGCCTGCAAAACAGATTGTTATGACCAGTCTGTCAGCGATCCAGAAGAAGTCGAATCCATTCTTCGGACCATAGTGATGGGCATACCACCAGACGGCAAAGATCAGCGCGATGGTGCCGCCATGACTCGCAAGGCCGCCCTTCCAGGGCATAAATATCTCCCAGAAGCCATGCCAGCTGCCGAAATAGTACTCCGGCTGGTAGAATATGCAGTGGCCGAGACGTGCGCCAACTATAGTGCCGATAAGCATCGTATAGAGGAGCGGATCCATCAGTTTTTCGCTCACGCCCTCGCGGCGGAACATCCAGCGGATGATGTACCATCCGAGAATGAACCCGGCGATAAAGAGCCACGAATACCAATGGAATATCCTGAGTCCGAAAAGGTTGGGATCGACATCCCAGCGTATTGCAAGAAGAGTGTTCAGCATAATCTGTGGTTATCTTGCTGCAAATATAATAAAAATTACGGTACGGGGTCATATCCGCTGCCGCCCCATGGATGGCACCGGAGAATGCGCCTGAGCGCCAGCCAGCCGCCCTTAAGAGGCCCGTACTTCTTCAGAGCCTCGATGGCGTACTGCGAACATGTCGGGGTGAAGCGGCAGGACGGCGGTTTGAGCGGGGATATGCAGATCTGGTAGAACTTGATCAGCACCACCAGGGGGAATATCAGTATCTTTTTAAGGGTATTCATCGTCCGAGGGCCTCCAGGAGGGTATGCATGGAGGACCGCACTTCGCTGAAAGGAAGCACCTCGCGGGCGGTGTAGACGAACATCATGTCCTGCGGAGCGCCCGTCAGGATGGCTTTTTCCAGCCTGTAGCTCTCGCGGATACGCCGCTTGAGCAGATTGCGCTTGACGGCCCGTTTGAAGGAACGCTTCGGCACAGAGACGAGAATACGGGACACCTCGGCACCCGACGGCGCATGGCACATTCTCAGGCAGCCTGCGCTGAGGTATTTTCCGCGGTCAAGGAGTTCGGAAATGGCTTTGACTCCCCTCAACCGTTCGCTTGCGGGAAGGGTATGAGGGGTCTCGGGCATGTTACGACTGCGACTGGAGGTAGACCTCGATGGCCCTGGCGACGGAAGGAATCTCCGGCGTGGGGGCCTCGACTTCGATGCTGAATCCGGCCTCGTTCATCGCCTTGACGATGCTGCGGCCGAATGTGATGAAGCGGATGTCGCCCTGCTTGAAATCAGGGAAATTTTCCTGCAGGGACTTGAGGTCGGCGGGATTGTAGAACACGATCATGTCGTAGGCCGAGAGGTCCACGTCCTTCATGTCCTGCGATACCGATTTGACGAATGTGGCCGACTCCCAGGCGAGTTTTTCCTGGTCGAAGAGGCGCTCGATGGCGGCGTGACCGCCGTCGGAAGTCGCGATGAGGAACTTCTCACCCCTGTGCTTGGGGCCGATGAGGGCGATGACGCTGTCGGGGGTGCCGGTGCCGTAGAAAATCTTGCGCTTGCGGTAGACAATGTGCTTCTGGAGATACATTGCCACGGCTTCCGTGGTGCAGAAGTACTTCATGGTCTCCGGAATCTTGATGCGGAGCTCTTCGGCGAGGCCGAAAAAGGCGTCGATGGCATGGCGCGAGGAAAACACTATTGCAGTGAAATCCAGGATGTTGACCCTCTGGGCGCGGAATTCCCTCGAGGTGAGGGGTTCTATCTTGAAAAACGGCTTGAAGTCAATCTTTACACCGTATTTTTCAGTCAGCGAATCGTATGGAGCAGTCACCCTCGGAAGGTGCTGGGACACAAGAATATTCTTTACAGGCATCGTTTCTATAATACACTTTTCAACTCACAGGAGCACTGCTGCCGCGGCGAACAGGCCTGCCGGTAAAATTTCGAGCCCGCAAAGGTACAAAAAACTTGCGAAAGGAGAACAAAAATAATTGAAAATATTGATTTTACGTATAATCAGGATGACGCCCATAACTGCCATGACCCACAGCAAGATACGCCTCGAAACGACGAATCCGGCGCCTGAAATGGACAGTATGCCGGCAGTGGCAAGCATCACTATCACAAGCACGATAAAGTGAGTGTAGGTGAAACGGTTGGCGTTGTTGAACGACTCGATGTTGGTCCTACGGCCCCTCAGCTGGGTGGTGAGAAGGTAGCGGAAGAAGGCCGCGGCGATGAAGGCGCCGGTAGTGACGGCAAGGTGCAATTCGTCGGTAAGACCGGAAGCAAAACGGGGGTTCCAGATACGGTATCCGCTGAGCATCATGGTGAACGGCAGGACCATGAGGATTGCGAAAATATTGCGGTCCTTGACGGAGCGGAGGTTGCTCTCAAGGTTGTACACACCCCTTGGACGGGTGTAGCATCCGGCGATGGGGACAATCGAGCTCAGGATATTGCGCAGGAATACTATCGAGAGGATCACAAGCAGAACCACCACGGTGGAATTGACCGGAGAACTCGACCATCTGTACATCTGGGGCGACGCTTCCGGCGCTTCGGATGACACGCAAAGCTCCGAGCCGGGGAATGCATCTTCGACCGGCGACACGGGAATGTCCCGTCCCCAGATATGAAGGGTGTCGACGGGCATCAATTGCTCCTTTTTGCCTTGTAACCCAGATTGTTAAGTATTTCCGTCACGCGGTCGCGGAAGTCGCCCTGGATGGCGATCTCGCCGTCCTTTGCGGTGCCTCCGACTCCTAGTTTGACCTTCAGCAGTCGGCCGAGCTCCTTCAAGTCGTCTTCCTTTCCGACGAATCCGGTCACGAGCGTGACCTGCTTGCCGGCGCGGCCCTTGCGGTCGATACCGACGCGCAGCTGCTGCTTCGCCGGAGGAAGGGTCTCGGCCTCGACGACCGACTCTTCGACATACTCAAAGTCCGGATTGGTGGAAAAAACCACCCCCAGCCTGTTCTTCCAATCATTATCTTTCATGCCACAAATATAGCAAATAACGCTGAAAATACTTATCTTTGTAAGTTACAAACGAAGACAAAAGTACACTATGCCGATATTTAACAACTCAAAGTTCAAATTCTGGAACCGCATAGTCGCCTGGTGCGTTTTCGCCGTGGCCCTTGTGACATACACGCTTACGCTGGAGCCCACGGCCTCTTTCTGGGATTGTGGCGAATTCATCGCCTCCTCATACAAGCTCGAGGTGGGTCACCCTCCGGGAAACCCCACGTTCCAGGTGCTGGCAAGATTCTTCAGCCTCGTTGTCGGCCCGTCCCATGCCGCGGTCGCCATCAATGCGATGAGCGGATTGTGCTCGGCATTCACGATTTTCTTCCTGTACCTCACGATAGTCTTTTTCGCAAAGCGTATCGTCCTGCGTGAGAGCGACGGCAGCTTCAGCACGTCTTCCGCGATAGCGATAATGGGTTCAGGCGCCGTCGGAGCCCTGATTTACTGCTTCTCCGATACTTTCTGGTTCTCCGCCGTGGAGGCTGAAGTTTACGCGATGTCGTCGCTGTTCACCGCCCTCGTGTTCTGGGCTATGACAAAGTGGTACGACGAAGCCGACGAGCCTCACAGCGCACGCTGGCTGGTCCTCATATTCTTCCTTATGGGCCTCTCGGTAGGCGTACACCTGCTGAACCTGCTGACCATCCCGGCCCTCGTCTTCATGTACTTCTACCGCAAGCGGGAAGAGCAGCCGATCAGTTTCTGGAAGCTGCTGGCCATTCTCGCAGGCTCGGCGATACTGGTGTATTTCCTGGTATTCCTCTTCATTCCTGGGCTTCCCAAAATGGCGGCCTGGTTTGACCGGATCGCCGTCAACGACATGGGCCTGCCGTACAACAGCGGCGCGGCGGCATTCGTCGCAATACTCCTCGTGGCCCTCATCGTCGGAATATTCATTACCCAGAAAAAAGGAAAACAGGTCCTCAACACCGTCCTTCTCTCGACCACAATGATGGTCATCGGCTTCTCCCTGTTTGCCGTCGTGATCATCCGCTCGGCAGCCGGGACGCCCACCAACGAATACCAGCCGGACAACCCCTACACCCTCGTCCGCTACCTCAGCCGCGAGCAGTACGGCAGCGCCCCCATCGTGTACGGCCCCAACTATTCGGCAGTCAAAAACCGCCAGTACACTCTCGAAAAGACCTCCTACTACGCACCGCTTGACGGCAAATACATAGAGGCGGAAGGCCCCTCCGACATCACCTACGACGAGGGCACAGAGACGCTCTTCCCGAGGATGTGGAGCTATGCCGACGATCACGTCAACACCTATATCCAGTACGTTGAGAATCCAATCCGCACCTACAAGGACATCTATGGCCAGGAGCGCAAGGAATACAAGCAGCCCACGATGGCCGAAAACCTCTCATTCTTCCTTGACTACCAGATCGACTGGATGTACTGGCGCTATTTCCTGTGGAATTTCGCCGGCCGCCAGAACGAGATCCACGGCCGCAGCAAAAACGCCTTCTTCGGCAACTGGGAGTCCGGAATCGGCCCCCTGGACCGCTTCATGCTGGGTGACCAGAGCGACGCCCCGGGATTCCTCGCGGACAACAAGGGCAAGAACCACTACTTCATGCTGCCCCTCATCCTCGGACTCATCGGCCTCGTGTTCCAGTTCGGCAAGGACAAGCGCGGCTCGTGGCTCATCTTCCTGATGTTCTTCATGACGGGCATCGCCATCGTCCTCTACCTCAACCAGAACCCCGGCCAGGTCCGCGAACGTGACTACGCCTACGCCGGATCCTTCTATTTCTTCGCCGTATGGACCGGATTCGCCGTTGCGGCTCTCGCCGAATGGATAGGTTCATTCCTGAGTAAAAACACCGGAAAGAACATCGCAACTGCCGCCACCGCCGTCATCTGCCTCGGAGTACCCGCCCTCATGGCCGCCGAGAACTGGGACGACCACGACCGCAGCAACCGCTACACCGCCGTCGAGATGGCGCGCAACTATCTCAATTCGGCCGGCGAAAACGGCCTCCTGATCACCCACGGCGACAACGACACATTCCCCCTCTGGTATGCCCAGGAGGTTGAATCCGTTCGTCCTGACGTCCGTATCCTCAACACTTCCCTGCTCGGCACCGACTGGCACATCAACCAGATGCGCACCGCGATCAACGACTCCGAGCCGCTCCAGGTCAACATTCCTCACCGGATGTACCTCTACGGCACCAATGAGACGGTGGTCGTCAACCACACCCTGTGCACGCCGACAAAGCGCGGAGGCTATCGCTATGGCTACTTCTGGCCCGACGAGAACGGCAAGGCAAGGGACGTCGTCCCCCTGAAGGACGTGATTGAAGAATTCGCCGCGGACACCTCCCACCTCGCGATTGCCTATTATGACGAAGACGACCGTCCGGTGGTCGAAGAGACCAAGTGCCTCACCGCATATCGCGTCAGCATCCCTGTCAACAAGGAGAATGTCTTCAAATACGGCATCCTCCGACGCGAATTCGTCGAGGAAAACAACCTGGAAGTACTTGATTCACTGGTATTCGAACTCCCCTACTACGTTGACAAGCCCAACCTGTTCCTCCTGGATTATCTCTCCACTTACGAATGGGACCGTCCCATCAGCGTGTTGGCCGAAGGCGGCGGAATATTCACCTTCAACCTCGACGACTACCTGATGTTCGACGGATTCTCCTGGAGGCTCGTCCCGCTCAAGACCAACAACCACACCGCCCGCCAGATATTCGACACGGACGCAGTGTATGACAAAATCATGGGCAAGGACAAGTATCCGTTCACATGGGACGCCCTGAGCCGTGGCGACTATTTCGCCGACTACCAGAACTATTACACCTTCCTCGCGGTGATCAACCAGCGCAACATATTCGCCGAAACGGCCACCGCCCTCCTTGCCGAGGACAAGAAGGAAAAGGCTCTTGAAGTGCTCGACAAGTGCATGGCGAGCGTTCCGGAAGGAGTTTTCCCCATCGAGACGGTAGGCCTCTCGGGAATGTATTCCAACGACCTCTGCATCATCGACATCTCCGACCTCTACGGCCTCGCAGGCAGGGAAGACACCGCCCGTGAGCTCATGGACCGCTTCATCAGCGAATTCGTCGTGGACGCAAGGTTCTTCCTGAAGAGGGATATGCTGGTCGACGACCGCACCTGCATGCTCATCTCATACGTGCTGGACAATGCCCTCGGCAAGATTGTGGCCCGGGACGTCGACGGGGCCAGGATATCGCCCTGGTACACCCAGGAGCAGGCAAAACCGCTCGTTGACGTGCTTATGGACTATCTCCCCATCATCACGGCCACCTACACCGACAGCAAGGGCAAGCCGCAGATTATGGGCATCGTCTCCCTCCTCCTCGATTCGGACAACGGCGAATTCATCTCCGCCGGCAGCGACATCCTCGATTTCATGGTTGAGCAGAAACTCATCGACCAGGATTACGCCGACGATGTCCTGACTTATTTCGCCCTCCAGTATCCCACTGAAGAAGAAATGCTTGAACAACTTTCAAAAGAAACTGAATAAATCCTTTACAATATGCAGCAGTTTATTGATTCCTATGATTTCGCAGGCAAGAAAGCCATTGTGCGAGTCGACTTCAACGTCCCTCTGGACGAAAACTTCAACATTACCGATGACACCCGCATCCGCAGGGCCATGCCTACTCTCAAGAAGGTCCTCGAGAGCGGCGGCGCCGTCATCATCATGTCCCACCTCGGCCGTCCCAAGAAGGTCGATCCCAAATTCTCCCTCAAGCACATCGTCGGCCGCGTGAGCGAATGCCTCGGAGTCCCCGTCAAATTCGCCCCTGACTGCCAGAAAGCTGACAAGGAAGCCGCTGAACTGAAGCCCGGCGAGGCTCTCCTTCTCGAAAACCTCCGCTACTACGCGGAAGAGGAAGGCAAACCCCGCGGACTCGCAGAAGACGCTTCCGACGAAGAGAAGAAGGCCGCAAAGGCAGCCGTCAAGGCCTCCCAGAAGGAATTCGTCAAGAAACTCGCATCCTACGCCGACTGCTACATCAACGACGCATTCGGTACGGCTCACCGCGCCCACGGCTCCACCGCCCTCATCGCCGAATACTTCCCGAACGACAAGATGTTCGGCTACCTGATGGAAGGTGAGATCAAGGCCATCGACAATGTCCTCCTCAACGCCCAGCGTCCCCTCACCGCCATCATCGGCGGCTCCAAGGTATCCTCCAAGCTCGCAGTCCTGAAGAATCTTGTCGGCAAGGTCGACAACCTCATCATCGGCGGCGGCATGGGCTATACCTTCATCAAGGCCCGGGGCGGCCATATCGGCAAGTCCCTCCACGAGGACGAACTCATTCCCGATGCACTCGAGATCCTCGCAACCGCAAAGGAAAAGGGTGTCAACGTTTCCCTTTCCGTAGCCACCGTAGCCGGCCAGTCTTTCGACAATGACACTCCCCGCCAGATTTTCCCCATCAATGAAATTCCTGACGAATGGGAAGGAATGGACGCCAGCCCGGCATCGCTAGAGAACTGGAAGAAGATCATCCTCGCTTCCAAGACCATTCTTTGGAACGGTCCCGTCGGTGTATTCGAGCTCCCCAACTTCGCGAAGGGAACTCTCCAGATCGCCGAAGACCTCGCCGAGGCCACTGCAAAGGGCGCTTTCACGCTCGTCGGCGGCGGCGACTCGGTCGCAGCTGTCACCCAGATGGGATATGCCGACAAGGTGAGCTACGTCTCCACCGGCGGCGGCGCCATGCTCGAAGCCATCGAAGGCAAGGTCCTCCCCGGCATTGCCGCAATCAGGGACTAGTCCATGACTGTCGAGTACCCTTCTCCGTCCTGGAAGGACTATGAGCTCCTCGATTCGGGGAGAGGAGAAAAGATGGAGCGCTTCGGCCGCTACGTTCTCATCCGCCCCGAACCGAAAGCCCTCTGGGACCCTTCCCTGCCCGCCTCCGAATGGAAGCGGCAGGCTTCGGTGCGCTTTTCCCCCGGCGCCGGATTCGGCAAGGCCGGAAAAGAGGACAGCGGTACCTGGGACAGGATTTCCAGGATGGAAGACCAGTGGTACATTTCTTATAAAGGTGCGCGCGACCCCGATTCCGGGGCCGCGTCGGACCTTGACATCGACCTCCGGCTGGGCCTGACGGCGTTCAAGCACGTCGGCGTATTCCCGGAGCAAGCTCCCAACTGGGAGTACATATTCCGCGAGACCTCGCGCCTTGTCAGGATCAATTCTTCCAACGGGCTCCCGGCGCCGAAAGTCCTCAACCTGTTTGCCTACACTGGCGCTGCATCCATTGCCGCAAAAGCGGCCGGAGCGGACGTCACGCACCTCGATTCGGTGCGCCAGGTGGTCTCCTGGGCTAGGGAAAACATGGAGCGGAGCGGCCTGGACGGCATCCGCTGGGTGGTCGAGGACGCGATGAAATTCGCCAAACGCGAAGTCAAACGGGGCAATACCTACCAGGGTATCATCCTGGACCCTCCGGCATACGGCCACGGCCCAGACGGCGAAAGGTGGAAGCTCGACGAGCTCCTCTTCGACATGCTCGTCTCCGTAGGCAAGATACTGGCCCCGAGGGATGCCTTCCTCGTCCTGAACCTCTATTCCAATGGTTATTCCTCAATTCTCGGCGAGACTCTCGTCCGGGAGGCCCTCGGGGGTGCATTCAAGACCATCGAGTGCGGCGAACTGGCCCTGAACGACCGGTTCGGCAAGGTGCTCCCCCTGAGCGTATTCGTCAGAATCAAACGCTGATCCCATGAAGCATATCCGCAACTTCTCCATCATCGCCCATATCGACCACGGCAAATCCACGCTGGCGGACCGCCTGCTGGAGCTTACCAGCACCCTGAGCATCCGCGAGATGGAAAACCAGGTTCTCGACGACATGGATCTCGAGAGGGAAAAGGGCATCACCATCAAGAGCCACGCGATACAGATGGAATACGTCCGGGATGGGGAAAAGTACGTGCTCAATCTCATCGACACCCCCGGACACGTGGACTTCAGCTATGAAGTGTCCCGGTCCATCGCATCCTGCGAAGGTGCACTACTCGTCGTAGACGCTTCGCAGGGCATCCAGGCGCAGACCATCTCCAACCTCTACCAGGCCGTGGACCACGGGCTTGAAATAATCCCTGTCCTCAACAAGATAGACATGGATTCGGCGCAGCCGGAGGTGGTCACGGACCAGATCTGCGACCTGCTGGGTTGCGACCCGGAAGATGTCCTGCGCGTTTCAGCGCGCACCGGAGAGGGTGTACAAGCGGTGCTTGACGCCATCGTCGACCTGATTCCGCCGCCGAGCGGCGATCCGGAGGCTCCGCTGCAGGCGCTCATATTCGACTCCGTCTTCAATCCGTTCCGCGGCATCATCGCGTATTTCAAGGTGGTCAGCGGCTCAATCCGCAAGGGAGACAAGGTCAAATTCGTCTCGACGGGCAATGAGTACGAGGCCGAGGAAATCGGCAACCTGAAACTCAGGCTCAACCCCACCGGGGAGGTCCTGACGGGCGATGTGGGCTACATCATTACCGGCATCAAAGCTGCCGTAGAGGTCAAGGTCGGCGACACTATCACACACGTGGACCGGCCCTGCAAGGAGGCTATCGCGGGTTTTGAGGAGGTCAAGCCGATGGTATTCGCCGGAATGTATCCGGTGGATGCATCGAAATTCGAGGAGCTCCGCGCCACGCTCGAAAAGTTCCAGCTCAACGACGCATCGTTCGTCTACGAGCCGGAGAGTTCGCTGGCGCTCGGTTTCGGTTTCCGCTGCGGCTTCCTCGGGCTTCTCCACCTGGAGATTGTCCAGGAGCGGCTCTGGAGGGAATTCAGTATGGACGTCATCACCACCGTGCCCAATGTCTCATATAAGGTGTACACCACCAAGGGCGAAGTGATAGACGTGCACAACCCTTCAGGGCTGCCGCCGCAGACGCTCATCGACCATATCGAAGAGCCCTATATCCGCGCCCAGATTATTTCCAAGTCGGATTTCTACGGTCCCATCATGAAACTGTGCATGGACAAGAGGGGCACGCTAGTCGGCCAGCATTACATTACCACGGACCGTGTCGAGCTCACCTACGACATGCCGCTTTCGGAGATTGTATTCGACTTCTACGACAAGCTGAAGTCCATCTCAAAGGGCTATGCCTCATTCGATTACCATGTAACCGAATTCCGGACCGCCAGGCTCGTCAAGCTGGACATTCTCCTCAACGGCGACCCGGCAGACGCCCTCTCGACGCTAATTCACGAGGATCACGCTTACGAATTCGGCCGCAAGATATGCCTCAAACTGAAGGACCTGATTCCGCGCCAGCAGTTCGACATCGCCGTCCAGGCGGCCATCGGGGCCAAGATCATCGCCCGCGAAACTGTCCGCCAGGTCCGCAAGGACGTCACGGCAAAGTGCTACGGCGGCGACGTCACCCGCAAGCGCAAGCTCCTCGAAAAACAGAAGGAAGGCAAGAAGCGAATGCGCCAGATAGGCACGGTCCAGGTGCCCCAGAGCGCATTCATGGCCGTACTCAAACTCGATTAAGCCATGCTCTCCGTCGCTGTACTCATGACGGTGCGAAGCCACCGCGAAAGAGCCCTGCAGGGCCTGGAGGAATGTATCCGCCAGATGGACCGCCTCGTCGAAGGCGGGCTATACACCTACCGGATCTTCCTCAACGACGACGCTTCTTCCGACGGCATCGCTGAAGATATTCGTGAAAAATTCCCGGATGTGACGATCATCAAATCGCCCGGTGACCGCTCCTGGGGCGGCGGCATCCGGACGGCATGGCTCGGAGCTGCGGAGGCTGGCCATTGGGACTTCTATCTCTGGCTGGACTACGATCTCGAGCTGAGGGAAAATGCTCTGTCAGAACTGTTTGACACGTCCTCGATGCTCCGGCACCGCGCCATTCTAGCCGGCACAGCCACAGACGCGGAAGGCAATCTTCTTGCCGGCGGCCGTTCCGCCGACGGACGGCTCTTGCAGCCGGATGGGATGATTCCGCTGCCCTGCCACACATTCGACGGAGTCCTCGTGCTCGTGCCCGCGACGGTATTCGATGCAATCGGTCCCCTGGACGAACGTTACCGTCACGCACTGGCCGCCAACGACTACGGGATCAGGGCCAGGAAGGCGGGATTCCCCCGCATGGTGACGGCCGGCGTTTCGGGTATCGCATCCAGGCGGCTTCCCGTTTCTGATGACAAGGAAGAATTCCATTATAATTCAAGGGCTTACGGATTCTTCCATGCCCTGAGAACAAGATTCCGGAAGAAATCCAATGGCTGACATCCGTCCATACATTGCTTCGATGAGGCTGCGAACGGTGCCGCTGTCGCTTTCAGGGGTCATTCTCGGAACGCTCCTTTCGTATGTCTACTTCGACATCCATCCTTCGTGGATGACTCTCCTCTTCCTCGGGCTCACCACCGTGTCGCTGCAGATTCTGTCCAACCTGTCCAACGAACTCGGCGACGTGCTCCATGGGACGGACACGGAGGACCGCCAGGGGCCTCAATACGGCCTAAACAGCGGCAGAATGACCATCAAGGCAATGAGGATCGAGATCGGCATCTTCGTGGTGCTGACGCTCGTTTTCGGCCTTTCAATGATATATTTCGCGCTCGGAAGCCTCTTTACGCTCCGTTCGTTCATCCTCTTGCTGCTCGGTATTGCGGCCATTCGCGGAGCGATGCATTATACCCTAGGGGACAATCCCTACGGCTATCGCGGCCTTGGGGATCTGTTCGTCTTTATCTTTTTCGGCCTGGTATCGGTGACTGGCGCGGCTTTTGTCGTGACTAAGGGCGACGCCTTCATCTATGAGAATTTCGCTTGGGAGCTATTCCTTCCCGCTGTCACGATAGGTCTCTGGAGCATAGGCGTCCTCAATGTCAACAACATTCGCGACATGAAAACCGACGCCGCCAACCGCGTCACTGTAGCAATCAAACTCGGCGAACGCCGGGCAAAGATATACCAGACAATCCTGATTGTTCTGGGATGGCTTGCCTTTACGGCATTCTTCATAATCACTTACAGGCTGGCTGTCCTAAATGGTCGCCTTACATCTCTCTCGTGGTATCATTTCCTCTGGCTCCTGCCGCTGCCGCTGCATATCCTCCACCTCTCCGGTGTCTGGAAACGGCATGACAGGGAGCTGGATCCCATGCTGCCGCTTCTCGTGATGTCGACATTCCTCTTTGCAATCCTGGCGGGAACTTCCTGCCTCCTTCTCGTCCGCTGATGCCAAAAAAGGAAAACATACGGCAGATGTTCGATTCGATCGCCACGGATTACGACCGGCTCAATCACCTGATGTCGCTGGGAATTGACCGCCGCTGGCGTCGAAAGGCCATTCGCCGCATCGCGGACGCTCCCGATCTGCGCGTCCTGGACGTTGCTGCCGGCACCGGGGATTTCTCCATCGGAATAGCTTCCAGGCTGCAGAGCGGGCACGTCACGGGGGTCGATATTTCAGAGGGAATGCTGGAGGTAATGCGCTCAAAAGTGGCCGCAGAGGGCCTCTCGGAGCGTATTTCATGCCAGGGCGGGGACGGGGAGGCGTTGCCATTCGCCGAAGGCTCATTCGACAGGGTCGCAATAGCATTCGGGATCCGCAATTTCGAAGACAGGGCACGCGGACTGAGCGAAATGCTCCGGGTGCTCGTTCCCGGCGGCAGGGTCGTCATCCTGGAGCTGTCGGTGCCGGAAAACCGCATCGTCCGCTGGGGCTACAACCTCTACTTCCGCCGCATCATGTCCAAAGTCGGCGGAAAGATTTCCGGCAACAAGGCGGCGTACGACTACCTGCCGGCATCCATCGTCAAATTCCCGTCCCGGAAGGCGTTCATGGCCGAAATCGGCGCGGCGGGATTCTCTTCTGTCACACATCGATCATTCACATTCGGCATCTGCCGGATGTATACAGGCATAAAACCATGATAATTGAAGCCAGCGGCATAGAGAAGAGTTTTGGGGCGCTGAAGGTGCTCCAGGGCATTGACCTTTCGGTTTCGGAAGGTGAGATTGTCGCCATTATGGGCGCATCGGGAGCCGGCAAGTCCACGCTCCTGCAGATTCTCGGCACCCTGATGACGCCGGACAGCGGCAGCATCGTCATTGACGGCACTTCCGTCAGGGAACTTTCCAGCCGGGAACTGTCGGCTTTCCGGGGGCGCAGGATAGGATTCGTCTTCCAGGAGCATCATCTGCTGGCGGAATTTACCGCGCTGGAGAATGTAATGATTCCCGCCCTGATCGCAGGCAGATCCCGCCAGGAGGCTTCCGCTGAATCGCTCCGGCTGCTTTCCCTCGTCGGTCTGTCAGAGCGCACGGGGCACAAGCCCTCAGAGCTATCCGGTGGCGAACAGCAGCGCGTAGCAATAGCCCGCGCGCTCGTTAATTCGCCCGCTATTCTCTTTGCCGACGAGCCTACGGGCAACCTTGACAGCCACACCAAGGAGGAGATTCACAGCCTCCTGCTCTCACTCAGGTCCACCCTCGGGCAGACCATTGTACTCGTAACTCACGACCCCGCCCTTTCGGAGCTCTGCGACCGCACGCTCCACATCAAGGACGGCCGAATCATGACCATAACCACAGAATTATGAAACGTTTTGTATTACTCGCGGCAGCGCTCCTCGTGAGCCTTTCCGCACTCGCGCAGGAGATTCCCGCGACTTCGAGAATTGAGAAACCCCAGCCTCCGGAGAAATTCGACGCGGCGGTGTATCCCGTTCTGGAGCAGGCGGCCCAGGTCCGCTCCCGCAGGGAAGCAGCAGCACTGGAAGTCTTCAAGCTCGTTCCGGAACTGCTTTCCGCCGGGACCATGGTTTCCCTTTATAAAAACGGTGACCCCAACGGCATTTGGGGAACATACCTTGACAAGTGCCGTGATCGCAGGGATCAGGGAGAAGCAATTTACAAGTCACACTCCAAGATCGAGACGGAGACCCTTGCTGTCGGGGATCTTGAATATACCGTAAAGCAGCTCGAAGGCGGTATGAGCAAAGAGCAGGAAAACGCCTTGGTTGAAGCAAGGCTGAGCGAATACGGCCTCTCCCGCTCCGATCTCAAGGAGAATATGACGGAGGAAGAAGCCATGGCCATCGCTTCCAAGATGATGGAGGCACAGTACGGCGGCATCAACATGAAGGAGCTCGACAAATACATGAATGCCGACGGAGAGGTCCGCCAGGAAATGACCACCGACGCCTTGAAAGAACGTTCCGACAAGACCATCCGGACGGAGACTCTCAATTACATCACCCAGGCGATCGCCTACAAGTGGCAGGAAATCACCGACGTGATGTTATCCATCAAAGAGCCTTTTGACAATGCTTTCAAAGTGGAATCCATCACCATGTATCACGATGCCACGGCTGCTGCCATCAGTCGTGAGAAGAGTGAGTTGCTTCCTCTGTATCTTGACCTCGCCGCCCTCTATGACATGGGCTATGCCATCAACCGTCATGCAGAATACGGTATGATGGAAGAAGTCCCGTTCTTCCCGGCCCTTGAAGCTCTCGGATTCGCCGAAGGACTCAGTGCTCATCCCCAGCCCGACCTTTAAGCCATGAAAAGATTAATTGCATTCTCTCTGCTGGCACTTTTTTCTCTGGGACTGAGTGCCCAGATGCCGCGCACCCCGATGGAGAGGCTCGCTTACCAGGGGGTCAAATTCGAAAGGGTTCTCACCCATACGGACAATGTCATCCCGGTCAATGTCAAGGTCGGCAAACACAGTTTCGACGGCACCCTGATGATTGACGGCGTCACCCTCTCCGATGACGAGATTGTCAAGGTCATCAAGGATGTCTGGGCCGAGATGGACCGTCTCTACAAGGACGACGGCGGCTTCAGCCAGGGATTCTTCAGCCAGGCTGAGGCCAATGCCGCAAAATATGACCTCGGCGATATCGACTGGCCGTTTGTCATCTCACAGCTCTGCACGATGGGCTCCGTCATTCCCGGCGGAGTCGGTATGACTCTCGGAGTCGCCGGCGATATCGTCGGACTCTGGGCAGGACAGTCTTCCGCAGGGGAAGCGGCCATCTCATCGGGCAGCAGTCTCTCGGCATCGTACCTCTCCGAATCCGCCAAGGCCGGTCTATGGTCCGCAGGAGGCAATCAGATAGCCGGTACCGCCGGAAAGATGTTCGGCGGCATCAATTTCGTGGCCGGCATGTACAATTTCGGCACGGCCGGAAAGAAACTCATAGATTATTTCGACAGGAAGGGTTTTCTCGACGAAGGCGATCCCATGACCCAGGTCCTCAACGACCAGATGAAGATCGAGGACTTCTACTGGAGGGTCAACCGCAGGCTGTACCGCAAGATACAGGAAAAGGGCAAGGGGAAGGAGTGGCACCTAGACATCGACGCGTACAGCCCCGATTTCGACCAGACGCTTTTCTCCTGCTCCGCACCCCAGTTGTGGCACTGCGAGGCTCATCTCAAACGAGTAACCCGTCTCGGCGACAAGAGCGACGTACGTGACTGGCAGGGCACTTATCAGGGCTCCTTCTCCATCAAGATCACCCACGCCATGGACTGGTTTGACAAGGAGTTCAAGAACAAAGTGATCCTCAACGGCGACGCCCTCCCCTTCAAGGAGCTCGCGCAGTCCGGCTATTTCAATGTCCACGACGAGGTCGCTGAGATGTCAGACCTTTACAAGGAGCTGTCCAGCCCCTATTTCACGGTTGACCTCAAGGGCGCCGACGGCACCCGTTGCGGCGGCTATGAAGGCACCCTCAAGCTCGGCGTGCTGGAGGACAAGACATTCGTCAGTATCAATCACATGGTTATGGTACGGCCTGATGTCGGCCCTGTCAAGGACGGCAAGGCTGACATCCCCAATCTGGTGCATTCTTCAGCCGAAGTCGCAATGAGGTTCAAGCACGGCAAGGAGTCCAACCGCCGCAATCTCCAGGTCATCGCCTACGACCAGAACAACACCGACATCATCACATTCGGTGACGGTGTGACATGGCTCGGGGAGCAGTTCCACGGCAATATGGACGAGGTCGTCCCCGACAACACCATTCTCATGACCGACCGCGGGATATTCGCCGAGCTCGGCAAAAAGACTAGTTTCAGCGTAGCAGCCATCCTGGCCAAAACACCGTTCAAATGATGAAAAAGTGGATTATTTCGGCGCTCCTGCTCCTCAGCGTTGCGCCTTGTGCACTGGCACAGAGATTCTCATTCGAATATAACCCACGCGAGTATTCCGCCCGCGAGAAAGAGGCTATCGAGGCTGCCAAGAAAGCTGAAAAACAGCACGCCGGCCTTGCATCCGAAGGCAAGTTCATCGAAGGCGATTTCGGTGACGGACTGGAGGTTCGCAAATACCGCGACCACATTCCCGCCGAAAGGCGTGCCCAGTACGAGGCTGACATGAAAGAGATGGAAGCCATGATGTCAAACGACATCCCGGCAGAGTATTCCTGGATCCTCCCTGAAGGCAAAAAGACAGGTGATGTGGTAGCCATCGAAAACGGAGAGGTTTCAATAGCCCTCCGGGACCGCACCGAGGCCGACTACAAAAAAGCCGTCGAGCGAGTCAAAGCCCACGGCTACACTCTCGACGCCAACACCACCACCTTCGGCGGCATGGTCTTCTACGAAGCCCGCTCCCCCCAGGGCATCCAGGCGACCGTCCTCCTCAACAAGTCCAACCTCATGATCTCCTTCACCCCGAAGAAAGACTGACACCAGCTCAGACGCCGCTCAGCCCGTGGCGCTTAAAGCGCTATACTACAGGCGTTTATACAATTGTCTGGCCCCCAATCCGGGGGCCAGACAATTACATTATGCACTGATCCTCAGCCAGTTCCGCGCCACGGGCGAATTTGCCGGAGGGCAAAAAACTGCGGTGGAAAGGCGTTTAGATGTGGATCAGGGACTTGACGGGGCCTATTTCATCGAGGAGGGCGCGGCCGTTGAGGCCGTCGATTTCGACGACGAAGACGAAGTCGGTGACTTTGATGTTGTAGGTCTTGCCGCCGGCGATGACTTTGCACTGCTCGAGGCCGCGGGCGATGCCGGAGGCGGTGCCGCCGGTCGCGAGGACGTCGTCAAAGAAGGTGACGTTGAACGTGTCGCCTTCAGGGACGCCAGCCGCTATGTCGGAAAGGCGGAAGTAGATCTGGTCCTTGCCGTACTCCTTGGTGATGTCTACGCCGACGAGGTCACCTTCGGCGAATGGGAGTTTGCCCTTCTTGCGGAGGGGGATCACATTCGCGATATTGTCGCATGAGATGAGCATGGGGGCGGCGAAAAGGAAGCCGCGGGCCTCCGGAGCGGCGATATTCGGCGAAGCCGCAAGGGCGCCGAGATCGAGTGTGAGCTGCTTGAAGAGTTCCTTGTCCTGCATCAGGGGGATGATGTCGACGAAGTTGACACCTCTGACGGGAAAATCGGGGTAGAATTTGAGAGTGTCCTTGTAATCCATAGTGGTCGGGGTGATGTGACTCGAACACACGACCCTCTGGTCCCAAACCAGATGCGCTAGCCAACTGCGCCACACCCCGTTTTCCCAAAAATGGGACAAATACAAATTTACGGCTCTTTTCCCGGTTTTGCAAAATAAATTAAGTATATTTGTAACTGACAAGGACAAACTAATATCTTATTATATGGCAAGTATTCAGCAGTTAAAACAGATCTCCACGCAGGTCAGGCGGGACATCGTACGTATGGTCTCCGCCGCCGGGAGCGGTCATCCGGGAGGCTCCATGTCGAGCGCCGATGTGCTTACCGCCCTCTACTTCGGGGAGATGAACCATGACCCCGCCACTTGGCGCAGGGACGGTGCGGGACAGGATGCATTCATCCTCTCCGCCGGTCATATCGCTCCGGTTTACTATTCCGTGCTGGCACGGGCCGGGTATTTCCCGCTATCCGAGCTTGGCACGCTGCGCAAATTCGGCTCCATCCTTCAGGGACACCCTTCCGTACGCAAGGGTCTCAAGGGCGTTTTCCAGCCCTCCGGATCGCTCGGCCAAGGACTGTCAGCAGCTGCTGGAATTGCTCTGGGCAAGAAGCTTTCGGGCGACCCCAACCGCGTCTGGGTGCTCTGCGGAGACGGTGAGAGCGAGGAGGGCCAGATCTGGGAGGCGGGCATGTTCGCCATTCATCATCATCTGGACAATCTCGTTGCGATGACCGACTGGAACGGCCAGCAGATTGACGGCCCCGTTGCCGAAGTTGCCGGCGAAGGTGATCTCAAAGCCAAATGGGAAGCCTGGGGCTGGCGGGTCATCGTTGCCGACGCCCACGATTTCGAGGCCATCCTCAAGGCCTACGAAGAGGCCAAAAAGGGTCTCGGCACCGGCGTCCCGACCATGATCCTCTGGCGCAGCGACATGGGTCACGGCGTCGACTTCATGGCCGGCACCCACAAATGGCACGGCAAAGCTCCTTCCGCCGAACAATGCGAAGAAGCTCTCCGTCAGCTTGGCGAAACTCCATTAGGTGATTATTAAACGACTTTGAGTATGAAACAGTACATAGATACCGGAAAGAAAGACACGCGGAGCGGCTTCGGAGCAGGACTCCTTGAGGCTGGCCGCGCGGATGAGAGGGTGCTGGCGCTGACCGCCGACTTGAAGGGCTCCCTCAAGATGGACGCCTTCGCGGCTGAATTCCCTGAAAGGTTTATCCAGTGCGGCATCGCCGAGGCCAATATGGTCGGTGTCGCGGCAGGACTGGCCGTGACGGGCAAGATTCCGTTTATCGGCTCATTCGCCGAATTCGTTACCGGACGCGTCTACGACCAGGTCCGCCAGGAGGTCGCATACGGCCATACCAATGTCAAAATCGCGTCCTCCCATGCGGGAATCACCCTCGGCGAGGACGGTGCGACACACCAGACGATGGAGGATATCGCCCTCATGAGGGCCCTCCCCGAGATGGTGGTCATCAACCCCTGTGACTACAATGAGACCAAGGCTGCAACTATTGCCGCCGCCAAATATGACGGCCCGGTGTACCTCCGCTTCGGTCGTCCTTCAGTGCCCAATTTCACGCCTGCGGACAAGCCGTTTGTAATCGGCAAAGCGGATGTGATGAATGAGGGCAACGACGTGACCATATTCGCCTGCGGCCATCTCGTGTGGGAGGCCATCAAGGCTGCGGAAATACTTGAAGCCAAGGGTGTTAGCGCAGAAGTTATCAATCTCGCGACCATCAAGCCTCTTGACGAAAAGGCCGTTATTGCTTCCGCCGGGAAGACCCGCGCCGTGGTCGTTGCTGAGGAGCACAATATGGCCGGAGGCCTCGGTGAGGCTGTCGCCGGCGTGCTTGCTGCCAATGCTCCGACTCCGATTGTGTTTGTCAACGGTGGCGACCGTTTCGGACAAAGCGGCTCCCCCGCAGAACTCATGACCGCCTACGGTCTTGACGCCGCCCACGTCGCCGAGGCCGCGGAAAAAGCCATCTCCAAGAAATGAAAAGACTGCTTATCATGGCCCTTGCCATAATGACGGGCATAGCCGCCTCGGCCCAGACGGTCCAGGAAGAGGATCTCGACGCCCAGTATGCCGTCGACCTCCTCGCCCCCGGGACTGCCGCTCCTTCGTTCACGCTCGGTGATCTGAATGGCAAACAGGTGAGTCTCAGTGACTTCCGCGGCCGTAAAGTCGTGCTGGTCTTCTGGGCCTCATGGTGCCCGGACTGCAGGGCCGAGGTGCCTGAACTCAAGGAGATGTATAGTGCCGCGGATCCGGCAAATGTCGCATTCGTCTCGGTATCATTCGACCGTTCGTTTGATACGCTGAAAGCATTCGCCGCGGAGCAGGCTCTTCCCGGAGTCCAGCTTTTCGATCCCGCCGGCAAGAAGGAGTCCAAGGTTGCCGCCGACTATGGCGTCAAATGGATTCCCTCCCTCTACCTCATCGACGAAAACGGCAGAGTCGCCCTCGGCACAGTCGTGGCAGCCAAAGTCGCCGCAGCACTCGGCGGCAATGCTCCCGCCCCGGCAGCCGCCGACAAAGTTCTCTGCACCGACGAATCCTGCACCCTCCCGTAACGCACAATGGACAGTCAGAGGAACGTTGACAGACTGGCCGGATACCTGATCAAAATCGGTGTCATTGCCATACTGGCGCTGCTTTGCTGGTATTTCAGGGGTATTCTGCTGTATGTGGTCCTGGCGTTCGTCGTATCGCTGATCGGGAAGCCGATTAAGAAACTTCTCGCCAAAATCCGCATTGCAGGGCACTCCGCGCCGGATTGGCTTCTGGCGATTCTGACGCTGGTTCTGATTTTCGGCGGTCTCTTCCTGCTGTTTACGAGAATGGTTCCGGTGATTTCCGGAATAATCAGCGACGCGTCGATTTTCAGCCACATCAAGTTGCCGGAAGGCAATGTCATCGAGGATATCAACAAGTGGGTAATAAGCGTGATTCCCGGTATCAGCGAGGACTTTGACGCTGTTGGTGTCCTGCTGGACAGGGTCAAAGAAGTCGTGTCAGACATCAGCGTGACCAGCCTTCTCGGCTCAGTCGCCTCTGCGGTCGCCGGCATCGTCGTGGGCCTGTTTTCCGTCGCATTCATCTCCTTCTTCTTCATCAAGAACGACGGCCTTTTCGGCCGAATAATTGCGGCCCTCGTCCCCGACCGCATTGAGGAGTCCGTAGGCAAGGCCATCTCGGATATCGAGAGACTGCTGTCACGTTATTTCATCGGGCTGCTCGTCGAAATGACGGGCGTGGCCTTGCTGGATTTCCTCGGCCTCTGGCTGATAGCACGGATCGGGGCCGGATATGCTCTCGGAATAGCATTCATCGCCGGAATACTCAACGTAATACCGTACATCGGACCCCTTATCGGAGAGATCCTCGGAGCCCTGCTTTGCGTGGTACTGAAATACGGCGTAGGCGTAGGTCTGGACGTGAATATCTGGGTATTCGCCGGCATCGTGCTGGTCATAATGCTGTCCGTTCAGCTCATCGACAACTTTATCTACCAGCCGCTCATCTATTCTTCCAGCATCCAGGCCACGCCGCTGGAGATATTCATCGTCATCCTCGTCGCCGGGCACATCGGAGGCGTCCTGGGAATGCTCGCAGCAATTCCGGCCTACACCGTCATCAGGGTCGTCGCCGGACGGTTCTTCTATAAACAGAAAGCCGTCCGCCGCCTGATCCCCGACAGGGACAAATCCACCCCGGAGATAGAAATCTAGCGCGTGGCGCGGAACCGGCTGAGGATCAGCGCATAATGTAATTGTCTGGCCCCCGGGTTGGGGGCCAGACAATTGTATAAACAGCTGTGGCGCAGTTGATTAAGCGCCACGGGGCTGGAGGGGGATTATTTCCAGATGGCGAGGCGGATGCCGATCAGCTTGCTGCCGGGGTTGCCGAGAGCGTCCTTGGCGCTGCCGTGGGTGGAGTTGCGCATCCAGACGAAAGTCATCTCTTCCTCAGAGGATGTCGTGGACATGTAGTTGCCGCCCCTGTACACTCTGGCGTCACCTTTCTTTACGACAGGATTTGTCTGGTTCTTGCTGGTATAGCCGAATTCATATGCATCATAGCACCATTCGGAAACGTTGCCGCTCATGTCGTAGATACCGAGACGGTTGGGCTTGATGTTCTGGATTACCCATGTACGGGTCCTGGGGGTGAGATGATGGTCTGCATCCCATTTGTTGGCTTTCTGAAGCTTTTCTGTATAAGAGCCCTGCGAATTGATTTCCTTGCGCGCCTTCTCATATTCTTTCGTCGCCGTAACCGGGCTGCTGTATCCGAGAGCATATTCGGTGTTGTAGAAGCACGTGGCAACGGTTGAGAGCTTGCGGGTACTCTCGATAGGGCCGGAATAGACCACATAATTGGTGTTCATCCAATCTCCTCCACGGGCCGCCAGCTCCCACTGCGCTTCGGTAGGCATCACGAAGTCGAGGCCGGTCAGCGAGTGGAGCTTTTCGCAGAATTTCTGGACGTCATTCCAGGATACGTTGGTGACAGGCAGATCCTTGCCCTTTACGATACTGTGGTTTGCAGCTGCGCCCATCACGGCTTCGTACTCTTCCTGGGTTACTTCATACTTGCTGATCCAGTAAGTGGAAAGTGAAACCTGATGCACAGGTGCGGCATCGGCGAATTTGGGCTCTTGCGTCGGATTGCCCGGGGTGCCCATCCTGAAAGTTGAATACTTCTGTCCATTCGGGGGTGCCACACACACCATGTTGCTCACCATGCGCTGAAGGATCTGCAGGCGGTTGCCCTGGCGTGCTTCAGATGAATATTTAGGATTCAGGCTCTGTGCAGAAGCGGCTGATGCAAAAGCGACGATGACGCTTAATGCGATGATAATCTTTTTCATATTGTGTTATTAACGGTTATTTTTTGGGTTTAAGTGCGATACGGAGTCCGGGCTGAAGTACTTTGATGAACCAATCCTCATTGATAACAGCTGAATAGCGTCTTTTTACACCATAATCAGCAGTATTGTTCAGCAGCTGGCCGCGAAGGACGTAGTAGGTGTCTGCCTCCGAACCCCAGGGCAGTCCGACCTGAGGGTCTGTGACATGGTAGGTAGGATAGCGTCCGCTGGGGTCGGACACCCATTCCATCACGTTTCCGGTCATATCGTAAATGCCGAGTTCGTTAGGACGTTTGGTTTTGACCGGCTGGACCGGAGAATTGGATTTCGGGCGCGCCCAACCCACATCTGTCGCGATGTTGGAGCCGGAGAAAATATAACCCTGGGAAAAAGGTCCGCCGAGGGCGGCATACTCCCACTGTGCTTCGGTCGGTACGTAGAATTCGCGTCCGGTGAGCTGTGAAAGCCTTCTGGCGAAATTCTGGGCCTCTTCGTAGAGGATTTTGTGCACGGGCAGGGTGTCTGCTTTTTTCGGGCTTGGATTGTTTCTATCGCCCATAACGGCTTTCCAGAGCGCCTGTGTAACCTCCGTCTCTCCGATGAGATAGTCAGACAGGGTGACATAATGGGCGGGACTGTTAGTTTTATCAACCGGATCGGGGCCCATTAAGAACTTACCGCCGGGCACGCCGATCATCGTGAATTGGACGCCATTCACCGTAAAAGTCTCGTCGGGTACGCTCTTGACAAGTTTCTCGGGCTTCGGCTTCAGGACCAGCATGACGCTCTTCACGCGATACATCCAGGATATATTGATTTTCAGAGTTGAGAACCAATACTGGTTGGGGGTGTACTGCCACGTGTCTTTGTTTTGTCCGGAGACAATCTTGGTGAAAGTACCGGGAGTGTTCTTTTCCATTTCAGGCAAGTGCTTGTCCCTCATGTCCGGATAATAACAATCGATCTCTACACGCTCCAGATAGTATTGGCGGGCTTCACTTGTATTGACGTTGATTACGAGCTGCCAGTCCGGAAGCTTGCCGGAATAGAATCTGCCGGTCGTGGAAGCGCCGTACCATCCATTCACGTCTACCTGCATGTCTTTGGTCGAACCGGTGGAGACACTGAAATAGGTTGAATTGATGTAGAACGGCTTACCGTCGGTATACTTGTTCAGCCATATCTTCTTGCCGATGGTTCCATCGCTGAAATTGAAGGTTTGAACTACTTTCTTTTCATACGTTCCCTGAAACCGGGGGTCGGTCGTCTGCGCTATTGCCGCAAAGGACAGACAGCTTGCGAGTAACAGTAATAGAGTTCTCTTCATCGTTTATTTAATTAAGTGGTTTATTTCAGAATTGGCTTAGCAGGTCCTTCCAATGGCCTGGTATGATAATGTGATGATTGCCTATGGGGTCTGTGAGGAAGTAGCGGGCGTCCTCCGGCGGAATGCGGAGGGTAACCTGCGTGCGGCAGAGGTTGTCCTCATAGCTGTTGGCGATGAGTTCGCCCTCGGAGACGAAGCGGCGGGACAGGTCGCCGGAGACCTTGAAAACGGTCACCGGCCCCTCCGGGAAATGGCCGTGTATGCCGACGCCGATGCCGGATTCGAAGTGGGTGTCGAATGTGCATTCGCTGACGATGTCAAGCGGAATGGTGCAGTGCGCGAACAGAATCTGTCCGCTCCCAGTGTCAATGCGGGCAGGATTGGCCTGGAAGCCGGTATGGCCGGTGAGCGCCTTCGAGATCATCATCGAGAGAAGGGCCGGAACATCGCCTTCGCAGCTGGCTGGAATGCCTTCGGCGTTGAGCCTCGCAAGGGCCAGGCAGCCGGTGTTGCCGACGCTCGTGAGGAGGTCGAAGCAGCGCACGGTAATAGCGCCGAGACTGTGGCGGGAAACGATTGACTTGAGGGCGGAGTAGATGCGCTCGGCGTCATTCCACGAAGTGCGGATGTCGCGTTTCATGGCAATACCGTCAGGGCAGGAGGCACCTTCAGCGCTCCTGAACGCCTCCAGAAACTCTTCCATGGGAATGTCAACGATGGTGACGCCTAACTGCTCCCATATCTTGGACGGATCGGCGGCGCTTGCTATGAGCCAGTCGGAGGGTTTGCCGACCACGCCGATTCTCGTGCCGAGAATGGCCATTCGAGCCTTGCCCACAGCATTTAGCGTGCTGATGCGCTCGGAAACGTATGTGTTGGAGCCGTGGAGGACTTCGCCTTCCAGGCCGTTCTGGCGAAGATACGAAAGGATTTCGAGCGAGGCCGCAAGCGAATTGCTCTTGCCGGATGTGAGGAGGTAAAAGCGCCTGGCCCCCTTTTGCAGAAGCCCCGGCAGCAGCGATTTGAAGATACCTTCAGCACCACCTGTCCTGATATATATCAGACTCAGCGGGAAACTCCCGAAATCACTGAAATCCGCTCCCCTCATCTCATAGTCCCCGTCGGGGAATACCCCCGTCAAAAACTCGTCCGACAACGCCCTGACAGCATTCTCGTCATGCAGGCCGGAAGTGATCGTATAGACTGCTATCTTTGACATATTTGCAAAGATAGCAAAAATTCAGCGAAGTTTTACAAGTGGCACCGTCCCGGGTATCACATCTTCCGGCGGTTCGCCGTGGAGGTAGATGATGCGCTGGTTGGGGCTGCCGCGGAACAGAAGGGTCGTATCCCTCTGTTCCAGAATGAAAGGTCCGTCGACGAGCACGTCGAGATACTCCAGCATCTGCGCCAGATGCTCGTCCGCCCTGATTTCCTCAATTGTAAAGCCCGTCCAGCACCAGATAGTCTTATTTGTCTCCTCCTTGATCCTCCGCGCCAACTCAGTGAACGCCTCAACCTGATAAAAGGGATCTCCTCCGGAGAATGACACATTGGACATACTGTCCGCCTTGATAATCTCAAGCAGCTCATCCACACTCATCCACTTCCCCGCATTGAAATCCCACGACTGCGGATTATGGCACCCCCTACACGCATGCCTGCACCCAGCACAATAGACGGACGTCCGGAAACCCGGGCCGTCCGCCATTGTCTGATGTAAGATATCGAGTACCCTTATTCTCATTTATGGATTACGCGGTCGTGGAGTTCGGCGAGTTTGCCGGAGTTCCAGCGGTTGGTGGTGCCGACGAGGTAGCCGGTGATGCGCTGGAGGGTGTCGATGTGGTTGCCGTGGCAGTGGGGGCAGGTTTCGAGACCTTCGGTGGCGTCCTCGTAGCCGCAGTCAAGGCAGCGGTTGCGGTTGTGGTTGACGGAGCCGTAGCCGATGTCGTATTTGTCCATGAGGTCTACGATCTGCATGATGGCCTCGGGATTGTGGGTGGCGTCACCGTCGATTTCAACGTAGAAGATGTGACCGGCGTTTTCGTACTTGTGGTACGGGCCTTCGATCTTGGCCTTGTGCTCGGGAGAGCAGTGGTAGTAGACCGGGATGTGGCTGGAGTTTGTGTAGTAATCCTTGTCGGTGATGCCGGGGAGGATGCCGAAGGTCTTTTTGTCCCTCTTGGTGAAGTTGCCGGCGAGACCCTCTGCGGGGGTTGCGAGGAAGGTGAAGTTGTGCTGGTAGGTCTCAGCGAAGCCCTTGATCCTGTCGGCCATGTGGGAGATGATCCGGAGACCGAGCTCCTGGGCTTCGTCGCTTTCGCCGTGATGCTTGCCGATGAGGGCGATGAGGCATTCGGCGAGGCCGATGAATCCGATGGAGAGGGTGCCCTGGTTGATGACGGACTCGATGGTGTCGGTGTCGTCAAGCTTTGCGCTGCCGAGCCAGAGGCCGTTCATGAGGAGCGGGAACTGCTTCTTGAGGGCGGTCTTCTGGAAGTTGAAGCGCTCGTTGAGCTGACGGGCGGCGATGTCGAGTGCCCAGTCCAGACGGTTCATGAAGGCGGCGATGCGGTCTTCCCTGTTCTCGATGCCCATGCATTCGATGGCGAGCTTCACGATGTTGATGGTGGTGAAGCTGAGGTTGCCGCGGCCGATGGAGGTCTTGGGACCGCAGATGTTGCCGTACACCCTGGTGCGGCAGCCCATGGTCGCAACCTCGTGGATATAGCGCTTGGGGTCATTGGGATCCCATGCGTCATCCTGGTTGTAGGAGGCGTCGAGATTGAGGATGTTGGGGAAGAAACGGCGGGCGCTGACCTTGCAGGCGAATTTGTACAGGTCGTAGTTGGGGTCGCCGGGGAGATAGCTCACGCCCCTCTTCTTCTTCCAGATCTGGATGGGGAATATGGCTGTGCTGCCGTTGCCCACGCCTTCGTATGTGGTGTTGAGGATTTCACGGATGATGCAGCGGCCCTCGGCGGATGTGTCGGTGCCGTAGTTGATAGAGGAGAATACCACCTGGTTGCCACCGCGGGAGTGGATGGTGTTCATGTTGTGAACAAACGCTTCCATGGCCTGGTGGACACGGCCGACAGTCTGGTTGATGGCGTGCTGGCGGGCCCTTTCCTTGCCCTGGAGACCGACGAGGTCACGTTTGATGTAATCGTCGATGGGCTGGTTCTTGAGCTCGGAGTAGTCGGCGTTCATCATGACGGACACCTTGTCGACCTCCTCTTCGTATGTCTTGTGGACGTAAGGAGCCAGATAAAAGTCGAATGCAGGGATGGCCTGACCGCCGTGCATCTCGTTCTGTACGGTCTCCATGGAGATGCATGCAAGCACCGATGCGGTCTCGATCCTCTTGGCGGGACGGGATTCGCCGTGGCCGGCCTTGAGACCGTGCTCGAGAATGAGGTCGAGGGGATGCTGGATGCAGGTCAGGGACTTGGTCGGGTAGTAGTCCTTGTCGTGGATGTGGATGTAGTTGCCTGCAACGGCCTCGCGGACGGGGTCGGAGAGGAGGCATTCGTCAACATAGCTCTTTGTGGCCTCGGAGGCGAATTTCATCATCATGCCGGCGGGGGTGTCGGCATTCATGTTGGCGTTTTCGCGGGTGATATCGTTGACCTGGGCGTCGATGATGGCCTGGAAGATCTCGTTGGTCTTGGCCTTGCGGGCGATGTTGCGCTTGTTGCGGTAGGCGATATACTTCTTGGCGACCTCCTTGCGGGGGCTGTTCATCAGTTCGTTTTCAACGCAGTCCTGAATTTCCTCGACACTCATGTCGACCTTGTCGATCTTGGAGATGGTGTCGGCGATCTGTGCTGCAAGTACTATGTCCTCTCCGTCTTCGGTGACGTCCATGGCCTTGAGGACGGCGGCCACAATCTTCTGGTTGTTGAAATCAACGCGTCTTCCGTCGCGTTTTACTACATACTTTACCATTTGGTTTAGCGAGTTAGTGCATTGCCAGCCTTTCGGAGGGGCTGGGGTGCCGTTATTTTTATCTGGTGTTTTTCAGTGTCAGGAATGATATCTCATTCCGGGGAACAAAGATAAATTATTCCTTTGTCATTATTGCAAGGTTTTGGCGAAAAAAGTTATTAACACGCAAATAAAAATCCTGTTAATTTTCAGATTAACAGGACATTAAGCTATTATTTAATTTAGAATTGTTCTAAATTCGAACTTTCTTGTTACAAAGGACAGAAAGTTTTCAACAGTGGTCTTCTAACCGACCAGCCAGACCAGTACGTGACGGTCAAAAGTGATGTATTCGAGCTCGAATTCTTCCTCGTCTCCATCCTTGTCGATGAAGGTGGCTTCGAGTTCGCCCTCGCCGCGGGGACGGAAGCGCTCGACCTCGATCTGCTCGGCGAAATCGACGTTGTAGACGGAGACTCTCTTGAAGATGGCCTCCTTGGCGCACCAGTAGATGGCGAGCTGGGTATTGCGCTTTTCGTCGTCGAGGTCGTCGATCTCCTCTTCAGAGAGGGCTTTCTTTTCGACTGCGGAGAAGTCGCGGTCCAGCGATTCGAGATCGATGCCGACATCTTCCGTGTCGTGGAGGATCACGGCGACATACTTTTCAGTATGAGTGATCGAGATGTTGACCGGATCGTTCTCGATATAGGGTTTGCCGTTGTCGTGGTGGCTGAGGTAGACTTTCTCTTCGAAGAGTTCTCCGAGGAGCGCCCTGACTGCGAGGCGCTGCTTGCGCATGGATTCGCTCTTGATGAAGGAAATTTCCTCCATCTCGTCGGAAGGGATGGAACTCAGCGCGAGGAGCTCCTCTTCCGTTTCAGTGATTTGCCACACGCCGATGGTGGCTTTGTTGTCGAGTTTTTTCTTTAAATATAGTGCCATTTAGTATTTGTTTCGTATGAACGACGGAACGGCCGCGAACTTACATGTGAAGGTCGCGGAGGAACTCTTGAGTGTTTTGCAGTGCCGATAAAGGGTCATCCGAAGCGGAGACCGGAGAATTTTGGTTTACGGATATGACAGAACTGGGAGGCTCCATACAAATTCATAACAATTTAGCGCTGCAAATATACTGATTTTTATTATCTTTGCAATGCTTTTTTTGGAACAGACACAAAAAACCACCCGATATGAAATTCCTCACAGACGAAAAACTCCTCATCGTGGGCGCCGCCGGAATGATCGGCTCCAACATGGCACAGACCGCGATGATGCTGGGGCTCTCCAGCAACATATGCCTTTACGACATCTACGAGCACGGCCTCAGGGGCGTCGTGGCCGAGATGAACCACTGCGCATTCCCCGATGTCAACCTTTCGTGGACAGCCGACGCCGCCACCGCATTCAAGGATGCCAAGTATATCGTATCCTCGGGCGGAGCACCCCGCAAGGCAGGCATGACCCGCGAAGACCTCCTCAAAGGCAACTGCGAAATCGCTGAGGAATTCGGCAAAAACGTCGCAGCCTACTGCCCTGACGTCAAGCACATAGTCGTCATCTTCAATCCTGCTGACCTCACAGGTCTCGTTGTCCTTCTCCATTCAGGCCTCAAGCCCGAACAGGTGACCACCCTCGCGGCCCTCGACAGCACCCGCCTCCAGACCGCCCTCGCGGAAGAATTCGGCGTACCGCAGTACAAAGTCACCGGCGCGCACACTTATGGCGGACACGGCGAGGCCATGGCAGTATTCGCCTCCAATGTAAAGATCGACGGCAAGCCGCTTTCGGAGATGAATCTTTCGCCCGAGCACTTCGAAGCCATCAAGGAAGAGACCATCCAGGGCGGATCCAAGATCATCGAATACCGCGGCCGCAGCTCCTTCCAGAGCCCTTCATACAATTCGGTCAAGATGATCGAAGCCTCCATGGGCGGTGAGCCCTTCACCTGGCCTGCAGGCACTTATGTCAAGAGGGGCAAATACGCACACGTCATGATGGCCATGCCGACCGTCATTGATGCCACCGGCGTACATTATAAGCTCCCGACCGGCACACCGGAAGAGATCGCCGCGCTCGACGCATCATACAAGCACCTTTGTGAAATGAGGGACGAGATCATCTCCCTCGGCATCATTCCGCCGATCGCGGAATGGCACAAGCTCAACCCCAATCTCTAGCGTTTGAGCCAAAGCGAAGGGTCCAGGGCCTCGTGATTGCCTGAGCTGCTCCCCTTCCAGACCTCGAAATGGAAACGGGTCTCGCCTCCAGCCGTACCTACGGTGCCGATGGCCTGGCCCGTTTTCACTTTGTCACCTTCCTTGACCGAGACGCTGCCCATCTTGCAGTACATGGTGTAATAGCCCCCGTGCCGGATGATGACCAGATTCTGGAACTTTTCCATATAGAGGACCCTGTCTACGACTCCGTCGAATACCGCCGTCACCCCGGCGGAAGGCTGCGTCACCAGCTCCACACCATTAATATTATATGTACCTCCGCTCACCGGGTCGCGGTGGGTGCCGAACTTCTCACATACTGTGCCCCTGACGGGCCATGGCAGCTTGCCCTTGTTTCTTTCGAATGATGACGCGAGCGACGCATCCGCAGTGTTGTCTGTCACCCTGGAAGAAGTGGTCGACCTGGCTGTCGAAGACGCCCTGATGGCCTTTTCAATCTCCTTTTCGAGGGCGGCGAGCTCCGACTGCTTTTTCCTGAGTGAAGCCTCGTAGGCGGCCTTGTCCTTTTTGAGGCTTTCAAGGAGTTTTTCCTCTTCCGCGCGCTTTTGGCGAAGGTCGCCGGCCTCGCGTGCCTTCTCCTCCCTGGCGGCCTCGAGCCCCGTTTTCATCAGCGCGAGCGAATCTTTTTCCGCCTCAAGCCTCAGCCTGGCGTCACGAGTCTCAATGCCCGAAGTCCTGAGCGACTCCGAAAGGCGCCGGAGCATCGCTATCCTGCGCGAGATGGCGACCGGTGAACTGCCTGACAGGGCGCTCAGCATCCAGTTTTTCGAATTGCGGACCCTGTAGGCCGACTTGATCACCCCGTTGAAATGCCTCAGGAGGTCGTCGTAATGCTCCTGCATGGCCTGGACGCCATCTTCCTTGACTGCGATAGCCTCGGTCACGGAATCTATCTGAAGGTTGATTTCGGAGAGGAGCTTTTCGCGGAGCTCTATTTCAGTGGCAATGAGAGAGAGGCGTGATGACGCATCCTTGCCGGATGCCTCCACGGCCTTGATTTCCTTCTGGATCACAGCTATCTCCTCACGGTAACGGGCCTCCTTCTGACGCTGGGTACGCGTCTGTGAGAGAAGCGGAAGCGTCGTGGCCACCGCGAAAAGCATTACCGTGAGAAGGTGTCTCATAGGCCTGCGGCGGCGAGACGGGCCGCGACCCTTTCTTCGAGATCAGGGATCTCTCCGTCGTTCTTGGCCTTCGCCTGGTCCCAGTAGAGGCGGGCCATTTCGTATTCGCCGAGGGCGTAGAGGACTTCGGCATAATGGTCGAGAATCACGGCGCTGTCCTTGCCTCCGTAGAGCATCGCGTGCTTCAGATGGGGTTTGGCCTCGAAATCCTTGCTCTGTAGGTGCAGGATCCAGGCGAATGTGTCGAGATAGGTGGCGTTGTCCGGCTCTGCCTCTACCGTCTTCTTGGACATGGTGTAGGCCTTTTTGAGATTCTTGCCTTTAACCGAGAGGTAGTAGGCGTAGTTGTTGAGCACCGGGACGTAGCCAGGATCGAGCTTCAGCGCCTTTTCATACGCCGCGAACGCCTTCTTGTCGTCCCCCTTCTCATGATATATGTCCCCTATCGAGGAATATGCGCTCACCCTGTCTGCCACATCCGGTGACGACAGCATGATCTCGGCATTGGCGATAAGGGCGTCGTAATCCTTGATCTTGTAGTCCGCATAATTCTTCATTTCCAGGAAGAAATGCTTGTCGGGCATTCGCCGGAAGGCGTCTGCAGCTGCGGCGGAGGCCTCTTTCCACTTCTCCTGGACGATGAGGACCTCGATGTCCGTCCTTGCCGCCAGGCTGTCCTGGGGATACGCTTCCGCTATCGAATGGAATATCTCCGCGGACTTGTCCATATTGCCGCTCCGGGCGAAATAGAAGCCGGCAGTTCTGGCTATCGCCGAATCGGCGGGAGCTGCCTCCACGGCCTTGACCATCAGGGAATCGACCCTCGGGAGATTGCGGCGGACGTAGTAGGTCTGGTTTTCCGAGAGGTCTTTCAGGAACATTCGCCGGGCCTCCGGCTGGAGGGCCTCGCCGCTTACAAGCTCGCCGGAAAGGGCGAAGAATTCGTCATCGCGCCCGAAGTTGCGGTATGTCTCCGCCAGCCCGATGAGAGCCGGCAGGAAATCGCCCTGGAGGCTGATCGCTTCCTTGTAGCAGGCCACAGAGAGGGTGTCGTTGCCCAGCATGCCGTAGTGCTCGGCCATCATGGACAGGATATCAGGGGAGGCGAACTGGTCGTTGTACTGGCGAAGGGTCTCGAGGGCGTCTTCGGCGCGGTCGAGATTCATCAGGAGCTCGTAGCGGGTCCTGGCGACGCCTTCGCTGCGGCCGAATTCGCGGTCTATGTCGTCCATGACGGCGACCGCTTCATCCAGACGGCCTGAGCGCATGTATGCATTGGCGAGAGTATAGAGAATTTCCGGCTGGGACGGGAAGTCCTTTCGCATCTGCTCGTAGAGGGAGATGGCTTCATTATTATTGCCGAGATACAGCTCCATAAGAGCCTGGCGGTCACGGTACCAGTAGTTGTCCGGAGCAAGCCTGACGGCATTGGCGAGAGATTCACGGGCCTTGGCTATCAGGCGATTGGAGAATTGGCACTGCGAGAGATAGTACCACGCGGCGTCCATGGATGGATCCTCCGTGACAATGGCGGTGAAGGCTTTGGTGGCGGCGGCTATTTCGCCGGTGGTGTAGTCGGTGACAGCTGCTATGAGCTTGTTTTCAAGGAGGGCCCGGCGGTCGACATTTTTGGTCTGGGACAGGGCCAGGGTGCAAGAAAACAGCAGCAGGTGGATTATTATGATTGTTTTTAATTTCTGCATGGCAGGTACATATTTGCAAAAATAGTACAAAATGTGGAAATTTTTATCGAAATTTGTGCACGTACCGTTTTTTTGACCTCCTATGCAACATTCCGACGAGAATTTGCATCTTTTAATAAGGAAGTGCAAACGTGGCGACCGCAAGGCCGAAAAGGCCCTGTTCGACGCGCTTGCGCCCATGATGTCGGCTGTATGCCTCCGCTACGGGGGTGACAGGGAAACAGCAAAGGACCTCCTCCAGGAGGGTTTCATCACCCTGTTTTCCAAGCTTGACACCTTCAGCGGGGAGGGCTCTTTCGAGGGTTGGGCCCGAAAGATATTTGTCAACACTGCGCTGATGTACCTCAGAAAAACGGACGCACTCAAGCTCAGCGACGACCTCGAGGAGGCGAGATCCCTCTCGTCCCCCGATGAGTCCCCGGTCCAGAAGATGGGCAAGGACGATATCCTGCGACTAATCTCAGGACTGCCTCCCGGGTTCCGCACCGTTTTCAATATGTACGTGGTGGAAGGCTATTCGCACAAAGAGATCGCCGAGTCCCTCGGTATCAGTGAAGCCACCTCGCGTTCACAGCTTCTCAGGGCACGCTCAATGTTGAAAGATAAATTAAGTGAATTGTAATGACGACCGATAATGACATATTCGATCTTGAAATAAGATCGCTTGTCGAAAACGCCGAGGCAGAGGTGCCCGAAGGCGCGTGGACGGCCGTCAGTGCAGCCCTCGGCAAGACCGCGAAACCATTCCCCCTGTGGCGTTATGTAGCCGTCGCCGCTGCTGCGGCAGCCGTCGTCGCCGGCGTATTCTTCGGCCTCAGGGCTCCTTCCGTTCCCGTAGATTCCGTGGCTCCGACACTCGTGGCCGCTTCTGTACCCGAAACCGTAGAGACGGTAGCAGAAGAGCCGGTCGTGGCTCTTGTTGAGCCCGAGGGAGAGGCACCGGTCCTCGCCATGATGACCGAGCCGGCAAAGCGCCCTGGCCGCCCCGCGCCACGGAAGTCTGTTCCCACACAGGAGATCAGCGCAGAGACAGCCTCGGACACCGCTTTCGAGCCTATGCCAGAATCTCCCCAAACTCCTGCTGAGACCTTTCCCTCCGAGACTTCAGAGGTCTCCCCGGTATCGGGCGAGACTCCCCATTTTGAAATTGTGGATCCCTTCAAGGGGCTGGTGGTTACGGAGAGCACACCCTGGCGTCACAGCCTCCTCTCCGTCGACTTTTCGTCCAATTCATCTTACGGCGGCAAGCCCGGGCCATTCATTCCTCCGATGAGAGCACCCGGCAGGCCCACCAGCACCATGGTACGCGAGGCTCCCGGTGATTCGGAGTACGCCCTTCCTGTGACAGCGGGTATCGGTATCCGTTTCTCATTCGGCCCTTCAAAGCGTTTCGGCATCGGTACCGGCATTGAGTACACTCGCCTCTCCCGCAAATTCGAGGGTCAGTACCTTGAATTCACAGACGGAGTGCAAACCCGGGAACTGGATGGTGAAATTACCAATACACAGCAGTATATCGGCGTGCCCCTCAACTTCTACGTTGACGTACTCCGCGGTGAGCGTTTCGGCACATACGTATTCGCCGGCGCCACGGCTGAAAAATGCGTAGACAACCGCTTCCGCATCCCGGACGGCAACGACTACGCTTACTGGCATCCCAAGGCCGACGGATTGCAGCTTTCCGCAGGAGCGGGCCTCGGTGTCCAGTACCGCCTTTCCCCTTCGCAGTCCAAGCCGCAGTGGATGCTCTTCGCCCAGCCCGACGTACGCTACTTCTTCGACTGCGACCAGCCCAAGAGCATACGCACACAGCAGCCCCTTCAGGTCAGTCTCACGCTCGGTATCAGGCTCGGATTCTAGGACAGCCGTGTTTGAAACACGACATTTTATAAAGAAACACACTATTTTATTATGAAACAACCGCCTTTTTCCAACAGGCGGTTATTTTGTCGTATCATTGCCGCAAAATATTCGCGCAATGAAACGATGCATACCAATCCTGCTACTGTCGCTCGTCTCCTGCCAAGGATGGTTCGGAGACGACTCCAGGCTGCCAAGCGGCAGGGATGACCACCTCAAAGGCACCCCGGTGACTCCGCCGGAAGAAACAGTCCCGCAAAAGGGACGTGATACCACTGTATATGTTACCGCTGTCTCATATCCGGCCGGCATCGACTGGGTGAGGGACAGCGGCGCCGACGGAGTGCAGCTCCTGTTATTCGCCGATGGCGAAGAGATTCTCAGCCTTCCAGTCGGGGAAAGCCATCTGACCAGCCCCGACCCGGATATGCACCGGGTATGTTGGGGACACCTGTACACTGATTATTCGACGAAGTCGGAAACGGTGGTGATGAGGGACGGAAAGGAGATATTCCGTTTTACCGGAAGGGAGAGTCTCAAGGGGTTCTGCGCCATGTCGGAAGATTACATCGTCACCCTGGGGCAGAACCGGGATGGCGACGGCTGGACACTCCGGAAGAACGGCGAAGAAATCGCTTCCAGTCCCAACGGAATTCTGCTGCAAGAGGCTGACAGCCATTCGTTTCCAAGCGGGGCGCTGCAGACGGAGAATGAGCATATCTGGTTTTTCTACCACATTCCCCAGAAAAGCTGGAGGGGGATCAGGCCAGGGGAATACTTCCTGTGGAAGGATGGCCAGACCTATCCGATTAGCCTTCCGGAACTGGCAGACAAGGTGTTCGACCTCCGGGTGATTGACGGCAAGACAGTGATGTGCTACAGCGGAGAAGCTTTCCCGGAGGTGAGAGTGGACGGAAGTACTTATTCGCCAGGGTCTTACGAAAACGCACTGTCCTGGTGCAGGCTGTTTCCGACCGGGGACGGGGATTTCCGTATCGCCGGGAGCAGCTTTTACTCGGAGCCCGATGGAAGCACCGCGCTGCTTTGGGACCGGGACAGGCTGCTCAAACAGTATTCGCCGGGAGAGGTTATCGGAGAATATTGCTTTGAGCGCGGCAGGATGGCGTTTGTTTCGGGGCCGACGGAAGGATTCGCCGACAAGGCGGTGGTAGATGAAAAGACGCTGGTGCTGCCAGAAGAATCACGCTTTGTGGTAAGGCGTTGTGCACTGCTGCGTTACGGAAAGCTTTATCTCGCGCTGAGCGGAGAGAATGCCAGAGATTCAGAGTCCGGACTTTGGGTGGACGGGGAGTTTACTCCGTATAATATCAACGGGCCGCTTACGGGCGTATGGGTGGTGCATTAGTCCTCCCAGGTGAGGACGCGGCTCTCGTCAGGGAGAACGGTAATCGTAACAACGATAGTCTCGTCAGGAAGGAGGTCTGCTATGTTTTCGGCCCATTCCATCATGCAGAGGGCTCCGCTGTCAAGGTATTCGTAAAGGCCGATATCCAGGGCTTCCTGCGGCTTTGAAATCCGGTAGAAATCAAAGTGATAGAGCGGCTCGCCCGCGGCAGTCCGGTATTCGTTGACAATCGCGAAAGTGGGCGAACTCACGGCATCTTCCCTCACCCCAAGACGGCGGCAGACGGCGGTCGTGAAAGTGGTCTTTCCTGCACCCATGGGCGCATATAGCGCAATAATGCGGTGACCGTCAATCTCATCCAGAAAAGCCTCGGCGGCAGTGTCGATATCCTGAAGGCTTGGGATTACAATACGATGTTTCATATTACAAAGATAAGGTTTTTATGCTTATTGATATCATTTCTGCAAAATGTATCGGGATTGAGGCGGTCCCGGTCACGATTGAAGTGGACGTGTCTTCCGGTATCGGAATCCACCTCGTGGGTCTGGCCGATGCGGCAGTCAAGGAGAGTTTACTCAGGACGGTAACTGCTCTTCAGTCGCGTGGATTCCGCATTCCGGGGAAGAAAATAGTGATCAATCTGGCGCCCGCGGACATGCACAAGAACGGGAGCGGCTATGACCTCCCCATTGCCATCGGCGTCATCGCGGCGACAGAGCAGCGGCAACTGAACCGCCTGGACCGGTATCTTATTATGGGCGAACTCGGCCTGGACGGCTCGATACGGGAGGTGCCCGGAGCACTTCCTTTTGCCGATTATGCCCTCTCGGCGGGGCTGGAGGGATGCATTCTTCCGGTCCAGTCCGCCCTGGAAGCAATTGACTTCCACGGTCTACGCATCTATGGCGCAGAGACGCTGGATGACGTACTGCGCATCCTCAGCGAGCCCGATGACAGCGCCGATCTCCTCATCTGGAACACCGCAGCCTACGGCGAAGCATGCCTCAAAGAGGCGATGGAATCCGGTCCACGGGCCATGGATTTCGCGGAAATCATCGGCCAGGATTCCGCCAAGCGGGGAATAGAAATCGCTGCTGCAGGTAGCCACAATGCAATTCTTATCGGTCCTCCAGGCTCCGGGAAGAGTTCTATTGCCAAGGCAGTACCGGGCATTCTTCCGCCTCTTGCCACGTCGGAAGCTGTCACTGCCAGCAAAATCTGGTCGGTAGCCGGCAAGAAGGCTTCGCGCTACGGGCTGATGCGTCTGCGGCCTTTCCGTTCGCCGCACAATTCGTCGTCGATTCCCGCCCTCATCGGAGGTGGCAGCGGCGACAACATTCTTCCCGGTGAGGTCTCACTCGCGCAAGGCGGCGTGCTCTTTCTTGACGAGCTTTGTGAAACGCCTAAAAGAACGCTGGAGGCGCTTCGGGGGCCGATGGAGGACCGGTTCGTCGTGATTTCACGACTCAAGGCCAAGATAAGGTATCCGGCATCCTTCATGCTCATTGCCGCCTCAAATCCATGCCCATGCGGGTATTATGGCGAAGGCGAACGCTGCACCTGCACCCCCGGCCAGCGCGCCGCCTATCTCAGCCGCCTGTCCGGGCCGATCATGGACCGTATCGATATCCAGCTCTGGATGCATCCGGTGGAGACCGGCGCCCTGGTGGAAAGGGTCAAGGGCGAGAGTTCCGCATCTGTCGCCAAACGCATTGCACTTGCGCGTAAGATTCAGACGGAAAGATTCGCCGGTGACGGCATCTATACCAATTCGGAGATGCCCAATGCGCTCCTGGAGAAGCACTGTCCCCTGTCGGAAGAGTGCAAGAAGTTGCTTGAGAAGCTGATCGAATCGCTCGGCCTTTCCGCCAGAGCCTTCACCCGCATCATCAAGATTTCCAGAACCATAGCCGACCTCGAGGCTGCCGCAGAATCCCTCCGCACCAGCTCTCCCCTCTCCCCCGGCCCCATCCTCCCCCGCCACATCGCCGAAGCCTCCAGCTACCGCTTCCTCGACCGCCAGAACATCTTTGATTGAAAAGATTTAGATATTGATATTTTATCGTATCTTTGTATTCTTTCAATTTGGTAATGGACAGGAAAGAACAGGATAAGATTATTGCAGAGGCGACTTCTTCGGAGTATAAGGAGGGGTTTGTGACCGACGTGGAGCAGGAGTTTATTCCGAAGGGGCTTTCCGAGGATATTATTCGGCTGATTTCGCGGAAGAAGGAGGAGCCTGAGTGGCTTCTGGAGTTCCGCCTTGACGCGTTCCGGAAGTGGCAGAAGATGGAGATGCCGACATGGGCCCAGCTTGATATGCCAACGATTGATTTCCAGGATATTATCTATTTCGCCGCGCCCAAGAAGGACAAGGACCGCCCCAAGGAGATTGACCCCAAGCTGGCCGAGACATTTGACAAGCTGGGCATTCCGCTCAAGGAACGCGAAGTTCTGGCTGGCGTGGTTGCCGTAGACGCCGTATTCGACTCTGTCTCCGTTACCACAACTTTCCGCAAAACCCTTGAGGAAAAGGGAATTATCTTCTGTTCGTTCTCAGAGGCAGTCAAAGAGCATCCGGATCTGGTGCGCAAGTATCTGGCGACCGTGGTTCCGGCTTCGGACAATTATTTCGCGGCTCTCAACAGCGCGGTATTCTCCGACGGATCATTCTGCTACATTCCCAAGGGGGTACGCTGCCCGATGGAGCTCAGCAGCTATTTCCGCATCAACGCGCGCGGCACAGGCCAGTTCGAGCGCACTCTTATCGTCGCCGACGAAGGCTCGTACGTCAGCTACATGGAAGGCTGCACCGCCCCTATGAGGGATGAACAGCAACTCCATGCAGCCGTGGTCGAAATCATCGTTGAGAAGGACGCCGATGTCAAATATTCCACCGTCCAGAACTGGTATCCGGGCGATGCCGAGGGGCGGGGAGGCATCCTCAACCTCGTCACCAAGCGAGGACTTTGCCGGGGCAGCGGCAGCCACCTCAGCTGGACCCAGGTCGAAACAGGCTCTGCCATCACCTGGAAATATCCGTCTACCGTGCTTCTCGGAGACCACAGCTCCTCGGAATTCTACTCCGTCGCTGTAACCAACAACTTCCAGCAGGCTGACACAGGCACCAAAATGATCCATCTCGGTGCCGACACCCGCTCCCGGATAGTCTCCAAGGGCATTTCAGCGGGACGAAGCCAGAACAGCTACCGCGGACTCGTCCGAATGGGCAAGGGCGCCAGGAATGCGCGCAATTATTCCCAGTGCGACAGTCTCCTGATCGGCTCCCGCTGCGGTGCACACACATTCCCGGTCATCCGGAGCTTCAATCCCACGGCGACCGTCGAGCACGAGGCCACCACCTCCAAGATCAGCGAGGACCAGCTCTATTACTGCAACCAGAGGGGCATTGGCCCGGAAGAAGCGGTCGGTCTCATCGTCAACGGCTACGCGCGTGAAGTCCTTTCGCGGCTGCCGATGGAATTCGCCGTCGAGGCGCAAAAACTGCTCCAGGTATCACTTGAAGGCTCTGTAGGATGAACTGGATCGATCTCATAGCTTCGGTGCTCGGTCTCACCTGCGTGATTCTCGCCGGGCGCAATTCGAAATACAATTTCTGGGTAGGATATCTCTACACGGCCGCCCTCTTCATCCTTTTCTGGAAGAATCACCTCGTCGCGAGCCTCATGCTCCAGCCGGTCTCCCTCTCCATCAACATCCTCGGCCATTGGCGCTGGACACATCCCCGCGAAGACGAAAAAAGCGCCGACGATTCCGGCAACCTCCGCGTATCGATGCTCACATGGTCCCAAAGGGCCCTCGCCATCGGCTCAGTCCTCGTCATCGCACTCGCATGGGGCATACTCCTCGACCGCCTCTTCCCCGCCGACCCCCATCCCTACCTCGACAGCTGCGTCACAGTGCTGATTCTGATGGCACAACTACTGTCCGCCCTCAAAAAATGGGACTGCTGGGTCGCCTGGCTCCTCGTCAACACCACCCAAATCGCCCTCCACCTCTCCGTCGGCAACCACTTCATGACCCTGGTCAGCGCCCTCTACCTCATCAACGGTCTCTGGTCGCTGTACTCGTGGATGAAACTATATAAGAATAAGTCATAAAAATATGAATAATGTATTATTAAAAATATCCGGATTGAAGGCGGGGATTGAGGGGAAGGAGATTCTCCGGGGGATTGATTTGGAGATTAGTCGTGGGGAGATCCACGCGGTGATGGGGCCGAATGGGGCCGGGAAGTCGACGCTTGGGGCGGTGCTGACCGGGAAACCGGGGTATGAGGTGACCGGCGGAAGCGTGGTTTATGACGGGCACGACCTTTTGGCGATGGCTCCGGAGGAGAGGAGCTGGGCCGGATTGTTCCTGAGCTTTCAGTATCCGGTGGAGATTCCCGGGGTGACGATTTCGTCGTTTTTGAAGACGGCTGTGAATGCGAAGAGAAAGGCTGCCGGGCTGGAGCCGATGTCGGCGAAGGAATTCCTCGCCCTGCAGAAAGAGAAGATGGCGCTCGTCAGGATGAAGCCGGAATTCGCGAAGCGGGATGTCAATGTGGGTTTCTCCGGAGGAGAGAAAAAGCGCAATGAGATATTCCAGATGGCGATGCTGTCGCCGACGCTTTCGATTCTGGACGAGACTGACAGCGGACTGGACGTGGATGCACTGAAGATTGTCGCCGACGGGGTCAATGCGCTGCATACGCCGGAGACTTCGGCCATTATTATTACCCATTACCGCAAGCTGCTGGACTATATCCGTCCCGACGTCGTCCACGTCCTGAAGGAGGGACGAATCGTTGCGACCGGCGGCCCCGAGCTGGCTGATGTAATTGAAAACGAGGGCTTTGATCGCTTCTGACAGGATGGGACACGGTAAGTATATCGACCCCTTCCGGGGAATGCCCCCGACCCATACGGTCGGAGCCGGGGAGAAACTCGTGCTGGAGTACGTCATTCTTCCTGGAGAATCCCGCGAAGTCACGCTGCGCATCGATCTCGCCGGCGAAGGCGCCGAGGCGGAGATCAGGGGACTCTACCTTTCGGGCACCGATGAGAAGGTCCGCTTTGACATTGTGCTGCAGCACAGGGCGCCGGGATGCCATTCGCGGCAGCTTTTCAAAGGGGTGGCGGCAGGTAATGCCGATGTGCGCTTCGAGGGAAAGATTGTCGTTGCGCCGGGGGCAGACGGGACTGAAGCATTCCAGGAAAGCCACAATATTCTGCTGGGCGAAACAGCCCAGGTGGAGACCTCCCCGCAACTTGAAATCTACGCCGATGACGTCAAATGCTCCCACGGAGCCACCGTCGGCCGGCTGAATGAAGACGAACTCTTCTACATGCGTTCTCGCGGCATTCCGGAGCAGGAGGCAAAGGCGCTGCAGATACTGTCATTCCTCTCCCCTGTCATTCCAGGCGCCTCTTCCGACATTGAAAACGCAGTTCGCTCCCTCCTATGATCACCACCCCGAATGTCAAAATCAATCTGGGCCTCAACGTCCTTCGCCGTCGCCCCGACGGATACCATGACCTTGAGACGCTATTTGTGCCTTACAAAGGAATACACGACACTCTCGAGATAATCGACGGTGACTCCTGGAGCGAAACCAGTGCTTCGCTTATCAGCCGTTACGGCAACCTCAGCCAGGCCATCAGCCCGGACGGCAAGGTGATGATTTCCATCGCTAAAGCAGGCGGAGTCGGTTGGGAGCCGCTTACCGATCTCACGGTTAAGGCCTATCAGATGCTTACCGCGGATTATAAACTGCCGCCTGTCAAGATTTATCTCGAAAAGACCTCTCCAGTAGGAGCCGGCTTGGGTGGTGGCAGCGCTGACGGCGCATTCGCTCTCCGGATGCTGAGCGAAATCGCCGGTCTCGGGCTGTCGGACGACACTTTGGCGGCATACGCATCAAGACTTGGCAGCGACTGCGCATTCTTCATCTACAACCGCCCCATGTTCGGCCGTGGCCGCGGCGAAATCCTGACCCCCTGGGAATCTCCCGTACCGGATAATATCACCGTGACCGTCCCCGACGGAATCGCCGTCTCAACCGCAGACGCCTACCGCGGCATCATCCCCGGCATCCCTCCCCTCCCCCTCCGCGAAGTGCTTCAATTGCCGGTCAGCCAATGGAAAGAGCTGCTGCACAACGACTTCGAGACCACGGTCTTCGCCAAATACCCCGCCCTCGCCGACATCAAAGCCTCCCTATACGAAAAAGGCGCAACCTACGCCGCCATGTCCGGCTCCGGCTCCGCCCTGTTCAGTATAAACTGATCTTTCGTCAGTCGCCAGTCAAGTGACGGTAGTGTGGCGTGGCGAGGAGATGTCTATTTCGGGATGTTGAAGACTGCGGGGGGGATGGTTTCGCCGGTGCGGAGGGAGGAGAGGACGTAGGTGTTGACTGCGCCGCTGAATTCTTCGAGGGAGAGACCGGTGATGAGGCAGTCTGACTTGCGGTATTTGAGTGTGATCTTGGAATAACCCTTGGAGGCCTTTTTGCGGGCGGTGAGGGTGACCACGTAGTTGCCGCCGGCTTCCATGAGGGACCATTCGGCATTGTTGTCTTCGGCGACGGTGAGGATCCTGCCTTTGATGCAGTTGATGAGGGTGGTGGTGAGGGAACGGACCTGTCCGTTGTGAGTGTCGCCCTTTGTCACCTTTTTGTCGCGACGTGAATAGAGGCGGCCGCCATTGATGATAAGTGCCTCGGTATCAACAGTGTATGCCATTGCAAGGGAGCCGGGAGCGGAGAAATAGCATGTGCCGGCGAAATCCTTTGACTTGTTGCCTTTTGAGTAGCGGTGGGTGAAGTTGGCTTCGATGGTGGTGACATCGACATTCGCCTTTTCTATAGCGCGGAGAGTTGCGGCATCGTCGGCCCGGGAAGGGAGGGCCATTGCGAGAAGTGCTGCCGCGAGGATGAGTATCCGTTTCATTTATATTCGTTTAATCCCTGCAAAATTACGGATAATTTCCGTAAAATCCTATACCGGCCACAGCAGCAGCCCTATACGGTAGCCCGCAAAGGCAAATATCCACGCCACAATTATCGTGTAAAGGCACACCAGAATGGCCCATTTCCACGCCCCTGTCTCGTTCTTGATGGCGACGAATGTGGCAATGCACGGGAAATACAGCAGTACGAATATCATGAACGCCAGGCCCGCCGCTTTCGACGTAGTCTGCTTCAAGGCATTCTGCAACTGAGTGTCATCGCCATTCTCGGCAACGTCCGATCCCTGAGCGTACATCACGCCCATCGTGCTGACGACCAGCTCCTTGGCGCCGATGCCCGCGAGAAGCCCCACGTCCATCTTCCAGTCGAATCCGAGCGGCCTGAGAGCTGGCTCTACAGTCTTTCCGAGCTGTCCGATAAGTGAACGCTCCTGCTGTACCGCCGCCGGCCCTTCGCTGCGCGGGAAATAGCCGAGGAACCATATCAGAATGGAGAATATGAGGATGGTCGTCGCCATCTTTTCGAGATACTGCTTACCCTTTTCCCATGTATGGCGCCATGTCGCCTTGCCCGTCGGGACGCGGTAGGGCGGGAGTTCCATGACGAATGGCAGGTCGTCGTCCTTGACGAATCTCTGCAGGATAAGAGCCGACAAGATTGCCAGCACTATTCCCAGAAGATATATCAGGAGCAGCGCCGTTGCGGGATTCTCCGGGAAGAATGCCCCTGCGAGCAGCACGAATATCGGTAGGCGGCCGGCGCAGGACATGAACGGGATTATCGCAATGGTAACCAGGCGGGACTTCCGGCTCTCAATCGACCGCGTCGCCATGATCGCCGGCACGTTGCAGCCGAATCCCATTACCATAGGGATGAATGACTTGCCGTGGAGTCCTATCCGGTGCATCAACTTATCCACGATGAATGCCGCCCTGGACATGTATCCACTGTCTTCCATCAGGGAGATGAACAGATACAGTATCATGATATTCGGGAGGAATACCAAAACGCTCCCGACGCCGGCTATCACGCCGTCCACAATGAGATCCTTGAGCCATCCTTCCTTCATCAGCGAGCCGACGGAATCGCCAATCCAGCCCACCAGGGCGTCGATCCAGTCCATCGGATACTGCCCGATGGTGAATGTCGCCCAGAAGATAAACCACAGCAATGCGACGAATATCGGAAACGCCAGCCATTGGTTGGTCACAATTGCGTCGATGCGGTCCGTGATGGTCCTTTTCGGACGGGTCTCCTTATATTTCTCATACGTCTCCGACAGCGCACCCTGGATAAAGGCGTACTTTGCGTCGACAATGGCGCTTTCGGAATTAGTGTGAAGCAGGGACGATATTCGCTCCTGCTCTTCGGCGCGGGCCTGTTGCAATTCGCCGGAGGCGGGATGCTGTTTGAGGACGGACTCGATGTCGCGGTCGTTTTCGAGGTATTTGATGGCGAGATACCTCGTCGAATAGCGCGAGCGCAGGTCGTCGTCGCGGGCAATGATGGCTTTCAGGCGGTCGATGCTCTTCTCGAGCTCCTTACCGTGATTGATATGGATGTGCCTCGCCAATGACGGATCCGACTGCGAATACACCTTGATAACGGTGTCGAACAGCGCCTCGATCCCCTCGCCATCACGGCTCACCGTCGGGCACACAGGCACGCCGAGAAGCCATCCGAGCTGCTTGACGTCCAGTTTGTCGCCTTTGGTGCGGAGTTCGTCGTACATGTTTAGGGCGACGACCGTCCGGAGGTTCATGTCGATCAGCTGCGTCGTGAGATAGAGGTTGCGCTCAATGTTGGAGGCGTCGACGACATTGATGACGACGTCCGGCATGGCGTCGATGAGATTCTTCCGCACATACAGTTCCTCCGGAGAATACGCTGACAGCGAATAAGTTCCCGGCAGGTCCACCAGCGTGATTTTATAACCCTTATGGGTGAATTTGCCCTCTTTGGCATCGACGGTGACGCCGCTGTAGTTGCCGACGTGCTCGTGACTGCCGGATGCGATATTGAAAAGGGATGTCTTGCCGCAATTGGGGTTGCCGACCAGGGCGACGCGGATCACGTGTCCGCGCTCTTCAGCGACGTGGGCGAGGGCCTTGTCCAGGCGCTCCCTTTCGTCCATGTCGTCGGGAAGGCCCTGGAGATGTTCGTCGGAGACAATGGCCTCGGCGGCTTCGGATTCGGAAACCACCTCAATCTGACGGGCTTCCGTGCGACGGAGAGACACCTTGTAGCCGATGATTTCATACTCCACCGGGTCCTTAAGCGGTGCGTTGAGGACGCAACTGACCGGCTTCCCGCTGATAAAGCCCATCTCAATGAGCCTCTTGCGGAAGCTGCCGTGTCCGCCCACGCGGACGATGACGGCGGATTCGCCGGTTTGGAGATCTGACAGTTTCATGCCCTGCGATTGTTTTTGCGACTGCAAAAATACTCCGGAATTCGCTTCCGGTCAATCCCCATTTATAGGGATTAATCGATAATTTCGTTATATTTGTGAGACTCAACACCCGAAATCATGAAGCGAATCATCTCCATTATTACCCTCCTCGCAATTACCGTCGGTTTGTCCGCCCAGAACTACTATGGCGCCAATTACCGCGAAGAGCCGCTCCATCACAGCGCCCCGCGCGTCCCGGAATACGTGGTATTCGCCGGGGACACCGTCCGCTTTGACCGCGACGACCTCTACGAGAGGATGGACAGGGAACTGATGTCCTTCACCTACATGCACACGACGACGACCCTGATGCTCAAGCGCTCAAAACGCTATTTCACTATCGTGGAACCCATCCTCAAGGCCAACGGCCTCCCCGAGGATCTGAAGTACATCATGGTCATTGAGAGCAATCTTGACCCGAAGGCCCTTTCCACAGCCGGCGCGGCCGGTCTATGGCAATTCATGAAAAGCGCCGCCAAGACCTACAAACTCGAAGTCAGCGACGAAGTGGACGAACGCTACAATATTTATAAAGAGACCGAAGCCGCCTGCAAGTATCTCAAGAACTCAGTGCGCCGTGGCCGCGACTGGATGACCGTCGCCGCCGGCTACAACGCAGGCCCCGCCAACATCACCAAACGCCTTGAAGACCAGGGCGTCAAAACCGCCATGGACGCCCTTCTCCCCGCAGAAACAGCGCGGTACATGTTCCGCATCCTCGCGGCCAAGATGCTCTTTGAAAATCCCGCCGCCTTCGGCTTCAACGTCACCGAAGCCGACAAATATCCCTATCGGGCACCCAAAGCAGTCGTAACAGTCTCCGAACCCATCCCTGACCTCGTCGCCTTCGCCAAAGAGCACGGTACCACCTACTTCGCCCTCAAGGAGGCCAACCTCTGGCTCCGCTCCGACAAACTCACCAACAAAGAAGGCAAAACCTACGAAATCATCATCCCCCGCTGACCAGAGCGAAGAAAAAGAAAGACATTAAACGTCTTGAAGATCTTGAGCGCAAATTCGACGAAGTCTCCATCGCCGTTTCGGCCCTGGAGCAAGCTCTGAACAACTATTCCAACCTCCTCGAAACCATCGCCACTCTCGGGGCTACAAACAAAAAACCGGCGTCAGAGTGATTCTGACGTCGGTTTTTGTGCGGTAGGTGAGAGTCGAACTCACACACCCCAACGGGCACTACCCCCTCAAAGTAGCGTGTCTACCATTTCACCACTACCGCGAATTGGGACTGCAAATATACAGCCCTTTTTTGAATTGACAAAATTTTTTTGAATTTTCGGCACTTAATTCTTATCTTTGCGGTCGCTTTCTCGAGTAGGAAGCATTAGGATTAATTAAAAACTTAAAACAGATTCACAATGGCTGTTAAAATTCGTTTGCAGCGCCACGGTAAGAAGAATTTCGCATTCTTCCACATTGTAGTGGCAGATTCACGCGCCCCGCGTGATGGTCGTTTCATCGAGCAGATCGGCTCTTACAACCCCAACACCAATCCGGCCACGATCAGCCTCAACGCTGACCGCGCACTTGCATGGCTCAATGTTGGCGCCCAGCCGACTCTCACTGCACGTCGCATCCTCTCCTACGAGGGTGTCCTCCTTCGCAAACACCTCCAGGGTGGCGTAGCGAAAGGCGCTCTCACCGAGGCTCAGGCCGAAGCAAAATTCGCCGCCTGGAAAGCCCAGAGGGATGAGAAGATTTCCGCAAAGGTCTCCGGTCTCAAGAACGAGGCTTTCGCAAAGGCCAAAGAGGCCCGCGCCGCTGAAGCCAAGGTCAACGAGGCCCGCGCCGAAGCCATCGCCAAGAGGAAGGCTGAGGCTGAGGAAGCCGCACGCAAGGCTGCCGAAGAGGCTGCCGCCGCAGCTGCTCCCGCAGAGGAAGGTGCAGAAGCTCCCGCAGAGGAGGCTTAATGACCCCGATTGCAAAGGTCCTGAAATCCTACGGATCGGAGGGCGAAGTCCTCATCGGCTTCCGTGCCCTCCTTCCAGAAGACATCGACCAGGAGGAACCGGTTTTCGTCGAGTTCGACGGAATTCCGGTCCCTTTCTTTTTTGAATCATTCACCCAGAGAGGCACTTCCAAGGCAATTGTGCGCCTCACGGGGATGCACAGCCTGAAAGACGCCGAGGAGATGGTCGGACGCGAGATTCTCGCCGACATCGAATACGAGGAGGAAGAAGACCTCACCGGCTGGACCGTCCTCAACGCCGGCAGCGAAGAGGTCGGCGTCATTACCGGCGCCGAGCCCATTCCCGGCAATCCCTGCGTGTACGTCAATACGGGCACAAAAGAAGTCCTCGTCCCGCTGAGCGACGAGCTAATTCTTGCGGTAGACGAGGACAACAAAATCCTTCGTATGGATATCCCGGAAGGGCTCCTGTAATCAGTATGTCAGATCCTCCAGATCAACCCACCAGGTTTTGGCCGGGTTGGAGGAGAGGCATACCTTGACCTGAGAATGATCTTCCGACATTTCGAGGGGACAGACGGTGAGAATCATTCCGGACTCTTCATCAATTATAAAATTCTGGAGGTCCTTGGAATTGATCCAGAATTCTTCCTCGAAGGGGAATTCGACCACGGCGTCCTCGCCGACGCTGAACGCTCCGTCGAAAAGATGCCACCAGCGATGGCGGAGGCCAGAACAAGGATGGCACTGAATAGCAGCTTTTTCATAACCTATTGTTTCTTAAAGCATTTCTGGAAATATTCGACCTTCATCATCTGGCGGAAAATGAACGGCTGGAGGGTGTAGGTGAATACAATTGTCGTGACCATGCCTATGAGGGTGACAAGGCCGATGGAAGAGATTACTGGATGCACCGCAAATAGGAGCGACACCGTCACTATGATGAGCACCGTCGCAGAGAAGAAAATCGCCGACTTGTGCCACACCAGGATATTCCGACTGCCCGTCCGGGCGAATGACAACAGCCCTTCCATGACGAAGATACTGTAGTCCACACCCACGCCGAAGATAAACGTCGATACGATGATGTTGATGAGGTTGAATTCGATTCCCACAAGGTACATCGCACCCTGCACCACATACCAGCTGAGAACCATCGGCAGGAATGCGAGGAACGCGCTCCAGATGCTCTTGAACGACAGCAGCAGCACAATGAGGACGAATATAGACGAAATGATCACCGCCATATTGAAATCCTCATGGATGACGATCACCATATCCTTGATATAGTACATCGGATCCATGACCACGCCGGTCTTGCTGGTCCCGTGACGGGTAATGGCGTCGCTGATCGCGTACTTGTGCTCCTGGGTATCGGTAATAACGGCCGTGAATACAAGATACCTGTCTGCCGAATACTCGATGTAATTGCACATTATCGACTCCGGAATGATGCCGGCCTCATACAGGTTGACTGTGCTGTAATCCTTGAGTTCCAGGCCGTCGGAATCGTCCGCAATCACGAAATCATAGAGGAAGAGGTCGAGTTCGTCGTCAATATCATTCTCCTTTGACGTCTTTGCGATGGCTGAGCGCCACTGAGCGACCTTTTCCGGTGTCCAGTACTGGATCCACGCGTCTATCCTCTCTTCCTGGACATCCTCCGGAATGAGAATATGGCTGGCGATATCGATATACTTGTGAACTACGCCCTCCTGCTTGAGCGAATCTATGATCCTGACCACCTCGCGGTTGCCTTTGAGGGCGTCCTGGAGATTGTCAGCCGTGGCGGCGCAGTAGAAGCGGATGGAGTCGCGGTCGTAATTGTTGATCGAATAGAGTTTTTCGCTTTTGAGAGTCTCTTCCTTGAAGTATCCGAGATGGAGAAGATCCTCGTCAAATCCGACTTTGAACGAGAACGCGATGCAGACTACCGAAACTGCGGCAATAAGCGCAATGAGAATCTTCCTGCGGTCAAAACGGATGCTGTTGAAACGGTCGACGAGGCGGATGACCTTTTCATTCTTCTTGGTGTCGCCTTTCTTGAGGAAATGCGGCAGGAAGATTAGGGCGAACAGGGTGCTACCCGTCAGCGCCAGAGACGCGAACAGGCCGAAATCGCTGAGGAGATCGTTCTGGGTGAACATCAGGCCGAGGAATGCACCGACCGTTGTCATACAGCCGAGGACGACCGGAGTGGATTCGTCCCTCAGCATACGTTCGGCATCGCCTATGTACTTGTTGTGTATCAACAGATGCAGGCAGTAGCTGAGCGCAACGCCGAGAATCAGCGCCCCCACGCCCATCGACATGAGCGACATGCTTCCCTTGATCCAATAGACGCAGGCCAGGGAGAAGAACGTGCCGTACACCACCGGCCCCAGCTGGAGAACGAAAAACCTCCAGTCCTTGAACGAGATGATCAGGATGGCGAATATTATCAGCAGCGACAGGCCCAGCGTCATGGCAAGGTCCTTTTTGATGCGCCGCGAATTGTTGACGCCCCTGACCGGAGAGCCGTGGAACAGCACCTCGACCTCCGGATGCTCCTCGGCGAAATGCCCTACTTCGTCCTCGATGATACGCACCAAGTCTGCGCCGCTACCGGTATCCCATGCCTTGAAGCACGGGGCGATGAAAAGATACGCCACTGTGCTGTCACGGGAGAACAGCTGGCCGTCCACCACCGCATACGGCAGCCTTTCCCATATTGCCTCCACCGGCTTTTCGCTGTCGCTGAATACGGCCGGAACCAGCCCGACCGGATCCATCTGCACGAGCATCGACGAGGTGACCTCGAAATAGCTGTTTTCGTCCGGCTCGAAGACGAACAGGGTCGAATCGGCCTCGAGCATGGCGCGGTTTTCGGCCATCTTCTCACCCAGCACTTCAGGATCGATCAAGCGGTCGATGCGCTCATAGCATGACGTGTCGACGAATGCCGGGAAATAGCCGTAGAGCGCGTCGAAATTGATATCTTCCGTCATGTCGCCTTCGGGAACCAGGCCCCGGAGGTTGTAGAGGGTGGATTCGATGAGGGTTGAATCCTTGTCCCTGGCGTACAGGCCCTTGACGAATTCGTCCGCGCACGCGGACAGGTGGAGCGGCGTGACCGATTCGTCGTCAGAGCGGAACTGGACGATGATCTTGTCCTTGACCCTGATGCTGCCGAATGCGAGGCTCCTTTCGGCGGTCTCGCCTGCAGGAATCAGCTTGGTGAGATCCTCTTCAAATCTCATCCGGACACCGAAAAATACAAATACCGCCAGAGAAACAAAGATGATGATGTACATCAACGCCTTGTGCTTCTCAAAAAACTCGTAAAGAGGAACGAATATCTTGTGCATGGACTATTTGCGTTTTTTCCAGAGGGAAGTCATTTCCTCGAGAGTCTTTCCCTTGGTCTCGGGAACGAGTCTCCAGACGAATACCGCCGCGATAAGGCAGACGACGCCGTAGAGCGCATACGCAAAGAAGTGGCCGAAACTGTCACCCATATCACCGAGGGACATGTTGTACATAGGCACGAACGTAGAGCTCACGATGAAGTTGAATATCCACTGGAACGCCACCGCAACGGCCGTGGCCTGGCTGCGGATGGTGTTGGGGAATATCTCGGAAATATACACCCAGCAAATAGGCCCCCAGCTGAACATGAAGCATGCGCTGTAGAGCATGATGCTGATGACCGGTACTATGGCCGGCAACGTAACCACATTGCTGAGAGCCACACCCAGAGCACCGACAGCCATACCCAGGGAGCCGGTGATCAGAAGCGGCTTGCGGCCGAGCTTCTCAACCGTGAATACGGCGACGAGGGTGAACGTGATATTGATCACGCCCATAATCACCGTAAACAGCATATTGTTGGAAACGCCCATTGATTCGAATATTCTGGGAGCAAAATACAGCACCGCATTGATGCCGATCGCCTGCTGGAATACAGACAGCATGCAGCCGATGAAGACGACGAGGAAGCCGTATTTGAACAGCTTTTCGGTCTTCTCCACGGCCGTGGCCTTGATTTCAGCGAGGATTTCGCGGGCGCGAGGCTCGCCGTTGATGTTGCTGAGGACAGTCAGTGCCTTGTCATCCTGACCGTTGAGGGCAAGGTACCTCGGTGTCTCAGGCACGAGCAGGATGAGGAGGGCGAAGAGTCCGGCGGGGACGCATTCGCTGACGAACATGAGCCTCCAGCCTACGCTGTTGGTCCATTCGACGACCGCAGGGTCGTTGACATGGGAACGGATGATGAGGAAGTTGACGAAATAGACGACCAGCTGGCCGAAGATGATGGCGAACTGGTTCCACGAGACGAGCTTGCCTCTCTTGGATGCCGGGGCCACCTCCGCGATATACATCGGGCAAAGGGCAGACGCGAGGCCGACACCGATGCCGCCGAGTATACGGTACAGGTTGAATGCCACCAGAAGGCTCTTGGATGCCACTCCGTGCTCGAAGAACAGGAATTCAGGGCAATAGGAACCCAGGGCGGACAAGAAGAACAGGATACCTGCGACAAAGAGGGATTTCTTGCGTCCCAGGGCGGACGCGAGCCATCCGGAGAGGAAGGCGCCTATGATACATCCTATCAGTGCGCTGGAGGTCGTGAAACCGTGCCATGCATCTGTGTAGGTAAAGTCGCCGGCGCTCTTGAAGAACTCCTGCAGACCTTTGTCAGCCCCGGAAATCACCGCCGTGTCGTAACCGAAGAGAAGACCTCCGATTACGGCCACCAGCACTATCCCGAACAAATATCCCGGGCTCCCTTTCTGTCTTAAACCGGTCATTACTTGCTGTAAAGATTAAGGATCGTTTCGTATAGTTCCTGTTTGCCGGAATGCATGGCAGGCTCGCCGGCGGCTTTGGCGTGGGCATAAAGCTCTTCGAGAGTGGCCTTGCCTTCCTCGAATTTCTTGCCGAGACCGCTGTCAAAGCTCGAATAACGCTCTTTTACCATTGCGGGGATGGGGCTCTCCTCGAGAACTGCAGCCGCATTGAGAAGGGCGTGGGCCATGGCATCCATGGCGCTGATGTGCGCGATGAAGATGTCCTCGGGATCGGTCGACGAACGACGGAGTTTGGCGTCGAAATTGGTACCGCCGTCCTTGAAACCGCCGCCACGGACGATCTGGATCATCGCTGGGGTGAGATCGTATGCATCTACCGGGAACTGGTCGGTGTCCCAGCCGTTCTGGGCGTCGCCTCGGTTGGCGTCGATGGAGCCGAGCATGCCGTTGTCGACGGCTACTGCGAGTTCATGCTCGAAGGTGTGGCCGGCGAGGGTGGCATGGTTGACTTCGATATTGACCTTGAAGTCCTTGTCGAGGCCGTTGGCGCGGAGGAAACCGATGACGGTCTCCGTATCGACGTCATACTGGTGCTTTGTAGGCTCCATGGGCTTGGGCTCGATGAGGAATGTGCCCTTGAAGCCATGTGCGCGGGCGTAATCTCGGGCTGCCGTGAGCATGGCGGCAAGGTGATCCTTCTCCCTCTGCATCTGGGTGTTAAGGATGCTGTAATAGCCTTCGCGGCCACCCCAGAACACGTAAGAGGTGCCACCGAGTTTGATGGTAGCGTCGATCGCATTCTTGATCTGGACGGCTGCGCGGGCGACTACGTTGAAGTCGGGATTGGTGGCGGCGCCGTTGGTGTAGCGCTTGTTGCCGAATACATTGGCCGTGCCCCAGAGGTTGCGGATGCCGGTCTCGCCCATCTTCTCGAGAAGATAGTCGGTGACATCTTTCAGGCGGGCCTCATATTCGTCAATGTCATCGCAGTCCTCTACGAGGTCGATGTCGTGGAAGCAGAAATAGCCGATGCCGAGTTTCTGCATGATTTCGAATCCGGCATCGACCTTGGCGCGGGCGCGGCAATAGGGGCATTCGCCTTTGTCCCACTCATAGGAACGGGTCTGGCCGCCGAAGGGATCTCCGGATGCCTGGCCGAGAGTATGCCACCATGCCATGGCGAATTTGAACCAGTCCTTCATGGGTTTGCCCATGACGACGCGTTCTGCGTCATAATAGTGGAATGCGAGAGGATTCTTGCTCTCAGTGCCCTCGAAACGAATCTTTCCGATTGAAGGGAAGTATTCTTTTGCTGCCATATTATAATGAATTTAATTTTGTTTTCCAGCGGAGATAGGCTTCGCGGTATTCCTCCTCGTGATCCGGGAGAATAACTGCGAGGCGGTTAAGTGTGGAGAATGCCTCTTCGGCGGACTTGTAGATGCCTGCTCCGATGCCGGCACCCTTGGCCGCACCGGCGGCGCCGTCGGTATCATAAAGCTCGATGGTGGCGCCCGAAACGCCAGCGAGGGTGTCGCGGAATATCGGGGAGAGGAACATATTCGCCCGTCCGGCGTGTATCTTGTCGATCTTCATTCCCATCTCGCCCATGATTTCCATTCCATACATGAAGGAGAATACGATGCCTTCCTGCGCGGCACGGATGATATGCGCCTTGCCGTGGCGGTTGAAATCGATGCTGTGGATGCTGCAGCCGGTGTCGCGGTTGCCGAGCATTCGCTCCGCGCCGTTGCCGAACGGGAGGATGCTGATGCCGTCGGAGCCGATGGGGACAGATGCCGCGAGATCGTTCATCTCTTCGTAGGAAATGCCTTCCGGGGCCACATTGCGGCGGATCCAGCTGTTGAGGATGCCGGTGCCATTGATGCACAGGAGGATGCCGAGACGGGGGTCGGCCGCGCTGTGATTGACGTGCGCGAAGGTATTGACCCTCGACTGAGGGTCGAATGAAATCTTGTCGTTGACGCCATAGACAACGCCGGAAGTGCCTGCAGTAGAGGCGATTTCGCCAGGGCGAAGGACGCCGAGGGAGAGGGCGTTGTTGGGCTGGTCACCACCGCGGTAGGTGACGGGAGTCCCTTCCTTGAGCCCGAGTGTCTCGGCCGCAGCCTTGGTAAGATAGCCCTGAACGCCGAAGGTAGGACGTATCTGCGGCAGGACTGTCTCGTCAAAGCCGAAACAGTCGAGCAGTTCGCGTGAGACGCTGTTTTCCTTGAAATCCCAGAATATACCTTCAGAGAGGCCGCTGACGGTCGTGCAGACCGATCCGGTGAGCCTCATGGCGATATAGTCGCCAGGGAGCATCACCTTCCAGATTCGGCTATAGACCTCGGGCTCGCTTTCCTTGACCCAGGCCAGTTTGGCGGCCGTGAAATTGCCCGGCGCGTTGAGGAGATGCTCGAGGCAGAATTCGCCCCCAAGGGCTTCGCGGGCCATTTCGCCGTAAGGCACGGCCCTGGAGTCGCACCATATAATGGCGGGGCGCAGGACGTTCATTTCGCTGTCAACGCAGACTAGGCCGTGCATCTGATAAGAGATACCAATGGCGCGGATCTGCTCAGGCTTGAACGCTTTGCTTTCCAGCGTGGCGATGGCACGCACCTGGGAGAGGACGTCGGCGGTCGCTTCCTTGAGATACCCCATCCACATAGCGGGATCCTGCTCGGCCCAGCCCGGCTTGCGGGCGATAATGGGCGCTTCAGTCTTGGGGTAGAATGCCGAAGCTACGCTCCGTCCGCTCTCGGCCTCGACGAGGCTGGCTTTGACGGAACTGCTTCCTATATCGTAACCTAGGAGATACATCGGAGGGTTCAGGTTTTAGTCGTTAACTTGCAAATATACTAATTTTCAATTAGTAATTCAATGCTTAACTTTGCTTTTTATTTTAATCAGAATTGCCGGGATATCAATCCGTTCCTTCTTGACAATCAGGACGGCGAACACGCCGAGGAGGGCCGTATTGACGAGGATGGCGCCCCATACCGGGAGATACCGGTTGACAAGTAGCATTCCCGCGAACAGAACCGCCGCCGCCAGCACGTAAATACCAAGATCTTTCAGCTTGTAATCAATCGGATAATACTTCTGCCCGACGAAATACGAAAGGAGCATCGCCGTGCCATAGCCGACGACACCGCCCCATGCACAAGCCATGTAGCCGTATTTGGGAATAAAGGCTATATTGACCGCGAACAGCGCGATGCAGCTGATTCCGGAGAAAACCGCGCCCCAGAGGGTCTTGTCAATCAGTTTGTACCAGAACGACAGGTTGAAATAGACACCCATCATTATCTCCGCCGCCATCACGATAGGCACCACGCGGAGGCCTTCCCAGTAACTGCGGTGGATGATGTAGCGAAGAACCCCGATGTACGCCATCACGGCCAGGAACGCCAGGAGCGTGAATATCAGGAAATAGCGCATTCCCTTGGAATAGGTCTCCTTGCGATCCTCGAGTGTCGTGCCGGCGGATTTGCGGTCGAACACGAACGGCTCGTACGCATAGCGGAATGCCTGCGTAATCATGGCCATTATCATCGCTATCTTGGCGCAAGCGCCGTAGATGCCGAGCTGTACGGTCGCGGCGGCGGACTTGTCCACGAGCGGATACAGAATCTTGTCGGCCGTCTGGTTGAGGATTCCGGCGATGCCGAGAACGAGGATGGGCCAGCTGTAGGAGAGCAGCCTCTTCGCCAGCTTGGGATCGAATCCGACGCCGATTCCCTTTATCTCCTTGAAGAAGAACAGGGTGATGAACGCCGTGCAGAACAGGTTGATGTAGAATACCCATTTGACGTGCAGCTCAAATGACGTAATCTTCGGCAGGATGAGGAAGACAAACAGGTTGATTCCGATATTGAGGAATATGAACAGCAACTTGAGCGCCGCGAATTTGATCGGCCGCTTCTGATACCTCAACAGCGCGAAAAGTATGGCCTGAAATGCATCCAGGGCCACCACCACGGCCATTGTCCAGACATATTCCGGGTGGGCGGAATATCCGAGGGCAGACGAAATCGGGCCTAAAAAGGCGAATACCAGTCCGACGAACACCGCCGCCACAACACTCACCATGACAAGGATTGTGGAGAACACCTTCCGGGGATTCTCCTCCTCCTTGTTGGCGAAGCGGAAGAATGTCGTCTCCATTCCGAAGGTCAATACGACCAGGAGAAGGGCCGTGTAGGCGTACATATTCGTGACGACGCCATATCCGCCGCTCGCCGCGGTGATCTTGTAGGTATAAAGCGGCACCAGGAGGTAGTTGAGGAACCTCCCGATGATACTGCTTGCGCCGTAGATTACAGTATCTTTTGCAAGCGCTTTAAAGTCAGCCATTTATTAATTCAGGTCAAGATAGATGCCGAGGGTATAGTGGGTCTCCGGGAAGGGGGCCTTTTCAAGCACTGGTTTCGGGTAGTACTTGAAAAAAACTCCAATGGTCTCAAAGGACAGCGTCGCGAAGAAATCGTATTGGAATTTGGTCACCTGGCCGCCTTTGGTAACAGCCGAGAAGTCGGTATTGAGCGTATTGTAGTCCGAACGGACCTTGGTCTTGCTCTTCATGGGGAATATAAATTCGCTTCCGGCGGATATACCGAGCGGACCCAGTTCGAATTTGAGGGCGACGGGAACGGTCAGCGAGAACGTCGTAAAGCAGGACTTCATCGAAGAGAAGGCATGGTCGAGCGTCGTGATATCATCGTCCACGACTGCGAACATATAGGATTCGTCGGCCTTGAATTTGTCCCATTTGAGGTCGAGCCCGGCACTCAGCGACACCCATGAAGTCGGGTGGATACCGAGTGTAATGGTGTTGAAAAACACCTCTCTGGACGGACCGAAACGGTCGGCGTACACATCTGCATCAAGGCGATGCCAACCGTAACCGAAATGTGCGAGAGGATTGATCTGGAACACGTCGTGCTTGTGCTCCTGCTTCTTTTCCTTTGCTACTACGACCATTTCTTCAAGCTGTGAAAGGCGGTCTCCCGCGGGAGTCTGGGCGGAAAGGCCGGGTGCGACCGCTACCAGCGCGGACAGTATGAGGATTATCTTTTTCATAGGCTGATGTACTGCATTATTGCCATTGCATGGAATCCGGGCTCCAGGAGCCAGCGGAAGCGGACCAGCGGATCGTAATCGTCTGATTCACCGTTTTTGAGCTCGCGAATGTTGTCAAGGAATGATTTCTTTTCCGGGATAGTCGAGATGCGGTATTTGTCCAGTTTGACGAGCGAGGCGGCATAGTCGATCGCATCGAGGAGGGTGCCTTTCTCATCGGCGAGGCCGATTGTCAACGCATCCTTTCCGGACCAGACACGGCCCTGTGCGATATCGTCGACTGCTGTTTTTTCCATATCACGCCCCTCGGCGACCACGGTGACAAAGTCATCGTAGATGTCTTCAATCGACTCCTGGTACTTGGCCTTCTCCTCTTCCGTGAGCGGCTGCATGCCTGTACCCATTCCGCTGTGAGGGCTGGTGCCGATATTCACCACGTTGACTTTCAGGACTTTCTTGATAGCGCCTCCGAGTGCCGGAACCATGCCGAACACACCGATTGACCCCGTCAGCGTCGTATTGTCGACGAATATCCTGTCGCACGCCGCCGAAATGAGATATCCGCCCGAAGCCGCGTATGCGCCGTAGCTCGCCACGACCGGTTTCTCGGCCTTCAGGAGCTCGATTTCGCGCCTGATCATATCCGCAGCCACGACTTCGCCTCCCGGCGAATTGACACGGAACACAACGGCCTTGACATCTTCGTCCTCACGCACCTTGGCAATCTGCGCAGCGAGCTTCTCTCCAACGATATCGCCGCCACTGCGGACGATCTCTCCGTCAGCGTAAATGACGGCGATCTTTTTGCCGGAAGGGCCTTTCTTGAGACTCGAGATATAATCCCGGATGCTCACCGTCTCCACTTCGGCAGGATCGGTGGTACCGAAAAGATGGCAGAGGTATTGCTCCATCTCGTCGCGGTACTTGAGGCCGTCGATAAGGCCTTTATCAATCCAAGTCTCCGCGATGCCGACCTCGAGATTGTCCACTATTGAGTTGAATTCCTCAACTGAGAGGCCCCTGGAGGCTGCTATTTCCTCCGCGATGGTGCTCCAGAGGGAGCCCAGGAGGACTTCGTACTGCTCACGGTTTTCAGGACTGATGTCATTGCGGATATACATCTCGCCGGCTGATTTGTATTTGCCGTGGCGAATCAGCTGGATCTCGACTCCAAGCGAGTCAAAAAGGTCCTTGAGGAAGTACTGCGTAGTGCCGAGTCCGGTGAGGGAACCGCTTCCCGCAGGGTGCAGGAATATGCGGTCCGCGGCCGAGGCCAGATAGTATGACGAATTGCCGAGCGAGGCCCCGTAAGCGACCACCGGCTTGCCTGCAGCACTGATTTTCCCGAGGAGGGTGCGAATTTCTTCGATAGACGAGACGGAAGCCGAGAAATGGTCGTAGTTGATATAAACCATGGCGATTTTGTCGTCGTCCACAACCTTCTCGAGGGCACGCTCCACATCCAGCAGGGAGAGTGATTTGGAATTGGAAATACCGCTCAGAGTCAGGGAGAACGACGATCCGCCGATTTCCGTCACGGATTCATTGCCGTCCAACTTGAGGATCTTCCCTTTCAGGAATCCGTCCCCCGCGGCAAACGCCGCAACTGGAACCAGGGCGATTAAAAATGCGATAAATCTCTTCATTATCAGTATTTAATTTCTATTGTCAATGATTGGGAAGCGGGCTTTGCCGGAATATCCACCACTGCCTCTTTTGTGTCCTTGTCATAGGTGCAGGTGAGGGTATCACCTCCCAGGCGTGCACTGACGGGGCAGCGGCTGAGACCGCCGAGTACGAGGGAGAGCTTCCTTTCAGGATCCATTTCCTTGTATGAGCCTTCGCGTGCGCCGATTTCCACCTTGAGGGACGCTGCAGTGGCATTTTTGGTAATGCGAGTGAGAGCATATTCCGTAGGATATGCCTGGCTTTCTCCGTCATCCTCGTAGTGGACATAGCTCGTGCGTCCCTTGCCGGGGGCGATATAGAGGCGGTAGACATTCGTCTTTTCCTGGAGATTCTGGATGCCTTCTTCCGCAAGCGGAATAATGGCGCCGGCTTTGACAAACCAGGCATTCTCCTCAATCGTGTAGTGAAGCGTCTTGGTCGTGCCGCCCTTGATCATCTCGTGGTGGGCCATGTCGTACCAGTCATTCCCCGCAGGGAACCAGACATCGCGGCTCGAGGTCCCATCGGCTCCACGGGGCTCGCAAATCGTGGCTGCAAGGATGTTGTCGCCGAAGAAATATTCCTGCTTCCAGGTGTAGGAGCGGTTGTCTTCCGGATACTCGTAGTAGAGCGGACGGCAGATGGAAATACCTGTCTCATACGCCTGGCGGGCCATATCGTAGATATAGGGAGACAGTGCGTAGCGGAGCTCCACGGCGTCCTTCATGTATTCATAATAATCCGGGAACATCCAGAAACGGCGCTCGAACAGTGCGGATGCTGTACTGTGGGTCTTGAATATCGGGGAGAATACGCCATACTGGAGCCAGCGGGTGAAAAGTTCCGGCTCGGTAGGCTCCTCTTTCGGCATCCAGTGACCGCCGAGATCGTGTCCCCAGTAGCCGTAAAGCACGTTGGAAGCGGTAGAGGTGAATTCCGGCAGATAGCCGAGCACCTCCCATTTGATCTGGGTGTCGCCGGAGAATCCGAGCTGGTAACGATGGCTGCCGAGGCCGCCCCAGCGGTGGTAAATCATCGGGCGGGGTGACTCCGAAGCCGGTTCGCCGCGGTGCATCCTCACTTTGTCATTGAAGAATATGTGATTGATCCAGAAGGTGTTGCTGAGGCCTTTGACATAGCGGCTCTCCTTGTACTGCTGCCAGTCAAGCCACCAGAAATCGACGCCCTGCTTCTCCAGCGGATGGATAATCGAATTGAAATAGGCGTCCGCCCATGCCACCTGGTCCATGCGGTACGGGACCGAAGCATGATAGCCGGGCTTTGCGGGACCGCCCCATATTTCCTCGCCGCCCTTGTAGACGTATCCTTCCGGTCCGTCATAATCATCCGTACGCGAAATATAGTCTTTGACGAATGCTGAATAGACTTTTTCCCTCGGAATGACACCAACCGCCGGATGCAGGTTAAGCGAAGTCTTCAGGTGCATGCTGTGCACCTCTCCGAGGAATCCCTCCGGGTCGCCGATGAGATCCTGATTCCAGGTATAGCCCGTCCAGCCGAGGCCTTCCCCGTGGTCGTCGCGGGTGCGGCGTGCAGCCTGAGGCCATGTCTCGTGCCAGTCCATATCGATGACCATCACGTCGATGGGAATCTTCCTTTCGCGGAATTCACGCCCGAGGGCGAGGAATTCTTCATCGGTATATGCCCAGTATTTGCTCCACCAGTAGCCGAATACGTATTTCGGCGGCAGGGGAATGCTGCCCGCGACCTTGGCGTAGTCTCGGAGAGCGGCCTTGTAGTCGTGGCCGTAGGCGAACATGTAGAGGTCCTGTATCCCCTCCCCTTCCCTCGGAGCCACCCAGACGCCCCATGAGCTGTCGTCCGGAGTGAATACGTGGCGCTTGCTCTCATCCACCACAGCCCAGCCGTCGCGGGACAAGACGCCCATTTCCATGGGGTCGGAGGAGTTGATGTGATCAGGACCGGAACAGCTGTCGAGGGTACGTGCAGTACCCATCAGGTTGCCGGACGGGTCGTCCCCGGGATGCCATGTGACGGTCTTTCCGCCGAGGCGGAATGAGACCGAGAGGTTATTCGCCGTAAAGGCTCCGTCGCCCTTGTAGGTAAGCGTGACGGAGGATGTCTTGATGGTGACGGCGTCCCCGCTACGCTTCACGGTGAAATGCGGGACAGGGAGGCACCGGTTGACGATGGCGAGCGTGGCGCGGTCCTCGAACTTGCCGTCCGGAGCCCATTCCATGCGGATTAGGCGGTCGGTAAGGACAGTGAAACGCGCATTCCCAACCATCACTTCAGCGGCGGGGTTGGCTTTGGGCTCGAAATTCTGGGATCGTGCCGGAAGAATCGGCAGTAAAAGCAGGGACAGGAGCGCCCCTAAACGGCAAATATTCGTCATCTTGTACATATTTATACAAAGATGACGAATATTTTCCAAAAATAATAATAATCCGCTGTCTTATTGCTCCTTGATTATGTCCATTCCGAGGCGGATGGCCTCTTCGTTCATCGGGATGAGGTGATGGTGACGCTCAGGGAGGGTCTTGCGGAGTGCCTTGAGGACGCTTTCGATGGAGACGATAGGATGGATTTTCAGCAGGCCGCCGAGGACTATCATGTTGAAAACCTTGATCATATTCATCTCTGCCGCCTTGTCCATGGCGTCGATGCGGTAGACGTGGATGTCCTTTCTCGTCGGGGGCACGTTGATGCCGTATCCATCGTAGATGAGGCTGCCGCCGGGCTTTACCTTGCTCTCGAATTTCTCGAGCGAGGGCTGGTTGAGGACGATCGCGGTGTCGTACGAGCTGAGGATCGGGGATGAGACGGGGTCGTCGCTGACGATGACGGTCACATTGGCCGTACCACCCCTCTGCTCCGGTCCGTAGGCCGGCATCCAGGTCACTTCCTTGTCTTCCATCAGGCCTGAGTAGGCGAGGATTTTACCCATCGAGAGGACTCCCTGTCCTCCGAATCCGGATATGATGATTTCGTGTGTCATAGCTCTGGGGTGTTTATTTGCCGTTGTCCTTCAGGTCGCCGAGAGGATAGAACGGGACCATGTTTTCTTCCATCCACTTGTTGGCCTTTTCAGGCGACATGCGCCAGTTGGTGTTGCAGGTGGATACGATTTCTACGAGATTGGAGCCCTTGCCCTGCATGGAATACTCGAAAGCTTTGCGGAGGGCCTTCTTGGCTTTCAGGATAGCTGCAACGCTTTGCACGCTCTGGCGCGTCACATAGCAGGTACCCTCGAGCTGAGCGGCGATGTCCGCCATCTTGAGCGGATAGCCGTGGAGCTTGGGATCGCGGCCGTAAGGGCAGGTGACGGTCTTCATGCCGAGGAGGGTGGTCGGGGCCATCTGGCCGCCGGTCATTCCGTAAATGGCGTTGTTGATGAAGATAATGGTGATGTTTTCGCCTCGGTTGAGGGCGTGGATGGTCTCGGCCGTACCGATGCAGGCGAGGTCGCCGTCACCCTGGTAGGTGAAGACGAGGCGGTCGGGCCAGAGCCTCTTGACAGCGCTCGCGAGTGCCGGTGCGCGGCCGTGGGCGGCCTCCTGCCAGTCTACATCAATATATTTGTATGCGAAAACCGCGCATCCGACCGGAGATATGGCGATGGTCTTTTCGGCCATGCCCATTTCGGCAACCACCTCGGAGACCAGTTTGTGGACTACGCCATGGCTGCAGCCCGGGCAGTAATGCATCGGGGTATCGTTGAGAAGTTCGGGCTTTTTGTAAACCAGATTCTCTTTCTGAATGATTTCTTCTCTTGTCATAATGCGCCAGCGTTAAAGTGTCATTTTCTTCAGTTCTGCAACCACTTCTTCGGGCTCCGGAATGATTCCGCCGAGACGGCCGTACCACTTGACCGGGACCTTGCATTCAACGGCGAGACGGATGTCTTCGATCATCTGTCCGGCGTTGATTTCGAGGGAGAGGATTCCCTTGACCTTGGATCCGAGCTCGGCGATGCGCTTTGACGGGAAAGGCCAGAGGGTGATCGGACGGAGGAGGCCAACCTTGAGACCCTGTTCGCGGGCGATCGCGATGACCTTCTTGGCAATACGTGCGGCACTGCCGAATGCTACGATGAGGTATTCGGCATCTTCGGTCATGTATTCCTCATAGCGGACTTCCTTCTCCTCGATCTGGCGGTATTTGGCCTGGATGCGGAGGTTGATCTGCTCCATTTCCTCGCTGCGGAGCTCGAGGGAGGTGATGATGTTGGGCTTGCGCATGCCGACGCGGCCGGTGGTGGCCCAAGGGCACTGCTCGATGATTTCAGCCTCAGTCCGACGAGCCTTGTAGGGAGGAAGGACGACCTTTTCCATCATCTGGCCGATGGCGCCGTCGGAGAGAATCATCGCAGGGTTGCGATAACGGAACGCGAGCTCGAATGCGAGGTCGACAAAGTCGGCCATTTCCTGTACCGATGCCGGTGCAAGGGTGATCAGGCGGTAGTCGCCGTGGCCGCCGCCCTTGACGGTCTGGAAATAGTCCGCCTGGCTGGGCTGGATGGTGCCGAGTCCGGGGCCGCCGCGGGAGACGTTGACGATGAGGGCCGGAAGTTCGGCGCCAGCCATGTAGGAGATGCCCTCCTGCATGAGGCTGATACCCGGGCTGGAGGAGGATGTCATGACCTTCTTGCCGGAAGCTGCGCCGCCGTAGACCATGTTGATCGATGCGACTTCACTTTCGGCCTGGAGAACTACCATTCCGGTGGTCTCCCAGGGTTTCTCGGCGGCGAGGGTCTCGAGGACCTCCGACTGGGGGGTGATAGGGTAGCCGAAATATCCGTCGCAGCCGCAACGGATGGCGGCGTGGGCAATGGCTTCATTGCCTTTCATCAGGGTGATTTCTCTTTCTGCCATGGCTATTCCTCCTTTTTACGGTAAACGGTAATGCAGCCGTCCGGGCAGACGATGGCACAGGATGAGCATCCCGTGCATGTGTCTTCCTTGACGGCCGTGGCATAGTTGTAGCCCTTCTGGTTGACGTTCTTGGTCGTTAGGGCCAGTACGTCCAGCGGGCAGGCGACGACGCAGAGGGCGCAGCCCTTGCAGCGTTCGATGTCGACTACTGTCGCTCCTTTCATTTTGGCCATATTGATGGTATCCTTTTATTGGTTGTACATATCCTTGTTGTAGAATGCGAGTATCTCGTTCGCAATGTCCAGGGCCTGGGAGGCGGGACTTTCGGGGTTGATGGCGACGGCTTCAAGGTAATTGTTCATTGCCATCTGCCATGAGCCCTTCTTTCGCCATGCGTTGCCGAGGAGGTAATAGAGGATGTCGTCCATCTCTCCTCCGCCGGCCTTCCACTCGTCCACGAGGGCGATTGCTTCATCGGCCCTGTCGAGGGCGAGCAGCTCCCTGACCTTGTCCGGAACCGTCATTATTCCTCTTCGAGAATGATGGTCCATCCCCAGGTATCCTCTTCGATGCCCTTCTGGATGCCTACGATGCGGTTGTAGAGCTTTTCGCTCCAGGGGCCGCAGTGGTCCGGATCGCCGATATTGTAGGTCTTCCTGACGGTCGGGGACTGAAGCTGGTCCTTGTCGTCAATGCTGCAGATCGGGGTGATGACGACTGCGGTGCCGCAGGAGTTGACTTCCTCGAATGTGGCCAGTTCTTCGACATAAACCTTCCTGCGCTCGACCTTGAGGCCGAAGGATTCGGCGACGGTACGGAGGCTCTTGTTGGTGATGGACGGGAGGACGCTGGTCGAGTCCGGAGTGATGTAGGTGCCGTCCTTGATGGCGAAGAAATTGGAGGAGCCGAATTCTTCTATGTGGGTATGAGTGGCGGTGTCGAGGAACAGCAGCTCCCTGTAGCCGTTCTTGTGGGCCATGTTGTAGGCGTGGAGGGACTGGGCGTAATTGGCGCCGAGCTTGTATCCTCCGGAGCCGAATGTGGCCGCGCGGTCGTAGTTGCGGGAAATGACGGCATTGCCGGGCTGGAGGCTCTTGGCGCCGGAATAGGTGCCGACGGCGGATGCCATTACGGCGAACATTACGTCATTGGCCGACTTGATGCCGAGCTGGGGGTTGATGCCGAAGAGGACCGGACGGAGATAGAGCGACGCGCTGCAGTCGTATGGAGGAATGTGGCGCCAGTTCTTGCGGACGCAGAGGATGCACATGTCGATGAACATCTTTTCGTCCGGGTACGGCATGTCGAGGTATGTGGCGCTCGAAATCATTCGCTTTGCGTTCTCGTCGGGACGGAAGAGGCGGACCTTGTTGTCGGCGCCCCTGTAGGCCTTGAGTCCCTCGAAGCAGGAAGGCGCATAGTGGAATACGCCCGCAAAGCAGTGCAGCGTCAGGTTGAAATTGTCGGTGACTACCGGCTCTGACCATTTGCCGTCGATGCATGTCGCATAGACGATCGCATCGGTGGGATAGTAGTTGAACGAACGATTGGAATAATCGATTTTTTCCATATTGGTTGGTTATTAGTCTTCGATGAGGTGGTCTTTGTTGTAGGTGTGGATCTTGGTGGCGCCGGCACGGCGAGGGATTCGAGCTCATTCTCCCCGGGATAGACCTTGACGGGAGCGAGCCAGGTCACCTTCTTGGCGATGGCGTCAGTGATGTATTTGCTATAGGCGACACCGCCGGTGAGAATGATGACGTCCACATGGCCGTCCACCACGGCACCCTGGGCTACAATATACTTGGCGACATTAAGGACGAATGCTTTCATGAACACCTCGTACTCGGGAATGCCCTGGCGGGCCCTTTCCTCCACTACGCGCATGTCGTTGGTGCCGAAATATGCCACTGCACCGCCGCGGCCGATGAGTTTTTTCTTGATTTCCTGCTTGGTGTACTGGCCGCTGAAGCACATGTCGATCAGCGGGTACGGAGGGCAGCAGCCGGCTCTTTCCGGAGTGATGGGGCCGTCGCCGCCGAGGCCGTGGGAGGTGTCGATCACGCGTCCATTCCTGTGGAGCGAGATGGTCACACCGCCGCCCATGTGGCAGATGATAGCCGTCGTATCCGCAGCTGCACGGCCGCTGTCACGGAGATAGCGGCGCATGATGGCGCGGGTGTTGAGAGCATGGAAAAGCGTTCTCCTCGGGAATTCGGGAATACCGCCGACGTGACATTCGGGCAGCATTTCGTCGGCCATCGGCGGATCGGCGACGTATGCGATGCATTTGCCGAAGCGGGGCTTGATGCCTTCCTTGTCGCGGAGGGCGTTGATCTCGCCTGCGATATTGTCGCCGATGAGGGCGGAGAGGTTGCAGGCATGATTGCCTTCGCGGCTCGTGGAGAGGACCTCGCGCATGTCGGCGTTGACATTGTAGACACCGGTGATGCAGGGGGTGAAAAGGCCTCCGCGGCACATCACGATATCGATGTCTTCGAGGCGGATGCCCTTTTCTTTCAGGGCATTCAGGATAGCGTCAGTGCGCATCCCGTCCTGGTCCATCACGTCCTTGAAACGCGACAGTTCGTCGACGGAATGTTCAAGCTTTTCTTCCAGGAATACTTCCCCGTCCTTGTAGACTGCGAATTTGGTGGTGATTGATCCGGTGTTGACGACCAGGATGATACCCATCGGGGCTTTGCCGTTGATATTGCCGATTTTTGCCATATTCTTTTCCGAGTGAATCGTTTGACAAGAAAGTAATTTTTTGCGGGAAAAACAAGGAATTTGATTACAAAATCAGCGATTCTCCTTTCACTTTTTAAGGGTGTGGCGGCCAATACTTGTCAGCCAGCCGATTAGCAATTCGGGCCGGTCAGTCTGTATCATGGACACGCCCGCATCAATATATTGCTGATATACGTCGCCCGGATCCGCGGCGACGAATGCGGCATCGTCATCGTTGCCATTCCCCCCGCAGAGGGAGCCCCAGATGGTATTGACCCATATCTTCGAGCCCTGGGCACGGACCCTCAGGCACGCTTCCGCGAATGCGCCGTCCTCGTTGCTCCCCCAGCAGAGTTCGTATGCCGGAGGCACGAATCCGCGGAGCATATAGTTGTTGAACAGCTCCCTGCCGGATTTGCCCTGGATGCCGATGACGGGCATATACATTATATTATGTGCGTACGGCGCCATTCGCTTTGCGACCACATCGATGGGATTGCCGCTCTTGATAATGAGCTGCTCGGTCACGCCGAGCTCCTCCGCTATCGCCAGCACTTCGTCGTAGTAGTCGAATCCCTGGTCGACATTGACGCAGATGCGGTCCTTGCAGCACAGCAGCGCCTCCCGCAGCGTTGGGATATGGAGAGTGTCGAGCGTAACATCGTGACCGGTCTTGAGGCTAAGGCGGCATATTTCTTCGTACGTAAGGTCGCTGATGCGGGCGCTCTTTCCGGGTTCGTTCCGGAACACCCAGCCGAAATTGGTGCAGCGGCGAACATCCCCGTCGTGGGACAGCACGAGCACTCCGTCAGAGGTCTTCTTGAGGTCCAGCTCCATCATATCCGCCCCCATCCGGATGATGTTCTCAATAGCCGGAATCGAATTCTCCGGAAAATTGCGCCAATCTCCCCTGTGGCAAATCACAACCACATAATCCGACTCCGGATTGCGAATCTCCGCCGCAATAGCATCCGCCCTCGAACCCTGCCCAAACACCGCAACCGCCGACAACAAGCCCGCCGCAATGGCCAACAATACACGTCTCATAACACAGTCATTTTTGTATAACCCTGCCACAAACTTACACAAAATTTACGGTTTTTAAAAGACCTTGCCCCCTGCCTGTCGCCAGACATGTCTCCACAAAAAAAGTCCCCGAAGGGAC
>CAJODR010000002.1:3624-136181 GCA_905233275.1 uncultured Bacteroidales bacterium | reverse complement strand
AACGAGCAGGCCACCGGTGTCATTATCTTCGGCAACGAACTGTTCGTTACCGTAAAGAAGGGTTCCGTATCATGGCCCGACGGCGAAGAGTTCCCTGAGTTCACTATCGTCTGCGTGGTTGATACCCGCGATGCTGAAGGCACTGTCGTCAATGAGTTCGGCACATGGACAGAGGTCTACACCGCCAATGACTACGGCAAGGACTTCTATACCACCGCTGATCTCTACGGCGGATACTTCGAAGACTATCTCGGTCAGTGGATTATCCACGCTATGGATTTCAGCGACGGACAGGAGTATGCTTATCTTGCCAACTTCGAAGATGCCGGTGACAATAAAGTGAAGATCACCAACCTCTCCGGTTATCATGGCGGTATGAGTGGCACTCTCGTAGATGAACTCTACGCAACCTGGAAGGGTTATGTGCTGTATCTCACCGGTCAGGAGCTTGAGAATAAAGTCACTTACAGTGGCAATCAGTATACTATGATTGTATATCCTTGGGATCCCGACACTGACTCCACCTACAACCCGGCTCTCGAACTTCTCGGTGGTATCTGCAGCGATGGCAATCTTGCATTTGTCAACAACTATGCAGATTACGGTGTCAACCTCGTTGGCTTCGCTTATGTCATCGACGGTCTTGGCTGGTACACCAAGTTCTATAATATCTGGGCAGAAAGCTACGCAAGTTCTTCTCTCAACCGCGAAGACTTCTACGAGCCCGGTCCTGTCCAGGTCATGAAGGAGCGTGTCAAGGTCTCCGACCAGAAGATTGGCAAAGACTCACGTCAGGTGATTTCCACCCAGTCTGTAAAGGCTCAGAGGGTCATCAATCTCCAGCCCATCGTCAAGGGCAAGAAGAGCGAGCCTACCACCACTCTCGTAACTCTGAAATAATCAGATAACTTTTCAGAGGAGGCCGCTCCGCATAAGGGCGGCCTCCTTTTTTAAATTAAAAACAATCAAGAATGTCCAGTACAAAGTTTTTGTTCCAGGTGGTGCTTGCTACCATGGCGGTCTTTGCCTGCAGTGTCGAGCCCGAAATCGGCGAGACTGAAGGAGAAAACCCCGAAAAGGCGCGCAAGGTGGCTTCCGGCGGCGAGACATGCCAGCCGATCCGCGGAGAAGCGTATCTTGTCCTCACCGACGACATGGTAGGCACAGACCTGAATGCACTTGCAGAGGAGCTTGGAGCCAAATCGGCGGAGCTGTTGTTCCCCGACGAGGACGGCCGTTTTGCCGCCAAGCACCATGCTGCCGGTCTCGACAAGTGGGTCAGGGTTTTATATGACGAGGAAATAGATCCTGTAGATGCTTCCGAGAGCTTCCGTGCCCACAGGGGCATTGAGGCCGTTGATCTGCCCATGCCGATCAAACAGCACAGGCTTAACTATTTCAACGACCCGTATGCCTACTACCAGTGGCATTATTACAATGACGGATCATCCTACGGGACCGGATTCAAAGCCGGAAGTGACATAAACGTGCTTCCGGTGTGGGAAGAATTCACAGCAGGTTCACCTGACGTCATTGTGGCAGTCATCGACGGTGGTGTTGATCTCAGCCATGTTGATCTTGCCGGCGTGTGTCTGCCTGCAGGAGAAAACGGGAGCGCTAACTTTGTGGGTGATGACAGGTACAATATAATACCTGATGACCACGGAACCCATGTCGCAGGCACCATAGCAGCCATCAACAACAATGGTAAGGGTGTTTGTGGCGTAGCCGGCGGCAAAGACGGCACAGGCGGAGTAAAGATCATGTCCTGCGCCATATTCCAGGGAACGACGAACGGAAATACTTCTGCCGCTCTCGTATGGGCCGCTGACCACGGTGCAGTCATTGCCAATAACAGCTGGGGCAGTTCATTTGATAATGAAGAGCAGGCCAGAAGCGGCCATAACGAATTCATCGCTTCCACCAACAGTGCGACCAAGAAGGCGATCGATTACTTCATCGACACGGCCGGTATGGATGAAAACGGCAACCAGACCGGTCCCATGAAGGGTGGTGTGGTGTTCTTCTCCTCCGGCAACGAAGGATGGCCCTACGGCGTTCCTGCCGTTTATGACAGGGTAATAGCAGTAGGTGCATTCGGTCACAACGGAAGAGTCGCGGACTACTCCAATTATGGAGACTGGGTGGATATCCTGGCCCCGGGTGGCTCTGATTCGGACAATTCAAAAGAGTGGATCCTGAGCCTTGTCACCGGTAACCAGTATGCATTTATGGGCGGCACCTCGATGGCCAGTCCACACGCGTCAGGCGTGGCAGCGCTGCTCGTTTCGTATTTCGGAGGCCCCGGATTCACCAATGAAGAACTCGTGGAAAGGATGCTCCTCACCGCTCCCCTCAATGCCATCAACACCGGAAATCATCCTGTCGGAGGCGGCAAAATCGACGCATACAAAGCGTTCACTTACGAGGGCCGCGGCGAAGTTTCGATCACGACGGATTATGCCGGAGAGCAGGCTGACGGGGCTTTCGTCTTCCATTCCCATGAGAAGAAGGATATTCGCTACTCCATCACCGGCAACCCCGAAGGACGTCTTTCCGTGACATTTGAGAGCCTGGCCGATTTCATCACGGCAGATTGTACCGGAACGGAGGCTATTGTCCACGTGAACGCCCCCGCAGCAAAAGCCGGCGTGTATAACTGCAAGATTACCCTTGGCAAAGACACACCGTTCGCGGCATCACAGTCCTTCAAGGTAAAGGTCCTTGAAAACCAGGCCCCTGTCGTGACCGGCAAGATTGCCGACCAGGTGATAGACGCCAATTCAGGCAACGTGACAATAGATCTTTCGGCATGCTTCTCGGATCCCGACGGCGAGCCCCTTTCGTACCTCTGCGCAGAAAGTGCCGGAGTCGTGACTTCCACGATTTCCTCCAACACGCTTACCCTCAAGCCATCTGCCTACGGCGAATCATCAATCACCATCACGGCGTCAGACGCCAAAAAGGCTTCGGTAAAACTGTCCTTCAGAGTCATTGTGAGGGATACCTCCAAGGCTGTGGATATCTATCCCAACCCGGTTTCTGACAGGCTTTACGTCCGTCCTTCCGCAGCTGGCAATGTCAGCATCACCCTCTCAGGACAGAACGGTGCCGTCGTATTTGAAGAGACTGTCACGGCAGATGTATTCGCCCCGGCGACCGTTGATGTGCGTTCCCTGAAAGCCGGTATCTACAAAGCCAAGGTGACCGTCGGGGACAACAGTATGGAACAGACCCTTATGAAACTCTAAACACGCTCAAAGCCATGAGAAAGACCATACTTATACTTATTTCAGTCCTCGCAAGCATCTCCCTCGGTGCACAGTCGCTCTCCTTCCTTCAGTTCCCGTACAATCCCCGTACGGCCGCCATGGGCGGAGCCGGCGCAGCACTCTCTGCCGACGCTTTCTCGTCAATGAGCAATCCCGCTGCGGCCGCTCTCTCCGATAAGAGCATGGCAGTTTCCGCCTCGTACGGCCAGTGGAAAGCATCCGAATCCAACTTGATCGGATTTGGCGGATTCTACCATTTCGGCAAGATGGCTATCGGCCTTGAGGCCCGCTACAACGGCCTTCCTGCCTATGAGACCTTCAGCACTGTCGGCAAGGACCTCGGACAGTATTCTCCGAAGGAACTGGCCGCCGGAGCCAACTTCTCATACGAGGTAATAGACGGCCTCTCAATCGGCGCCACTGCAAGATTCCTGCAGTCCGACCTTTATGAGAGCGCAAAGGGAACCGGTTTCGGTATCGATCTGGGCGCACAGTATGTCGCAGGAGGCCTCAGGGCCGGTGCTGCGGTATGCAATCTCGGCACAGAAGTAGACTACGGTACGTCCAAAGTATCTATGCCCGCTCTTGCAAAAGCAGGCGTATCCTATTCAATATATGGTGTCACCGGCGTATTTGAGGCCGACTATGTCTTCAGCGGATCGTTGATGGCCGCCATCGGCGCCGAATATTCCCTCAAGGACATTCTCTTCGTTCGCGCCGGATATCACTACGGCAGCGGCGATGACGCCATTCCTTCACACGTATCGCTCGGTTTAGGTGTCCGCTACGCCGGAGTATCTCTTGACGCAGCATACCTTACCGCCTCCGAGCAGATCGGCGGTGCGCTGAGCATAGGAATAGGATATACGTTCTAATCTACCTCAAACCAGGTTTCTGCCCTTACGGGAAGACCTTCACTTGTGAGACCTTCTGCGACAACGCGGAAGGTCCCGCTGTATTGTGGTGTCGTAATGGGAATGCGGACATCCGTGCCCTTATTGAGCAGCAGCGAAGGATTCCAGTAGAGGAGCGGCCTGAGGTCCTTTCCTTCAGGGACGGCCCCGAAGTAAGCGAGCGGATAGGAAACGCCCTTGAAGTCAATCACGCGGACATTGTCGGGAAAATGCAGCGCCGTGACGTAATGCTTCCTGGTAATGAAATTGACGGCTCCGCCGAATGGAATCTGCCCGAGGACAACCCCTTCCGTATAGATGTCGATATCCTCCAGCAGCATCGCGTCGAAATCCTCCAGCATCGAGTGATCCGAAATCACCACGCCGTCCATCATCACGAGGACGTTGTCGAATGTATACCTGCGGGAATCGGTAGCATCCCGCTTGGTCATCCTGAGCATCCAGCGCCCTCCCTGACGGGAAAAGTTCAGCTCGGGGACAAACTCCGTGCATATTTCCCGAATGGTGGAGAATCTCGTATAATCGTCAAGATGATAATTCTTTATACTGCCGCTTTTAAGGAGCGGAGACTCCCTACGAGGAAGGAAGCGCAGCAGGGTATCTAGCTTGATGGCTTTCCCCTCCAGGAGCGCGGTCTTCCGGAGAATCAAATCCGGCGTGATATCCTTTCCGTATCGAAGAACTGGCATTTCCCCCGCAGACGGCCTGACAAACGGCTCCACCAGCTCCAGGCGGGCATTGTCACCCTCCCGAAGCTTCAGCTCGGTGACCAGTTCGCGGTCGCCGTAGATATTGTGCGTGTTGAATTCGACCGAGCCTAGCCCATCGCTTCTTCCTATATAAATATCAGCGGGCGAATCCACCGAGGACAGGATAGCCTCCGTCAGATATCCGGCTTTGCCGGTCAGTGTGCCGCGAATGATTTCGCCTTCGTTTTCCCTCTCTCGGCCGATTTTCTGCGCCGCACCCCCGCTGACGGGGAACGCCTTGATGGACGCGTTGTCCTCATGCGGCATCATGTCTTCGACGAATACGCTCACGGCGAGATCCATATCCGTCGGCGGATTGGCAATATAGAGGACAAGGTCCTTGCCCTTCTGAGACTGTTGCTTCACTGTGATTGAAAAATCGCCGGAAGAAGCCTCCGGGAGCTTGTTTTCGGGCGTATTGGCGACAATTTCAACGCCTCCGTCAACACGGGCCGAGGAGGCCGAATTAAAGACGGAAATGATGCGGGAACTGCCGGTGACCAATTCGCCGTCGGCGGTATATGCGACAAGGCGGTAATTGCCGGTCGGGAGGTTGGCGGGAATGCGGAATTCGCCCGAACCGCGGCCACCGATGAGCCCGGCCTTGGACTCTGCTCCGGTGCCGTCGGCTGAAACCAGCTCAAGATAAGCCACAGCTTCATCGCCGGACAGGTGTCCTTCGCCGTCCAGGCAGAACAGGGAGTAGAAGCAAAGCTCGCCGGCAAGGTATGCTTCCCGGTCCGTGAAGGTATATACGCGGCTCTGTCCAAAAGCGGCGGAAACGGCCAGCAGAGCCGCTGCAAGGCATGTGAACAGTCTATTCATAAGTCCAAAAATCGGGTTTTTCCTGGGTGCCGCCGGCTTCGATGCAGTTGATGCAGCGGTGGGCTCCCCATCCCACGTCGAAGACTCCGTCGATAGTTACGTACTTGACGGGCCTGGCGTTGACTGTATTGTAATAATAATCGTACTGGTCGGGAGAGACGAAATAGAGTTTTCCGAGGTCTTCCTTCGGGGCTATGTAGTATCTGTCGTCCAGCCATGCCCTGTAGGTGGCGGTACCTCCCGCCGTGACGAGTCCGTAGACCTGGCGCGATTCGTCGCTTTCGCAGCGAATGTTGCCCGGCATCATTCCCGGCGTGGGCGTGAAGAGGTCGCTTCCGCTGCTTTCCTGGTCCTGGATATGCCGGTTGTAGGAATATGCCTTCTCCGAGAGCGTGGATGCCTTGACGAGGATTGAATACTTCTTGTGGTTGCGGTTGCTTGTCCTCGGGAAGGTCTGTATCAGCATGTTCTCAAAGGTGTAGCCCCCCAGATAGCGGTGGTCTACGGGCTTGAGGGTGTTGTTGGAATGGGTCTGCCAGCACCAGTAGTAAGGATAGTCGTAGTCCAACATCGCTAAATTGGTATATCTCCATTCGCCGGGCGAAATGATGATATCGACTTTGAATTCGGAATGGAACTGCCAGGTTTCTTCGCTGGTGAAACCGATAAAGCCGGTGTCATCCTCTCCCGCTTTTACGGAGGCTAAGACGTAAACGTTGTCATCGTCGGCGTCAAAACGGACGCCAGTGATGGTCGGAGGCTTGAGCGGCTCGATCCAGTCGGATACGTAGACGTGGCCTTCCGCTTCGACGACAAGGCGGTACTGATTGTCATATCCGGCCTTTTCTGTCGGTATGTAGATGACGTCCACCGGGGTATTTGATTTAGGCTTGTAGACGCTTCCGTCACTGCCTTCGATCCGCGCGGTGCCATTCGGCGCACCTGCGCCTGAACCGAGGGTGGTGATGGGTTGGACGTAGCTGAGCTTGACGATGGAGGTGCCGCCGACGTAAATCTGGCCGTCGATGACTATGGTGCGGCCTCCTGTGCTGTCGAGCTCAGGAGTGTATGGATAGATGCATGATGCCACGGAGGCAACGGCAAGGAGCAGTATCAACCGTTTCATCAGAACAAAAGATTAATGTTGATATACGGAATCTGAGTCGCGAACACAGACATCATATAGCCTTTGAGTTCGCCCCGGCCGTTGGTCCGGAAGAATACCGAATAGGCGTTTTTACGTCCGAGGACATTGTAGACGCCAACGGTTACCGAGCCGTGCGCAAGGGCCTTGAGATAATGCCCCGGGTCGAAATTCATCGCCAGATCCACCCTGAAATAGTCCGGAATACGGTAGGTGTTGCGGTCGGAATACGCCAGATAGGTTCCTCCGCCGAACTGGTACCTTCCGACGGGGATGGTGACCGGCCGGCCGGTCGAATAGTCCACATTGGCGGATACGCTGATCCTCTGGGTGAAGGCGAAATTGCCGACGGCCTTGATCTCATGGGGCTTGTCATAGGGAGCGTTGTACCACTGTCCATGGTTGATCGTCTCCGCGCCGCGGTCGTGCATTTCGCGGAGTTTGCTCGACGAATAACTGTAGGAAATCCGTCCCGTAAGCCTTCCTGCGGGCTTTCTGAGCATGAATTCGACGCCGTAGGCCTTGCCTTTGACAGGGACGAGAGCTTCGTCAAGATTGGGATTCATCATGAGCTCCGCGCCGGTCTTGTAGTCGAGGACGTTGGAACTTTGCTTGTAGTAGGTCTCAACCGAAAGGTCCAGTCCCGGCCCGGCGAGAGTCCAGTACACACCGCCTGCGCCCTGCCATCCCGTGGTAGGGGCTATGCGGTCACTGCTGAGCTTCCAGGTGTCCATCGGTGACACTGCCGCGGTGTTGGAAATCAGGTGTATATACTGCCTCATGGTGTTGAAGCCCACTTTCAGCGACAGCGCCGGTACCGGCGAATACTTGGTCGAAAGCCTCACCTCCGGCCCGCCGTAGAATTTGGACGGATCCATTGCCAGGAAGGAAGAGAGGCGAAGGCCTCCTTCGACCGACAGGGCGTCCGATACATGCCAGTTGTCGGAGACGAATGCCGCCGGCTCAATGCCCTTTTCACGATCGAGACTGCGGGAGGTGACTAATGAGAATTCTCCGAAAGGCGTCATGTTGCCGGGGTCGAGGAGATATGTGATGGCGTCGGCGCCGAATGAGAGATTGTGGTCGCCGAGCTGCTTGTTGAAATGCGCTTTGAAGAATACCTGGCGGATGACGGTCTCGAGGTCATAGGCGCCTTCTTCCCAGTAGTGGGCCCCGACGATAGAGCTGTAGCGGTCAAATCCGCCGGAGATCTTGTAGGAAAGGTCGCCTTCGACTTTGTGCTGGTAGGTGACGGCTCCGTTGAGGTTGCGGTAACGGAAGGTGGTGTCGCCGCTAAATGAGAATCTGTCGGAAGCGAAATAGCCGTTAACCGACAGGGAGTTTGCGAAGTCGAATCGGTGCGTTACGCCCAGGCTGACGTCAGTGAATCCTGCCCCGCCGCCGGAATAGGCGCTGTTCTTGGGGAGATTCTTGAGGATCCAGTCAGAGTAGGTCGTCCTGGCTCCGACGATAAATGAGGTCTTGCCGCTGCTCAGTGGGCCTTCCAGGTGGATACGGCTCGTCAGCACACCGAGTCCGAGAGACGAATTTGGACAAATCCCCGACTTTGTTGCGTACGCTGAGCACGGAGGAGAGCCTTCCGCCATACTCGGCGGGGATCGAGCTCTTGTATAGTTCGACGCCGTCTACCATGTCGGGGTTGAAGGCCGAGAATATGCCGAAGAGGTGGCTCGGATTGTAGATTGTGTTTTCGCCGAGGAGGACGAGGTTCTGGTCTGCCGCGCCGCCCCTGACGTTGAATCCGCCGGACGCTTCGCCGACGCTCTGGACGCCCGGGAGGGTGAGCATGGCCTTGACGATATCCCCTTCGCCGAAGGCTGAAGGAATCTTGCCGATGGTCTTCATCGAGACGGCCTCGATGCCGATGGCTGTCCGCTGGTGCTGGGCCATGCTTTCGGCTGAGATGACGGCTTCGCGGAGGAGTGTGGCCTTGTCGGTCATGATGACGTCGAGGGAGCCGCTGCCATATACGATGACCTTCACGATGAGGTCATCCTTGGCCTCGGCGATGAAGTGGAGGACGTTTTCGCCGTGCGGGAGTTCAAGGGAAAAACGCCCTTTGGTGTTGGTGTAGGCGGATGTCCCGGTCTGTTCATCCCAGACGACTACGCCGACAAGCGGACCGTCGGTCTCCGCTTCGATGACTGTACCCGTGACCTTTGCAAGGCCGGTTCCCTGGCGTGCAGGGTCCCCGATGCGGTATTCCTTGTTGCGGAACGACACGGTCTGGGTAGTGCCGGCGGGCTCAATGCCGGTCTTTTCAGCCTTTTCGCTGAACCAGTTTTCAGGAAGGCCGGAGGGGGCGTTGAATTTATTCTCCGGCACCGTGCCGGAGAATACTTCCCCTTCCGCAGGATGCCAGGAGGCTGACGAATAGTCGAGCGGAGACTCTCCGTCTGTCTGGAGAAGCGCGCGCTTGAAGGCTCTGCGGCCGAGTTTCCGGAGCGCTCCGTTCTCAAGGACGTAGCGGGTAACCTCGGCTTCGAAATAGTTGACCACGTCAGGGTCGTAATTGTCGTCGAACTGCTCGATGGTGCTCACCGGCATGCTCTGGCTGGTCTTCAGTTTGAATAGTTTGCGGCGGAAAGTAAAAAGGGGCTCTGTGCCGTCCGCGGCAAGCTCATAGAAGCCGTCCACTGTGTTTTCAATGCCGTAATACCGGAGATTGACGTACCGCTTGCCGTCCATGGTGAACCATGCCAGGCGGTCCTTGTACAGGACAATCGGGGCGGAGGAGCCTTCCGGACGGACATGCAGCTCCATGGCGTAAGCGTCGAGGTTGAGGAGGATGTTCCGGTAAAGGACACCGTTGTACATGACGTCGCCCCGGGTGAAGTTCCGGGTATATAAATAATATGTACCGTTGTACTTAAACGGATATAAGTCCGGAGTCCGCCCCCTGTAGAGGGTGGATCCTGGACTTGTGTCCCTATCCTGCGCCGGGGCGGTAGTCTCCGCCGCCACGAAGGCGCCTGCGCAGAGGAGTATAAATAGCAGTTTTCGCATTTCTACCAAAGGAAATTGTTGAACGGCCACCGGCCGGCGTGGATTTCTGCGACCATCTTGTAGAGGTCGCTGCGCAGCTTTTCGAGACCGATGCGCTGAGTGGCTGAAATGAAGATGCAGGGAGTCTTTTCCGCGGCTATCCAGCTGCTGCGGAGTTCATCGAGAGTCCTGTTTTCCGGCTTTTTGGGCTCGATTGAATAAGGATCGTACTCTTCGTTGCGGTATGCGTCGATCTTGTTGAAAACGACGTATGTGGGCTTGTCGGCCGCGCCGATATCCCTCAGCGTCTCCTCTACCACCTTCATCTGCTCTTCGAAGTCGGGATGGGAAATGTCGACGACATGCACGAGCACATCCGCCTCCCGCACCTCGTCAAGAGTGCTCTTGAAGGCCTCCACGAGCTGCGTGGGCAGCTTCCGGATAAATCCCACGGTGTCGCTCAGCAGGAACGGCACATTTTCAATAACCACCTTCCTGACCGTAGTGTCAAGTGTCGCGAACAGCTTGTTCTCCGCAAAAACATCGGATTTCGCGAGAATATTCATCAGAGTGGATTTACCCACGTTGGTATAGCCGACAAGGGAGAGACGCACTAGCGATCCGCGGTTGCTTCTCTGCGTGGCCATCTGGCGGTCCACCTTGGCCAGCTGGTCCTTGAGGCGCGAGATCCGCTCCTTGACGATACGGCGGTCCACCTCGATCTGGGTTTCACCCATACCGCCTCGTGTACCCATACCGCCCCTCTGGCGCTCAAGGTGGGTCCACATGCCTGCGAGGCGGGGCAGCAGGTACTGGTAGTGCGCCAGCTCGACCTGCATCTTGGCATACGAAGTCTTAGCCCTCTGGGCGAATATCTCCAGAATCAGGCTGGTCCTGTCGATTACCTCTATAGACTTGTTGCCGATCGCCTTCTCGATGTTGCGCTGCTGGGTGCCGGTGAGTTCGTCGTCGAAGATTACGTATTCGATATCGTTGGCTTCGGCGTACTCCTTGATTTCCATGAGTTTGCCGGTGCCGATGTATGTGGCCTTGTCGGGACGGTCCAGCCTCTGGATGAATTTTTTGTCACCCACGGCCCCTGCGGTCTCTGCGAGGAATTCGAGTTCGTCCAGGTATTCGAGCGTCTTGCGCTCGCCCCCCTTCTGGAGGACGACGCCGACGAATACCGCTTTTTCGCTGTGATGTACGGTGGTTTCTACCATATTCTCTCAAAAAAAGGCCATCCGGTTAGGACGGCCTTTTCGTAATTAACACCAGATGCTCTATCGGAGCTGGAAGATCACGGGGAAGGTGTATTTGACGGGGACGTTGCGGTCGCGCTGCTTGCCGGGAGTCCACTTAGGGGAGCTCTTGACAACGCGGATAGCCTCGTCAGAGAGGGACTGGTCAGGGGAACGGAGAGCCTTGACGTCGGTCACGCTTCCGTCCTTCTGGACGATGAATTCGACCATGACCTTACCGGAGATGCCGTTTTCCTTTGCAACCTCGGGATAAACGAGCCTCTGGTTGACCCACTTGGAGAAGTCATTTGCGTCACCGCCCTGGAATTTGGGCTTTTCGGCGACCATGGCGAAGGGGATGACTTCGTCAATGACCTCTTCTTCAACCTCTTCCTCGACCTCGGCGACATAGTGGTTGTCGCCGGTGATCTCGATGTTTTCCTCGTTGAAGTCGAATGCGTCTTCAATCTTGATGTCATCGTCGACAATGTCGATCTGATCATTGAAGTCCTGGATTTCCTGGACCTCCTCTACGGGCGGCGGAGGAGTGGTATCTTCCTCGGTCTGAGGGATTTCCTCTTCCTGGATTTCCTCCTGTGCGGCTTCGGCTTCAAGGGTCTCTTCGGCCTCTCCGAACGACTTGTTGAAAGCAGCGTAGGTGATGCCGAGCGAAATGAACAGACCAATCAGGAGAAACAAGACTTTCTTGTTCTCAAGGCTGGCGCTTTCGAGTTTCTTGATTTCCATATCTTGTGTTTTTTGTTGTCAAACGCACATTATTCGTGCCAAAGATAAAAACAAAAATCGTTTTTAACAAATTTATCAACAAGCAATGCAAAAAAAATTGTGGCAATAGGAATATTTAATCAAAATGATTAGATTTGTAAGTCATTTGATAACACGGAAACAACTACAACCAAATCCCATATCCTTATGGAACGCAAAAAAACTTATTTGATGCCCGCGCTGAGGACGACAGCCCTCGGCAGCGAAGTCAATTTCCTGGCCACCGGCACAGGTGAAGACGCAGATCCGAAGAACGGCTCCTGGCTGTTCGAAGACGAGTTTGACCTTTATTAAACTGTCGAGCCATGAAAAAGTCATTATTACTCCTTTCCGCAGCGGCCCTGCTGGCCGGCTGCGCCACCGAAGTCAACACTCCGGACGTCGCTCCCGAAGCGATTGACACACACACCGTGCGTCTCGTAGCCGAAAAACAGTCTCCGACCAAAGGCTATTACGAGAATGACAAGACCATGGTCTGGCAGGAAGGCGACGAAATCTGTGTATATGTCACCAATGCCGACTATTCCGAGGTCGAAGGGCGTCCCGTGGCGCTTGACCAGCAATATGACGGCGCCACCAAGGCAGACTTCGACATCACTCTCGCCGACGGCGAATTCCTCAACTGGATGGCCTGGTATCCGTATGCCAACAGCCCGTTCTGGTCACAGATCAACCCGTACCAGATTACTAACGGCGCCCCCGACAAAGCCATCAACAACGGCATCAATCGCATGTTCTACGATCAGGGCACAGGAATGGTCCCGATGTACATGTTTGCAAAGGTAGACGGCCCCGTCTCCGGCGGCAATGAGATCGGTCTCCAGTTCAAGCACATCGCCGGTGCATTCAAGTTCTCCTTCAACGGTTTCCCGGCAGATGCAAACGTCCTCAGGGTCACCGCTTACGGCAAGCAGCTTTCCGGCGGTTTCACCCAGACAATGAATCCCCTGGATGAAAGCACCTGGGAGCTCAAGACCTGTGATTTCGGCGACGAAAACAATGTCTCTGAAGACAACATGATGGTCGTCATGTGGGACGTCGTCAACGGGAACCCTTCGTCAAAGGATATTTACGTCCCCGTTCCGACAGGTACCTATCCCAAGTTCAAGGTTGAGCTCATCAAGAGAAACTACACTTATGACGAGCAGACCCAGACCTCAAACTACACTGACATAGTGTACTGGGAAAGGACTACGACCAATCCCAACACCGTGGAACGCGGCCAGATCGTCCGCATGCCCGCCGTTGATATTCCCGGCCTCAAGCTTGCAGGTTCTTTCAATAACTGGGATTCTGACGGCGTAGCGTTCGAGGATGTCTCCGGTCACGACGGATGGAAGGCCGTAATGAACCAGGCTCTCACTGCCAATGACGAATTCAAGATCACCATGTACGGCGGCTGGGGTCTCAGCTACGGTGCCAAGGGCGCAGACAAAGTCACCGTCACCCTCGGTGATGAATACGACGTAGACGCCACTCCCGGTTCCCAGAACTTCGTTGTCTCTGCAGACGGCAATTACGACATCTACTTCCAGCCTGTAGTCGGTACGCTGGTCGTGCTGAATGCCGGCGATCCGTTCACTCCCGGCGAGGTCCATCAGGGTTGGAATCTCTATGCCAGCTTCGACGGTACCGGTTGGGATTATATCGAGATGGCTGACGAGCAGATCATCGATCCTGAAACCCAGAACCCCATGTCCTTCCGCACGGTCAAGAATGTAGAGGTCGTCAATGACGCAGCCCCGTTCCTCATCAACCTCAACGGCAAGTGGGACTACAAGTTCGGTATGGAAACGTCCGGCAACTTCCCTGTCGACTATTTCACAGAGATGAAGCTCGGAGGCGCCGACGCTTATATCGAGACAGCCGGCAAGTACGACTTCTACTTCCATGCCTCTGAAAACAACAATTCATACGAAGGCTACCTCCTCATCATGCCGGCCGGCCAGCAGCCTTGCTGGACCTATTCCGTCAAGGGTACCTTCAACAACTGGGGTCCCGATCTCGAAGCTACAATAGGCACCGAATACATCTATGTCAGCAACGTCGAGCTCGGCGACAATGTCGAATTCATCCTCCGCTACGTCAACGGCCTGCAGGTAGTACATGCCACTGCCGACGAAGTCCTCCCTGTCGGATCATACGCAATCGCAGACTTCAGCGGCCAGAGCCAGTACAACTTCAAGTTCGCGACCGTCGCAGGCGAGAAGTACGACATCCTCGTTGATGCCCAAACCGGAGAGGTATTCGTCGTCAAGACGGGTGAATGGCCTACAAAGGCTACTGGCTGGAACCTTATCGGTATCGGTGGCCACTGGGATTCTTACAGCGACATCCTGATGACTGACAAGACAGTTGACAACGTCGTATGGCGCTTTGCCGGCAATGTCGCCTGCGTGGCGGACGACGAATTCCAGTTCCGCAAGGATGCCGATTGGCAGGAGCAGGCCGGATGGCAGGAGCTCCAGTCCGATCAAAAAGGCTACCCGATCACGATCGGTGATTACACCGTGTTTGACGGCGACAAGAACGTCCGCATCGCCGATGCAGGCAACTACGACTTCTACTTCGATCCCCAGACCAGGAAGGGTATCGTCGTGACCGCAGGTGCAGACCTTCCTGCCATTCCCGTCGAATACAGCATCTTCGTCCTTGACGAGACCGGCTGGAATTCTCTCGGAATCATAGTAACCGACGCTGACGACAACACGGAATATCTCAACACCGATATTACTGAGACCGAAACATTCGGCAACTTCACTTACAGTACAATCAAGTTCCCCACCGCCGCTAACGGCAAGAAAGTCAATATCGCCTTCACTAACGGCTATAATACTTTGGAGGACGACGACCTTAAGAACGTTACGCTCAACGGTGATATTTACACTCGTACCAATGGTGTAATGGCCGCGATCATCTCCGATCCGGAGAACCCCGATGATTACAACTACACCAAGGGTCCCTGGTCCATTACCGGAGAATTCAACGGATGGAGCGACTACAATGGCACTATCCACATGGATTATGATAACAGTAATGGTACATTCACTGCGGAGAATGTTCATTTCAATGCCGGTGAGGCGTTCAAATTCGTCATGTTCGACAGCTGGGGCATCAACCGTGGCGGTACCGTGACAACTCTTGGAGAGCCGTTCGATGTTACTCCCAATGGTGACAACATCGTCGCTCCCAAGTCCGGTACCTACACAGTCACCCTCTCCGACAACGCCACAAAGGCCACCCTCACCCTCACCGCCGAAGATGTTGAGTATGAGTACTCAGTAGTCGGCTGGTACGGTGACGGCAACGGCGGCGATGTCAGCTGGGATGTCGCAAATGGCGTCAAGATGACCAAGGTCAACGATGATGGCTGGTATGTAGCTGCCGGTATTCCCGCAGCTTCCGATAAAAAGATCGACTTCAAATTCGTCCACAACAAATCCTGGGACGATTATGAGCTCGGTGCAGCCCTCAACCTGTCAAAGGATGTCAACGTACTGTTCGACCTTGGGGTAAAGAATGCCAATTACAATGTCGTCCTCAATGGTGCAGGTACATATGACGTCTATTTCAACGCGACGCTGAAGCAGGCTTTCATTCTCGACGCTGGAAGTACATTCGCTGTTCCGACAACAGTGGAGACCGTAGATCCTGAAGCCAGCACCTGGGGCATTGTAGGTTCCATCAATTCCTGGAACAAGGACAACCCCGTTGCCATGAAGGTCGTAAACGGTTGGGAAGTGGCATACGGTGTTGCAATTGAAGCAGGCGCCCAGATCAAGTTCATCCAGAACAGGGCATGGGCCCCGATGTACGGCTCCTATCTCGGCGGCAGCGTCGGCAAGGATACCAAGATCCTCCTTGTCTACCGTGCTACGGAGAATGACAGTGACCCTGCAAGCATCGTGGTTGCAGACGCCGGCACGTACGACGTTTACCTCAACACGACCGAAAAGATCGCTTACCTCGTTGACGCCGGTACTACGTTCGCATACTGGAATGAGCAATGGGAAGATCCCCAGATCGTCACAGGCTCTGATAACTGGTGTCTCGCAGGTTCGATGAACGGCTGGGATCCGACGGACACCACTTACAAACTCACCTGGACCGGCAGTGAATACAAGATCGAAAACGTCGAACTCGCGGCCGGTGCTGAGTTCAAGTTCGTAAGGGACAACTCCTGGGATGTCAACCGCGGCGGCACCCTCACCACTCTCGGTGTTAGTTTTGATGTTACGCAGGGAGGTTCCAATATCTCCGTTACTGATGCCGGGAAATACAATATTTCCCTTAGCTCTGACGCCTCAACAGCCCTCGTAGAAGTGGTAAATTAAAGGCTTCGGCCAAATACGTTTAATTACGGAGGGTGACCACATGCTGGCCACCCTCTGTTTTATAAAAAAGCGCTATCTTTGCATGGTTAAAATTTTAGCCATGGTACAGTATTTTACGGAAGACATCAAGTTTGACTACAAGGACAAGAGGCTGACGGGCCGGTGGTTGAAGGCGGTGGCGGAGCGGGAAGGGCGCATTCTCGGACCGTTGTCCGTCATATTCTGCTCAGACCCGTACATTCTCGGAATTAACCGGGAGTACCTCGGCCATGACTATTATACCGATATTATTACATTCGACTACACGGAGGGCGACAAGGTCTCCGGCGACCTCTTCATCAGCATTGACACCGTAAGGGCCAATGCGGTCGAATACGGCACCACCTTCCCCGACGAGCTCCACCGCGTCATCGTCCACGGCCTTCTACACCTCATCGGCTACGACGACCATACGCCGGACGATATCGCCACCATGCGCGCAAAAGAAAACGCCGCCCTGGCGCTATTGGAAGAGATTTCTCGGCTTCGCTCGAAATGACAAAAAGGGGACGTACGAAATGAGTAAGGTGTATGACATAATAGTTGTCGGCGGGGGACATGCCGGGTGCGAGGCCGCGATAGGGGCGGGGTCGATGGGGGCTTCTGTGCTGCTCGTGACCATGGACTTGACCGGCCTTGCCAAGATGTCGTGCAATCCGGCGGTCGGAGGGATTGCGAAGGGACAAATTGTGCGGGAGATAGATGCGCTCGGCGGATATACGGGCATTGTGACAGATGCGTCGACGCTGCAGTTCCGCATGCTAAACCGCTCCAAGGGCCCTGCGATGTGGAGCCCCAGGGCGCAATGCGACAAGGCTGAGTTTTCAGCCGCATGGCGCAGAGTTCTTGTAAGCAATTCAAATATAGATATTTATGCCGACCTTGCGACTGCGTTTCTCTTTAAAGGAGACCGGATTGAAGGCGTGCGTACACTTACCGGGGCGGAATTCCGCTCCAAGGCGGTTATCCTTACGGCTGGGACTTTCCTCGGCGGACGGCTGTTTATCGGCCGTACGGCGATGGAGGGCGGCCGCATCGGCGAAAAAGCGTCTTACGGCCTCACCGAGCAACTCGCTTCGCTCGGAATACCGACCGACAGGATGAAGACCGGTACGCCTCCGAGGATCGATATCAACTCGGTAGACACCTCGGCTCTTCCGGAGCAGACCGGGGACGAGGAACCGGAGAAATTCTCCTTCCTCCCGTATCTCTCGACGGCCCAGAACGGGACGCCGCAGATGTCGTGTTACATACTTCACACCAACGAAAAAGTGCATGACATCCTCCGTGGCGGATTTGGGGATTCCCCTCTGTTTCAGGGACTTATCCACGGCAAAGGACCTCGCTACTGCCCGAGTATAGAGGACAAGCTGAGGACTTTTGCAGACAAGGATTCGCACCAGCTCTTCCTCGAGCCGGAGGGGCGGTATTCGACAGAGTACTATCTCCAGGGCTTCTCGTCGTCGCTGCCGCTTCAGGTGCAGCTTGACGCGCTCCATGCCATCCCCGGCCTCGAAAGCGCGCGCATATTCAAGCCGGCCTACGCCGTCGAATACGACTATTTCGACCCTCGCCACCTCCATCACACCCTCGAGTCCCGCATCATCCCGAACCTCTATCTCGCCGGCCAGGTCAATGGCACTACTGGATACGAAGAGGCTGCTGCTCAGGGACTTATGGCTGGAATCAACGCCGTCCTCAAGATTCGTGACAAGGAGCCGTTCATCCTCCGCCGCGACGAAGCATACATCGGCGTCCTCATTGACGACCTCATTACCAAGGGCGTTGACGAGCCGTATCGAATGTTCACGTCCCGCGCCGAATACCGCATCCTCCTTCGTCAGGACAACGCCGACTATCGCCTCACCGCCCGTTCGCACGAAATCGGCCTTTCCGACGAATCCCGCTACGCCTTCACGTGCAAGAAATACGAAGAAGTCGCGGCTTTGTCAGAGGTGGTCGAAAACACTACGCTTAAAGCAGCCACGGTCAATCCTTACCTCGCCTCCTGCGGCTCAGCCGAAATCACCGACTCCCGCAAGGTTTCCGATCTAGCTGCCCGTCCCGAAACCTCCCTGGCCTCCCTCCTCCGCCTTGTTCCACGTGGAACACACCCTGTCATTTCGAGCGAAGGCGAAGTCGAAGTCGAGAAATCTCAAGCCTTCCGCACTGCGAAAGACCTTCTCTTCTTCAACACACGCTTCCCCCTCTCGGAGCGCGACCTTGACAATGAAGACGAGGCGATTGCCAGCAATTACGAAAAATCGATCACAGAGGCCGTCGAAATCGCCATCAAATACAAAGGCTACATAGAGCGCGAACAGCTTCAGGCAGAAAAACTCATCCGCCTCGAATCGCTCAAAATCCCCGCTGACTTCGACTTCGACCGCGTCAGCGGCCTCTCCATCGAATGCCGTCAAAAGCTCACCCGCTACCGCCCCACCACAATCTCCGAAGCCTCCCGCATCTCCGGCGTCTCCCCCGCCGACGTCTCCATCCTCCTCGTCTACTTCGGCCGCTAGAGGCGTTTGAGGGCGGATTTGATGAGGTCTTCGACGCGGGGGGTGGGGTTTTCTTTGAGAAGGGCGGGGAGGACTTTGGTGATTTGAGCTTTGGAGAAACCGAGCATGACGAGGGCGTTGGTGGCTTCGTCGATGATGGCGTTGGAGGGGTTTTGGAAAATGACGGTGGAGTCGGAGCCGGAGCCTTTGACGATTTTGTCTTTGAGCTCCAGAATGATGCGCTGGGCGCTTTTGACGCCGATTCCTTTGACACTTTTGATGCGGGCGACGTTTTCGCTGATGATGGCGGTGCGGATTTCTTCGGATGTGAGCGAAGAGAGCATCATGCGGGCGGAGGCGGCGCCGATGCCGCTGACGCTGATGAGGAGGCGGAAGAGTTCGCGTTCGTCTTTGGTGGCGAAGCCGTAGTAGAGCTCTTCATCCTCGCGGAGGGAGTGGTGGATGAAGACTTTGGCGTCCGCATTGCCGCGAAGGGCCTCGAAAGTCTGAAGGGAAATGAGAATGTGATATCCAATACCCCCGCACTCGAGGGTGAGATCGGTCGGAGTCAGCTCCGCTACAGTGCCTTTGATATAGTCAATCATAGCGCAAATTTATCAAAAAATGCGGTCAAATGAAAGATACTTTGTAAATTTGTAGACTGTTAAAATACAACAGTAGACTGTTAAAGAATTAATTGATGACCCCAGAAGAGCTTAGACGGCAATTTCCCATTCTCGGGCGCGAGGTGTACGGGCGCCCGCTCGTATATTTGGACAATGCGGCGACTTCGCAGCGCCCGGGGGCGGTCGTGGACTGCTGGAATGAGATGACTTCCGTCAGGAATGCCAATATCCACCGTGCCGTCCACCGGCTCGCCGTTGACGCAACCGATGCATACGAAAATGCAAGGGATGCTGTCCGCGAATACCTGAACGCAGCGGAAAGGGAGGAGATCGTTTTCACCTCCGGGACGACGGCGTCAATCAATCTGGTGGCGTCTTCATTCGGCGAAGCCTTCATTGGCGAGGGAGACGAGATCATCGTATCGGTGGCGGAGCATCATTCCAACATCGTCCCTTGGCAGCTGCTTGCGGGGCGGAAAAATGCGGTCATTAAAGTCCTTGACATTGACGAGAATGGTGCACTGGCGGTCGATTCGCTTGAAAAACTCATTTCTCAGAGGACCAAAATCGTCGCTATTACGCACGTTTCCAATGTGTTGGGCCTTGTAAATCCTGTAAAGGAAATCGTGGCAGTTTGTCACAGCCACGGCGTCCCGGTCCTTGTGGACGGTGCCCAGGGCATTGTTCACACCAAGGTGGACGTACAGGAGCTGGGATGCGACTTCTATGCATTCTCCGGTCACAAGATTTTTGCCGCGACGGGAGTCGGCGTACTTTACGGTAGGCGCAAGTGGCTCGATGCTATGCCGCCTTATATGGGCGGAGGCGAGATGATCGACCACGTCTCATTTGCCGGGACCACTTTTGCTCCTCTTCCGGAAAAGTTTGAAGCCGGGACTCAGAATATCGCTTCGGTGCCGACGCTCGTGCCGGCGCTGGAGCTGGCGAAGCTCTGCCTGTCGGATCCGGAATTGGTGGCTGCCGAGAAAGCGGTATTCGAGTTTGTATTCGAAGCCCTGGCTTCTGATCCGAAGGTGAAGCTATACGGTGTTCCACGTGGAACAGAGAAGGTGCCGCTGTTTTCATTTACGGTAGAAGGCGTGCATCACGAAGACCTGGCGTTGGTGCTCGACAAAATGGGAGTTGCTGTGCGTTCAGGACAGATGTGCGCGGAGCCGCTGATGGACCGCTGCGGCGTTACGGGCATGCTCAGGGCGTCATTCGCCCCTTATAATACTATGCAGGAGGCGGAATGCTTCATTGCGTCGCTACATAAAGCAATAGGAATGTTGTTATGAGTCTTGAAGAGAAAAAACAGAGCGTCATAGACGATTTTTCGGCTTACGACGAGTGGCTTGACAAGTACGAGTATCTCATCGAGCTCGGCAAGTCGCTGGAGCCGTATCCTGAGGAGAAAAAGACTGATGATAAGCTGATAAAAGGCTGTCAATCAAGGGTATGGCTTGATGCCGAGGTGCGTGACGGGCGGCTCTGGTTCGTCGCCGACAGCGACGCGATTATCACCAAGGGTATCATTTCGATGCTCATTGACGTGTATAATGGAGAGAAGGCCGAGGACATCGAGAAGGATGACTTCTCCTTTGTCGAGGCCATAGGGCTCAAGGACAACCTTTCACCGACAAGGGCTAATGGGTTGGTGGCGATGATTGCGAAGATCAAAGAGATTTCTCGGCTCCGGCTGACGCCTTCGCTCGAAATGACAAAGGAAGAGGTGGCGCCAGAAAAGAAAAATAATGACGTGCTGACGGCGGAGGATGTGAAGGAGCTGCAGCCGCTGTATGACAACGTGGTGCTGGCGCTGAAGCAGGTGTATGACCCGGAGATTCCGGTCAACATTTATGATCTCGGGCTCATTTATGAGCTGAATATCAATAAGAAACGTGAGGTTAACATACTGATGACATTTACGGCCCCCAACTGCCCTATGGCGGATGAAGTGATGGCCGAAGTCAAAGAAAGCGTGTCGAGCGTCCCCGGAGTAAAGGGGTGCAAGATAGACCTTACGTTCGAACCGGTCTGGGACAGGAGCATGCTCTCCGACGAGGCACGCCTGGAGCTTGGACTGGATTACGACCCTGAAGAAGACGAAGCCAATGAGTCCTAAGCGGAAAGCCCCCTGGGGGTATGCAGACCTGTATCTGTCGCTGGGTAGCAACCTGGGCGACCGAGAGGCCAATATCCGCGAGGCTCTCAAGGCCTTAAACCGCAGCTACGGCCGCTACAAGGCCGTTTCCGGCATAATTGAAACCGAGCCGCAGGGATTCGAAAGCGAGAACCGCTTTCTCAACTGCTGTGTCCGCTACCGGGTCCGGAGGTGGTCCCAGGATTTGTGGCTTGACTGCGTCCATATTCTCGCGAGAGCCAAGATAGTTGAGAAAAAACTCGGCCGCGATGTCCCGGAGCACTACGATGTCCAGGAATATGACGAAGATGGTCACCGAATTTACCACGATCGCCCGATAGACATCGATATCCTGTTCTACGGCAGTCTCAGGACGGAAGACAGCATCGTTACCGTTCCGCATCCGCGAATGAAGGAGAGGGATTTCGTCATGATTCCCCTAAGGGAAATAGCGACGCCGACGCTCCGGCGGATGTTCCCCGAATACTTCTAGCCGATGCCGAGCTTCCTCCAGATCGAGAACGTCTCCAAGTCGTACGGAACCAAGGTCCTGTTCGACCGGATCGGCTTCAACATCAACGAGGGCGACAAGGTGGCGCTGATAGCGCCGAATGGTGCCGGCAAGACCTCCCTCCTCCGCATCCTCGCCGGCAAGGATAGCTCAGACAGCGGTGGCAAAGTCCTGTTCCTCAGGGATATACGCACGTCGTTCCTGGAGCAGGAGTATTCATTCGACCCGTCGAAAACCATTCGTCAGCAGATACTCGCTGACGCCGCCCTCCCCGCCGATGATGAGCAGCGCTGGAGCTACGAACTCCGTGTCGAGCAGCTCCTCACCCAGTTCGGATTCGACTCGTCGGATCCCCGGATGGACCAGCTTTCCGGTGGTCAGGTGAAGCGTGTTGCGATTGTGTCGATGCTCGCGACGGACGCCGATTTCTACGTGATGGACGAGCCGACCAACCATCTGGATCTCGACGGAATCGAGCTCCTGGAAGGCTTCCTGAAGCAGTCGCGGCGGACGCTGTTCATGGTGACGCACGACAGGTATTTCCTCGACAGGGTGTGCAATACGGTGATGGAGCTGGACCGTGGGGAGATATTCGTCTACAGGGGCGACTATCTCAATTACCTCGAACGGAGGGAAGACCGCATCAAGCAGTACAACGCCGAGACGGAGCGCGTCCGCAATCTTTTCAGGCGCGAGCTCGAATGGATCCACGCCACCCCCTGCGCCAGGAGCGGCAAAGCTAAGTACCGCAAACAGGCATTCGAAGTCATCAAGGAAAGGGCGGAAGACAGCTATATCCGCAGGACCGTTGACCTCGGGGACGTTCCTGCCGGAGAGACATATCTCGGCAACAAGGTCATCAACTGCAAGAACCTGAGTTTCAGCTGGGAAGGCCGCTGCTACATAAGGGATTTCAGCTACAATTTCCAGCGTTACGAGCGGGTTGGAATAGTCGGCGGCAACGCGTCCGGCAAGACGACGTTCCTCAATCTCCTCACCGGGAATTGGAAGCCGGAATGGGGCGGCGAAATGGAGGGGTTCATCGACAGGGGCGAATCGCTCCGCATCGGGTACTACCGCCAGGAGGGAATCAGCTTCGAAGAAGGCCAGACCGTCCTCGAGACGGTGAATGATACCCACCTGCTGAGCCGTTTCCTCTTCCCCCACGAGATGCTCAATTCGACGGTCGACCGTCTCAGCGGCGGCGAAAAGCGGCGCCTGTACCTCCTGACGGTCCTCATGCAGCGCCCCAATCTCCTCATTCTCGACGAACCGACCAACGACCTCGACATCGTTACCCTCGAAATTCTCGAGGAATACCTGAAGGACGAATACAAGGGCTCGCTCATCATCGTCTCGCACGACCGGCACTTCCTCGACCGCCTGGTGGACCATCTGCTGGTATTCACCGGCGACGGTTGTATCAAGGATTTCATCGGCGGCTACACCGAATACCGCAGCTTCCTCCGCGACCGGGAGGCGGAAAAGAGACCTGTCATTTCGAGCGGAGGCGCAGCCGTAGTCGAGAAATCTCCGGTGCGGAAGAAGAAGCGTACTTGGAAGGAAGAGCGCGAAATGGAGGCACTGGAGGCGGAAATCGAGGCCCTGACGGCGGAAAAGGCAGAACTCGAAGAGTCCCTCTCCTCCGGCACCTTGGCGGGCGACGCCCTGCTTGCCGCATCTTCCCGCTACGGAGAAATCTCCGCCCTACTTGACACCAAGGAGACCCGCTGGCTGGAATTATCCCTTGTCTAGAGCGAAAAAAGCAGTATATTTGCAGTTCGATTATTGGTAATTAACTATATGACACAGGACGAACTATTCAAAGTATTGGTGGCGCACTGCAAGGAGTACGGGTTTATATTCCCCAGCAGTGAGATTTACGACGGCCTTGCAGCCGTGTATGATTACGGCCAGATGGGCGTTCAACTCAAAAACAATATAAAGAACTACTGGTGGGAGGCCATGACGCGCCTCAACGAGAATATCGTCGGTATCGATTCGGCGATTTTCATGCATCCGCGCATCTGGGAGGCTTCCGGTCATGTCGGAGCATTCAACGACCCGCTCATCGACAACAAGGACAGCAAGAAGCGTTACCGCGCCGACGTCCTTATCGAGGACTATCTCGGCAAGATCGAGGAAAAGATTGAGAAGGAGGTCGCCAAGGGCCGCAAGCGCTTCGGCGATGCCTTCGACGAGGCACAGTTCCGCGCAACCAACCCCAACGTTCTTCGCGAGAAGGCCAAATGGGACGAGGTTCACAATCGCTATGTCGCCGCCGAAAAGGCGAATGACTTCGCCGAATACCGCCAGATCATCATCGACTGCGGCATCGTCTGCCCCATCAGCGGCACCTGCAACTGGACGGAAGTCCGCCAGTTCAACCTGATGTTCTCCACCTCTATGGGCTCGACAGCAGAGGGCGCCAACACCATTTATCTGCGTCCGGAAACTGCGCAGGGCATATTCGTCAACTACCTTAACGTGCAGAAGACCGGCCGCATGAAGATTCCGTTCGGCATCGCCCAGATCGGCAAGGCCTTCCGCAATGAGATCGTTGCCCGCCAGTTCATTTTCCGCATGAGGGAATTCGAACAGATGGAAATGCAGTTCTTCATCAAGCCCGGCACCGAACTCGACTGGTTCAAGCACTGGAAGGAAAAACGCATGAAGTGGCACGTCAACATCGGCATGGGTGCCGAGAATTACCGTTTCCACGATCACGAGAAGCTCGCCCACTACGCCAATGCCGCGACTGATATCGAATTCAACTTCCCGTTCGGCTTCAAGGAGCTCGAGGGCATCCACAGCCGCACCAACTTCGACCTCGGCAACCACCAGAAATTCTCCGGCAAGAAGATCGAATACTTCGATCCCGAAGAAGGCACATCCTACACTCCGTATGTCATCGAGACCTCCATCGGCGTTGACCGCATGTGCCTTGCCGTGCTCGCCCACAGCTACACGGTTGAGAAGCTCGAAGGCGGCGAGGAGCGCGTCGTGATGAAAATTCCTGCCCCGCTGGCTCCGATAAAGGTCGCAGTTATGCCTCTCGTCAAGAAGGACGGCCTCCCGGAGATCGCCCAGAAGGTCGTGGACGAATTGAAGTACGACTTTTCCTACCAGTACGACGAGAAAGACTCCATCGGCAAGCGCTACCGCCGTCAGGACGCCATCGGTACGCCGTTCTGCGTCACCGTTGACCACGACACGCTTACGGACGGCTGCGTCACGGTCCGCGACCGCGACACGATGACCCAGGAGCGCGTCAAGATTGAAGAGCTTCGCGACATGATTGAAAAGAAAGTGTCGCTGACAAATCTGCTGAGGAATCTATAAAAATAAGGACGGTCCGAAGGGGCCGTCCTTATTTTTATCACAAAAGAAAATATCTTATTTTGTGAGTTTGAGACCGACTTTGAACTGGTCGTAGCCGTCAGCGAGGGAGGCGATGCCTTTGATCTCGGAAGAGGCCTGGCCGGCGACAGAGGCGACCTTCTTGAGGAAGGTGAGCATCTTGTTGGCGGGGAAGAGCATTTCGCAGCCGTTGGTGGTGGATTTGAGGTTGCCGGTCATGCTGAGATACTTCAGGGTCTTGCCGAAGGTGAGGGTGACAGTGTTTTCGCCGTCGCCGACTTTGTAGTTGCCGCTGAGCGGAATTCCCATCACGTTGCAGGTGAAGGTGTTGTCGGTGTTGTTGAAGGTGAAGGTGGTGACGCCGGGTTTGATGCCGACCTTGGCGAGAGCCTGGTCAACCTTGGACTCGATGCCGGAGGAAACTGCGGTGCCTGCGAGGTTGCTGACAACGCCGCCTTCAGTGGAGGAAACGCTGACTGCGCTGCCCTGATAGGTGTAAGTGCCGTTGAGGGAGACAGGTGCGGAATAGACGGTGCCTGCAAGGCCGCTGATGATGTTGGTGATCTTTGCGGTGGTGGAGCCGGCATCACCGGAACCGAGTTCGCTGAGAATGTTGCCGAGAACAGACTGTGCAGAAGCGGTGAATGTCATCGCGGCTGCGAGGGCAAGGATAGAAATAACTTTTTTCATCGTTATAAATAGTTAAAGATTTGTTTCCGAATTGTAAAAGTAGAAATAATAGATGAAAAATCAAAATAATTCGTATTCTGGGGCTAGTCGCTCCAGCCCTGGGCGCGGAGTGGAAGCTCGACTCCGTCAGGGGTGACGAGCACTTCTCCGGCGTCGGGTTCGGCCAGGTGGCCGATGATGTCGAAGGTCTGAAAGTCCCTGCGGAATTTCTCAAACGAGAGGATCGGGATTGCGAATAGAATCTGGCAGTCGTCGCCGCCGTTCATGGCAGCGGAGACGGGGTCGATATCGAGTTCTTTGCCGAGGGCGAAACTGTTGCCCTCGAACGGAATCTTGTCGGCGTAAACCTTGGCGCCGAGGCCGGTCTCGCGTGCAATGCTCTTGACGGCGTCGGAGAGGCCGCGGGTGATGAAGCGGCCTGCTGAAGGGTAGATTTCAGCGGATGCGAGGCGCTCCGGAAGGCCTGCTTCAAGCTCCGGCTTGAGATAGGCGCCGACTATCATGCGGTACTTTTCGAGATCGGGCTGGGTGCCTTCGGCATCGAATGTCTTTCGCGCGTTTTCGAGCACCCGGAGGCCGAGATATGCGGCTCCGAGGCGTCCTGAGACGCAGAGAAGGTCCTTTGTTTTGGGTTTCGGAGTACGGGAGGCGGTGAGCTGTGTCAATTCGCCGGAGGCGGAAATGCTGATGGTGAGGCCGTTGGGTGAAGGGACGAGGTCGAGTGCGACGTCGCTGTAGCCGAATTCACGGGCGCCGGTGACGATGCCGCTCCAGAGCTCGCGGATCTCCTTGATGTCGAGCTTGGAGGAGACGCCGAGGATGACGGACAGCACTTTCGGGGTGGCCATGGCGGCGTACAATTCGCCGGTAACGGCAACTGCGGCCTTGTAGCCGAGGTGCTTGAGGGGGAAATAGACGAGGTCGAAGTCGATGCCTTCGACTTTCATCGCCTGCGCGGTGATGACCGTGGAATTCTGTCCTGTGGTGAATCGGGGGCTGGAAAAAGGAGTGAAGGGCGTTCCTTCGTAGAGGAGGCGGATGGCCTCCATTTTGCCTATATCGTAGAAACTCTCTGCCATAATGACGCAAAAATACGCAAAAATCCGTATATTTGAATTCCCAAAAGACAAAAACGAAATGAAGAAACTTCTCCCCCTGCTGCTTGCAGCGCTTACGCTTATTCCGGTCCAGTCGCTGGCAAAGAAGAATGAGGGCCCCGCATCCATCACGGTAATGTCCTACAATATCCGCAACGGAGAGGCCAATGACGGCACCAATTCGTGGCAGTTCCGCGCACCTGCGACGGCTGAGATGATCATGGACCAGATGCCGGACGTGTTCGGCGTACAGGAAGCCTACCTCTACCAGGTCAAGTTCATTGAAGAATTCTGCCGCGGCTACAAGAGCGTCGGCGTCGGCCGCGACGACGGCAAGAAGAAGGGCGAATACATGAGTATATTCTACAACAAGAAGAAGATCAAACTCCTGAAATGGGGCACGTTCTGGCTTTCCGAGACTCCCGACAAGCCGTCACGCGGCTGGGATGCGGCGTGCTACAGGACCGCCACCTGGGCCCTTCTGAGGGACAAGGCTTCCGGCAAGGAGTTTTTCTTTGTCAATACGCACCTCGACCATGTCGGCTGGGACGCCAGGAGAGAGGGGCTCGCGCTGATCGTGAACCGCATCGCCTCCATCAATCCGAAGGGCCTCCCGATGGTCCTGACGGGCGATTTCAACATGACTCCTGAGAGGGAAGAATTCTCTCCTCTCAAGGGTAAAATGGAGTCGGCCCGCGACGTGGCGGCGGTTACTGACCGTCTGGCGACATTCCACGCCTGGGGCAAAGAGGACAAGAGTATTATCGACTATATCTTCATCTCAGGCTTCTCCTCATGCCTGAAATATGAGACCGTGCGCAAGGAATACGGAGGCCGGAAATTCGTTTCCGACCACTATCCGGTGACAGCGCAGCTGCTGTTCTAGGAAAAGATATACTTGATGGCGAGACGGAATGTTTCGCCATTTTTTATGGAAAACGGAGTGTACGGCTCGACGCAGGCGATCCTGTGGTTGGACCAGAACACGATGCGGGAGATGACGGCATCGCCCAGAATGTGGACTTCACGGCCGTTGGAGCGCTCCCGGAGGCGGATGTCGTATGGCGTGACGGCGCTGTCGGCGGAGTGGAGGTCGCCCATGTAGACGGATTCACCGCCGGCAAGGGCCCTTTTGAATCGAATGCCGCTGCCGGTCAGGCCGACAGAGTCGTAGGCTGCCCTCCAGGTCCCCGCGGGGCGGAAGGCGAAGTCGATTTCGCGGTCCGGAGTGGTCTCAAGGCGTCCGAAGGTGAAGAAATTATGGTTGTATACCTCGCCGGCAAGCGGGGCGTCGAGGTTTTGGAGGGAGTGGGAGATGCTTAAGCGGTCCTCCCCGAAAGAGCAGATTTTGGTGTAGACGTAGTGCCAGGGGGGGTGGTCCATGGTGTGGCGGAAGGTGACGGAACCTGGCGACGATTCAATCTCCCAGGTGCCCGGGTCGATGATTTCGTAGGGACGGAAACGGTCGTACGGGGCGGAATCGGGGCGGCGGAGGACGCCGACGCCGATTTTGAGGAAGCCTTCGCCCGGGGCGCATTCGTCGTAGCCGACGGGGGTGTATTCCTCTACAGGACCTTTGACGGCATCGTGTACGAATGGGTCGTAGCGCTCGAACCACTGACCGGCCATTTCGGTGCCGAGAAACTCGAGCGAAGAGAAGATGCCGGAGTAGTCGAAGCGGGTGCCGCGGTAGTAAGCGTCCTTACCCGGAAGATGAAAAACTGTGTTCATACGCACGTAAAGATAAGAAAAATTTGGTTAATAGGATTATTTTGCTAATTTTGTACCACAGTGCACCACAGCAAAACCGGACGCGGCTATTATGAAATCCTCAAATAAATGGTATAAATGGGAGGTTTTGGCGCTTTTATGGGTCGCCTATCTCCTCAATCAGGGAGACCGTCAGGTCTTCAATTCAGTGCTGCCCCAGATAAGGGACGCCCTCTCTCTCACAGACACCTCGGTGAGTCTTATTGCAGTGTTTTTCAATTTGTTCTACGCTCTGATGGTGCCTATCGGAGGCTGGGTCGGAGACCGTTTCAGCCGCAAGTGGGTGACGACCCTGTCGATCCTCTTCTGGAGCGTGGCGACAATGTTTACCGGACTTGCCAACGGGGTGTTCCTCCTCATCCTCACCCGCTCTGTAGCGACCGGTGGCGGTGAGGCGTTCTTCGGGCCGGCCAATTATTCGCTGCTCGGGCAGTATCATACTGAGACGCGTGCAAGGGCGATGTCAATCCACCAGACGTCCTATTATGTGGGAGTGATTCTCGCCGGATGGCTCGCCGGATACATCGGCGACCATCTCGGATGGCAGTATGCATTCTACATCTTCGGCGGCGCCGGTGTCATCTGGGCGGCTGTGATGGCATGGAGGCTCAAGGACATGCCGAGGAAGCCGGTGGCTGATCAGAACGGCCAGGGGGCGAAGGTGTCAATCTGGGACGGGTTCAAGACCGTGTTTACAACCCCGACGGCACTGATGGTGACTATCGGGTTCTGCGGGTTCATATTCGTCATCACCGGATACATGACCTGGGTGCCGACCTTCCTTCAGGAGAATTTCCATCAGAGCGGAGCCCAGGCGGGGCTCAATTCGATGCTGTGGACCTATGTGGCAGCATTCGTCGGAGTGCTTCTGGCCGGGACGCTGTCCGACAAGTGGGCCGCCCGCGATCCAAAGAAACGGATGATAATCCAGGGAGCAGGCCTGATTCTGGGCGCGGCGTTCCTGCCCTTCATGGGCACTGCCAGGAGCCTGTGGCTACTCTATCTCTGCTTCGCCGGCTGGGGCTTCTTCAGGGCATTCTTCGATGCGAATATCTACGCGGCCCTCTACGACGTAACTCCCGAACATCTCCACGCCAGCTGCTCCAGCGCGATGATCATGACCGGATTTGCCGTAGGTGCGACTGCACCGTATGTCCTCGCCCTGATCAAGGAAGCGACAGGCAGCCTCAACGCGACGTTCCCCATCCTCGGAGTCATCTGGCTCGTATGCGGCCTGGCTTGCCTCTGGGTGAGTTACAAGTATTACAACCGTGACAATACTAAAATAGTGAACCATGAATAAAAACCAGAAGGCGAGAAAGGCCAAGGCAGGCCTCCTGCTCATAGCATCGCCGAGATTCAAAAACCTCAGCGGTCCCAACAGGGGGACCTACGGAGAGCGCAAGGACGCTGCCGTTAAAGACATCAAAGCCACAATGGGCTTCCTGGATCTGGTGGATCCGGGCATCGTGTATGAGAGGGAAGATGCGGAGAGGGCGATAGACTTGTTCTTCAAGGAGAAGGTGGATTTCATCTACGCCGAATTCCTCTCCTGGAGCGAGGACTTCGCATGGATCCGCTTCCTCAGGGACTGCCCCGAAATCCCCATCATTTTCTGCAATGTCGCCAAGGACCGCATGAGCTTCGAGACCACCCTCGACGAGGACGACTTCGTGGATTACCTCTGCGCAGGAACCCTCGTTGGCTCCCTGGAGGGCTCCGGAAGCATAAAGAGGGTCCCCAGGAAGAACGTCAAGACCGTCATGGGCACCCGCGGCGAAATCACCGAAAAGGTCCGCATCTTCGCCGATGCCGCCCGGGTCCGCACCGTTCTCCGCCATTCCAACGTCGGCCTCATGGCGAATATGAACGAGGCCATGTGGTCGACCTACATCGACAACTACGACCTCTTCACCAAACTCGGTCCCGAGATCCATTATCTTCCTTATTCTGATTACGGCGCCGAAATCGACAATCTCACGCCCGAAGAGGTCAAGGCATATGCCGACGAGCTTACCTCGCGCTACAAGATGATGGAAGATGTCGAATACGACAAGTTCATCGGCTGCGTCAAGGCCACCCTCGCCATCAAGAAGATGGCCGAGAAAAACGACATCGACTGCTACGTCTACAACGACATCGACCAGGCCACCTTTCGCACCGCCGGATGCCGCGCAGGCTTCTACCCCGGCTGGTTCAACGAAAACGTCAGCGTCCTGGTCCCAGAGGCTGACATCGGTGCCGGTCTCATCACCTACATCCTCAAGCTCATCACAGGCAAGAACGTCAATTTCATAGAGCCTTTCCACATCGAGGACGATTTCGGCACATTCGCCGGAGGCCACGCCGGTCCCAACGACCACAATGACCCCGCATGGCAGGACAACGTCATCATATCCCGCGACGTGCGCTTCGCCAAAACCTCATGGAAGTACGCCGGCGCTCCCTTCGCCTGGTACCGCATCAGTCCCGGAATGAAGACTGTCGCCGGTCTCTACGAGGAAGACGGCAGGTACAAGCTCATCACCTTCCTGGCCGAAAGTCTATCTGAAAAAGACACTCCCCAAAGTGCCAAAAAACACCTCCTGGCGACCTACAGCCACACCATCTTCAAACCCGTCGTCCCCGTCAAGCAGCTTTGGGAACAGGTCCTCCGCATCGGCGCCACCCAGCACTACGGAATTGTCGACGGTGACTGCCGCGACACGCTGCAGGACTTTGCAGAGATGATGAACATAGAGTATTTCAATATTGATTAAGCATTCTGATATATGTCATTCATGTATAAACCATTTCCGTTTGATGATCCGGTGCCGGTGAACAGGGTGGCACTCGGGGAAGAAACGGTGAGGTCCCTTGTAGCGGGGACGGAGAAATGTGCGGCGGCGATGGCGGGGAAACTCGCAGAGGCGGCCGCGGAAAGGACGCAGATTCTGGCCCTGGACGGGTATACGACGGCGGATTGGAGCCGCTTCGTAACCCTTTTGAAGGGGCGGCTTGAAGCCCTTGGCATAGGGACGAGGACAGAGGATTTTTCCCGTGTATACAGGAGCGAGAGGCAGATTTACAATCTCGTCGACAAGCATCTGAGCTGGGACCGCGAGGCGGATCCGACCCTGCTTTTCGGAAAGATATACCACGGTGGATACGAGGGATTGATCGATGCCTACAAGCTCCAGAAGCTGACCAATGTGCTGGAGATGGAGAAGGACGGCAGGGGACGCGTGGTGATAGTGTACGGCTGCGGATGCCTTGTCGGGGCGATGAGGTGGCTGTACGACGTGAAATGCTGGTTTGACGTCACTCCGAAGGAGTCGATTCTCCGCATCCGGAGGGGCGCGTACAAGAATCTCGGCATGAAGGAACCCCTTCCGGTGAGCCTGATGATCAGGCGTTGCTATTATGCTGATTTTGAAGTGGCCGTTGGCCTGAGGAAGGAGATTCTTCAGGGTACTCACTTCGATTATTATTTCGATTCGGATCACGAGGATGATCTGAAAATGCTGCCGCAGAAGGCCCTCTCGGAGATATTCGCCTCCGCGGCGCGGCAGCCGTTCCGCTGCAAACCGGTATATCTCGAAGGCGTCTGGGGCGGTACGTATATGAAGAAGCTTCGCCATCTGCCGGAGGAAATGCGCAACTGCGCGTGGGTGTTCGACATGATCCCGATGGAGGTGAGCGTGATGGTGGATGTCGGCGGGACTGTCGTCGAATTCCCCTTCTGCAGCCTGTTCATGAAGGAGGGCGACGCGGTGATGGGCCGGCAGTGCGTGAAGAAGTACGGCGGCTATTTCCCGATCCGCTTCAATTATGACGACAGCTACCATTCGACCGGAAATATGTCGATCCAGTGCCATTCCGGCGGCAAATACAATATCGAGCACTACAACGAGCTGGGCCGCCAGGACGAGAGTTATTACGTGGTAGTGACCGGCCATGACGCCAAGACGTTCATCGGCTTCAGGGACGATGCCGACCTGCCTCAGTTCTTCAGGGATATCGAGGCGGCGGACAAGGAGCACAAGAGCGTGGACTATATGAAATATATCAGTTACGAGGAATCCAGGCCCGGCCTCCAGGTCATGCTTCCTGCTGGTACGGTGCATTCCTCGGGACGCAACCAGGTCATCCTGGAAATCGGTTCGCTGACCGTTGGAAGCTATACATACAAGATGTATGACTACCTCCGCCTCGACTTCGACGGCAAGCAGCGCCCGATACACACCAAACTCGGCAAGGAAAACGTGGCGCAGGACCGCAGGACCTCATGGATCCGCGAAAATGTCGTGCAGAAGCCGCGCTTCATCCGCGGCGCCGAGGGCCAGGGCGAATGTATTCTCGGAGAGCACGAGCTGATGTATATTTCGCTTCGGCGCCTGGAGTTTGAAAAGTCTATCGAGGACGATACCAAGGGGCGTTTCCATGTCCTCACCGTGGTGGACGGAGAGAAGGTGCGTATCCGGAGCAAAGCCCATCCGGAGCGCTTCTACGATGCTTCTTTCATGGATGTCGTCGTGGTCCCCGCCTCGCTCGGACAGTATGAAATAATCAACCTCGGGGCGGAGCCAATCCGCATCCACAAGACCCTGCTGAAGGATGGATTCGAAAAATGTGAACCGTAGGACCCTCGTCCTCGATGTCGGAGGGACATTCATCAAATGCTCCGACGGCCGCGTGATCCCGGTCCTGAGCGACGGCTCTCCGGAAGAGATTTCCGCCGCGCTCAAGGAGTCGGTCGGCGGCGACTATGATTATATCAGGATAGCCATCCCGGGGCCGTTTGATTACCGGGAGGGCGTTTTCCGGATGAAACACAAGTACGCGGCGGTGTATGGCCGCTCGTTCAGGGAGCTTGCCGGCATTCCCGCGGAGACGGAGGTCGAATTCGTCCATGACGTCGTCGGGCCGCTTCTCGGTGAATTGGAGAATGACCCTTCGCTCTCGAAGGGCGCAGTGGCGCTGATTACTCTCGGGACCGGTCTCGGCTTCGCAGTCGCGGTGGACGGGAAGATCCGTCTTTCGGAGGACCTGTCACCGGCGGATTCGCTGTGGGATATGCCCTACAGGGACGGTACTCTGGAGGATTATGTGTCTAAAAGAGGCGTGTTGAGGGCGTATAAAATGACTGGACAGTCCGGGCACGAAGGGATTACCGTGAAGGAGCTCTCGGAGATGGCGAGGAGTGGTGATTGTGATGCCCAGGCGGCATTCCGCAAGGCTGGAAGGCATCTTTCAGAGGGAGCGAAGCCGGTTCTGAAGGCGCTCGGTGTGAGGAAAGTCCTTTTCGGCGGACAGATTTCAAAGTCACTTGACCTCATGGCAGTGGATTTCGGTCCGGAGGTGGAGATTACGAGAATATAAACAAACCAGTATACAGTATGCTACTTAGAATGCGAAAATGTCTTCTTGCGCTCGCCATTGGCGCGGTGGCCGCTCTGTCGGCCCTGACCGCTCCGGATGCGATGGCGCAGAAGCGCACACTAACCGGTACCGTCATAGACGACACCGGCGAACCGGTTCCGGGTGCAGCGGTCCTTCTGAAGGGCAGCACGAGCGGCGTTATGACCGACCTTGACGGCGGATTCTCGATTTCCGTCAAGGAGAGCGACGTACTCGTGGTGTCATTCCTCGGATACGAGGACAAGGAGGTGGCCGTGAAGGGCCAGGACAATATCACTGTTGCCCTCGAGCCGCTCTCAAACATGCTTGAGGAAGTGGTCAAGGTCGCTTACGGCACCCAGCGCAAGGCTTCCGTCATCGGCTCCATCACTACGGTGGAGACTCAGCAGCTGCAGGCCCCCATCGGCCAGCTGTCCACGGGCCTTGCCGGCAAACTGGCCGGTGTCGTGGCGATGCAGCGTACCGGCGAGCCGGGCGCCAGCGCGGAATTCTGGATCCGCGGCGTCAACACTTTCGGTGACAACAAAACCACGACTCCGCTCATCCTGGTGGACGGTGTGGAGCGCTCGATGGACATGGTGGACGTCGAAGATATCGCTTCCTTCTCCATCCTGAAGGATGCCACCGCGACGGCCCTCTACGGTGTCCGGGGCGGTAACGGTATCGTTCTCATCACCACCAGGCGCGGCAGCGAGTCGGCGCCTAAAGTGAGCGTCAAGTTCCAGTCCGGTCTGACCTCCCCGACCAAGCTTCCCGAAATGGCTTCCGCCGAACAGTTCATCGATTACCTCAACACCCTCTATCTGGCGAACGGCGACGATCCTGCCATTTCCGATTATGCAAGGAAGATGTACCTGAGCGGCGCCGATCCGGACCTCTACCCCAATGTGGACTGGATCAGCACCATATTCAAGGAGAGGGCGATGACATCGAACATCAACGTCAACGTCACCGGCGGAACACGCCGCGTTCGCTATTATGCGGGCGGATCGTACTATTTCGAGGACGGTATTTTCAATGTCGAGAGCAACGACCGTTACAACGCCCAGATGAACTTCCGCAAGTTCAATTTCCGAACGAATGTGGACATCGACGTCACTGAGACCACGACTCTCGGAATGGACCTCTCCACCCAGTTCACCATGAAGAACCAGCCGGGTGCGGGCCTTGCGGACATCTATTCGTATACTCTCCAGAACACCCCTATCGGCTTCCCGATGATATTCTCCGACGGAACGCTCTCCAATCCGAGGGTGGGATCCAACCCCTACAATATGATCAACAACATGGGCTACGTCACCCGCAACACGACCAACGCCCAGTCGACGATCGCCCTCACCCAGGATTTCGGAGAAATGCTGACTGAAGGCCTCAAGGCCAAGATCCAGGTGTCCTGGGATGCAGTCAACACTTCGTCGGTCGCCCGAACCATACTTCCGAAACTCTACTATACGGAAGGCCGTGACGCCGACGGAAACATTGTCTACCTGGAGCAGAACTCCACGGCCGGATACATCAATCTATCATCCGCCGGCAACTCCGGACAGACGGTGCTCAACCTCGAAGCCTCGGCCATTTACGAACGGAGTTTCGCTTCGGCCCACAGGGTGAGCGGAATGTTCATGTACTACCTCCGCAACCGCACCAACACGTCTCCGGGCGACTATTGGGGCAGTTTCGCCTACAAGAGCATGGGTATCGCCGGGCGTGCGACGTACTCGTATAAGGACCGTTATTTCGGCGAATTCAACTTCGGCTACAACGGCAGTGAGAACTTCTCGCCAGGTCACCGTTTCGGTTTCTTCCCTTCCGGCGCCATCGGCTACATGATTTCCAACGAACCGTTCTGGGAGCCACTTAAGCAGTACATCAACCTCCTCAAGTTCAAGGCCTCAATCGGTATGGTCGGAAGCGACTCCATCGGAGGAACCCGCCGTTACGGCTACAACACCACGATGAACACCGGCGCGGCTGGTGCCAGCTGGGGTTCACGCGGACCTAATTACGTGACGGGTATCACTACCGGTGAGATCGGCAACCCCAATATCGAGTGGGAGACCATTATCAAAAGGAATGTCGGTGTGGAGGCGGGTTTCCTCCGCGACGCCATCCGCTTCCAGTTCGATTACTTCCGTGACAACCGCGACGGTATCTTCATCCGCCGGGAGTCTCTCCCGAGCGCGGTGGGTATCAACGTGCAGCAGTACGTCAATATCGGCCAGATGCTCAACCAGGGATTCGACGCTTCGCTGCAGCTGGATTACACCTTCCCCTGCGGCCTCGGAGTATCGGCAAGGGGCAATTACACCTTCTGCCGCAACCGCATCCTCTACGACGACAAGCCGTCCCAGATATGGGCTTACAAGAACACTGCCATGTTCGCCAGCGGTCAGCAGCGCGGTCTCATTGCCGAAGGCCTCTTCATTAACCAGGAGGAGATCGACCAGTGGCCCACGCAGACATTCGGCCCGGTGGAGCCCGGCGACATCAAGTACCGTGACATCAACGGCGACGGCCAGGTCGACGCAGACGATTACGTACCGATCGGCTACAGCGTGATGCCGGAGATCAACTACGGATTCGGCCTCAGCCTCAACTACAAGGGATGGGATGCCAGCGTATTCTTCAGCGGTGTCGGCCACGTCACCAGGATCATCGCCGGCAACAACCTCTACGGCGGTGCAGCCTCCAACGCCCTCGTCCAGGGCCAGATATTCGCCGACGTGGCTGAACGGAGCTGGTCGGTCGTGCATACCGCCGACGCGGAGTATCCCCGCTTCTCGCTTGCTGTGCCCGCCAACAATATCGTCCCTTCGACCTACTGGCAGAAGGACATGAGCTTCCTGAGGCTGAAGAATGCCGAAATCGGCTACACCTTCCCCAAGAAATGGATGCAGAAGATGCACCTTTCGACGGTGAGGATCTACCTCCAGGGAGCAAATCTCCTGACCTTCTCCAAGTTCAAGCTCTGGGATCCCGAGCTCAGCTCCTCCTACGGCAACGTCTATCCTCTGACGAAGAACGTCAGTCTTGGTCTTAACATCAACTTCTAACGAGCTCAAAGGATATGAAAAAGATATACATCGTATTGACAGCAGTTGTCCTGGGGCTTTTCGCAGCAGGCTGCGAATCCTATTTCGACGTCAACCTCAAGGACCAGCCTACCCTGGAGGACCTTATGAGCCGCAACACTTCCACCCGTCAGTATCTGGCGCACCTGTACTCCTATCTTCCCTATGACGAGCGCATCAGGGAGAATGAAGGCGGCACGGTGATGCGTAGCGACGAGATGCTCCCCGGATCCTCCCAGTATGAGACTTTCTGGTACAAGGTGCGCCGCGGAGACTATTCCGCCGCATATACCCAGACTCAGGGCACGGGCAATTTCTTTGAGAAATACTACATCGCCATTAACCAGTGCACCACCTTCATGGACAACGTGGAGCAGCCGAACGTCAAAGAGAGCGAGAGGCGCCTCCGCGAAGTGATGAAGGCCGAAGCGAGGTTCCTGCGCGCATACTATTATTTCGTGCTCTTCCGCCAGTATGGTCCGGTGATCATCTGGGGCGACCAGGCCGCCGACATCAATGTCGACGCCGCCTTACTCGACCGCAATACCGTGGATGAGAATCTCGATTTCATCATCTCCGAAATCGACAAGGCCATCGAGGTCCTGCCCTATTCCATGGCTGATATCGGCGAGAACCTGACCTCCAACATGGGCCGCGTCACCAAGGGTGCGGCAATGGCCCTCAAGTCGAGGATTCTCCTCTGGGCTGCTTCGCCGCTCTGGAACGGCCAGGACGGAACCGGCATCTACGACGGACTTCGCAACAAGAGCGGAGATCGTCTTTTCCCCGAATACGACGAATCGAAGTGGGACAAGGCCGCAGCCGCCGCAAAGGCGGTCATCGACCTCAACCGCTACAGTCTCTGCTCGGCGGCAGACGCTCCCGGCAACGATTTCCAGAAGGCTGAGACAGCTTACCAGAAGGTCTGGTTCGAGACATGGGAAACCAGCCCCGAGACCATCTGGGGATGGTGGTTCCGCAGCCAGGACGACGGCTATCTCGGCTCGGTCGGATATTATATCGGATTCTCGGCCCCCAGGACGATCGCCCTTGAAGGATATCAGCTGATAACCCCTTCGCTCAAGCTTGTGGACGCCTATCCCATGTATGAGACGGGACGTTACCCCGTGGTCGGTTATGAGAAGACGGCGGGCCTTATCGACTATTCCCGCCCTATCGTGGATCCGGAATCGGGATACCAGGCCACCGGCTGGACGGAGAACTACACCCAGCCGCTCGACTACGATCTCTACCAGAGAGGCGCCTATCCTTCATGGGCGACGCCTGTCAAGGCCCATAATTCGACCGTCGGCAGGGATCCGCGCTACTATGCCAGCCTGGTGCCCAACGGCTTCTGGTGGCCTTCCGAGACCACTCACCAGGGCCCGGCGATGAAATTCACCTGCTACAATTCGGACCAGGCCACGGTCAAGTGGATGAGCGAAGGCCAGGTCAACCGCGTCGGCTACAGCTGGCGCCGCCTGTACAAGGCCAACAACCCTCTCCACGTGAGCTCCGACTACAACACGATCCGCTATGTCTATCCTGCTTTCCGCATGGCCGAGATCTACTTCAATTATGCCGAGGCCTGCAACGAGAAGAAGAGCAGGGATGCCGCAGAAGCTATCAAGTACATCGATATGGTACGTGCCAGAAGCGGTCTCTGCGGCCTTCGCGAGGCCTATCCCGAAATCGACTTCGACAACGGAGACGGTTCTACGACCATTGCCGGCGTGACCCGCACCAACAAGGAATGGCTCCGCTGGATCATTTTCCAGGAGAAGATGGTCGAGATGAGCTTCGAAGGTCAGCGCCACTACGATGCCTGCCGCTGGATGATAGCCAAGGAGGAATACAATACCGAGAACTGGACTCTCCACGTCAAGGCGGATAACTATGAGGACTCCTACGACAGGGTGAGCGACGACTACATGGGAGGCCGCGCCCGTTTTGAAAACAGGGACTACCTCTTCCCGTTCAGCACCGCCCAGCTCGCGGAAATGACCAATTTCACTCAGAACCCCGGATGGTAATATGAAAAGAATGCTTAAACATACAGTCCTGGCGGCGCTTGCCCTTGCGAGCCTTGCCGCCTGCGTCGATGACCGCAACAATTTCATGGTCGACGACTCGTTCTCCCTCACGGGCGACCAGCTCATCGTGACCTCCGTCCATACGGGAGAATTCGCCTTCGGCGTCAACAAGGCCGGTAAAGGGACCTCGGCCGGAACGGTCAGGGTCGTTACCGATGGCTACGAAGCTGCGCTGAAGCTCTACAATTATAATAATTCGACAGACTACAAGGCGCTGCCTTCCAATCTATACAGCATCGAAGGCACTACCGTCGATTTTGCCGTCGAGGATATCAACAAGCAGGTCCGGGTGACCTGGGATGTTGAAAGGCTCGCCGAGGCGATAGGTTTGGACGACAGCTATGTGATTCCCCTCAGGATAGTCTCCGACGACCTGGAGGTCAACGGCGAAAAGTGCTTCTTCATGGTCAATCCCGTGCGTTCGTCGGTGTCCGTCACCCAGACTGAGCAGGTGCGTTCCATCGAGGAAAAGGCAGTCCTGCCGGACGAAAGCGGCAATGCGCCGCAGCTTCTCGAGGACATCATTCTCGACGTGGAGAATTCGAGCAGCATCAAGGGCGTCTCGATGACATTCCCCGTTGAGGTGGACAATTCGCTCGTGGCGACGTACAATGAGGAGCATGAGGATGAGTTCGTGGAGGCGCCGGAAGGCCTTGTCACCGTGCTCACTCCGACTGCCACAATCGCTGCCGGAAGCACTTCCGCCCGTATCCAGGTGCGGCTTGACAAGAGCATGCTCGTGGAAAACGGCGCGCTGAAGAAATTCCCCAACTACGTGGTGCCGGTGCGCCTCAAGAGCGAGAGCATCGCAGCCGAGAGAAACGGCACCGCATTCACCCTCAAGGGACTTGATATCGCCAATACGGTGACCTACATCGTCATCAAGAGGGCGGCCGAGGGCATCGAAGTGGTGGTCCGCAGCTGGGGCAAGTATTCGCCCTCATCGGCGTGGTACAGCTATCTGGACGGTTTCGCTGCCGGTGCCGACAGGACCATCGCGATGGACAACAACTATGTCTATGTCGCCCATTCCGCGGGCACTCCCGGGATTTATGCCCTGAGCATCTCCAACGGTGAATTCGTCAAGAAGCTTGACGTCTCGCCCGCGGCAGGCAACGGCTGTACCTTCCCGGTATCCTGCGTCAGGACGATTCCAAACGGACAGGGTGGAGATATCGTGCTGTTCTCTTCGCTCAAGGTGGATGCCGATCAGCACCTCTATGTATATGCCTACAAAGATGGCGTGGACGCGGCGCCGGTCGAGATTCTCGACTACCTCAAGGACGTCAAGCCCGGTGATCCGGACTGGCGCCGTTACGGTGACCGCTTCACCGTCAAGGGCACCTGGCAGGACGGCGAGCTCTGGTTCCATACCTGGGGCACTTCTTCAAGGGGCAAGACGGTGGTATTCAAGATTGTAAACGGCGTCATCACCAATCCCGACGATCCCGTCGACCACCTTATTGACGCGGAAGGAGCCGGTATCAGGGATGTCGTCCTCTACCCTGGATTTGAAGACGTGATGGTGACCAGGGTTTCCGGTGCCGGCATCTATCACAATACCGGCGACAACAGCCTCAACCAGTGGTACCAGTGGACCAAGACCACAGACCTTCCCGACTTCGCCCTCACCTATGGCTATAACTTCTTCACCTTCCACGGCAAGAAGTATATGGCATACGTCCGTCTCGCCAGCGAAAATGCCACCCAGGCCCGTCTAGTCATCATTGACGACGAATCCAAGTCGCCATCGGACTTTGTCGCTCAGCTTCAGGCCCAGTCCGGCTACCGCGAATTCCCGCTCCAGAGCGAGGAGGACTTCGAGGCCAAGTCAGCCGTTCCTGCCGGCTCCACGGTGGGTGACTGCGTCGTCAAGGATGTCAATGGCGTGACTTATGTAGCAGCCCTCCTGCAGGGCGGCGGATTGTCCCTCTTCCAGCTGCAATAGACAGTGAAGTGGCTTCGCATCATAATTCCGGCGGTCCTTCTCCTCGCTTCGTGCAGGGAGAAGGATCCGGAAGAAAAGCCCCTCGAGCCGGCCATCATGCTGAGGCTCGAGAGTGTCAGCTCCTGCGAAGCCTTGATCCGCATCAGTACCATTGACTGCATCGCAGTCGAATACTCCCTCGGCGGCGGCCCGCTCACGAATGCCACAGTGCCCTCTTCCTCTTCAAATACTTTATTTATCACATTGGAAGACCTGGAGCCTGTGACAGACTATGTCCTGACGGCTTGTGGTGTGGCTTCTGACGGAACCAAAGGCAATACTGAGAGCCTGTCCTTCACCACAGAGCCAGGCCCGTCATCCCTCTACCCATGGGAAAGGGATCGCACCGGGCCTCCCGTGCCGGCGGACATGACCCTGATCCCGGGTCCCAGTTCGCACCGCACGCCACTCGAGTGGAACAAGGACCGCTGGCTAACCCACGTGGCGTACACCGATGCCGACGGAGCGGAGCACTGGCTGTTCGACAGCTTCCTCCTTATCGAAGGGCAGCAGACAGGCGTCTACGGCGCTCCTGGCTATACATACGTACTGACCTCTTCGTCGGTACCTTCGGCTGGCAGGGAGCAGTGGCAGCAGCTGCTGGACTTCTGGTTCTACGGCGGCACATTCCTCTGGCAGGAAAGCTACTGGGGCGACGGCAAAAACACGTTCGGGAGGTGGTACACCGGCCAGATGGTATCGCCATCCCCCCATTTCGACGACGGGCAGCTTGCCGCTCTCGACAAGTGCATCGGCGAGGTTGCCTCGCGAATCGGCCCGCCTTCCGCAAAGCGCCTCGTTATCATGGCCCTCCCAGAGCCGATCTACTTTGACAACTACATCGTCGGGGTGGGCGACCCCTCCGCCTCCAGCACCACATACTGGGGCTCCCTGGACGGCTCCCTCCTCGATTTCTCGCGTGTCGAAGACCGCGTTGCCGCATACAAGTGGTTCATGGACGAGACCAGGGCGGCATTCGCCCGTAAGGGCTACGAAAATATCGAACTCGGCGGCTTTTACATCCTCCCCGAGGTCCTGGACCTGAGTTGGAGGGCCGAATACAAGAAGTACGACACAGTCATTCCGGCCGTCGCCGAGTACGCCCACTCCTGCCACGAATCCCTCTTCTGGATTCCCTACAATCTGGCTGCCGGCTACGACAAATGGACCTCTTTCGGCTTTGACCTCGCCTACATGCAGCCCAACTACTACTGGGACGAAAGCGGAGAAAAACCCCTCTCCAAAACCTTCTCCGAAATCTCCCGTCTCGGCATGGGGCTCGAGCTCGAGTTTGAATACTCCATGGTCGAATCCGTCGCCGGAGCCGGCTCCGCTGAAAAATACCGCGCCCGTTTTGACGAATACCTCTCCTGGGCGCGCACCAGCGGCACCTACGGCCGCAAATCCATCGCCCTCTACTCCGGCACCGACGCCCTCCACCAACTCGCCACGAGTCCCATCCCCGCCGACATCACGACCTACCGTAAACTCTGTGAGTTCATCATAAATTCACCGTTAAAGAAAAAATAATAGGATGAAAAGAATAATACTATTCATATTTATCGTGTTCACTGTGATGTCGTGCGGAGCGGGGAGGAAGGCTGTGCCTGTGTTTGCGGAGCTGGATATTGTGGGCGGGTATCACCGGGAGCCGGTGGAATGGACGGCGGAGAGGTTTGCGCCGCATGTGAGTTTTGTGGATACGGACGGGAAGGAGAAGTGGCTGTCGGGGGCGTTTTTGTTTCTTGAGGCTAGCGACGTGAAGAGGGGGAGGCTGTTCTCTGTGAGCCCGGACGGGCTGTCGGCAGGGAAGGAGTCGTGGGAGGACCAGCTGAGGATATGGCTCGGGAAGGGAGGTGCGGTTGAGGCGCTGGAGGAGGCTGTGGCGAATGCTGCAGGAAGGATGGGGAAGCCTTCAGGACCGCGATATGTGGTGATTACGATGCCTGATCCGGTGATGTTTGAGAATTTCCGCGACAAGGGCTCTTCGACTTCGTATTGGGGAGAGATTGACGGGAGACGGCTTGATTTCAAGGATGTGAATGACCAGATAGCCGCGTGCAAGTGGTATATCGACGAGGCGCGCAGGATGTTCAGGGAGCTCGGGTGCAAGTATTTGCAGCTTGGAGGATTCTATATTTTGTCGGAGGAGCTGCACCTTTCGTTCGGAGAGACTGGTATTGAGCAGCTGAACCATCAGTACAAGCGCTGGGAGACAATTGTGCCGGCGGTGTCGGAGTACTGTCATGAAGCTTATGAGGGACTTTACTGGGTGCCTTATCATATGGCACCAGGATATAAATATTGGAAGAGGCTGGGGATTGATATGGCCTGGATGCAGCCCAATTACTATTGGGACCTGAAGAACCCGGGACGTCATCCTTTTGATAAGACCATCGAAGCCATCAAGGAGTATGGCCTCGGAATGGAGCTGGAGTTTGAATACTCTTGTGTGACGGAGGTTATGAAGGTCGAGAAAAAAGGTCCGGACGGAGCCGGACGGCTGATTTTTGATGAAAGCGACGTGCCCGGACTCAAGAACCAGCTGCGCGCCTATTTCAAGGCATTCAAGGATGCGGGCCTTTACGGAGTGGCGCCGATAGCGATATATTCGGGCTCCAATGCCCTTACTCAGCTCGCTGCTTCCTCCTGCCCGGAGGACAGGGAGCTGTACCTGGAGCTTTGCAGGTTTATTATAGATAATCCGCTCCACGGGAGCGCTAAGTAGAAAGATATGATAATCAGAAGGTTAAGCGTAACGCTTCTATTGGCAGTCGCCGTTTTGTCGGGCGCTTATGCACAGGCCGCGGGCGAAGTTGCGTCCCTGAGTGACGGCAAGGTGCAGGTTGCGGTGAACTCAGAAGGGCGGCTGGTGTCGCTTCAGAGCCTTGTGACCGGAAAGGAGTATGCCGGCGGCGGCTATTTGTGGCGCCTGTACTACAATACTCTCGAGGAGAAGGAGATTCAGGTGACCGGAGCGGGCCAGAAGCCGAAGGTAACTAAGGCCGGAGATGCGATCGAGATCAGGTATGATTCGCTGGAAAGCCGCGGAGAGACGCTGCATTTCGGCTTGACGCTTACGTTAACGCTGGAGGACGGGCAGGTGAGATTTGCTGCGTCCCTTGATTCGGCGGAGCCGCATACGATTATCCGCGAGCTGCAGTATCCGCTGGTCGGCGATCTGGCTCTGCCGGAGGGGTATAAACTCCTGACGACGCATACTGGAGGGCAGATTTTTGACGACCCGGTGTGGAAGATCAGCAATGTGGACGTAAGGCCACTGTATATGACTCCGGCGCAGAAATTCCGTCAGTACGACCTTCAGTACCCGAGGAATGCGGCCTCCAACTGCTTCGCCTTTACGGGCGAGGCGGACGGCCTGTATTTCGGCAGCCACGACCCCTCGTTCCAGCAGACCTGGCATGGGCTCAGGACATATCCGAAGGGGGATATGGGGCATGTGACGGAGGATTTTTGCCGGCTTGAGGCGGGATTCTACAGGTATCCCAACGTGCAGTGCGGGGAGACCTGGAGCAACGACTGCTCGGTCGTGGTGCCCTACAAGGGCGACTGGACAGAGACGAGCCGGATCTATCGCTGCTGGGCTGACACCTGGTGGGACAAGAAGCCCGCCCCTGACTGGGTTCAGCTCATGACGGGCTGGCAGAGGATTATCTTCAAACACCAGTACGGCGAATATCTCCGCAAATACACCGACCTTCCCGGGCGCATTTTCAAGGCCGGGAAGAGCGTGGGCAGCAATGCCGTGCTAGCCTTTGGCTGGTGGTACGAGGGGATGGACAGCGGATATCCCAATTATACGGTCGATTACACCCAGGGCGGCGACGAAGGCTGGAAAGCGGCTATCGCCGAGTACCGCAAAAAAGGCGGACGCCTCATACTGTATTATAATGGCCGCCTGATCGATGTCGAGAGCGACTTCTACCGCTCCGGCGAAGCCTCCGGGGTGTCCAACAGGGACAACACCGGCGCTGAATTTACCGAGCATTACAAGTTTACCGGCGAAGGCACCACCCTCGGATACTACGACAGCAAGACTTTCGTCATTGCAGACATGTCCAAGCGGGAATGGCGCGACAAACTCATCGGGATGGCCGACCGTGCGATTGCATACGGGGCCGATGCGGTATTCTACGACCAGCTGGGAGTTGCGGAAGAATTCCCCGCGTGGGATATCAGCGGGGAATGGCCGGTCCAGGACGTGTTCACCGGCAGGTACAAGGCGGAAGCGCTCCGCGAAATCCGCGACCACGTCAAGGCGGTCGATCCGTCGTTCGGGCTTAGTACCGAATGGCTTTCCGACTGCACGAGCCAGTACTGCGACTTCGTCCATATCGTCGAATTCACCGCCCTTCCGGAGAGTTTCCCGGAATGGTTCCGCTATACTTTCCCGGAGGTGATCTGGTCCGACCGCTGCGTGAGGGACGACAATGACGTTCCCCGAAGGGTAAACAACACGCTGCTGAAGGGCCTCCGGAACGATATCGAGGTGTTCCGCTGCCGGGGACTCATCGACGAAACGCCGGTGTATCAGAAGAGACTTTCGCAGGTGAACCGCATCCGCCACAGCTATCCGGATCTTCTCCTTCGGGGAAGATTCGCCTACATGGATGATTTTACGATTTCCAATCCGAAACTACAGGCTAGGGAGTATGTCTACGGCGACAGGATCGCGATCGTGGTGACTTCACTCGAGAAGAAGCGGCAGAAAGGTTCCCTGAGCGTCCCCGGATATGAATATGAAGGGGGCATTGCCATAGGCGAAGAAAACAGTTTCCGAAAAGGACGTGTTTCCCTTTCGCAGTACGGAATAGCAGTCCTGATTTATAAAAAGAAACAATAGAGATATGAAACTCTTCCTCACACCACTTCTTGTCGCTTTCCTCCTTTCCTGCGGAGGAAAAGAGCCGGCTTCCAAAGTGCTTGAAGCCCCGACCGGACTCCGGACCGAAAAACTGTCCACCACTTCGCTGAGACTCAGCTGGAACTATGAAGGTTCCTCTGCCGAAGGGTTTTATGTGTTCGTAAACGAGCCGGCATCGTCGTATTACAGCCCGGAGCCTGCGGCGACGCTTCCTTCAAGCGCGAGGTCATACACATTCGAAGGGCTTAAGGAAGGGACGCTTTACCGCCTCGGCGTCCAGGCGTTCGGGAGTGGCGAATCCATGTCGCCTCTCGTGTATGCAGATTTTGTTGAGACTGACGTGACGGTGGTGCCGGAAAAGGACGACGACAACGCTTCGGAGCAATATATCAAGATTTCGGCAATCAGCGCGACAGAGGCCGGAATCGCAGTGACTTACGCAATAACGGGGCTTCCTACGTCCAATATGGAACGGGGGCTCTGCCTGTCGACTGAGCACAATCCGACGGTGGACGACATGGTCTTCCCCGGACCGACAGGGACCGGCGGTACCCAGTATATCTCCTCCGCGGCGCTGGAATACGGCACTGAATACCGTGTGAGGGCATATGTGAGCTCGGGATCCAAGGTCTATTATACTTCGACCTCCCGCATTTCGCTCGGCGACGAGCCAGCGGCCCTGACCTTCAACTGGACTGAAGTGACTGGCCTGGATCTGCCTTCGGCCATCAAGGTGTACAGGACGAGCGACAAGCTCGAAGGACGTGCGTTCAACGCCTGGTACGCAGTCGCCGACTGCAGCGGCTCGGATGTCGAATTCAGGGTCCTTAATCCTTCCGGCACGGCTACCATCGACAAGCAGGCGGAGGATGCCGGAGACTGCTACATACTCATCAACGGCGGTATTTTCGGTACCAAGCATATCGGCCCTGTGGTTGCTGACGGCAGCCTTTCCTCCTGGAGGGACGAGGCGGACGCCCAGTATTGGGGCTCCGACAAGAAGCTGCATTACGTGACGCGTTCTGTATTCGGAGTGGATGCCAGCGGGAAGCCGGCGGCGTATTATTCGTTCTACGAGAAGGAAGGGGTGATCCGCTATTACGAGAGGCCGCTTGCGACTGTGTCAGGAGAGCCACTGTACAAGGCTCCGGACAGCGCTTTGCCTTGTGCACCAGTGTCCTGGACGCCCCGGCAGGCGATTTCGACCGGCCCGATGGTGCTCTTCGGAGGCAACGTGACTGCGGATCTGTCCAAGACTTCCGGCGGTGCATGGCTCAACAATTTCGAGCTCTGGGCGGATGACATTTTCACCGGCCATCCTGACCGGACGGCGGTGGGCTATACTGCTGACGGTAAGATAGTTCTCTTTATCTGTGACGGCCGTATCGCGGAGAGCGACGGTGCATATCTCAGTGAAGTCGGACGGATTATGAAGGGTCTCGGCTGCATCGGCGCCATCAATCTCGACGGAGGCGGCTCCACCGGAATGTGGGCCCGTGGCGGCGGCCATCTCAATTCGCTGAAAACAGGGAGCGGCACGGAAGAGAAGAACCGCCCCGTAATGACAACGCTCGGATTTTTCAAGAAAAGATAAACAGTACCCGATATGAAAAAAGCATTCATCCTTATGAGCCTTGCAGCGATGCTTGCCCTGGCCTGCGATAAAGTTGAGGACGAAAAAACGGTAATTCCAGGAGCACAGGTGGTGAGCCTGTCGCCCGTGCCGGTCGAAGGCGCCGAGACATTCGTCGTCGGCATCACTTCCACCGTGCCTGTCGAAGTGGTGATCCCTTCGTCAGCGACCTGGCTGAAGTATTACGGCATGGAGATGACTTCCCGCGCCACGGGGGCTTATTCGCTCGTATTTTCAGTTGAGGAGAACGAGGGGACTGAGATCCGTGAGGCGGAGGTGACTGTCCGGGACAAGTCGGACGGAGCCGTCCTGACCTCATTTACGGTCAGTCAGGACGCAGCCGAAGCGATGGTCTTCGAAGTCGATCCCATGCAGCCTGAGATAAGTGCCGCCGGAGGGGAAATCACCCTGACGGTGCTCACCAACGCCCCGTTTGTCACGGAAATCGACGGGGATGCCGAGTGGTTAAGCACCGTGGAGACCAAGGCGGCAGTGGAAAGCACAGTCACTCTGTCAGTGGATTATAATGAATTCTATACCGACAGGACGGCGTCGGTGCGCTTTGTCCACGAGGTGAAAGGCTTTGAGCTCGGCAGCGTCACGGTGACCCAGAAAGCGAATACCAATTATCCCGTCCTTCTCGGAGATGATGGCTATGAGACTATCGCCGCTGCGATTGAGGCTGCGAAGGCAATGACTTCGGGCGAGGCCGTGATTACCCTGACCGAGAGGACATTCGCAGAGGATCTGCTCCTTAGCGGGCTTTCGGTGCCGCTCAAGCTGGACGGACGCTCTCTCGCAGTGATTGACGGCCATATCGAGATCGGGGACAATCCCGTGACAATCAAGGATATTACTCTTCGCTGCTCCGGCGAAGGCACCAAGCCCGAAATCACCACATCCTACGACTATCCGTTCGGAATCATGCTTCATGAAGCCGGACGCGGCACCCGCATTGAGAATGTGAAGATCGAGATGGAGGCGCTCGCAGAGGATGCTACGGGCATCATGCTCCTTAATGAAAGCGGCACTGCCGGCAGCGAGGCGGATGTGATAAGCGGCTGCACCGTCGACGGAGGCACTTCCGGTCACCGCCTGATGCAGGCTTACGGTGCCAATGCGGTGATTTCTGACAATGTCTTCAAGGCTCCGTATTCGAGCTACGCCGTCCGCGTCGGTCAGGCCGGCAATACCGTCACGATTTCCGGCAACAACTTCGAGGGCGAAAGCAAGACCGCGGTCGATTTCCATAATTCGCTGACAGGCTCCACCATCACCCTCGGCGACGGAATTGACGACAACAACGTCTGCGGCAGCGGCTATACCTTCCTCTACAGCTCCTCCGCCGACGTGACTGCGTCGAATACCTTCAAGCCAGCTCTCCAGTACAATGATGAAAGCGGCGAGCTGACAATGATCCATTATCTGGCTTTCGAGCGCGTCTGGGGCAAGTACGCTTCAACCGACACGGCCTGGTATGAGTCCCTCGGGATGCAGTGCGGCGGCAATTACGACCGTTTCACGGCAGTGGACGACAAGTACGTGTATACCACTATTATCAAGAACGGCAACACGGACGATTACTGGGGCATCTCGGTCGTTGACCACAATGGCAATTACGTCAAGACCCTGCGCGCAGATGCCGGTATCGAGAAGGTCGGTCTTTGGGCTGCTGCTGCACTCCAGGTGATTCCTGACGGCAATGGCGGCAGCGTCCTGGTGGCTTGCAACATGTCCCGCAAGGCAGAGCAGTGCCAACTCAAGATATACGCATGGAAGGATATCAATTCCGTTCCGCAGGTGATATCTTATTCCTATCTCTCGACCCATCCGGACAGCCGTCTGGGTGACAAGATGGGATTCAGCGGTGACATGAAGAACGGCGAGCTCTATTTCGTGGACTATTTCTCCGGTTCGAAGAGAATAATGCTGATCTTCAAGCTGCATAACGGCACAATCTCGTCGACGCCTGTCGATACTAGATTCGCCAATATCCTCAGCGGTACGAGCAATATGGCGACTCTTGCCTATGCCGGCGGTTCCGAATACCTGTATTACGGCACATCCGCAGCCTCCGACTTTGCATGCGGTCTCGTGGAGCGTGACGGGGATGAATTCTCCGCACTGCAGTACGCTCTCAGTCCGACCAAGGGTTTCGACCGCATTATGAACGGCGTCAAATTCCTGGAGGCCAAGGGCCAGAAATACATGATATGGCTGACGCACAACCAGACCTCAGCGGACAGGACAGGCTATATCAAGGTGGTGAAACTCAGCGGAGAAACCTTCGGAGAAGGTATTCATAACCTTACTCCTGAGGATCTTGCAGCAGCCGAAGTCTATCCCGTCGCACACGCAACCGACCTCAACTTCAAGGCTGCAGACGGACACAACGGCAACCATACCGGTGACCTGGGACTCTATGTCTCAGGTGATGACATCTGGCTGTCAGTATGCGCCACAGGCTCGGGAATGAGCCTCTTCAAGCTCGCCGCGCATTAGCGGCGAGCATTCCCGGAGCCCGTGGGCGCTAGAAGCGGTATCCGATTGAGAAATAGGGGATTATTTCCATTTTGCGATTAGCTTGAGGGCGAGGGCTTTCCAGTCCTCCGGGGCCGGGATCGTTGGGATAGGCTCGAGCCCTTCGACCCACCTGGTCTCGAACATGTCGATCCGGCGGTCCGTTTCTTCCTCGGAGAATGTGCGTCCGGAGGCCATGCAGTCAAGGATTTCGTCCAGCCACATTTCCCAGCGGGGAGCATAATAAGAAGATATGAGGCCGCTCCAGAGCCTTGAGCCGTAGTCCTTGAGATTCCTGGTAAATCCCCAGGTTGAGACGATGTGCCTGGCGTTCGTGGCGTAGTACCGCTTCTCATCTTCAGTGCGCCCGAACGCTTCGGCGGCAGAAATCCACCTGTCGAGGCGGAATTCCGGCTCTGCGGCGGCCAAAAGGTCGATGTCGGCGAGAAGGTCTTTCATTCCGGTTGCAAGGCGTTCGGCTTCATCGAAGTCGCCGCTCTTGTATGCTGCCGTGAAGCAATCCCTCAATTCGGCAAAGCGATTGGAAAGGAACTGGCAGGTCAAGTTGACTGCGTCGAAGCGGTAACTGTCGCTGTCGGACGGCAGGGCGAGCAGCCTCTCTGTGAGATCCAGCAGCAGGGAGTTTTCAAATCGGAGTTTATGGATTACCGTCCAGTGCCACCAGCCTTCGAGGCAGGGGCGGCCGCAAACCAGAGGGCATTCCGAGATTGAGCCGTGGACGTAGCAGCCGTAGGCGAAGTCTTTCCAGAGGCTTTCGGCTTCGGCGGATTTGTAGCCAAGGCGCTTATCGGCGAGATTTGAGAGCCATTTGTCGTCGTCGGGGCCGTCCCATGCGCAATCCAGGACGTATTCGTAAATCCAGGGATTTACTCCGAATCCTTCCAGGGTGGAGCCGATGCCGATTAGGTTGTCCCCGCCGTTGTCGAGCGCGTCGCTTATCCTTTCACTCAGGGTGACGAACGGTCCCGAAATCCGCGTATTCCCGCCGAAATTGCCGAGATAGCAGAGGATGTACGGCTGGTCGTAGAAGCTCTCCGTGAGCGTCCAGACGGGCGTATGTTCGATATAATAGTCGAGAAGGATGACTTTGCCCTCGGGAATGGCCGTGAGATAGGCCTTGACGTTTTCGGGAGTCCAGTGCTTGCGGTCATAATGGAACATCCAGCCAGACTGGACCCATCGGGCCTCATGGTCTGCAGCGGCCATTGAGCCGTATGTAGATTGGGCGTAAGCCGCTAGGGTTTCGGGATCCCAGGAAGGGGCTTCGATTTCGTTGAATAGATCGATGCTGTAGAGGTGGTCGGTGCCGAAAAGGGCTGTCTGGGCGTTCAGGTATTCCTTCTGGATCTCAGCGAACAGGGGGTCTGTCGGGGCGAGGAAATGCGGCAGGTACTGGGCAGAAAAGCCTCCCCAGCCCTTGATGTCGGAGATATCGGCGTCGGGATAGAGGGCCTTGAGCTGCGCGGGCACATGGCCGCCGAATGCCGGCAGGACGGGTTTCATTCCGAGGGAGCGTTCCCTCTCGAGGATCTTTTTCTGTAGCTCGGCCTGGCTGTCTATCCATCCCTGGGGGAGCGGACCGTCCACGCCGTCTATGTTGCACATGCGGTGCCATGGAAGGTGGGCCGGGCCGGTGAAATAGCTCCGGATATCATCGTCCGTCATTCCGCGGCGTCGCCAGATTTCCTGCCATAGAGCCTCCTCGCCGGTGATTGCGAGCGGCATGGTTACCCCGTGGAGGGCCATCCAGTCGATAAAGCGCTCCCAGTCCTCCCACTTCCACCACGGCATGGTGTAGCCGAATGTGCAGTAGTTGAGGAAGAATCTTTCCGGAAGTACGGATTCGCTCCTGACTTTCGCCGGAACGGAAGGCATCTTTGACGGCACCGTAACTGCCTCGGAGGCATACCAGGACACGTCCGAATGGCAGTAGTCCGACAGATAGCGATTGAGCCCGACCGCCATCGACAGCGCCGAGCTGCCGCGAATGACTACGAGGTCCCCGACACTCTCCAGTTCGTATGCTTCCAGAGTGTCCGGGAGGTGCTCAAACTTGATATTGTCAGAATACGAAGGGACAACGCGCTCCGCGAGGGCATTGGCTGCTTCAATCTCAGGATCAGTCACCGTCTCCGATACTGTTTTAGGGGTGCCGCATGAGGCCATAAGGGCGAGGGCGAGCAAGGCTTTCTTTGCAGTTGTCACCGTGAGTGTTTTTCCTTTGTGATACGCCAGACGAATGCGGGGTAGCTTCTGAGGCGCGGCCACATTCGCTTTGGCTCCTTGATGGCCCTGTAGAGCCATTCGAAGCCGTGCTTCTGCCAGCTGACAGGCGCTCTCTGCACGGTCCCGGCGTAGAAATCGAATACAGCGCCGATAGTTCCGGTATTGCAGTGAATATCGAGCTCGTGCCAGTGTGCGTGGGCCCATTTCTCCTGCTTCGGGGCGGTCATGCCTATCCAGAGGAGGTCCGGGTCGGCTGCGTTGATGGCAGCGACCATTGAGGCGTTGTCTTCGGGGGAGAATTCCGGTTTGTATGGAGGCGAATAGGTGATTACCTCGATATGCGGATATTCTTTTGCGGCCCTTTCCCTTATCTTTTCGAGAACGGATTCGCTGCTGCCGAGAAACATGCATTTGCCGCCTTTGAGCTCGAGCTGCTCCATTTTAATTACGAAGAAGTCCCAGCCGGCGACCCTCTCGATGGGCCTGTCAGGGAGCCTGAGCCGCTTGCCGGCCTTCAGCATTCCCACCCCGTCGGGGAGAAGGAAATCAGCCGCCTTGATTGCTTCGGCGAATTCCGGGTCCTTGTACGCTACATTGAAAGAATAGGTGTTGAGCGTATCTATAAGGTATTTTCCCTCAGGAATTGCCTTGGCTTCTTCCTGATTCTTGACAAACCTGAGGGATGAAAATTTCAGCATGGTGTCAGAATGTATATCTGCGGGTGAGTGTGAATGGACAGTGTACTGAGCCTGTCTGTTTGTTAAGTATCATCTGGGCGGTTTCCCTTCCCATGTATTTGTAGTCAGTGGACAGGGTGGAGAGGCCTCCGAGGATGAGTTCGTTGAGACCGAATTCGTTGTAGGACAGAATGAAGACATTACGGCCGAGGGTCATTCCGCTCTTCTCGATTTTGGCGCTGAGGTCGGTGAGGCCCCAGTCGAGCTGGGCGTTGAGCATGAGGAATACTTCATTCCTCCACATCGTCGTGGGCGCTTCGGTGAGATAGCGGACAGGGACGTTGTATTCGGTGACGAAGCGGTCGATTCCCCGGCGGATCGTCGATCCGTAAAGACTTGTTTGCGAGGTGATTACCGTGAGGCGTGAGCACTGACGGATGCGGCCAAGACCCTGCTTTAGGCCGTTGTATACGTCTTCTTCGAAGTCCTGATAGATGACCCCATAGCGGCCACGATGGTCCTTGAGCCAGTTGTCGACCATGAACAGCTTGCGGTTGGGAATCCTTGCGACCTGCTTGCGGGCCATGTACTGGCTGTCTTTATCGAGAGGGAAGTGCGGGGTGACTATATAGTAGTCGAAGTGGTCCAGATGCGAATCCAGATAGTACGAGAACAGGTTGAGATCCTGGTTGAAGCATCGCAGTGTAAGTTCGGCTTTGTCGCCGAATTCACTGGCGATGGCATTATAAAGGATCTGCTTGTAGATACTCAGCTGGTCGAAAAGCACCAGGATGTGGAGTTTGCCGTCCTCCCGGCTGCCGGCGACATAGAAGCCCTTGCCGTGCTGAGGGGTTATGTATCCCTGCTCCGTGAGTATTCCGTATGCTTTCTTGACAGTCTCCCTGGAGATGTTGAGCTGGTCTGCAAGGACATTCATCGACGGAAGCATATAGCCGGGCTTGTAAGTCCCGTCCGTGATGGAATTGACGATCTGGGTGATCAGCTGTTTGTAGAGCGGAATGTTCAGAGATGCGTCCGCGGAAAGATTCATCATAATCAGTAACGGAATCTTACATAAATCGGAAGATGGTCGGATGCGATGGAAATGCCGCGTACGATCTCGTCGGAGAGAATGGCGGCTTCTTCGAGCTCAACCTGCCTTGCGCGCTTGAGCGCGAATACATAGTCGATGCACTTGCCTTTACCCGTGGAAGGGTGGGTGGTACCGATGGGGCTGAGCATCGTCCAGCGGCTCTCCAGAATCTGGATAGTCTTGCTATCGGGCGTCGAATTCATGTCGCCGCATAGTATGACAGGCTTGTTGCATCCGCTGTAATGGGCATCAAACCAGGCGTTTATGATCATCGCCTGGGACCATGACGCGTCCGTGTCGGAGTGGTCCAGGTGAGCCGAGGCGAATACGCAGTTGGACGTCTCAACGACCGCTACGCAGCGGGGCTCGTAGCCATTCCCCTTGGGGAGATCGATGCGGTAAGAGGCGATGATGGGTTTGCGGCTTGCGACACCGTTGCCATAACCTCCGCCCGCATATGGAAAGGCGGAGGTGAAATGGTACTGGTAGCCGAGCTTTCCGGCCACGTCACGGAGCTGGAAGATATCGTGCCTGCGGTTGCAACTGTCCAGTTCGTTGAAGGAGACGAGGTCGGGATCCATGTGCCTCAGGACCGAGGTGACGAGCTCGCGGCTGTCCCCGTATTTGTCGAATACGCCGACATTCCAGGTCACCAGGGATATCTTGCGGGCGCATCCGGCGAGGACGACTGCCGAGAGTATTATGATTGCGGCTTTTTTCATTGCAGACGGAAGCTTAAAGTTGCGCGAATGTCGTCGGAAGCGCTGCCGATGAGCACCTTGAATTCGCCTTTTTCGGCGACCCACTTGTGGGCGGCGGCATCGAAGTAGGAGAGGTCTTCGGCCTTGATGTCAAAGCCGACGGTAGTGGTTTCACCTACCTTGATGAATACCTTCTCGAAGCCCTTGAGTTCCTTTGCAGGGCGTTCAACGCTGCACTCGGGGTCGGAAATGTAGAGCTGGACGACCTCGGCACCGTCGTAGATGCCGGAGTTGCTGACGTTGACGCTGACGTGGATTGTCCCGTCTTCGGTCATGGTACTCTTGTCGAGGGCCGCGCCGCTGTAGGTGAAGTCGGTATAGCTCAGGCCGTGGCCGAATGCATACTGAGGCTTGATGCCCTTGGTGTCATACCAGCGGTAGCCGATGAAGATGCCTTCGTCGTAGTACTCCTGCCATTTGTCGCTGCCCTTTTCGAGGATGCCGGGATACTGGCGTTCGGTCTTGAGGGGGCCGTCGGCGAGGCTGTAGGGGATGGTGAAGGGGAGTTTTCCGGAAGGGTTGACCGCACCGGTCAGTACGTCCGCGAGGGCGTGGCCTGATTCGCTGCCGCCATACCAGCCCTGGACAATGGCGCGGGCTTTACCCTCCCACGGCATTGCGACCGGCGAGCCGGAAATATTGACCACGACGAGCCTTGGATTGGCCTCTGCAAGCGCCTCGATGACTTTTTCCTGGCCGTAAGGCAGGAGAATGTCCTTGCGGTCGGTGCCTTCGTTGTCCTGGCCTTCGCTCTTGTTGAGGCCGCCGATGAAGATGACAACGTCGGCGTCTTTCGCTGCAGCGACAGCGTCAGCGATGAGCTTGGCGGGGCTGCGCGGATCTTCGAGCTTCTGTCCGGTGACGACGCGGTTGTAGTCAGTCGTGACGTCGCCGACATATCCTCTTTCCCAAATCACTTCCGCCTTGCCGGCGAATGCTTCCTTGAGTGCATCAATAGGGATGATTTCGTACTTGGTCTTGAGGTTGGAGCTGCCTCCGCCGACGACCATCATCTTGTAGGCGTTCTCGCCCACGACGACGATTTTGCCGCCCTCGGATACGCGGAGGGGCAGAATGCCGTCATTCTTCAGGAGGACAATACCTTCGGCCGCAATCTTTCGTGCCGCGGCGAAATGCTCCGGCGAAGTGAAACTGCCGAAGTTCTGCACCGGCGACATCGAGGTGCGGAAGATGGTCCTCAGGACGCGGCGTGCCTTGTCGTTGAGGATATCCTCGCTGGCCCTTCCGTCGCGGAGGCGCTCGAGATAGGGATTGGCGAGGTGGTAGAGGTCGTATCCGTTGGACGCTGCACTGCGGAGGCCGTCGGTCCAGGTGCCCATCTCGATGTCGAGACCGCCTGTGATGGCTTCGTCGTCATCCCTGCAGCCGCCCCAGTCACTGATTACGACTCCGTCGAATCCCCATTCGCCTTTAAGGATCTGGTTGAGGAGACGGTCGTTGTGGCAGTTGTAGGTGCCGTTCCAGAGGTTGTAGGAGCCCATTATCGCCCACGCGCCGCCCTCGACTACCGCCGCTTTGAATGCGGGGAGGTAGATTTCGTAGAGGGTGCGGTCGTCGACTATGGAGTTGGTCTCCGTCCGGCGGGTTTCCTGGTTGTTGACTGCGAAATGCTTGACGCAGGCCGCCACATTCTGGCTCTGGACGCCCTGGACGTAGGGAACGACCAGCTTGCCGGCGAGATACGGGTCTTCGCCCATATACTCAAAGGTACGGCCGTTGAGGGGTGTACGTCCCATGTTGATGCCGGGGCCGAGGAGAATGTCCTTTTCGCGGTAGCGTGCCTCTTCACCGATGCTGCGTCCATAGAGGCGCGACAAATCGCGGTCCCAGGTAGCTGCAAGGTTGATCAGCGCGGGGAATGCGGTGCAGCTGTCGTTGGTCCAGCCGGCCTGGTCCCATTCGTCCCAAAGGACTTCGGGACGGATGCCATGGGGGCCGTCGGTGTGCCAGAGTTCGGGAATTCCGAGCCTGGGGACGCCTGCTGAGCTGAATTTGGACTGGGCGTGGAGGATGGCGACCTTCTCTTCGGTCGTCATTCTGGAAAGGGCGTCCTCAACGCGCTCGTCGATGGGCAGCTCGGCATTGAGGTATGCGGGGCCGTCGAAGGTGCGTGCCGCTTGCTTCTGGTTCTGTTTGCATGCGACCAGTGCCGTGAGGATGATCGCTATTGATGCCAGGAGTTTTTTCATTGCTGTTTGGGTTTATTGTCCGACTTTATGGCCGCAGTTGGTGCAGAATACTGCGCCATCTTCGAGCGGGGCTCCGCAGTTCTCGCAGAAGCGCGGTTTTTTCTCCGCGGGTTTCTCTGCGGGTTTCTCTGCAGGTTTTTCAGCAGGTTTTTCAGCAGGTTTTTCAGCTGGCTTCTGTGCCGGCTTGGGTGCTGCGGGCCTTGCTGCTGGTTTCGCCGGTGCCGGTTTGTTCGGTCTGGTTGCTGCTGTGGCTGCTCCAGCGGCGGCGACGGCTTTGACGGGTGCGCTGGCTGCTGGTTTTTCAGCTGGTTTGGATGCAACCGGTCTCCCTGTCGGTTTGGCTGATACAGGCTTCCGTACGGGCGTCGGGGCCGGTTTGGGCTCCCGGGGTTTGCGCTTGCGGAAAATGAGAGCAAGGAGGACAATCAGAAGGATAAGTCCGCCGGCGGCGATTGCACCGTAGAGGATGGTCTCCTTCTTTGTAAAGTCCTTGCCGAAGAGGGAGAAGAATGCCTCATCATCGTCATTGTCATCTTCTTCCTCGTCATCATCGTCCTTTTTGGAGTCCTTTCCGCCTTTTTTCTTGTCCTTTTTAATATCCTTGGAGCCCTTGTCTTCTATCTGCTCCGATGGAGTGTCGACCTCTTCCGGCTCTACGGCGGGTTCAATCCCCGGAACAATTTCCGGTTCAATTCCTTGTTCAATATCCGGTTCAACTTCCGGTTTCACTTCCGGCTCGACGACAGGTTCCGGTTCGGTCTCTTTGACCGGCGGGACTACTTCGGCGGGCGCGCTGGAAGGATCGGGCTTCCATGTGTACACGTACACGACCGTCATGTCGAGGCAGGAGTAGACGATGGAGAAGTTGTTGTTGGAGCCGTGGCTCGGGACTGAAAGTGAGACAGTTGCGCTCTTGCTCGTATTCTTTCCGGAAATGCTGATGGCCTTGGAAACGGAAGTTCCGCTGCCTGCAATGCCGTTTACCACGGCTGCGCCGGCAGAGCCGGAAGGCGTACCTTTGCCGCCATGAAGCTTGAGCGTCAGTGTCATTGAGACGGAGACGGTCTGTCCGGGCTTCAGGGATTTGGCGGGGACGGAAAACTTACCCTTGTTGATGAAGATGTATCCGTCCTTGTCGTTGGATTTGACTTCAGAGTTGAAGTTGCCGCTGTTGTAACTGTTGTCCACACGGACCTGGTTGTTGTTGCGGTTGAATCCGCCGGTGCCGTATGTCTTGATATCTGTCTGCTCCCAGGATCCTCCTTGTGCGAAGAGGAGGGATGCAGCGCAGAATAATGCAGCGATTAGAGTTGCAATTCGTTTCATGGCAGGAAAGGCTTATTTGAGCGGTTTGCCGCAGTTGCCACAGAATTTTGCATTGGGATTGGAGAGAGTGGCTCCGCAGTGAGGGCAGACGTGCTTTGCGGGCGCGGCTGCAGCCTCTTCGGTGGCCTTTTTCTCTGCCTCGAGCTGGGCTTCGACGCGGTCGTATTCTTCCTTGACGGCCTTGACGATTGAGTTCCTTTCCTCGCCGGGCTCCATGGGGTAGAACAGCCAGACTACCTGGAATTCGACGCCGGTAGGGCAATAACCGATAGCGCCCTCAAGCGACACATAGAAGAATGAACGGTCGTCTTCCTTGCGGGGATGTTCCTCGTCGTACTTCTTTGCGCTCTTGAAGACATCGAGAACCGAGCAAGGAGTGCCGTTCTCTGCAAAACGCCAGGCCGGCACACGCTGGTAAGCGATGGCCAGGGCCTGCATCATGTAGGGGAAGTGTCCGGTAAGGAGAGCCCTCTTGGCTTCTTCCTGTTCTTTGGTTAGTTTTTTTGTTTCCATATGCTTGTTACTGTTAATTTAATCCCAACGTACGATAGGTGCGAAGGCAGCGTTTCGGATGTAAGCGCCGGGGTCGTCATACCCGGTCCGGTACATGCCCTCTGCAGTAGCCTGGGTGTTTATGTCATTGATTTTGGTGCCGATGCATTCCGACAGGGTCTGGGCATTATCTCCCTCGCCGAATTTGATTTCGTCATGGCCCCTCATTATGAATTCAGTGGCGATATTGGCTTCTCTGTCATCCATTCCCATTTCTCCCAAGCCGGAATTGATGATGTGCTCTCCGGTCTTTCTGATCATGGCATTCTGCATGTTCTGGTATACTTCGTCGAGGTCCTTGCCTTTGACAAAGCCGTCGATGAGTTCCTTGTCTCCCTCTCCCGCGACATTCGTAGCCCCGACATAGAAGAATTTGGTGGCACCTGTCATTCCGGCCTTGTCTGCCATATCACTTGTATGGTTTTGAATAACGGTAATTGTGCCCTTGGCGCCGCCTGCAATCAGACCGGTAGTAACACTTCGCCCTTCAGTATAGGCCTCCATTCCGCTGACGCCGACTGATTTGATGAATCCGTGGGCATCCTTGACGATTTTTCCGCCGGGGACGTATTCGCCCATGATATTGACGGTGCCTTCAGCGACCTTGTCGGTCAGTTCCAGCTCTGCGATCTTCTCGGAGCACTCGAGTTCGACCTCGCTTGATATATGGTGAATGTCGAGCATGTCCTGATAGAGGCCTTTGTTCTTGTTTGCAAGAACGGCTTTTTCACAGTCGTGCTGGATGTCCCAGATCTCGCGGGGATTGCCGTTCTCGTCGACCGTGGGGACTCCCAGTTTCGGGGCGATTTTGTTGATGATATTGGCCTGGCGGTTCTCCTCGTCTTCAAACATCTGGAGATAATACTGGCGAATTTCTTCTTCCTTCTGCCACTCTTCCGTCTCTTTGTTGATGCGTTCCTCGTCGGAAGTAGTGCTGAATTTCTCCCAATCCTTCTGGTGTTCGTCGGCGTAGCGCTTGTTGATCTCATCCTGCTCCTTCTTCCTCTGGGCACGCTCGGCCTCCAAGTCGTAATCGTCCTCCTCTTCCTCTTCTGCCTGCTCTGTCTCTTCTTCGGCCTCTTCCTGCTGATTTTCAGCTTCTTCCGTCTGATCGACAGATTCTTCTTCCGGCTTTTCGGGCTCTTCCTGTTGCTCCGGTTCTTCCGGCTGCTCAGGCTCATCTTGCTTGTCGGATTCTTCCGGCTCGTCCGTTTTCTCTACATCTTCATCCTCCTTGTCCTTCTCTTCGTCCTCTTTCTCGTCTTCGTCCTCTTTCTCGTCTTCCTGCTCTTCGGAGTCTTCCTCGCCTTGCTCCTGATCTTCATCCTCGGACTCCTCGTTCTCTTCCTCTCCCTCCTTCTCCTCATCCTTGCCTTCTTCGTTCTTTTCACCCTCTTCGGCCTCCTCGTTCTCCTTGTCCTCTTCGCTTTCTTCTCCGTCGTAATAGTCGTTCTCTTCCTCCTGCTCTCCCTCCTCGGCCTCGTCATCTTTGCCGAAGCCCTCGCTTTCCTCTACATCTTCATAATCGCCGCCTTCCGGCGAATCTCCTTCGCCCTGATCGGTATCGGTATCACTGCTCTCAGTCTCCTCTCCGCCGTATTCTCCGTCACCGTCACCGTCGCCGTCGCCGCCTTCGGTGTCGTAATCTTCTTCATTATTCTCCTCCTCCTCCTCTTCCTTGCGTTCTTCGCCTTCAATATCGGGCGTTTCCCCGTCCGGGAAATCGGGGGTGTTGCCACCGCCTCCGCCGCCACCGGATCCGCCTGCACCGCCTATACCGCCTGTGAGTCCTGCACCAGCAGCGCCGGCCGCGCCCATCGCGCCCGCAACGGCACCTGCAATGCCTTCCATCGCGGCGACATCATTTTCGTCGTCCATCCTGGAATCTTCATCCGCCCAGCCGTCAGTGGCGACATCAGCAGCGTCCTCGTAGAAGTCATCCCAGCTGTCCCAGCCGCTGTCATTATCATCCTCGTCTTCATCTTCCTCGTCATCGTCGTCATCATCTTTATCCGCGTCTTTCGGATATTTGTTGGGATTCTTGATGATGGTCGTGTATTCTTCATCCTCATCCTCCTCTTCTTCTTCCTGAGGATTGTTGGCATTGTAGTCTTTGTACATGCTGTAGAAGTCCATGCTGCTGCCGGTGGCGCTGGTATAGAGTGCGCTCATCTTGTCGCAGATGCGGCGGACTTCCTTGTCATCACCCTTCTTCTGGGCCACCTCGAGCTGGGCCTGGAGGCTTTCGAACTGCGCCGTGAACGCATCAGGGTCGAATGTCCTCATGTCGAAGCCCATATCTTCAATCTCTTTGAGATCACCGGAGACGTCCCGCAGCTGATCGGTTGCTTCCTTTACCCTGTCCTGCGCATGCACGGGAACGAGCAGGAATGCTACAACGCTGGCGGCTGCCAGTGCGGCCCTCTGCCGTTTGCCGAAAATGAAGCAGAGCAGTGCCAGGGCAAGCGAACCCAGCGCAATCAGCACCGCCCATTTGACGCCGAATGCATTCATTCCGGTACCGGCCACAAAACCGACCGTCATGCCGCTCAGGAAGCGGGTAATGCCGGCCTGCGACGGTCCCTTCTTGCCGGTGAATGTGGACGTGAGGCTGAATGCCAGGCTGAACAGGAATCCTCCCTTCTGTCCGATGCTGCGAACGAGCAAAACGGCTCCCGCGATACCTACAAGGCCTTCCTGCCACCGCTGGGTGATGTTGAAGAAGCTGTAGAGCGCGAGCGCGATGGCCATTCCCATGAAGAATGTGGACAACGCCCTCATTCCGCTGAAAGCGAAACTGCGGAAAAAGCCGTTCACACCGTTCCCGAAGCGGGCCATGGGCCTGTTCTTCCGGATGAATATGGGCAGCAGCAGGGCATTGACCAGCGCCGCCACAAGTATTTTTCCGAGAATGCCGCCGACCGCCCCGGAGATGCCTCCGAAGAGTCCGCCCTGGGCGAATGTGAAGAAGTTGAGCCACGCGAGCCAGGGCTCTTCGCCGTAGCGCGTATGGACTATGCCGAGCACAATCCAGACAGCCGTGATTATAATCGTAGGCAGGAATGCCAGAGGGTTTTTGACCGTCTGCCATAGTCCCTTGAACCATCCCTTGAGGTAGGCTCCGAATTTCTGCGGTTGTACGTTCTCAGCCATAACGGATATATATTAATAGAATCCTGTCTTGTACATAATAGTTCCGACAGCGCTGTTTTTGGCACCGTTGATCTTGTCGGTGATGGTTTCCGACAGTGTCTTGGCGTCGTCGCCTTTGCCGAATTTCAGTTCGTCGTGGCCCCTCATTATCATTCCGGTAGTAAGGTTGGCGGCAGTGTCGCTCATGCCGAGTGCACCGAGGCCGGAGTTGACGAGATGCTCTCCGGTCTTTCTGTACATGGCTTTCTGGATGTTTTCTGTCACCTCCGGCAGGCTCTTTCCTTTGATTATGCCGTCATAGAGCTCTTTATTTCCTTCGGCCATGACATTTATGGCACCTACATATAAAAACTTCGTGGGGCCTTTCAGCCCGGCATTGTTGGCGTAATCGCTGGAATGGTTCTGAATAACGCCCATAAGGCCTTTGATTGAGCCTCCGGCCATGCCTTGCTTGACGCTTCTTCCGTCGACGTATGCTTCCATTCCGCTGACGGCTACAGACTTGAGGAATGTATGGCCGTCCTTGACCAGTTTGGCTCCTGAGTCTTCAGGAAGGACCTCTGCAAGTACAAATATCGTATCCTCGGCAACCTTGTCGACTAATTCGTACTTGGCTATCTGTTCCGAACACTCGAGCTCCACTTCCGAGCAAATCTGCTGAATGGCAAGCTCGTCCAGGTAGTTGGCCCGGATGATGCCTTTCTTGATAGCGACTTGCGTCTCATTATAGATATCGGCGAAGTTGCGCTCGTTCCCTTCTGCATCGTGGGTGGCTATACCGTGTCTTGCGGCGGCGTCAAGCACGTTCTGGTGGCGCCTTTCTTCATTCTCTTCCCACTCGCGCATCCTCTCTTCCTCTTCGACTTCTGAAGCAATTCTCTCCTCGTCAGAATGTGAGGCCCAGTCCTTTGCGTCTTTTTCGAATGCCTGCTTGTAGCGGTCATCCGCTGCAGCCTTGTTCTTGTAATAGCTGTCGTTTTCCTGCTGGTCATTTATCCAGTTGTGGATGTCCTGATTGTCGTATTTGACGTCGGTCAGGGGGTTTTTCCAGCCGCCTTCGCCGTCGGAGACGAGAAGGATTTTCTCTCCGGTGGAGGGACTTGTCATGGTGATGGAACCGTCGCCGTTGTCTGAGACATAGCGGTTTTTAAGCGGATCGGGGCCGCCGCCTTCTCTAGGCTCGTCACCATCATCTTCGCCTTCGCCTTCTTTTCTCTTGGCTGGAGTTCCTTCCGGGAAATCGGGCATTTCGCCTCCGCCCAGGGGACCTCCTGCACCGCCACCGGCGGCTCCTGCGGCTGCTCCGGCAGCGCCGCCGATGGCCGAGGCGCCAGCAATGCCTTCAAGCAGAGTTACTTCGTCCTCGTCATCGACATAGGAATCTTCATCAGCCCAGCCCTCAGTGGCTATCCTCTCGGCCTCGTCGTAGAAATCACCGTAATCTTCATCATCCTCATCCTCGTCCTCGTACTCATCGTCGTTATCGTAGTCGGTATCGGATTTCTTGTCCTTTTCTTTCTTCTCATCCTTTTTGGGCGAGACGTCTGTATCATCATCTGTTATTGCCCTGGCTTCGGTCACGGACGTCTGCTTTCCGCTCTGCTCCTGCGGCTTTTGCGCGGTCGAGCCATTCCGGGCGTAATCGTTGAGTGCGTCGTTGTACTTTTTCTGTGCGGCCTCAAGACGTTTCTGGGACGCGTCGTCGCCGATTTCCTGCACGTCCTTGATGCATTTGTTGATCTCAGCGACGTACGGAGCCAGTTCATCGGCATACTTCATGCTCGCCCTCTTCCTGTCCTCCTGGCTTTGCGGAATTCCTGCGTGCAGGGGAATGAACAGCATAGCCGCCACGCAGGCCGTGGCGAATGCAGCCATCCTCCTCTTGCCGAATATGAAGAACAGCAGCGCCAGGGCAAGCGACCCTACGGCAATCAGCACCGCCCATCTTACACCGAACGCATTCATTCCGGTCCCGGCTACGAATCCAATCGTCATTCCGCTGAGGAAGCGGGTGATTCCTTCCTGTGAAGGCCCTTTCTTTCCGGTGAATGCCGAGGACAGGCTGAACGCCAGGCTGAAGAGGAAACCGCCCTTCTGGCCGATGCTGCGGATCAGCATTACCGCACCGGCAATACCGACGAGACCCTCCTGCCAGCGCTGTGTGATATTGAAGAAGCTATACAGCGCGAGCGCAATAGCCATTCCCATGAAGAATGTAGACAGGGCCCTGAGCCCGTCGAACGCAAAACTGCGGAAAAAGCCTCCAAAGCCCTTTCCGAAGCGATTCTGGGGCTTGTTCTTCCGAAGGAACAGCGGCAGAAGCAGAGCATTGATAAGCGCCGCGACGAGAATCTTACCGAGAATACCGCCGACTGCACCCGTCACCCCTCCGAACAATCCGCCCTGGGCGAATGTGAAAAAGTTTAGCCACGCGAGCCATGGCTCCTCACCATGGCGGGCCTGGACAATCCCCAGCACAATCCACACCCCTGCAATCAATATCGTCGGCAGAAATGCCAGAGGGTTCTTCACCATCTGCCACAGGCTTTTGAACCATCCCTTGAGGAAGGCGCCGAATCTTTGCGGTTGAGCGTTTTCTGTCATTCCTTTTATTGTTTAATAGAGCCCGGTTTTGTACATGATGGTGCCGAGGGTGTCGTTTTTGGCATCATTTATTTTGCCGGTGATGGTCTCGGAGAGGGTTTTGGCGTCGTCGCCTTCGCCGAATTTGACCTCGTCGTGGCCTCTCATAATGAATTCGGTGGTGATATTAGACCCCTTGTCGCTCATGCCGAGTGCGCCTAGGCCCGAGTTGATGAGGTGCTCGCCGGTCTTTTTGACCATGGCGTTCTGGGCGTTTTCGAAGATTTCATCTGCGCTCTTGCCCTTGGCGAGGCCGTCGATAATTTCCTTGTCTGCTTCAGCCAGGACATTGACCGTGCCGGTGTAGCCGAATTTGACGACACCTTCCAGTCCGCCGGCGTCGGCAAGGTCGCTGGAGTGATTCTGAAGGACTGTGAGTGTGCCCTTGGCAGTACCTGCGATGAGACCTGTTGTGACACTCCTTCCTTCGGCGTGTGCCTCCATTCCGCTGACGCCGACCGCTTTTATGAATCCGTGGGCGTCCTTGACGTATTTGCCGCCGGGGACGTATTCGCCCATTATATTGACAGTACCTTCTGCGACCTTGTCGGTCAGTTCCAGCTCGGCAATCTTTTCAGAACACTCGAGCTCGACCTCGTTTGAGATCTGGTGAATGTCGATCATGTCCTGATAGAGGCCTTTGTTCCTGTTTGCAAGAACGGCTTTTTCACAGTCGTGCTGGATGTCCCAGATCTCGCGGGGATTGCCGTTCTCGTCGACTGTGGGGACGCCCAATCTCGGCGCTATCTGGTTGATGATCTTGTCCTGGCGCTGCTCCTCGTCTTCAAGCATGTCGAGATAATACTGACGGGCCTCTTCTTCCTTCTGCCACTCTTCGGCCTCTTTGTTGATGCGCTCCTCGCTGGAAGTGGTACTGAACGTCTCCCAATCCTTCTGGTGCTCGTCGGCGTATCGCTTGTTGATCTCCGCCTGCTCCCTCTCCCTTTGCTCCCTCTCGGCCTCGTAGTCATAATCGTCTTCCTCTTCAGTCTCTTCCGGCTCTTCTTTATTCTCCTCATCCTCGGAATCATCACCGTCGCCGTCGCCGCCTTCGGTGTCCTCCTCTTCGGAGTCGTCGTATTCCTCATCCTCCTCCTTCTTTTCTTCTTCGCCTTCGTAGTCGAATTCCTCCGGTTCCTCGCCGTCAGGGAAGTCAGGAAGGTCGGGAGTGCCGCCGGGGCCGCCTGCACCGCCTGCCGCGCCACCAGCCGCAGCTCCTGCAGCGCCGGCCGCCGCAGTGGCACCGGCTATGCCGTCTGTCCAGGTGATGTCCTCTTCGTCGTCGACGTAGGTGTCTTCATCGGCCAATCCTTCCGTGGCCACTTCTTTGACGTCTTCGTACGCCTGGTCAAACATGCTGCCGAAGTCTTCAAAGCCGCTGCCGTCGCCGTATTTGCCGTGATGGCTGTCATCATCGTCATCGTCGTCTTCCTCGTCATCATCGTCATGGCTGCCATGTGAATGGCCGTCCGAGCCGTCATGGTGATGATCCTCATAGTCATCATCTCCCGAAGAAGAACCGCCGAATCCGATGCCGCCCAGCCCCTGGGACTGTTTGTAGAGGTCCATGGAGCCGAGAGCCATGCTCATGTTGAGCTGGCCGAGCTCCTGGGAAAGGCGCTCGAGCTCCCGGTCGTCGCCGCGGCGCTCAGCGTCTTCTATGCGGCGGTTGATATCCTCCATTCGTCTTTGATATTCTTCCTGGATCTTGCTTATGTCGTCCTGGGCGTGACCCGAAGTGAGGTCGATGCCGCCGAGACCGAAGCCGTCGCTGGCACCGGCCTGACGGAGCTGCCTCATAGCCTCATTGATCTGGTCCATATCCTGGGCGTGCACTGGAACGAGCAGCAGTGCCACCACGCTCGCAGTAACCAGCGCAGCTCTCTTCCTCTTCCCGAAAAATACAAAGAGGAATGCGCCCGCGATGCAGCAAAGCGCAATGAAAATCGCCCATTTCAGCCCGAACGCGTTGAGACCCGTACCGACCACAAAACCTAAGGACATGCCGCTCAGGAAGCGCGTAATGCCGATCTGGGACGGAATTTTATTCCTCGAAAGCCCGGAGAGAATGCTGTAGAACAGGCTGAAAAGCAAGCCGCCTTTCTGACCGATGCTGCGTATGAGCAGTACCGCGCCCGCGACGCCGACGAGCCCCTCCTGCCATCTCTGCGTGATATTGAGGAAACTGTAGATGGCCAGTGCGATAGCCGCGCCGGTCAGGAAGGTCGAAATGGCCCTGAGGCTGTCGAATGCAAAACTCCTGAAGAATCCCTTGAAGCCCTTTCCGAAGCGGGCCATGGGCCTGGTATTTCTGATAAAAATGGGCAGTAGCAGTGCATTGAGCAGCGTTGCTATGAGAATCTTTCCGAGAATGCCGCCAATCGCTCCGGCCACGCCGCCGAACAGTCCGCCCTGGGCGAATGTGAAGAAATTGACCCATGCAAGCCATGGCTCTTCGCCTTCACGGCTTTGGAGTATGCCGAGAAATATCCACACCCCCGTGATAATGATGGTAGGGAGGAATGCGAGAGGGTGCTTAATAGTCTGCCAGAGGTTCTTGAAATACGATTTCAAGTAAGCTCCGAAAGGCTGGGCGGTCGTTTCCATGGCGCGTTATTTTCTGATTACGTCGTATTTTTCGACTCCGATGGCCCGGAGGTCCTGGATAAGCTCGGAACTCACCGTAACCTGATACTTGCGGGAGACGAACTGTACCCTGTAACGGGTCGTGGGGTCGAAGAAAAATATGGTAAGCGGCTGTTTGCCGGGGTGTTTCCTGATGACTTTGACGAGGCCGTCCTTGAAGGCCGGGGTAAGCATCGGCGTGGAAATGTCGATGCTGAATCCGCCGAGCAGATTGTCTGCAATATTGCCGAGGAGGCTGATTTTCTTGATTTTAAGTGTGTAGGGTGCGGTCTTGCCGGCGGCCTTTTCCTCCGGCTTGAGGCGGTAGCGTTCGTCTATTTCTCCCTCGATGTAGAGGCTTTCATGGACTTTCATGTAGCTCATGAAGGTCTCGTGGTCGTTGCCGAAAAGGGAGATTTCGTAGTTGCCGCTGTAGTCCTCGATGACGCTCCGCGAATACGGCCGCCCGGTCTTTGTCGCCATCTGCTTGTAATCGGTGACGATACCGGCGATGGAGACAGGCTTGCGGGTCTTCGTGCGTTCACATTCCGCAATCGTGTCCGGTAGCTTTGCGAGCTCGCAGCTGACGAAGTGCCTCATTTCGAAATCGTAGCGGTCCAGCGGATGCGAGGATAGGTACATGCCGACCAGTTCCTTCTCCTTCTGTAGCAGTGCCAGGATGTCTTCTTCGCCCTTGAAAGGCGGCATGGAGGGCCTTACAGGCTTCATTTCCTCCATTTCGCCGAACAGCGACGCGCCCGCCTCGACTGCATCGTTGCGATAACGTTCGGCGTAGACCGCCAGCTCGTCGATAAACAGTTCGCCGCTTTCGCCGGGGAGGAAGAACTGCGGCCTGTGATACCCGAAGCTGTCGAATGCACCCGCGTATACGAGCGTCTCCAGCGCCTTCCGGTTGACCGCGCCGTTCATTCTCTCGACAAAGTCGAATACATCCTCGAATGCCCCGTGCTCATCTCTCTCGCGGATAATTGCGTCCACGATGTTGGAGCCGAATCCCTTGATGCCGCCGAGGCCGAAACGGACGTTGCCGTCCTTGTTGACGGTGAAGAACGCGGAAGATTCGTTGATATCAGGACTGAGCACGCGGATGCCGCCCCTCTTGCAGTCGTCCATGATTTCCTTGATCTCGTCCATGTTGGAAATCTGGTTGGTGAGGTTGGCGGCCTGGAATTCGGCGGGGTAGTGGGCCTTGAGCCATCCGGTCTGGTAGCTGACCCAGGCGTAGCAGGTCGCGTGCGACTTGTTGAAGGCGTATGAGGCGAATTTGCGCCAGTCGGACCATATCTTGTCGAGGGTCTCCCGGGGATGGCCGTTCTTTTCTCCTCCTTCGATGAATTCGGCCCTGAGGGACTCCAGAACGTCGATTTTCTTCTTTCCCATGGCCTTGCGGAGCTTGTCCGCCTTGCCTTTGGAGAAGCCTGCAACCCTTTGGGAAATACGCATGACCTGCTCTTGGTAGACCGTGACACCGTAAGTCTCCTCCAGGTAGTCGCTCATCACAGGGAGGTCGTAAGTAATGGCCTCCTCGCCCCGCTTGCGGTTTACGAACGAGGGAATGTAGTCCATAGGTCCCGGGCGGTAGAGGGCGTTCATAGCGATGAGGTCCTCGAAGCGCTGGGGGTGGAGCCTCTGGAGCCATTCCCGCATGCCGGGAGACTCAAACTGGAATACGCTCTGGGTGTCGCCGCGGCTGTAGAGGGCGTATGTCTCGGGATCGTCGATCGGGATTGATTCGATGTCAATGTCGATGCCGTGGCGCTGCTTGATGATGGAGAGGCATTCCTTGATAATGGAGAGGGTGCTGAGCCCAAGGAAGTCCATCTTGAGCATGCCTACGTCCTCGATGTAGGAACCCTCGTACTGCGACACCCAGACGTCTTGCCCCGTGGCCTTGTCGGTGCCCATAGTGATGGGAATGTAGTCGGTAAGGTCTCCGCGACCGATAATCATTGCGCATGCGTGAATGCCGGTCTGGCGGATGCAGCCTTCGAGCTTGAGGGCGTAACGGAGGACGTCCCGTACGAGCGGGTCGCCGTTTTCGTAGTCGTTTTTGAGCTCGGGGATGTATTTGACGCAGTTTTTGAGGGTGGGCTTGATTTCCTTCTCCTCTCCGTCTTCCTTGACGGTGAAGGGGCGGTCGGGGATGAGTTTCGAGAGGCGGTTGGACTCGTCCAGGGAGAGGCGGCTGACCCTCGCTACGTCCTTGATTGCGAGTTTGGCCTTCATCGTGCCGAAGGTGATGACGTGCGAGATATGGTCCTCGCCGTATTTCTCCTGGACGTAGCGGATGACGCGGTAGCGGCCTTCGTCGTCGAAGTCGACGTCGATGTCCGGCATGGAGATACGCTCAGGGTTGAGGAATCTCTCGAACAGGAGGTCATAGCGTATCGGATCCAGATTGGTGATGCCGAGGCAGTAGGCGGCTGCACTTCCCGCGGCGCTGCCACGTCCCGGACCGACCGAAATGCCGTGCGCCCTCGCCCAGCCGATGAAGTCCTGGACAATGAGGAAATAGTCCGGGAAACCCATCCTGGAGATGGTCTTGAGTTCGAAATCGAGCCGTTCGGAGACCTCGTCCGTCAGTGTCTCGCCGTAGCGCCTGTGTGCTCCGTCGTAGCAGAGCTTGCAGAGGTATGCGACTGAGGCGCAGAATTCATCCCCGCGTGGATTGCCGCCTTCGTCGCAGCGGCCTTCGTCGATGACGGCCTTGTAGAGGTCGAGCCAGTAGGGGAGTTTGGCGGTGAATTCTTCCGGGAGGTCGAATTTGGGGAGGACGTGGCCGCGGTCGATCTCGTAGCGATCGATCTTGTCGCAGACCTCGAGGGTGTTGGCCAGCACTTCCGGATGGTCGGGGAACAGGGCCGCCATCTCCTCCTCGGTCTTGAGGTACTCCTGCTGGGTGTAGCGGAGACGGTCGGTGTCGTCGAGGAATTTGCCCGTGTTGAGGCAGATGAGGCGGTCGTGGGCCGGTCCGTCTTCCTTTTCGACGAAGTGGACGTCGTTGGTAGCCACCACCTTTACACCGTGCTTTTCAGCCAGGGCGAATATCTGCGGCACATACTCCCTCTGGCCCTCCCAGACGTCCAGGGAGACGCCGGGCACCTCGGTCTTATGATACATCACCTCGAGGTAATAATCGTCCCCAAAGACCTTTTTGTGCCATTCTATGGCCTTTGACGCTCCGTCAAGGTCCCCTGCGAGTATACACTGGGGAATTTCGCCGACCATACATGCGGAGCTGCAGATGAGGCCCTCGTGATACTTCTCGACAATCTCGTGGGTGACGCGGGGCTTGCCGTAGTACATGCCCTCGATGTGTCCCGTGGAGACAATCTTCATGAGGTTGCGGTAGCCGTCGTAATTCTTCGCGAGAAGAATGAGGTGGTAGTACTTGCGGTGGGCGGTGTCCTTGATCTTGTGGTCGTATCCTCTTGTCACGTAGATCTCGCAGCCGATGATGGGCTTGACCGAAGGATGGGCCTTGGCCTCCTTGAGGAATTCCTTGACGCCGTACATGTTGCCGTGGTCCGTGATGGCGAGACCGGGCATGCCGAGCTGTTCCGCGCGGCTGAAAAGTCCGCTGATGGAGGACTGTCCGTCGAGGATCGAATATTGGGTATGTACGTGCAGGTGGACGAATGCCATAGTATACCGAAGTTAGGATAACAAAGATAATAAAATATTATCTTATTATCCGAAAATAAGTTCGCCCAACTGAAAAATACCTACTGCACTTCTTTCAGGATGCGGTCGAGATGTGCGTAGGAATCAAGTATTGCAAGCACGTAGCGAATGTCGACGCAGACGCAGCGGTTGTAATCAGGTGTGTAAAGGACGTCCGAAGCGAGGGATTCCTTGTTGCCGTCGAAGGCCAGTCCGATGAGCTCACCCCGCGAATTGAGCACGGGAGAGCCGCTGTTGCCTCCGGTTATGTCATTGTCCGACAGGAAATTGACGGGCCCGTCGTATGAGGCGATGGCTTCCATGAAATCCTCCGGAAGAGCGAAGTCGTGCTTCGACGGATCCCACTTTTCCCGGAGTCCCCGGACAGTGGTTTTCCAGCTGCAGGTGACGCCGTCACGTGGGCTCAGGCTGCAGATGCGGCCATAGCTCAGGCGCATGGTCGAATTGGCGTCAGGAGCCTGTGGAACGCCCTTTTCAAGCCTCATTTCGTACAGGGCGTTGGCATAGTCCCTGCGGAGCGCGGTGAGGTCCGCAACATGCTTTTCGGCATCGTTGAAAGCGGTGATTTTGACCTCCGTGACCATTTTCATGAGTTCCTCGGGACGCTCCCACAGCCAGTCGGTCATGGCGGCATAATCATCCCCGAAACGAGCCTTGGTCTCCATCTGGAAATCTCCGATGAATGAAGGATCGATACCGTCGAAATACTCCTTCATGGAGAATGCCAGCAGCTCTTTTTCAACACGCGGATCGAGTTCCTTCAGGGCTGAATTCCATAGCGAATCCCTTGTCGCCGGATTGTTGGCCATCCGAAGAAGTGTCCTGGCGACGGAGGTGCCACGCACCATGGTCTCGCGGTAGCATGCCTTCTGTCTTTCGATATCCGAGATTGAGGCGTATTCCGCCTCGAAATCCCGCAGCATCGAGCCCCAGCGGGCTTTCCGGCCATTGTCGCGGTTTATCCAGAGGGACAGTTCGGCCTCTTCGGCCCTCTTTTCGGCGGCGACGTTGAAGCGCTTGAAGCATTCGACTTCACCTTCCTGCATTTCCTGGACATTGGACAGCGAAAAGAAGGCGTCGGAGTACTTCATCCTCACCTCCGGATCCGCGTCCATCCACTTCCGGATAATCTCCATCTGGCCCTTCCGAATCCGGTTGGTGAGGGGCCTTTCAACGTCCTGGAGATATTCCACACGGTGGGATGAGGAAGTGTATCTCTGGGTCCTTCCGGGATAGCCCGTTACCATGGTGAAATCCCCTTCCTTGGGCGCCTGGGAGGCTATTTTCAGATGCCGCGGCGTGTTCATGGGGACACCGTCCTTATATATGCGGTACAGGGCGAAATCGGCCTTGTGCTGCGGCCATTCCCAGTTGTCCTCGTCTCCGCCGAATGACGCTACCGCGACGGGAGGAGCGCCTACCAGCCGGAGGTCGTCATAGACTTCGTAGAGCGCGAGATAATACTTCTCTCCGCTCCACATCGAGGCCAGCGATGCCTCAAGACCCGTGGCGGCGGAATACTTCCCCTCGAGAATGGAACTCAGCTTGCGCGTTCCGTAGCGCTCGCCCCTCTCTTTGAGGGCCGTCTCGGTCTCCGCAACCTCGTCAGTGACATCCAGTACCCGTTTCAGGAAATACACTTTCTTGCCGGGGACCGGGATCTCTTCTGCCTCGGAGAGGGCCCAGAAGCCGTTTTCCAGAAGATTATTGTCCTTGGTTGACAACGCGGATATGTCGCTGAATGCGCAGTGGTGATTGGTAATTACAAGCCCCTTGTCGGAGATCACGCTTGCGGTGCAGTAGAATCCGAGTGAAAGCACCGCGTCGGAGACAGTGGCCCCCGGCGCGTCTGCATTGTAGATTTCTCCTGCGGACAGCTCCAGGCCCCGCTCCTGCATGCGTTTCTCGAGCGCTCCGTCGATGAGATGTATCATCCACATCCCACCGTCGGCGAACAGCGCCGGACCCGCAAGCAGGGCGGATACGAGGAGAATGAGCCGCTTATTCATCGTTGCGTACGCAGCGGACGGCACTGGCGATGCGGTAGCTGACCTTGGTGCCGTTGCAGGTGTATTCGGCCTCCGTGGCCTTGTTTGTCATAGGCATCAGGCCGTAGAACTGGAGATTCTTCACGCCGGAAGTCGCGTCGTTGGAGGTGTTGTAGGTGACGCCGGCGTATGTGGAACCGCAGAACATACCGGAAGAAATCTTGGACTTGTATCCGCTGAGAATGCCCATGATTGTACCGCTGGTCACGGTATTGTTGCTGAAGGTAACGCCACCGAAGGCGTCCATATTGAATCCGTCCTCGTTGAGCTTGACGATGGAGCCGTTGGCACCGTCATAGTAAGGTGCTTCGGCATTGGTCGTAAGGCCGGCGCTCTTTCCGACAAGAGCAAGGATGTCGGCAGATGTAGGGATATGCCATCCGTCAGGGCAGATACCCTGTGCGCCCTCGAGGGCCTGGGCCTGTTCCACGCTGGTAAGATCGCCGACATTGAGTCCGAAGGCGGTTTCGGCCTGATAGAGATAGCCGTTATGATGAATGGTGTCTTCATCCTTGGCGAATGCACCGGCTTCGTCGACGGATACTACCGGATAGTAAACGCCTGCGGTGACATTGGTGAGGTCGTCTGAAGGAGTAAGGCCTTCAGGGATATAGCGGAGATTCTCGCTCATCCACCATTTGCCGTCCTTGAGTTCGACTACCGTGTAGTTTTCTCCGGCGTAGATGATATAGCCATCGGCGAGATGCTCCTCGACATTGGAGGTGGAAGGTTCGGGGGTGATTTCACCGCCGTCGGTCCAGTTTTCGATTTCACCGGCGAGGACGACCTTGATGTCGGCGGGATTGACTACGATGCTGATGCTGTACTGCTTTCCCGGGAGGAGTGTAGCTTCGGCGAGCGTCTGTTCACGCACAAGACCTGCATAAGCGACACAAGCCTTCAGGCTGACGGTCTGAGGAGGAACAATTGCGTAATATGCTTCCTGGCCGGCGAATGCGGTGATTTCGACAGGATCGACGGTTTCGTTGACGCTTGCGCTAAGGTCGGCATCGATGATGGCGGTAGGGATGACATCTTTGAAGGAAATGGCGTCAATCGCTGAGCCGGAATTGTTTACGACGGTGACCACGAGGCGGCTGAGCTTGTGCTGGAAGACCATCGAGACGGCATTCGCCGTAGGCAGGACGTTCTCCTTGACGGCCGAGAGGAAGTCGGAGGCAGAAGTGCCGTTTGACTGGTCGGATTCAACGGTGAATGAGGTCGGGACGGATGCTGCGTAAGGATAGTAGGCAGCAAGAGTTGAGGCGTCACCGCCTTCAGGATACCATTTGAGGGTGCCGGAGAATGACGTTCCGTCGAATGTCAATTTCTCATTTGTCGCATACGCGCCCGTTGCGCGGGAGATGGTGAGACCGATGGCGTCACCGCTTTCAAAATTGGTTTCGGTAGCACGGGTGATGACTGGTTCAACCTTGACGGGAACCAAGTCAAAACTGTTTTCAGGAGTCGTGGGAGTGATGTTTTCCCTCGAATCGCACGCTGCGAGCACAACGGCTGCAAGTGCCAGAACTGCAAGTTTTTTCATATTATCAGATTTTAAAACGAATAATCAAGTTTGATCGTGCCCCTGAAGCGCTCCGTCCCTGGGAGAAGCACCACGTCGAGTCCGTGGAGCCATTCCCCTTCAAGGGAAACGGAAAGTCCTTTGACAGAGGTAAATATGTATCGTAGGGAGGCCTCCAGGCCGATGCGGGGGGAGGTCATCCATTCTTTCTTTCGCTCCCAGTCGCCGATGAGGCGGAAGGGCTCCGACGCCGTGACGTCAGGCTCGGATGAGCGCAGTCCGCGCTCGAATGAATTACCGGAGCGGTAATGTCCGCCGATAGTAAGTAAGAACCTGTCCCACACGGCTTTGCGCCTGTCGTAAAGGGTAATGCTCGCCCCTGCGGTATAATTGCTACCGTGGAATTCATCCGTGTAGGGATAGGTCAGGGACGACTGTTCGTCATCAAAGTTGGCGGAGAATAGGATACGGGCGGAATTCATAATGCCGGAATCAGGGGTTCGGATGTCGTAGATGACCGATACCGTGCTGATTCGGCGCCATGAAACCCTGTTGTAGCCATATATGACCGGGAGCGTCACGCCGCCTTCCGAGACCTTGTCGATGACGGCCTCTTCAAGCGTCTGGGATAAGCTTGATGCATTGATTTCCAGCTTGTTGTCTCCCCATGCGGGAATGAGCGACTTGCGGCTTATCCTCGCGCTGAACCGGTTGCCGGGGAAACGGAACCAGTCGTATCCTTTCTCGCCGACGGTGCCGCTGCTGCGGAGATAACCAAATTCGACGGAAGTCCCTTTGATGTCGAATCTCAGGGCGCCTCCTCCGGAGAATTCCTTGACGGGAAGACGGTTGATGCCGGCCTCGGCGAGGTGGATACCGGAGCCGTCCCACGCCTGGTAGGATCCATAGCGGAGTCCCTTGTCGAGGAAGGCGTAATAAGTGTCGGCAGTGGCGGTGCCAATCTGCTCTGCTTCAATCGATTCCGCGGTCTTGCGGAATATGAGCGATGCTGCGATCCGCATCCCATCGCCATTGTAAACCATGGTGGGGGACAGCGACAGTCCGGTCGAATAATTGGTGTGCCGGATATCCTTGCGTTTGGAATAATTGCCCGCGGAATAATCCACGAATGCACCTGCCGAAATCCTGTCCGACAGGGGATGGAAAATTCCGCCGGTGAATGCGTATGTCTGCATCGTCTTGTCGCCGGGCGTGAATTCGAGGACGTCGATGGGATAGTAGCCTGGACTGGTGAATACCGACGTCATCATATCCTTCCCCCGCATCTCCTCAAAGGAGAATGACCCCGCGAGAAGCGTCTTTCCGTAAACACCTGAAGACGAGGCCTTTGCGCCTGCTTTCCAAAGTGACGAGGCCGCATATCCGGACCTGAATCCGCCTCCTTCCATTTCGCCGAATACAGTCGCAGACGAGCCCCGGGACGGGTCCACAAGCTGACGGGGGACCTGTCCGGAAGCGGCGAGCGACACTGCGAGCGCGCTAATTATGCAGAGACTGTACCTCGCTTTCATAGAAGTCTTCACTTGAATTGTTGCTGTCCCTGAGTATGGTGTATCCGGCCTTTTCGCTGGCCTCTTCGTCGGTCTTTCTCATGAGGCTGTGCCCCTTGAATGTCCCGGACTGGGTGACATACCCGGCGTCAAGGGCGGGAATGAGCCTCTTGTTGTTGCCGGAGCTGCCTCCGTCGAATACTTCCACCGCGTCAATCACCCATTCGTAAGGCACTTTGACTATGACGTCGGCACTGTTGCCGGGAGTGACCTGGATTATGTCATCCTGCCGGACATATTCCTCCATGCTGATTCCTTTCGCCTTGAAAATGAGGAATGTAGGAGAGCTGATGGAGACTGTGTTGGCATTGGACTGCCCGGTTTTGACCACCACGTCGAGAATGTGGTCCGGGCGGATTTTATCTCCGGGAGCCGGATGATAAAGAGGGTTGGGGAAGTACGTGGGATTGTAGCAGACGAAGCAGTCTTCCCGGTTCAGATTGACCGAAAGGGGATACTGTCGGGTATGGTCAATTGCGCCGCGGAGGGCGATGACGGCCTCTTCTCCCGGGGCGAGCGGGTGGGAATTGCCCTCACCGGGGAATCTCCAGACGACCGTCACCACGGGCGCGAAATCGGGCAGGCTGCCGTCGGCTTTGCGCCAATTGTTGACTCCGGTAGCGTTGTATGGTGAAAGGGTGCCGAAGCAGAGGCTGTCAAGGTAGACGGTCTCGCTGTCATTGTTGTGCAGTATCACGTACTGGTCGCTCTGGTAGGTGCCTTCCTGGGGAGCTTTGCTGCATCCTCCGACATATAACTCTTTGATTACCAGTGTTCCCGCGAGCGAATGGCTGAGATTGAGGAGTACCTGCTTTCCTCCCTCGCCGACGACTACTTTGTCCGCCGTTCCGTTGAATATGTCGCGGCCGACGCGGTCGCTGAGCGATATCCTGTAAATGCCCTTCCGGACCTGAATGGCGGCCTTCCCTTCACTGTCGGTAAATGCCGTGTAGCTGTCTCCGGAGGCGATATTTTCAATTATTACCGACACTCCCGAATGTGCGGAAGCATCGTAGTCATCGGGGTAGACTGCCTTCACGGTCAACTCCTCGAGGCTCCCGTCCCAGGGATCCCGGAATTCCGTGCAGGCGGCCGTCACGAGGACGGTCAATATGGCAAGAATCCTTCTCATAGCTTGATCCGGCAGGTCAGCCCGTAATAAAAAGCCGGGGTGAAAATGGAACTGATACCGTTCGCATAGCTCTTTCGGTAGGGACGGGCGGCAGTGAAATTGTTGGCGAAGAACGACAGCGATACGTGGCGTCCGATTTCCTTGGTGAGGCTTAAATTGGCGGACGCCCAGGGATCATACCCGTCTTTGACGAATGTATACATGTTGCCGGAACGGAGAATAAGGCGCTGCAGATCGCTGTCAGAGGCACATTCTGCCGTCCACTGGTGCACCTTGCCATCCAGGTCGAGGTATGCCACCGGATAGACTGCGGAGAATGAAGGACTGTCGTAGATATCCCCTCCGGTCGGCTCTACGCTTTCGGATGAGACCGTGAAGGCGCGGTCGGAGAGATTCTGCGAATTCCTGAGCAGGGATGCTTCCAGGCGGCATGTCACGATGAGCCGGACCGCGGGAATGTGGACGATCGCGGTGAGGTTGGCGTCCATCCATTCGGTGCGGCGGCCCTGGATCACTGATGCGGCGCCCTCATAGATGCCCGCATACTGGTACGAAAGGTTCGGAATAGTGGTGTGGGACCAGCCTGACTGATAATAATAGGTGTCGTCCTTGTTGATGTAGGAGGTCCTTGTATAGGACGCGTCAAGGCGGAGACGGGTGTGTAGGGGCTTGATTTCGGGAGATTCGACTATGAATTCAAGGCCCGTTCTCGTGACGTCGGCTCCGCCTTTCTGCGTTCTCGAATTGACGAATGTCCGGTCAATGGCCGAGGAAGTCATGGGGGTGAAGTATTCGTCCTTGCTTCCACGGATGAAAACGTCGCCGGTCTGGTGGTCTATCCTCATTTCTGGAGATGCCGGCATGGTGAACCCTTCCGGCAATGAGAGCATTTGACAGCTGATCGGAGTATAGAGGTTAGCGTATTCGTATGGATTCCTGGTCAGATTGTAGAAACCTGCGATGGAAGCCTTCCAGCCGCCTTTTTCGAAGTCGATGCCGAATTCGCTGTTGCTGTTGGACTGCCACTGCAGGGAGGGGTTATATTCCAGAGTGTAAGGTATTGTATAATAAATATATGTAGCGTCGTCGCCGTGGGAGAATGCGAAGGTCCGGATGTCCCGGTATTCCTGCTTCGGGTAGAGTATGTAGAAGGAAGGGAGCTTGCGGGTGATGCCCCAGCCGCCCCTGACCGACAGGCTCTTTGTGAGGCTCCACCTTGCGTTGAGCCTCGGTGAAAGCGCTCTCAGGCCTTCGTACTGCGTGCCGCGGACGCTCACCGCCTCTCCTCTCAGGCCGAGGCTTGCCTCGAATGTGGTGCTTCCGATAGGGACGGTCAGCTTGTCCTCTGCGTATGCCGAGAACGTGTGCATATAGGGGTAGTCGCTGTAGGGGCGCGGCCTGTAGCCATTCGCCGCAAGTGCCTCATTCTCATAGTATTCGCCTCGTCCGGAATTGCCGTCGGCCTTCCACTGGAGACCGGCCTTGAGAACGCTCTTGACCGGGCCGAAATGGTGCAGCCAGTCGTATTTGAGCGAGGCGCTGAAGTCCAGCTCCCGGGAGTCGGTAATACGGTCGGCGTAGAATGTCTCCGGCAGCATCGTAGCCGCGAAATAGCCCTCCTCTTCGGCATGTACGGCCGGTTGCGGCGACGCGTATGAATTGTACAGATGCTCCTTCGTGCGGCGGTCATGATAGTAGACGGAGCCCTCGAAGCTGATATTGGTGACCCAGGGCCTGTTGAGGAGGACGACGGCTTTGACGTGCGGAGTGAGCAGATTGTCCCTTTCCCGGGTGAATTGCTCCGAGAATGTATCCGGGTCGTCCTTGGAATTCATCCCTCCGATATTGCCGCTCAGACCCGCCTCCAGCCGGACCAGTCCGGCGAATGTGTTGCTGTATTCGGCCGTGAAACCACGCCTGGTGTAGGAGGTGTAGGGCGAGCTCAGTTTTTTGGTCGCCCTGGTCCATTGTCCGCTGATATTGAGCACTCCTGCGCCGGTTTCCACGCCCTTGGCGAATGACGCATCGTATGTCCTCGGATTGACTGAAAGTGTGACGCTGAGCGGGCTGCGGCCCTTTTTTGTGGTCACCCTGACCATGCCGCTGCCGAGGTCGCCATATTCAGCTGAAGGAACGCCCGTTATCACCTCGACGGACTCGATATTCTCCACCTGGAGGCTCCTGGTGTCGACGCCCGAAAGGCCGCCGAAATCGGCATTGTCGCCCATCCTGACGCCGTTTACTTCGACCGCGGTAGAGAATGCTGCATTGCCGGAATTGTTGCCTCCACCGCGAATGTTGAGGGCCGAGGTTGTGGTAAGGTCCGGATTCTGCGTCTTTCCGCCGGGGAGAAGGGCCGAAATGTCGGAAAGGCCCGACATCTGGAGATGGTCGAGCGCTGTGCGGCTGATGGTCCTGGTGGTGTTGATCCAGTCCTTTGACCTTTCGGCCGTCACAGTGGCGCTGTCAAGGGCGAGAGTACTCTCGGAAAGAGCTATCACCAAGTCTTTTACGTTGCCCTTGACGGTTATGGAACTGCTGTAGGTTTCGTACCCGAGCAGCGATACTTCGAGGGTGTAGGAGCCGTTTTCTATATCCTTGAAGGAGAATGCCCCCTCTCCATCTGTCACGCTCCAGAGGAAGCTCCCATCGAGTGTCACCACGGCTCCAGGAAGCGGATCCCCGCTAGCACGGTCGACGACCTTGCCGGAAACCACCGCCGCCTCCATTCCAACGGAAAACAGCGCAAAAAAAATAGCCGTATAAGTGCGCAGAAATTTCATTGCGCAAATATACGGCTATTGAAGGAGAGTGTAAATACCCAAAAATGGGGATATTTACTACTACTTCTTGGAAGCGTTTTTCTTTGCAGCCCTGCGGTTCTCCCTCCACATGGTGAAGTCGTACATCACGGGCGTTCCGATGAAGATCGAAGCGTAGGTACCGATGACGACACCGAGGCAGAGAGCCACAGCCAGACCCCTGATGGTCTCACCGCCGAAGAGGGCGATTGCGAACATCGTGATGAAGGTCGACACCGAAGTGTTGATCGTACGGGTGAGGGTGGCGTTGAGAGCTGTGTTGACATTGTCCTTGAACGGAGTCTTGGGATGCAGGGACTTGAACTCACGGATACGGTCGAAGATAACCACGTTATCGTTGATGGCGTAACCGATGATGGTCAGGATAGCTGCAATAAATGTCTGGTCAACGTCCAGGTTGAAGGGCAGGATGCCGGTGAACAGCGAGAAGAATCCGATGACGATGAGAGCCGTATGGGCCAGCGACACGACGCCGCCGAGACCCCAGGCCGCACCCTTGAACCGGATTGCGATGTAGGCGAAGATCGCGAGCAGTGACAGGAGCACGGCTATGATAGCCCTGCGGAGTGTCTCAGCCGCGATGGAAGGACCGACCTGCTCGGAAGAAATGATACCGATGGAGGCGTTGGTGCTTTCGCTGGTTGTATTGCGGAAGTTGTCCTCGGTAAAGCCTTCCTTGTAGAAGCCCTTGAGGGCGCTGAAGAGCTTGTCGGAGATTTCGAGGTCGATTTCCTCGGAGGATTCGTTCTCCTTGTACTGGAGGGCGATCTTGACCTGGCTGGTACCACCGAACTGGGTGACGTCAACGTTGTTGCCGTCGAATTCGTTCCTGACGGCCTCCCTGACCTTCTCTGCGGAGACGGGGTTCTCGAAGCGGACTACGTAAGTGCGGCCGCCCTTGAAGTCTACACCATAGGTAAAGCCCTTGCCGAACATCGAAACGAGTGCGATGACGATGAGGATACCGGAGAAGATGTAGGTCCATTTCTTCTTGGAGAGGAAGTCGATATGGGTGTTCTTCAGGAAGTTGCGGGTGAGGCGGTTGTCGAAGGAGATCTTCTTGCCCTTGGAGACGCGGTCGTCGATGATGATCCTCGTGATGAAGATGGAAGTCAGCACGGAAGTGATGATACCGATCATGAGGGTGGTGGCGAAACCGCGGACCGGACCGGAACCGAACGCGTAGAGGATCACACCGGTAATGAAGGTAGTGATCTGGCCGTCGAGAATGGCGGAGTACGCGTTGGAATAACCGTCGGCCACTGCTTTGGACAATCCCTTGCCTGCCGCGAGCTCCTCCTTGATACGTTCATATATAATAACGTTGGCGTCCACCGCCATACCCAGCGTCAGGACGAGACCTGCGATACCGGGAAGGGTGAGGGATGCGCCGAAGGAGGCGAGTGTTCCGAGGAGGAAGAGGACGTTGCAGAGCAGTGCGATGTCGGCAACGAGACCTGCACCCTGGTAGAAGAAGATCATGTAGATCAGCACCAGGCAGAAGGCGATGAGGAAGGAGATGATACCGTTGCGGATGGACTCGGCACCGAGTGAAGGACCGACCACGGTGGTCTGGATGATCTCTGCGGGAGCCTGGAGTTTACCGGACTTGAGGACGGTAACAAGGTCTTCAGCCTCTTCCATGGTGAAGTTGCCGGTGATCTGTGAGTTGCCGCCGGTAATCTCATCCTGTACGGTCGGGTAGCTGTACACGAGACCGTCGAGGACGATTGCGACCTGCTTTTTGATGTTGTCCTTGGTGAGCTTTGCCCACTTGCGGGCGCCGTCGGAAGTCATCTGCATGGTGACGTACGGCTGGCCGTTGAGGCGGCCTGAGCTACCGACCTCGGCGCGGGCATTGTCAACGTGGTCACCGTCGATGGGGGCCTGGCCGTTGATGGCGGAGCTCTGGTTGATGGCTACGAGACCGAAGTATTCGCCGTCCTTGATGGCCGGTTCGGGCTTGACCTCCCACATGGGAGCGAAGCCGTCAGGGAACTGGTCGATAGTCCTCTCGATGAACCTGGCGGACCTTGGAGGTATCGGTGGCGCTTGCGTAACCGATACAGGAAGGAGCGATGTAGAGACGGTCTTCGGGGTTCTGTGCGGAGATGTACTTCTGGACCATGGCGTTCTCATCCCTGACGAGGAGGGAGAGGAGAGGATGGGCTGTGCCTTCCTCTTCTGCGAGAGCCTGGTCGGCCCTGCGGAGAGCCATGCCGATGCCTTCTTCGTTGCCGGGCTCGTCCTGGACTGCATAATATGAATATGTAGGCCAGAATTCGAGGGAAGCGGTACCGCGGAGGAGCTTCTTCACGCGGTCTTCGTCCTTGATACCCGGGAGGGAGATGCTGATACGGCCGTTGTTGCCTACCTTGGTGATGCTGGGCTGGGTGACGCCGAAGCGGTCGATACGTTTCTCGATGACGCCGAATGCGTTGTCGAGGGCGCTTTCACCCTGGGCGCGGAGCCATGCGATGACTGCGTCGTCGGTGCGGTTCTGGATGCCGTCCTTGCCTTCTGTATTCTCCGTGGTGGCGAAGATGTCATAGAGGGACTTGGTGTGGGGAACCTTGGCATATTCTTCCTTGAACGCGTCGAAGAAGTCGGTGTTGCCGGTCTTGCCGGTACGTTCGCTGGCCTTTGCCATGGCTTCGAGGAAGGCGGGGTCCTTCTCACCGTGAGAGAGGTTGCGGACCATCTCGTCGAACTGGAGCTGGAGGAGGATTTCCATACCGCCCTTGAGGTCGAGGCCGAGGTTGATTTCTTTTTCCTTGATTTCCTTGTAGTTGTAGCTGAAGTAGATGTGCTTGTCACCGCTGCTCAGGCTGTCCAGATACTTCTTCTGGAAGTCGGCTTTGAGGGTATCCAGGGTGAACTGGTCCTCTGTGCCGAGGAGTTTGGCGGCGGCTTCAGCCTTGGTCTGGGCATATTTTTCAGCCTTGTTTTCATAGTGGCGGGAAACCACTGTGAAGGAAAGCTGCCAGAGACAGGCGATCGCTACGAGAATTGCAAGGATTCGGATGATACCTTTACTTTGCATGATAATGTTAATTTATATTTAATTTATTAATTATCAAGTATTTAGCCTTCCCGTCAGGGGATAGGTAGGCAAAATAGGCTACAAATTTACAACTTTTTTCCGAAGAAAGTATTATTTTTGCATGATAATTTGTTCCACCCATGCGTTTTATGCGTCATATTTTCGCCTTCGCCGCGGCCATTCTGCTCGCCGCACAGCTGCCTGTTTCAGCCCAGGAGACGAAGGATACGACGATCATGGCTCGACTGCTCAACGAGGTCTCCATCCTCCAGGAGAGCCATCCGGCGCAGGACTCTCTCGCCGCATCGCTTCCGCCGCTTGCCGACGACATTTTCCACCTTTCCGACGACACTGAGGAGGCAGCAGCCCGTCTGGGAGTCAGCAGTGAGGAGTGGCGCCAGTACGCCGACAAGACCGACCGAGTCGTTGCTATGGTCGAAAGGATCAACCGCCTCAAGAGGCTCGTCGACGACAAGAAGGCCCGCGCGGAAAATGCCATTGAGCCGGAACGTTCGACTTTATTGGGTGAAGTCGCCCTTCTGGAGGAGCTCATTCCGGTCCTCAGCGACCAGCTCTCCGTCCTGATCAAGGAAAGGGACGCCTACGAAATCCGCTTTGTCGGCGGAGGAAAGTAATCTCCTTGTACAGAATTAATTAGACCTCGGTCGCGGTGGCGAATTCTCCGAGGAAACGGAGGTCGTTCTCGAAGTAGTGGCGGAGGTCGTTGACCTGCCATTTCAGCATCGCGATACGCTCCACGCCCATGCCGAAGGCGAATCCGCTGTAGACATCCGGGTCGATGCCGCTTGCACGGAGGACGTTGGGATCCACCATGCCGCAGCCCATGATCTCGAGCCAGCCGGTACCCTTGCAGATGTTGCAGCCCTTGCCGTGGCAGATGTTGCAGCTGACGTCAACCTCGGAAGACGGCTCGGTGAAGGGGAAGTAGGACGGGCGCATACGGATTTCGGTCTCCGGACCGAACATTTCACGGGCGAAAAGAAGGATCGCCTGTTTGAGGTCGGCGAATGTGACTCCCTTGTCGATATAGAGACCTTCCACCTGGTGGAATATGCAGTGGGCGCGGGCCGAGATGGCCTCGTTGCGGAAAACGCGTCCGGGGCAGATCACCCTGATCGGGAGATCCTGTGTCTCCATGGTACGCACCTGGACCGAGGAGGTGTGGGTGCGGAGGAGGAGCGGATTGAGATGCCCGTTGGAGACGAAGAATGTGTCCTGCATCTCGCGTGCAGGGTGGTTCGGAGGGAAGTTGAGCGCTTCGAACACGTGCCAGTCGTCCTCGATTTCCGGGCCCTCGGCGACGCCGTAGCCGTATTTGCGGAAAATATCCACAATCTGCTGCCGCACGATGGAAACGGGGTGGCGGGAACCGAGAGGTGCGTCGTCACCGGGCATCGTGAGGTCCTCGGCGGGACCTGCGGCGGCGGGAGATTCGCCGGCTGAGGCTTTGAGGGTCTCGATCTTTTCGGTGGCGGCCTTCTTGAGCTCGTTGAGGCGGGCTCCGAACTCCCTCTTCATTTCCGGGGGACAGGAGCGGAACTCTTCGAACAGGGCGGTGATTTCGCCTTTCTTACCGAGGAAGCGGATACGGGCCTCCTCAACCTCCTTGAGGGTGGATGCTTTCAGTTCGCCGAGCTCGGCGAGAATTTTTTCAATTGCTTCTTTCATTCCTAATTCTTCTTTGCGGCACGTTTGTCGCGGGCTTTCTTTTCCTTGGCGCCTCCGTTCTTGAGCCATTTTTTCCACTGGTCTTCGTTGAATACCTTCTGATAGGCATTGTATGTGGCCTCGTTCCAGCGGTCGGAGATTTCCTGGTAGATATCGGGATTGCTGACCTTTGCGGCCTGGAGCTCTTCCACCTCGGCCTGCAGGCCGCCGATGTTGGCGGTGAGGATGGAATCTACGTAGAATTCCTGCCAGTACTCGAGATCGAGGACGGCGGAGAGCTTTTCTGTCTGCTTTTCAATCCATTCGCGGGTCTGCTTCTCTTTCTGCTCGGGAGTCAGCGGCTCCTGGGCGGAGAGGGCGGTAAAACCGGCAAGAAGGAGAAATATGGTGACAAACAGGTGTTTCATCGTAAAAATTTCCTAAATTTGTAAGTTCGACTGCAAAAGTAGCAATAAATTAACGAATGAGCAAAATGAAACGACTTTCACTTTTCGCCGCGGTGCTTCTCGGGACCCTCGCACCGGACCTTTCCGATGCCTGTACCAACGTTCTCGTCTCCAAGGGCGCGAGCGTCGACGGCTCCGTCATGGTATCATACGCTGCCGATTCCCACTGGCTTTACGGCGAATTGTATTTCCGCGAGGCTGCCGACCATCCGTTCGGCACGATGCGGAAGATATACGACTGGGACTCAAACCGTTACATCGGTGAGATCGAAGAGGCATCCCACACCTTCAAGCGCGTCGGCAACATGAACGAGCACCAGGTCATCATCACCGAGACCACCTGGGGCGGCCGTCCGGAGCTTGAGGACCGCAAAGGAGGCATCGACTACGGCTCGCTGATATTCGTCGCTCTCGAGAGGGCCGAAACTGCCCGCCAGGCCATTGAAATCATGACCAACCTCGTCGCCGAATACGGTTACGCCTCCGAAGGCGAATCCTTCTCCATCGCCGACAAGGACGAGGTATGGATCCTCGAGATGATCGGCAAGGGAATGAACCTGAAAAACGGCGTCAATACGCAGAAAGGCGCCGTCTGGGTGGCCATGAAGGTGCCCGACGGATACATCTGCGCCCACGCCAACCAGGCCCGCATCGGCCATTTCCCGCTCAATGACCCTGACAACTGCCTTTATTCCAAGGACGTGATCACATTCGCCCGTCGCAAGGGCTATTTTTCCGGCGAGGACGAGGATTTCAGCTTCAAGAAAGCGTACTGCCCGATTGATTTCGGCACGGTCCGCGGCTGCGACGCCCGCGTCTGGAGCGCTTACAACATCCTCTCCAACGGCTGGTTCACCTACATGGACGAAGAGGCCGACCGCCTTGTCACCAAGGACGCCTATTCATATATTGATTATGTGATGGGATATGACCTCGAGGGCGACCTCCCGCTGTTTATCCGTCCCAACAAGAAGCTGACGGTCAAGGATATAGCTGACGTGATGAGGGATCATTACGAAGGTACTCCGCTCGACATGACCCAGGATATCGGAGCCGGCGGCAACGCCCTCCCGTACCGCTGGCGCCCGATGACATTCTCCGTCGACGGGACCGAATATGTCAACGAAAGGGCCATCGCGACCCAGCAGACCGGCTACTGGATGGTCGGCCAGGCACGCAATTACTATCCCGACCTCATCGGCGGCCTCCTCTGGTTCGGCACCGATGACGCCGCGACATCGTACCTCACCCCCATCTACACCAACACCGACAAGATTCCCGAGTGCTTCCGCGAGGGCAACGGCAACCTGCTGACCTATTCCCCCACATCCTCGTTCTGGATCAACAACCGTATCTCCAACGCCTGCTACAAGATGTACAACATCATGGCCCCGACGGTCCGCGAAAAGATCGACGAATTCGAGAAGAATCAGATGTTCAAAGCCGTCAGGACTGCCGACAGCACCGCCCTCATGATGTACAACGAAGAGGTCATCAAGATCCAGAAGAAGATGAAAAAGGCGGAGAGGCGCTCTTCCGTGATGTTCTCCAAGGATCCTTACGCCAAGGTGCGCAAGTATCTCACCAAATATACGGTCAACACCGCCCAGGACATCTTCAACCAGTGGGTTTCGCTTGAGCAGTTGCTCCTCGTGAAGTACATCGACGGCAATGTCAAGGCTCAGAATCCGGACGGCTCATTCCGTCACACCGAGCACAGCCCCGGCATCCCGGACGGCCTCACACAGCCCGGCTACACCGATATATGGAAACAGGGCGTCGCTGAACTCAGCGGCACCCAGCTCCAGGTAGTCGAATCCAAATCGGAAGACGACGATTAATTGTTTTTAAGTACGATTCCTCCGGCATCCGCATCGACTGAGATGCGGCTGTCGCGGCGTACCGAGCCGTCGAGGATGGATTTGGCGAGGAGGTTTGTAAGCTCCCGCTGCATGACCCTCTTGACGGGCCTTGCGCCGTAGACCGGGTCGTAGCCTTTTTCGACCATGAGGTCTTCGAAGGCGCGGGTGAATTCGATTTCCACGCCCTGATCGGCCAGCTGGGCCTTCAGCGCATCCATCTGCAGGCGGAGAATGTCGCGGATGTCAGCCTTGGTGAGAGGATCGAACATGATGATCTCGTCGATTCGGTTGAGGAATTCCGGACGCACGGTCTGCTTGAGGACGTCGAGGACCTTGCCCTTGCATTCGTCCAGCATGGATCTGCGGCGGGCGATGGCGGCGGTGTCGATGCCGGTCACCTCGGGGAGATTCTCCATGTAGCCCTGGATGATGTCGGAGCCAACGTTGGAGGTCATTATGAGCAGCGTGTTCTTGAAGTCCACGGTGCGGCCCTTGTTGTCGGTGAGCCGGCCGTCGTCGAGCACCTGCAGGAGCACGTTGAAGACATCGGGGTGGGCTTTTTCGATCTCGTCGAGAAGAATGACGGAGTATGGTTTGCGCCTTACGGCCTCAGTGAGCTGGCCGCCTTCGTCGTATCCGACGTATCCCGGAGGGGCGCCTACAAGACGCGAGACGGTGTGACGCTCCTGGTATTCGGACATGTCGATACGGGTCAGCATGTTTTCGTCGTTGAAGAGGAATTCGGCGAGAGCCTTGGCCAGTTCGGTCTTGCCGACGCCGGTGGTGCCCATGAAGAGGAATGAGCCGATGGGGCGCTTCTCGTTGGAAAGCCCTGCACGGGACCTTCTGACGGCATCCGAGACGGCCTTAATGGCCTCGTCCTGCCCGATTACGCGCTTGTGGAGTTCCTCTTCCATGCGGACGAGTTTCTCCTTTTCGCTCTCAAGCATGCGCTTGACGGGAATGCCGGTCCATTTGGCCACGACTTCCGCGATGTCCTCGGGCGTGACGGCCTCGGTGATGAGCGGATCCTTGATGGCGGCCTGTTTTGCGGTCAGGCTGTCGATGGTCTTCTGGGCCTCCTGCATCTTGCCGTAGCGCAGTTCGGCCACTTTTCCGTAGTCGCCGGTGCGTTCGGCCGCGTCGGCTTCGATGCGGTAGTCTTCGAGTTGCTGGCGTGCGGTCTGGATACCTGAGAGAATGGTCTTTTCTTCCTCCCAGCGCTTCATCAGCGAATCTTTTTCCGCCCCGAGGCTCGCGAGCTCGGCGGTAATCTTGTCGAGCTTGAGCGAGGTGCCTTCGCGCTTGACGGCCTCCTTCTCGATTTCGAGCTGGCGAATGCGGCTCTGGAGGTCGTCGATGGGCTCAGGGACGCTGTTCATCTCCAGACGGAGCTTGGATGCGGCCTCGTCGACGAGGTCGATGGCCTTGTCCGGAAGGAACCTGTTGGAGATATAACGGTGCGAGAGGTTGACGGCCGCGATGAGCGCGTCGTCCTCGATGCGGACGCGGTGGTGGTTTTCGTATTTCTCCTTCAGTCCTCGGAGGATGCTGATGGATTCTGCGGGGGACGGTTCGTCCACTGGAACTATCTGGAAACGCCTTTCGAGAGCCTTGTCGGACTCGAAGTACTTCTGGTATTCGTCGTGGGTGGTGGAACCGATGGTCCTGAGTTCGCCACGCGCGAGCGCGGGCTTAAGAATATTGGATGCGTCCATGGCACCGGACGTCCTTCCCGCACCGACGAGGGTGTGGATCTCGTCGATGAACAGGATAATCTCGCCGTCTGAATCGACCACTTCCTTCACCACTCCCTTGAGCCGCTCCTCAAATTCGCCCTGGTACTTTGCACCGGCGATAAGTGAGCCCATATCAAGGGAATATATGGTCTTGTGCTTGAGGTTTTCCGGGACCTGTCCGTCCACGATCTTGCGGGCGATGCCCTCGGAAATAGCAGTCTTGCCTACGCCGGGTTCGCCGACGAGGATCGGGTTGTTCTTGGTCCTACGGGAGAGGATCTGCAGGACGCGGCGGATCTCGTCGTCGCGGCCTATCACGGGGTCGAGTTTGCCTCTCGCCGCCAGGTCGTTGAGGTTGATGGCGAAGCGGGAGAGGAATTCAGTTTTATTCTTGTTTTCATTCATAATGTGTGCCTCCTTTCCGCCCTCCGGGGAATATGCGGTAATAGCCGTCTGCCCCGGGGGACAAACGGCTATCCGTCAAATACTATTCCTTGACCTGAATGCTGACAAAATGTCAGCCAGGCACATTAAAGCTCTTCTGCCTCAGCCTCTTCGATGGGAAGAGTGGTCTCGGTGGGCTGGTTGAAGCCCGAACCTTCGGTCTGGCCGCCAAGTACCTGCTGCATGGCCTCGCTCTTGGAGGCTGCGTCAACCGGGGAGACTTTGGAGCTGCCCTTTACGAAGTTGGAGGCGATGGAGCATACGAGAATGAATGCCACGAGGCCCCATGTGAGCTTCTCGAGTCCGTCTGCGGTCTGGCGTACGCCGAATGTCTGGTTGGCTGCCACGAAGTTGCTTGCGAGGCCCTCACCCTTGCCGCTCTGGAGCAGGATGACGATCGACAGGAGTACACTGGCGATGACGATGAGGACGACGAGCGTTACAAAAATTCCGTTCATATCGTGTATCTTTTTATCCTAAAATCGATAAGGGCTGCAAAGTAAGCAATTTTTTCCCGGTTTTCCAAAATAAATTTGAAAAACAGCCTACCATGTAGCTACCGTAGCGTTGAATATGTCTTCGACGAGCTTTTCGACGATTTCTTCGCAGAGGGAGCCTTCTACGGTGTCGAGCGACTGCATCGAGTCGTAATCGGCGTAGGCCGAGAATGACTTCTCGAAGTCCTCGTTGGGGTATTTCCGGTTGGTGAAAGCTATCTTGACGGTGACCGTGAGGCGGTTCTGCGCCGCGACCTCGTCGGCGGTAACAGCCGTGGCCTTGACGTCGTATCCGGTGATTTCACCGGCGATTTCGAGATCGCCGTCCATGTCTACCTGCTCGAGGCGGGTGAGCTTGCGGAACTTGTCCTGCATCGCTTCGGTGATGTCGTTGGAAAGGGACGGGTTGACGCGGAGGGCCTTGTATTCGAAGTAATTGATAGTCACGGTGTACACGTCCGGCTGGATGGAAGTACCGCTGAACGAGTATATTCCGCATGAGGCCGTCAGGAGCAGCGCTGCGAGGAAGGGAATGATGTGGCGGAGTTTCATGACTTTTTCTTGTTGGCGCCGCGGTAGTTGTCGGGGAGTTTGCGGTAGAGGGTTCTTTCGGATATGCCGAGTTCCTTGGCGGCCAGCTTGCGGTTGCCGCCGTGCTTTTCGAGGGCCTTCAGGATGAGGTCTTCTTCGGCTTTGTGGACTGAGAGGCCGCCGTCTTCGTGCTCTTCCTGGCTCTGGACTTCGGGGGCCATCGGATCCTCGCCCTGCTGCCAGTCGGGGGCCTCGTCGTGATGGACCGGTGCGAGTGCATTCGGCGCCTGGGCGCCTCCGAATACGGTTTCTTTCAGGCGGTCGACTTCGCCCTTGAGGTCGAGAATGGCCTTGACGAGCATCTGTTTTTCCGATGAGGAGAATGAGTCATCACCGCCTTTGGAGGCGATTGCGGGGAGCGTTTCGCCTTCCTCCTTCGGCATGTAGGGGAGGAGATTGGCTGCGGAGAGCTCGATGCGGCCGGAAGTGGGGGTGATTTTCTGGGATTCGAGAGCGGTGACGCTCGAAGTGAAGCCCTGGAGCTGGCGGATGTTGCCGGGCCAGCGGTAATTGCGTATCAGCGAGACGGCGTCATGCGTCAGTGAAATCTTGCACATTCCGTATTTCTCGGCGAAGTCCGAGGAAAATTTGCGGAACAGCAGGTAAATGTCGTCCCTGCGCTCCCTCAGGGCCGGAACGCGGATCTGGGCTGCGCAGATGCGGTAGTACAGGTCCTCGCGGAATTTGCCCTGGGAGACGGCGTGCTGGAGGTTGACGTTGGTCGCGACGATGATGCGGACGTCGGCGTGCTCGATCTTGGAGCTGCCGACTTTCATGTATTCGCCGCTTTGCAGGACGCGGAGGAGAAGGGCCTGGGATGCAAGCGGCATCTCGCCGATCTCATCGAGGAATATGGTGCCCTTGGCTGCCTCTTCGAAGTAGCCGGCGCGGGACTCGGTCGCTCCGGTGAATGCGCCCCTGACGTGGCCGAACAGTTCCGAATTGATGGTGCCTTCGGGAATGCCGCCGCAGTTGACGGGAATGAATTTGGCGCCGCGCCTCAGGCTGTACTGGTGGATGATGCGGGCTATGTTTTCCTTGCCGACGCCGCTCTCGCCGGTGATCAGCACCGGGAGGTCGGTCGGGGCGAACTTGACGGCCGTCTCAAGCGAAAGGTTGAGGGACGGGTCGGCACCGACGATGTCGAACTGGTTTTTGAGTTTCTGTAGTTCCTGCGAATCCATAGCGCTGCAAAGTTACTAAATTTTGGGAGATAATCTTAAAAATCCTTATATTTGTAGATACTGAAAACCAAACACAATTAATTATATATGAAATCAGCATTCCGTCTTCTCGCAGCAGCGGTCATCCTCGCCGGAGCCGCCTCCTGCGCCTCTATGGAAAAGATGCAGAAAATGGCCGAAAACGTCAAAGTCTCTTCCGACCCCGTCGTTCTCGAAGCCGTCGGCGGTGTCATCAACGCCACTGTATCAGTCACTTATCCCAAGGATTATTTCAACCCCAAAGCGGTCGTGGAGGTCACTCCCGTCATCGTCTATGACGGCGGCGAGGCCAAGATGAACCCCCTGTACTACCAGGGCGAAAAGGTCCGCGGCAACTACAAAGTCGTCTCCTCCAAGGGCCAGACGGTCAAGGACAACGTACGTTTCGAATACGTCGAAGGCATGGAGCACTCCTATCTCGAACTCCGCGGCAAGGTCATAGGCAAGTCCAAGGACATCGACCTCCCGTCAAAGAAGGTCGCCGACGGCGTCAACACGACCTACATGCTCGTCAAGGACCAGGGATTGCTGACCTACAAACAGGACGAATACAAAGAAGTGGTCTCAGTCTCCAAGGAGGGCCAGATCCTCTATAATGTCAACAGCTCCGAGGTTCGCCAGAGCGAGCTCAAATCGCAGTCCATCAAGGACTTCCAGGCCTCCCTCAATGAGGTTGGCGAGACCGGCGGCGTCATTGTCGGCACCGAGATCGTGGCTTACGCATCTCCGGAAGGCGACCAGTCCCTCAACGACAAACTCTCCGACAAGAGGGGTGAAAGCGCCTCCAAGGTATGGAACAAGGTCGTAGGCGAAGGCCTCGACCCGACCGTCCGCAGCGTCGGCGAGGACTGGGAAGGCTTCCAGGAGCTCGTCAAGGCCTCCAATATCGAGGACAAGGACCTCATTCTCCGCGTCCTTTCTATGTACAGCGATCCCGCAGTCCGCGAGAACGAGATCCGCAACATGTCCGAGGTTTTCACCGAGCTGAAGGACGAGGTGCTCCCTGAGCTCCGCCGCGCCCGTTTCATCGCCAATGTCGAATACCAGAACTACACTGCCGACGAGCTCGTCAAGATGGTTGACGAAAACATGGACGTCCTCGACGAAGAAGCCCTCCTCAGGGCCGCCACGCTCGTGAAGGACAGCGACAAGAAGATCAGCCTCTACAAGAAGGCCGCTGACAAATTCGGCAGCGAACGCGCCAAATACAATCTCGCCGCCACCTACATTGACGCCGGCAAGCTCGATAAGGCAGAAAAGGCTCTCAAGGGCCTCCAGAAGGACGCTGACGTAGAGAATGCCCTCGGAGTCATCGCCCTTCGCCAGAACGAATGGAACGACGCAGTCAAGCATTTCCGCGCCGCCGGTACTCCCGAGGCCAACGCCAACCTCGGCGTGATCAACATCCTCTCCGGCAACTACGATGATGCCATCGAATGCCTCAAGGACGCTCCCGGCTGCTGCCACAACATCGCCCTCGCATACATTCTCACCGACCAGCTCGACAAAGCCGAAGAGGCCATCCACTGCAAGAGCGCCAAGTGCACCTACCTCAAGGCCATCATCGCCGCCCGCCAGGGCCGCGCCGATGACGTCAAGAAGTATCTCGACGACGCCACCTCCCGCGATCCCGAGCTCAAAGCCCGCGTCGCCACCGACATCGAATTCGCCGGTTACGACCTATAATCGTAAGTTTATATCTCGAATTGAGAATGATGGCAGCAACTTAACCATCAAGACACTTAGAGATATTGTTGAAATCGGCCTCGGGGGCACTCTCCCGTCATCGGGAGCAATCTCGACATAGTCCAGCGAGGGCTGTTCAGTGACCTAAAGGACGGTGAAACCATTCTGGCCAATCTGGCTGACCCAGGGGCCGTAAATCAGGTTGGACTGGGCAGCGGCCGTAACGGCGAATAGGCCCAGAAGTGTGGCGACGATGATTCTTTTCATACGGCAAATATAACCATTCCAAGTTGCATTTTAAAGCAAAGTTCACTATCTTCGGGAGAAAGAAATCAATATGAATTGGAAGCACCTCCTCCTGACAGCCGCAATGGCGGTCGTATGCGCGGCCGGACTCTATGCCGCCGACAAAACATACCAGCTTAAATCCCCCTCGGGACAATTGACTGTCGACATCACCGCCGGCGCCGAGACGCATTGGTCAGTAAGCATGTCCGGGACCAAAGTGCTGGAGCCTTCACCGCTGTCGATGACCCTCGGGGACGGCACGGTATTCGGCCACAACGTCAAGGTGAAAAAGGCTGTGCGCAGCAGCGTGGACCGCATTGTCAAGCCGGTCGTCTATCGCCAGGCCGAGGTGCGGGAGGCGTACAATGAGCTTGCGATTCGCTGCAGCGGGTATTCGATTGTCTTCCGCGCGTATGACGATGGCGCCGCGTACCGATTCGTCGCAGACCGCAAGGAGGCGTTCACCGTCAGGAACGAGGAGGCGCAATTCTGCTTCGGGAGCGACGTCGAGGGCTTTATTCCCTATTGCCGCAAGAGTGGCGACGACGTCGAATGCCAATTCTTCACCTCCTTCGAAGCCCGGTACAACCACATTCCCCTCAGCCAGTGGGAGAGCGGTCGCCTGGCATTTCTGCCCGTCACGCTGGATGCGCCCGGCGGAATGAAGGTATGCATCACCGAAAGCGACCTCCTGGACTACCCCGGAATGTACCTCTGGAACGAGGACAAGGACGCTTCGCTCGAATCGATATTCGCCCCGTACCCCAAAGACGTCGTCCAGGGCGGGCACAACATGCTGCAGGGCCTCGTCAAATCCCGCGAGGACTACATCGCGAAGGCCGCTCCCGGCGAATCATTCCCCTGGCGAATCCTCATAGTCGCCCGCGAAGACAAGGACCTCCTTACCACCACCCTGCCTTGGCTGCTCGGCCGCGAGCCTGACAAGAATTTGGATTTCAGCTGGATAAAGCCCGGCAAAGTCGCCTGGGACTGGTGGAACGACTGGAACATCTACGGCGTCGACTTCGAGGCCGGCATCAACAACGACACCTATAAATTCTACATCGACTTCGCTTCGCAGAATGGCATCGAGTACGTCATCCTCGACGAAGGCTGGGCCGTCAACAAACAGGCCGACCTCTTCCAGATAATCCCCGAAATCGACCTCCCGATGCTCTGCGAGTACGCTGGGAGCAAGGGCGTCGGACTCATTCTCTGGGCCGGATTCTGGGCATTTGAGAGGGACATGGAGCGGGCTTGCCGCGAATATTCCGCCATGGGCGTCAAGGGATTCAAGGTGGACTTCATGGACAGGGACGACCAGATGATGGTCGATTTCTACCGCCGCACCGCCGAGATGGCCGCCAAGTACCATCTGATGATAGACTTCCATGGAGCGTTCAAGCCGGCCGGCCTGCAGCGGACATGGCCCAATGTCGTCAATTTCGAGGGCGTCTTCGGCCTCGAGAATACCAAGGGCCAGAAGAATTATGACATCAACCTGGTGGAATACGAGGTGACAATTCCGTTCACCAGGCTCGTTGCGGGCCCTTCTGACTACACCCAGGGCGCCATGCGCAACGCCACGAGAAACAATTTCCGCTATGTCAACTCTGAAGCGATGTCTCAGGGCACCCGCTGCCGCCAGCTGGCGGAGTACATCGTATTCGACGCGCCGCTCAACATGCTCTGCGATTCGCCTTCCAATTATCTCAGGGAGCCTGAATGCCTTGGATTCATCGCATCCGTTCCGACCGTATGGGACGAGACCATCGCCCTCGAAGGCAAGGCCGGCGAATACGTCGCCGTGGCCAAGCGCAAAGGTGACACCTGGTACATTGGCGCCATCACCGACTGGAATGCGCGCGAGATGACGCTCGACCTGTCATTCATCGAGGGTGCCTGCTGCATGGAGGTATTCCGCGACGGCCCCAACGCCCATCGCGCCGCACGCGACTACAAGAAGGAGAAGGTCTGCTTCCCTTCCGACGGCAAAATCACCGTCAAAATGGCCCCCGGCGGCGGCTGGGCGGCCGTAGTGCGCTAAGAAATAATTATTCCTCTTCCGGATGGACCAGCATTGCGTGATCGATGCCGGAAGACTTGATTATACCCCGGTAGTAGCGGCTGACGTCTGACCAGTGGTAGTAGGGATAGCAGTCCGTGGGAATGGGAACGGAGGTCTCGTTCTCATTCATCAGGAACTTCACCAGGATGTCCTTGGATTTGGGTTTGCGGAAGAATACGAGCTGGATATTCGCCGCCATCGGGATCAGGCGGAAGATCGTGAAATGGTGGTGGAGGTCCTCCATGTCGTCAGTCGCGCCGATGGCTTCCGGGAAGCCCAGCACAAAGGCGAATGGCAGCACGATGCTGTCGTGGCCGAAGCGGAGGCGCACTCCAGATTCGCCGGAAGCAATCATGGCGTCGGCTTCGTCGAGGAAGTTCTGCAGCAGCGGGTAAATCCTCAGATAGCTCTGCTTGGCGCCCGGCATCAGGCCTTCCCAGAGGCACCAGCTGGCGTTGTAGGCGCGGAAGCCGTCGATCATTCCTTCCTCGCCGAACACGTCGTCAAGACGGATGTTTAGCTCCGGAAGGCAGTACATGTCGGATGCGGCATTGTACAGGTCGTCGGCAAAGACGAACGGGTCGATGAAGGTCTTTGCTTTCTCCGGGTCGGTGAATAGGGCTGCCATCTGGGGCTCGCCGCTTAACATCTTCTGTTTAAACTTCTTAAGCTTGTGGTATAACTCGTCGTCTGTCGACGAATCGGGGACCGGGATCTCCTTGTTGGACTTGATATAGTACTGCTCGCTCTCCTTGACGCGCGTGGAGATATTGAGCTCAGGATTGAGCTTCGCGAGCTCGCCGCAGAAGAATTCCATGCTCCTGATCACGCGTCGGGACGTGGACGAATTGGCCTCGACAGTGATCGGCTTGCTGAAAAGCGTCGGATAATTGTCAAACATTCGCCGTGCAATAGCCTCATGCTGCCTTCCGCCCAGCGCCGTAAGCAGTCCGGCCCGGTCCTTGGCATCAGCAGATGCGGCCAGGATACGGCCGCGGACATTCTTTCCGTATTCGCTCAGTATGCCGAGGGTAAGAGCCGAATCAAGCTGCTTGCAGAGCCGGCGGTAATGCTTGTCGCTCGTCATGTACCTGGCCCCGTGGCGGCCATAATGGCTGATATAGAAAGGCTCATACCCCGCCGGCGCCGGTGTTAGATGCCCGGTAGGTGCAGGATAATTAGCGTAATTCGCCGTAGTAAGCTCAATGTGGGACAATAACTCCTCCCTGGAAGTCTGTGCAAATGCCGCGGTGCATCCCACGACCAAGCACAACAAGGTTAATCTGATTCGGTTCATATATGTGGTAATCTTATCGCAAAATTACGAAATATCTCCGGCAAAATGAAATGCCCGGTCAAAGCCGATACCAAGCCAAGAAAAACCGGGAGCCGCGCGTCATAAGCGACGAAAGTTACGAAAAAAATTATTATATTTGAAAAGAAAATTTAATAATATGATATTCAATCGTTTGTATACCCTCGTAGCATCCGCTGTCCTGGTCTTTTCATGCTCCGAAAAGGCCGATGATAAGGCAATTGTGGACTACACTGACTACGTCAACCCTCTCGTCGGCACCCTGTCGACATTCAACCTTTCGACCGGCAATACATATCCCGCCATTGCGGTCCCTTGGGGAATGAATTTCTGGACCCCCCAGACCGGCACGGACGGGGACGGATGGACTTACCGCTATGATGCCACTCATATCCGCGGCTTCAAGCAGACCCATCAGCCGTCGCCGTGGATCAACGATTACGGCGCATTCAGCATAATGCCCGTGACGACAGGGCCCGTATTCGACCAGGACAAACGCGCGAGCTGGTTCTCGCACAAGGCGGAGACTGCAAAGCCGTATTATTACAGCGTCTATCTCGCCGACCACGACGTGACGGTCGAAATCGCGCCTACATCGCGTTCTGCGGCCTTCCGTATCACTTTCCCGGAGTCGGAGATGTCGTGGATTGTCGTGGATGCATTCCCCGGAGGGTCTTCCGTGAAGGTGGACGGCAGCCGCATCACGGGCTATGACAGTCACAACCACGGCGGCGTCGCTGAGGGCTTCCGCAACTGGTTCGTCATCGATTCCGACACCCCGTTCACCGAGGTGCGCTATGTCGATGATAATAAGGAGCTTGCAGATGCCGACGGAGTCGAATCTCCCCACGCGCAGGTCCTCGTCGGTTTCCCGACCAAACGCGGCCAGGTGGTGGAGCTTCGGGTGGCGTCGTCATTCGTCTCGTCGGAGCAGGCGGTGGTCAATCTCGGGGAGAGCGCCGGGAAGCCATTCGACGAAGTCAAAGAAGGGGCCAGAAGCGCCTGGAATGAGGTTCTCGGCCGCATCGAGGTGGAGGATGACAATATCGATCACCTGCGGACGTTCTACTCCTGCCTGTACCGCTGCTTGCTGTTCCCGCGCGACCTTTCGGAGGTGACGGCGGACGGCCGAAGGGTGCATTACAGCCCGCATTCGGGGGAGGTTTGCGACGGGTATTTATTCGCCGATACAGGCCTCTGGGATACGTTCAGGAGCCTTTTCCCGCTGCTCAACCTGGTGTATCCGGAGCAGGCGGTCAAGGTCCAGGAGGGATTCGCCAACCACTTCAGGGAGAGCGGCTTCCTGCCGGAATGGTCGTCGCCCGGCCACCGCGGCTGCATGGTCGGCAACAACACGGCTTCGCTGGTCGCCGACGCCTATCTTGCAGGGCTCCGCGGCTATGATATCGATGTGTTGTGGGAGGCGGTGACTTCGGACGCCCATTCGGTGCATCCGACGGTGTCTTCGAGCGGCCGTCTCGGCTGGGAGCTTTATGACAGCCTCGGCTATGTGCCTTGCGACGCCGGCATTCGCGAGAGTGCCGCCCGCACTCTCGAATACGCTTACGACGACTGGTGCATCTGGCGTCTCGGCGAGGCCCTGGGCAAGCCTGAGGCCGAAATTGAGCCTTACAAGGCCGCGGCTCTCAACTACCGCAATCTCTACGATCCGGAGTACCGTCTGATGAACGGACGGGCCGCTGACGGGACCTTCCGCAGGCCGTTCTCTCCGCTCAAGTGGGGAGGCGATTTTACAGAGGGCAATTCGCTGCATTATACGTGGTCGGTATTCCACGATCCCGAGGGGCTCATCAGTCTGATGGGCGGCCCGGAAGTATTTGCCGCACAGCTTGATACGGTATTCTCGATGCCGCCCAAATACGACGACAGCGCGTACGGTTTCCCGATCCATGAAATCATTGAAATGACGGTCATGGGAATGGGCAATTACGCCCACGGCAACCAGCCGATCCAGCACATGCTCTACCTCTACGACTGGTGCGGTCAGCCGTGGAAGACGCAGGCCCGTGTCCGCGATGTGATGGAGAAGTTCTACACCCCGGCTGCCGACGGCTACTGCGGTGACGAAGACAACGGCCAGACGTCCGCCTGGTACGTATTCTCCGCCCTCGGATTCTACCCCGTTTGTCCCGCCTCCGGCGAATACGCACTCGGCTCCCCGCTCTTCCGAAAAGCGACTGTCCACCTATCCGGCGGCGACCTCGTAATCGACGCTCCGTCAAATGGTTCCGCGACGCCGTACGTGTCCTCGGTGACTCTCGGCGGGAAGGCCTGGACGCGCAATTACATTCGTCGTGACGACCTCTCGAAGGGTACGACGCTGCATTTCGACATGGCTTCCGAACCCGTCACCACGCGTGGCACGGATCCGGGGGACAAGCCGTATTCGTTAAGTAATAATTAGGCTAGGCCCACTTGTCGCTCGCAACGGGCTGGCGGATGTCGCCGAGATACTGGATCTCGACGAGGAACCACTGCGATGTCGACGGCTTCATCCGTAGGCGAACCGGACGGGGATTGTCGGCTCCGCCGGATTTCAGGTAGAGCACTGCCCAGCCCTCATTTTCAAAGGAATAGGCGTTGGAGCTCACCTCGACGGTGAAGGGCTGCGACGGGGTATAATTATTCTCCGGCGTGGCGCCTCCGAAGAATGAATTCACCTTGTAGAACTTGCCGTCCATGAAGCGGTCGTTCAGGTTCTGGATTTCGAGGTTGGAAAGCTCTTCCGGGCCCTTGAGATAGTTCAGCATGGCAATCGCAGTGTCGCGGTCCGCCTCATAGCGGGTGAGCGCCACGAGCGAGAGTGCGGCCACGGCGTACATGTCGACGAGCGTCGCCTCGGGAAGCGCCTTGAACGCCTCGAGCGTCGTCGGAAGCTCCTGGAATGTGAATGTCCTGCTGAAACTGCCGGCAGTCTTCTTGATTTCGTCAACTTTCTGATTGACAGATTTTTCGATCGCCTTGCCGGCGATTTTGCCCGCGACAGCGCTTGTGGCCGACCTGCCGAGCGAGGTGAGAATACTATTGAAAAGGCCCATAAGTGTAGAGTTTTGTTATGCAAAAAAACAAAAAAAATTTGGAGACTCAAAAAAATGTAGTACCTTTGCATTCCCGTCTTGCGGAAAACAGCGCATTTCGGTTGAAATATTGCGGAAATAGCTCAGTTGGTAGAGCACGACCTTGCCAAGGTCGGGGTCGCGAGTTCGAGTCTCGTTTTCCGCTCCACAAACAAAGGGTGACGCAAGGCTGATGCGCCACCCTTGGGTCGTTTTGTTTCAGTATTTTGCTACGGAGTGTTCTTGACCATGGTGTAGGGGAATGCGAACTGGGAGTTGTAGTACTTGGTGTTGGGATACCAGCCCCAGTATTGGCAGTAGCCCATGAAGGAGAGGCCTTGCAGGTTGGAGTTGGTCTGATCGTGGGCTTTGATGAGCACGGTGCCGCCTTCGAGCATTACGAAGTCGCAGATGGTGTATTCGTACTTTTCGGTCTCCTTGACATCTGCGGCAAATTGTCCCCTGGCGTAAGCGCGTTCGTCTCCGACCTGGGTGCTGCCGAGGAATTCTACGGTATAGCTGTCTCCCGTGTAGAATGTTTGCCTGTCGATGTGGAAAGTGCCGTTATCTGCATCGTACCATGCTGTAAGGTCGATTGACTTGTGGATGACATTCAAATAATAGTCATAGATGGAGCGGCCTCCGGTCTGGTCGGCATGCTTGTCGCTGCCGTACCACAGGTGCTGGCGGTCTTCCGCAGTGGCGCCCGTCTCCCAATTCTCGATATAATATGTCTTGCCTTTTTCCTCTTCGAGAATATTGATGGAATAGGAGAATGTATGAAGCTCCGTCAAATCATCCCATCCCAGGAAGAACTTATGCTCAGTCCCCGTGACAATCCAGTTTCCGAGGAAATCTTCATATTTGGCCTTCTGCGCAATAAGCGCCGCCTGCTCAAGCGTAAGAGTTTTTGTCACTCCGCCGGAAGAAATGGTGATCGTTGCGCTTCTTGTATCAAAGCTGGCGTTCTCCTCCACCTTTACAGTCACTTTGGCCTTGCCGGAGGCGCCGCTGGAAGGACTGAATGATATCCATGACGGAGCGGCCTTAGTCTGCTCTGCAGAGATTGTCCACGCTGCCGGAGCGGTAAATCCGATTTCATATTCTCCTTCGACCCTTGGCGCCTTGATTCCCTCGCTGAACAGGGACTCATATTCTTTGTCGACGGTTATTTCGACTTTTTCCTTGTCTTTATTTTCGTTGTTGTTTTCCGGATCATCCTTGGTGTCGTCACATCCGGCTGCGATGATAAAGGAACCTGCCATCAGGCCATAAAGCAATAATCTTCTCATGGTGATTGTCGTATTATTATCGCAAATATATCAATTTTGGGCGATTCCGCCAAATGCGGTGCTTTGCCGGGTCTTTTCGATGGATTATTTGCAAGCTATCGTTATTTTTCGTTTCTTTGCATAAGAGGGAAACGCTATTCTATGATACACAGATATATCCGCATACTGCTGGTCCTGGCTTTTGCGGCAGTTTTTTTGCCCGCCAAGGCAGAGGATTCGCCTAATGTCAAAGAGATTCTTGCCATCTGCTCCCAGCTCGAATTCGGCGAATGGACGCAACAGATGGTTCTTCCTCTTGATGAACTGTCATCTGAAAGGAAAGACATCCACGTAACGAAACATTTCATGGAAATGGTTTCAATCGAGGATGTGGCACAGCTGGAACAAAAGATAAAGATGATTCTGGACGGTTGCGAGTCTGCCCCTGACCTATGCGTACTTATGGGCGGAAGCACCTTTGAGATAGCCAAAGACCTGAATGCCAGATGGGAAGGAATTCCCATAATACTGGCCGGCGAAACCACTTATTACTGTCAAAAGGACTATGTCATAGGCGGAAAGGCAAATCCGGAGGCTCTTCGTACACCGGTTTCCGATCTTCTGAAGCAGGGCATCAATCTCACATTGATCCACACTCCCTTTATGGTTGAACAGACGGTGGATATGATGCTGACAGTGCAACCGGAAATCGAAAAATTTATTTTCATTGCCGGAGAAAATTTTCAAAGCAACGAAGGACAAATCCGACTGGAGGCATATCTTTCGAAAAAGTATCCGTCGCTCGAGTATCAGCTGATAAGATCATCCGAAACGACAGATGACGAACTGATTGAAACGCTCCGCGCCCAACAGTATCCACGTACTGGAATACTCTATGGGTCATGGGTGGCAAAACAGGACTATGGTGAGAAGATCAATGCCCGGATGAATTTTATCCATATCCTGGAGGTTCTGGGCCCCATCTTCACCATGAAAAAGTATGATCTGGACAAAGCCAAGGACCTCATAGGATATGTATCATACGACCACGACTTGTATCGGAACACGCTGAAAGAGCGTGCCGTGGCTGTCCTGGACGATGGTACCAGGCCGGACTCGATGCATTTCTTCTACCTTGAAACAGGGACGGCAGTACTGAACTGGCAAGGAATGGAACTGTATCAGATGGACACCTCGCTCATTCCTGAAGATGCCATTGTCGTGGGCGGTCCTTCTTCCTTCTGGAAAAAATACAAAAAACAGCTTCTTTGGCTGGCGTTGTTCGTGTTGCTGGGTATCGGTGCGGTTGTATTCTTGATAATGAGACGGAGCATCCGAGCCCTTGAAGAGGCAAACCGGGTTTTGGAAAAGGGTAATGAGGCAAAAGCGGCTTTCGCCCAGAGCATCAGCCATGAAATCCGTACTCCGCTTAACTCTATCATGGGTTTTGCGCAGTTGCTCGGCCTGCCGGACGGTCAGAACACCGAGGAAGAAAAAGCTGAATATCTGGAGTATGTAATGAATAACTCCAAAATGCTCACGACAATAATCAATGATATGCTCAGCATGGCCGATTTGGACGGGGGTTATTTTAAGGTTAACCTTGCCCCGGTAAACCTGAACGACATAGTCCGTATGGCTATCAAATCGACGGAACTCAAAAAGCCGGAAAGCGTGGAGCTGGTTAAAGAGCCGGGCGTCCCTGAAGGCCTGATGATCCTGACAGACGGCATTAGAGTCCAGCAGATACTCATCAATTTACTCAACAATGCCTTCAAATACACCGAAAAAGGGCGTGTCACCATCGGCAATTCCACTATGGAGAATCTCGGACAGATCACGTTCTATGTGGAAGATACCGGCCCCGGTATTCCCGAGGATAAAGCCGAGGAAATATTCGGGCGTTTTGTGAAGTTGAACAAGGACAAGCCGGGTGTCGGCCTAGGGCTCTGCCTGTGCAGGATGATTGCCGACAGTCTGGGCGGAAAAGTCTGGCTTGACACTACCTATAGAGGTGGCGCCAGATTCGTCTTTACCATACCCTGGAAAGAACAATAGCTATTTTGGCAATTTCAAGAAAAAGCGGCAGCCGGGCGAATAATCCTTGTCCAAAGAAAGGCTGCCGCCCATTGTCTGGCCAAGCGTCCGGGCAAGGTAGAGCCCGAGCCCGAGGCCATTGGCATATATATCCAGTTTCGTAAACTTGTCGAAAACGAAGTCTGCTTTGTCTTTCGGGATGCCGGGCCCACGGTCTTCTACAGCAAAGATGAAACAGTCTTCGGTTTCGGAAAGCTTAAGTGTTACCGGGGCGTCCGGGTTGGAACGAAGGGCATTAACCAGAAGCTCGGTGAGGATAAAGGAAAGATATTCGCCTTTGGCCTTGATCCGGCTCTTTTCTCCCAAAGTGGATTCGATAAGCACTTCATTGTCCTGGATAAGCTGCTTTTTCGCTTCCTCTGAGGCCTTTTCGGCAAGATGGACACAGGTGGCGCCGTCAACCTCCTCCATGACATTCTGCTTTTCTGTCTTCAGTGGCAGCAGCAGTTCGTCTACCATGTGTTCCAGTTGTTTGGAACTCTGGCGCATATTCTCCGCAATCAGTATTTTTTCTTCGTCAGTGAAAGAATGAAAGTCTTCTCCGAGGACTTGGGCGAATCCCAGAATAATGTTGAGGGGGGTGCGGAACTGATGGGAAATATCCTGCATGAAATGGGTCTTCTGCTGACTTGCTAACTGCGCCTGCAAGGTGGCCTGCTCCAATTCCCGCATGCGCGTCCTCGCCTCCCTGTTGGCCTCGTCGGCCTTGGACATGTTCTGGACGATGGACTTAAGCATGGAAGCAAAACTGTTCTGAAGCATTCCCACCTGGGTATCATCATCGGTCTCGGGCAGTTTGGAACCCGATGCGCCTTTCCCCACTTGCTGAAGCTGGTGCGTAAGCTTGACAAGGGGCTTTGTAAAACGATTGACAATTAAGCGGCAGCTCAGGACAAGCAGTACGATACCCAGCAAAAGCAGAGGGAACAGCAGATAAACCAGCCGGGTATAAGAGCGGAGCATTTCCTTTTTGGGATAGACTAGTGCGATACTCCACTCAGAGCCGCTCAGGGGACGATAAATAATCATTGAGGGTATGCCGCCCAGATCAATTTCCATCGTCCCGGAATGCCCGCTTGTCATTTCGTTTCCCAGGGTATTGATGTCAGCCTCCCAGCCGGCATCATGCTCACTGAAAATGGTCTGCCGGACTATTTTAGTGGTGTCGGGATGCGCGAAATAATGTCCGTCAGCACCCAATATTATACAATAGGAAGTCTTGTATGGCCTCTCAGCCGAAATAATATCCTGCAGCCGGTCCAGAGACAGACTCACGGAAATGACACCGGTGAATTCTCCGTCCTTGCCTTTGAGCGGGACACAGTATGATGCAATCAGATCAGGGTCGGAATGCACGCCGGAAGTGAATTCGTCAAAAGGTTCCACCCACGAGGCCTCACCGGCATTCTTCGGTGTAGTATACCAGAGTTCTCCGTACGGATTTCCTCCGTCCGTCGTTATGATGTCGTTGCCGCTTCTTGACGAACAGGCAGAAACGCCGTTTTCCAAAGCAATCGAACAACTTCTCACTTCGGGGTACAGGCTTAAAACCCTTTTTGAGTACTGCAGAAGAGAGTCAGCTTCAGGATGGGATTCAATGAGCCAAAGTGTGTTGTTAGCCGCCGTCTTCATTTCCTGCAGGCATCCCTGCACCTTCAGGGCAGTATTGTCAAGGACATGGGAGGCCTGTTCCAATGCCTCCTGCTTGATGATGCGTCTGATACGGACGGTAAGGAGTCCCAGAGTTAGAATAAACCCCACTATGACGATCAGAAGGATAGTCGTGCCCAGTTTTCCAGACAGGGAGCGTTTTATTTGTCGCTTGTTTTCGCTCATATCTCCTTTTTGTCTGCTACGTTTATCAACTGGTCAAGCATTTGCGTGGTAGCATTCGCATTTTGCTTGATTTCGGCAGTCATTCTGGAACAATGATCCTCATCAATCTGGGATAAATTGTCGCAGCAGTGCTGGATGATGCTGCAGATATCCTTAACCGGCCGTTCGATGGTGCTTGTCATATTCTGGATGAAAGCATCCTTTATGCGGTCAGCTTCCTTTGCAAGTTTGTAGGTAACTTCCAGGTCTTTATTTCTCTGGGCTAATTCAGAAGACCGCTTTTCTGCCCGATCAATATGCATCCGGACAGATTTCTGCATATTTCCGAATGTGTTCTGCAGATAACCGATTTCGTCGGTGCGAGGGCTGGGCTCCACGATATCGTCATAATTGCCCTTGGCTATTTCGTATGCCGCCTTGCGTAGCCTTCTGAGTGGACGGAATTGCCTGCGGCAAATTAAAAAGCAAAGCAATCCCGCCAGCAGGACACTACTGATACAGATGATGATAAAATCCCTGTGCAGGACATTGAAGGCCCCGAAAATGTCGTTCTTGGGGCAAACTATCAGAATGCTCCAACCCGCGTTTTTGAAAGGCCTGTAAAAAACATATCCCGGTTCTCCGTTTACTTGGATATTGTTATTTCCGACCTGCCCGGACAGCATTGATATTACGGCGAGATGCGCATAGTGGTTTACGTCGTCTTTGGCGTCCAGAAGAATCTTTTCGTGGCTCACCAGCGTGGAGTCCGGATGAATCATAATATGGCCGTCCTTCCCGATTACGGCCGAATGAGAATTCGGGAATGGCTTCATGGAAAGAACGAGTTCCTCGAACCTGTCCATCTTTATCGCCGCAGACAGTATGCCTACCGTATTCCCGTTATTGTCGTGAAGAGGGATACCGTATGCCGTTATCCGGGCCTTCTCTTCGTTTTCTCCATCGACAAAGGGATCAATCCATACCGACTCTTCCTGATGCAGGGGGATGTAATACCAGGGCTGGTTGGTGTAGGGTTGGTTTCCTTCGTTATAAAAAACGTTGACAAGTGAAGAATCTTTTGAACTCCGGTGGGCATAAACCTCGTGATAAATGCCATGCTGTGGATAAAATCCTGGTTCAAAGGCAATTGCGGAGCCATAGATATTGGGATTGGACTCAACCAGCCGGCTTAGTACTTCTCCGAATCGTTCCGGATGGTCAAGATCGTGCTCGACGTACCAATGAAAAATGTGCAATGCATCCTCAACGTCATTGAGCGTGTTGTCGATGATCAATTCGGTGGTGTGGAGGGCCTGCCAGGCTTTATTCTCCGCCACCTCATAGATGGATCTTCTGGCGTGGCTGAATATGATGATAAGCGAAAGGGTACCAAAAAACAAACTAATGAACATAACCCAGAGGGATATCTGGGAGGAGAGAGACCTGCGGATATGTTTGACGATGGCCCTTGGCATAACGTTTATCTTGCCTTCCGTCTTGTGCAAATATATAAATAATAGACGATTCCGCCAAATGTGGCAGTTCGCTGATATCGCCGAAACGCCGCATGGGAGTCTTGCCCATTACTTTCAGGGAACGTTCGGTGAGGGAACCATCCAATATTATTGGAGAGTCAATAAATAATTGCTAATATTGCAGCATGAAACTCAGATTGATCACAGTTTTGGCAGCGAGCCTGCTCATGCCTGTATTCGCCGGGGCCCAGTCAAACGGCAGCATTCCGGCCGAGGTGTATTATCTCATGCCGGAATTCCGTCAGGGTATGGTGTTTTTGTCAGGCCAGGGCCCTGCGCAGGGCAAGCTTAATATCTGCGCCCTGGACAACACTCTCCGCTTCCTCGACGACAAAGGAAAAGAAATGTCGGCAGTCTATGCTGACAATATCATAAAGGTCCAGATTGACACCGTCACCTTCCTGAGAAACGGAGGCGTATTCTATCGCCTGTATCCTGTCGTCATCGGCTCCGGCATCGCCCTCCGCCGCGACGTTGAAATACAGCACCGCTCCAAAGAAGGCGCCTTCGGCCTCACCGACGAAACCGCCTCCATCCGCGAATACGGCACAATCTACGCCGACGGCGTCGCATACGAGCTCAACGGCAAAAACAGCCCATACAAGGTCTCCGAAAGGCTATTCCTCTACTCCGACGGCAAAATCCTCTCCTACACCAAAAAGAATCTTAAAAAGGTCTTCCCCGCCCAAAAAGCCGCTATAGACGACTACTTCGCCTCCGGCCACCCCCTCCCCGAAGACCTCCCCTCCGCCCTCTCCCTCCTCCACTCCCTCATCCAGCCCTAGCGGTCCCTTTTTGGTCATTTCGAATGGCTCCTCTTTTGTCATTTCGAGCGAAGGCTCCGCCGTAGTCGAGAAATCTCTGGTACATACAGCAGGCAACGACAAATCACGGCTTTTTTAACTGTTCGCCTCTACGGCTTCCAGCGTGGCGCGGAAGTGACTAATACACAAGAGATTGCATATTTGTCTGGCCCCCAGATGGGGGGCTAGACAAATACTTTACTCGCTGATTTTCAATATATTAAGCGCCACGGAGAACTATCGAGAAAGAATCTCAGAGAGATTTCTCCGCGCGCTTCGTATGGGGTGTCCGGGGGCTTGTCCACCCCGGACAAATTGAGGGAGTTTGGGGAATGACGGGGAAATGGTTATTTTTGCAGGAGAGACCTGAGACTTAACCATTGATCCTGTGAATCTTGTAGATATTTTCTGGACGGCGGGGATCTGTATGCCGAATTGGCATGCGAATTGCCACATACGCACATCGGCGCCGCGATTGTCGGCGAATGTGCAGCCGTGAGTCGCGGTGAAGGCCCGGCCACTGCGCGCCCTGCCGCTCTGCCGCTGAGGAAGGCTTCGGCTGGCGTATTCCCAAAGCTTCCAGAATCATCTACCCGATTGCCCGCCCTGTTCAAAAACTATTCAAGAAACGATGAGAATACTCCGCGACCTGCTTTGGTTCGTTGTCAGGAACACTGGACCGCTGCTGTCCGACAGGACCTTTTTGAAACTGTTCTATTACAGCAAGACCGGACATTTTCCGGATCTTGACAATCCGCTGACTTTCAACGAGAAAATGCAGTGGCTGAAGCTCAACGACCACAAGGAGTATTACCATCAGATGGTAGATAAGTCCCTTGCGAAGGGCTATATCGAATCCATAATCGGCCCCGGATATTCGCTCAAGACATACGGCGTCTGGCGCAATACGTCAGATATCGACTGGGATTCGCTGCCTGACCAATTCGTCCTGAAACTCACGGCGGACGGCGGTGGCAGGTCGGTGTGTATCTGCCGCGACAAGTCAACATTCGACCGCAAGGCTGCGGTCAAAAGCCTGAGCAGGGATTTCAAGAGGGATATTTACAAGAAATACCGCGAGTGGGCGTACAAGGGAGGGGAGCATCGCATTATCGCTGAGGAGCTCCTGGAGCCGGAAGACGGGTGCGGATCGCCTCGCGATTATAAGGTATGGTGCTTTAACGGCGTCCCCCGTTTCATCCTGGTCTGCAGGCGGGACGAGCATACAACCGACATGATGTCGACAGAATGGACGCCCATGCCGTTCTGGAGGAAATATCCGCCGTCAGAAACCCCGTCTCCGAGGCCGAAAAACCTCGAGGAGATGCTCTCCATTGCCGAAAAGCTCTCCGCGGGAATACCCTTCCTCAGGGTTGACATGTACAATGAATGGGGCAAGGTTTATGTCGGGGAGCTGACCTTCTACCCCGGCAGCGGCACCAAGCAGTTCCATCCTGAGGAATGGAACCGGACGATAGGGGACTGGCTAGTCCTCCCGATGGAAAACAACGTGTGATCCCGGAAGGCCTTCTCCGAGAAGGGTGCCGTCGCGGTACTCGTATTCTTTTTTGAGGCCCTCGGTTGTCGTCAGCACGAGTTTGCTGCCATTGAACTTATAGGTGCCTTCTTCCATGTATACCGACGAATGGCCGGGAATGACGTCGACCGTCCCGTCGGCATTCATGTACATAGCCGGATGAGAGGGCACGACATACATATTTGTCAGGCGGAAGTCCTTGTCAGTCAGGAGCTCCAGGGTGATTACCCTTTTGGCGTTGCCGACGTCGGCGATGAATTCGGTTTCTTCGGCGGACCATTTTGTGTCCTTGAGGACAGATTTTTTCTTACACATGATAGAGCAGGATGAGAACACCAGGACTGTGACGGCCATCATTATGACCATGCGGGCGCTTGCTTTCATTGGTATCGGTATTACTTGAATACAAATATACGAATTTTGTATTGTCCGTCAAATAACGTATTTTTGAAAACTGAAACAACTTAATCCAGATAGTGATGAAAGCATTCGTTAAAGCATGCATCGTCGGGCTGGCGGTAGTCGCTCTTGCTTCCTGCAAGGACGAAATAACCGCCTCCGGACTCAATCCTAAGGACTTCGAATCCGAATACAACGGCGCCAAGACAGCGCTCTATACGCTGAAAAATGCCAACGGAATGGAGGTATGCATCACCAATTTCGGCGGACGAATAGTCTCCGTCATGGTGCCGGACAACCAAGGCCAGCTGCAGGACGTCGTGCTCGGATTCGACAAGGTCTCCGACTATTTTCCGGAGAACAACCAGACCGATTTCGGTGCTGCCATCGGCCGTTATGCCAACCGCATCAACAACGGCGTATTCTCAATTGACTCAGTTACTTATCAGCTTCCGCGGAATAATTTCACGCACTGCCTCCACGGCGGACCCACAGGCTGGCAGTACCAGGTCTACGAAGTCGTCGAGGCCGACGAATCGCACCTGAAGCTGCTCCGCAATTCGCAGGACGGCGACAACAATTTCCCCGGAAACGTCAAGGCTTTCGTCACCTACACTCTCACGGGGGACAACAAGATTGACATTCAGTACGAGGCCACTACTGACGCTCCCACGGTCATCAACATGACCAATCATGCGTACTTCAACCTCTCGGGAAATCCGGCGGATTACGCCATCGTGCAAGACCTCCTCTATATCAACGCCGACTGCTTCACTCCTGTCGACTCCACGTTGATTCCGACGGGGGAGATCGCCCCGGTGGAGCACACGTCGCTGGATTTCCGCAAGCCGAAACGCATCGGCCTCGAGATCAATTCCGACAGCCAGCAGATCCGTTACGGCAACGGATTCGACCACAACTGGGTGCTTTCAACGGGCGGTGACATCAACAAGGTGGCCGCGGAGCTGTTCTGCCCCTCGACGGGCATCGATCTCAAGGTCTACACCGACGAACCCGGCATCCAGGTCTATTCCGGCAACTTCCTCAACGGCACCGTCAAGGGCAAGAAGGGAGTGGTCTACAACGAGCGCCACGCCATCTGCCTCGAGACGCAGCACTATCCGGACAGCCCCAACAAGCCCGACTGGCCCTCAGTCGTCCTGAGGCCCGGCGAGACCTACCGCAGCCACTGCATCTACGCCTTTTCGGTCAAACAGCAGCCTGACGGCGAATAATTACAAGGAATTAAGAACCTCCAGTTTACCCTCCGACACGAGCTTGATAATCAGCTCGCCGAAGAGGGTATTTTGCCATGCGAACCATTCACGGGTAAAGCGGGAGGCGTCGTTGCGGTCGAAGCTTTCGTGGATGAATCCGGTGCCGGCGTCGGTCGCCATGAGGGTCCGGATGCACCAGCTGATTTCCTTGTCGTCAGTTGAGGTGAAGGCCTTCATCATGATGCTCATCGGCCAGATGACTTCGGTGCCGATATGAGGGCCTCCGATGCCTTCCGCGGCCGTTCCTTTCCAGAAATAGGGATTGTCATCACTCCAGACAAAACGACGGGTGTTCTGGTAGACCGGATCGTCGATGGGCCGTGCCCCGAGATAGGCCATGGAGAGCAGCGAGGGCACGTTGGCATCGTCCATCAGGTAGGAGTTGCCGAATCCGTCCACCTCGTAGGCGTAGATATCGCCGTAGACCGGATGGTGGACGATGGCGTGCTTCTGGAGGGCGTTCCAAACTTCGTCCGCAAGGGCTCTGCACTGCGCTGCAAGGGCGTTTTCGTGGTTGACTTCCGTGAGAATATCCGCGGCTTCGCGGAGAATCATGACGGCAAACAGATTGGACGGCACGAGAAATTCAAACTGCGTCGCATCGTCGGAAGGGCGGAATGCCGAAGCGATGAGCCCCACCGGGCGCACCGGGTTGCCGTAGCCCACGCGGTCCTTGGTGTCAAGCTGCCTGTCGGTGACCCGGAGGAAATAGTAAGGGCCGTCGCCGTCCTTGCGCTGCTGGACGGTGAAGGTTTGGAGAATGTTGCCGATTGCGCGGAGCCATTCGTCGCCGAAGACGGAAGTGTCTCCGGTGACTTTCCAATAATGGTATGCCAGGCGGACGGGGTAGCAGTGCGAATCCACCTCCCACTTGCGCTCGAATACCCATGGGCTCTGTGGCGTGCCGGTGACGTCCGTTACCGCTCCGTCGCCTGTCGGGCCGTGATTGAAGGCATTGGCGTAGGGGTCGATGTTGATGAGGTCCCATTGCTGGAGAATGACGCCGGCGAGCATCTTTCGCAGGTGCTCATCACCGCCGCAGAGGTCAACGTATGGCCATACCTGTGCCCCGCTGTCCCTCAGCCACATGGCGTGGATGTCTCCCGTATAGACGAATGTCCGCCCGCTCCCATCATCGTAATGGACGGTGGTATCCAGCGTGTTGGGGAAACAGTTGACGAACATCCAGCGGAGGTATGGATTGGTGAGTTTGGAGGCTATCTCGGTGATTTTGGCCTCGACGGCTTCGGAGACGAAAAGGCGGTCTTCGGCAGCGGGGCGTTTGGAAACGAGCGTATTCTGCGCCGAACAGGCGGCGGAAAGAGTCAGAAGGAGGGGTATGAGGATTCTTTTCATGCCCAAAATTAGCAAAAAGAAGTTATTTTCGCAAAAGATGTTATTTGCACGTAAAAATCACTATATTTGTATATTACAACTGAAAAGGATCCTTATGCTCAAGAAATTACGAAGGGCTCTGGCCGTGCTGTTCTGGGCCGGAATCACTCTCCTTCTTCTCGATTTCAGCGGTGCGCTGAACCACTGGCTGGGGTGGATGGCCAAAGTGCAGTTCCTCCCCGCGGTGATGGCGCTCAATCTGGCCGTCATCGCGCTTCTGGTGCTGTTGACGCTTGTTTTCGGCCGTGTGTACTGCTCGGTCATCTGCCCTCTGGGTGTGTATCAGGATGGCGTCAGCGGCTTCCGCGGTCTGTTGTCCAAGAAGGCCAGGAGGCGTTTCCATTACCGCAAGGAGCACAAATGGCTGCGTTACGGCATCTGGGCGCTGTTCGTCATTGCGATTATCGCCGGGGTGCATGCGTTCGTCGTAATTCTTGCCCCGTACAGCGCCTATGGGCGAATAATCCAGAGTATCTTCCAGCCGGTCGTCGTTTGGGGTAACAATCTCCTTGCAGCCTGGTCCGAGAGGGCCGGCAATTACGCCTTCTATCCGAAGGAGGCGTGGCTCCGCTCGCTGCCGGTGCTGATCACTGCGGCGGTGACGCTGGTGGTGGTGACAATCCTTGCATGGAAGGGGGGCAGGACATATTGCAACGACATCTGCCCGGTCGGCACGACGCTCAGTTTCTTCTCCCGCTTCTCAATCTTCCGCCCGGTCATCGATGCCGACAAATGCAAGAACTGCCACATCTGCGAGCACGAATGCAAAGCCTCCTGCATCGATATATCCACCCACACAATCGATCACACCCGCTGCGTCGACTGCTTCAACTGCATATCAGCCTGCAAGTTCGATGCGCTGCATTATCAGAACAGATTTCTCCACGCGGCCTCCGGCCTTGGTCGAAAAGACAAAGAGGAAGCCGAGAAATCTCCTTCTACTGGCAGGAGGGCGTTCCTGGTGGGAGCGGCAGCGGCGGTGGGGACGGCGACGCTGAAGGCGGCGGCCAAGAAGACGGACGGCGGCTTTGCTGAAATCCTTCCCAAACAGGCTCCTGAGCGCGAAATACCCCTGACGCCTCCGGGATCGAAGAGCGTCAAGGACTTCTACACCCGCTGCACGGCGTGCCAGCTTTGCGTGGCTGAATGTCCTAACGACGTTCTCCGCGCAAGCGGAAGCCTGGAGCATTTCCTCCAGCCGGAGATGTCCTACGAAAAGGGCTACTGCCGGCCGGAGTGCACCCGCTGCTCCGAGCTCTGCCCGAGCGGCGCTATTACGCGGATTACCCGCGAGGAAAAGACTGATTATCATATAGGTCTCGCCTCCGTCGACCGCACAATGTGTATCACGGAAAATCCCGCGGAGCAGGTCGGAGTCTCGGTGGACTGCGGACTGTGCGCACGCCATTGTCCGGTAGGAGCCATCCTGATGGTGCCCGTCGATCCGGACGATCCGGAAGGTCGCAAGCACCCCGTCGTCATGGAGGATCTCTGCATCGGCTGCGGCGCCTGCGAAAACCTCTGCCCGGTGCGTCCGGTCAGTGCAATCAGAGTCAACGGCCGTCAAAACCACAAGTAACATGGAAAGAAGAGAATTCCTCAAAATATCGGGCGCAGCAGCGGCAGGAGCCGTTATAGGAGCATGCGCCGGCGGTGGTTCCAAGGCCCCGTCAAAGCCCGCCGCCCCCGTCGGCGACGGAATGGTCATGAGAGAAAATCCAGTCTCAGGCGACAAGGTATCGCTGCTCGGATTCGGCTGCATGCGCTGGCCGATGGTCAAGCAGCCGGACGGCTCTGAAATCATCGACCAGGAGGCCGTCAACCAGATGGTAGATTACGCTATCGAGCATGGTGTCAATTACTTCGATACGTCTCCCGCCTACCTGCAGGGCCTGTCCGAAAAGGCTGCAGGTGAGGCGCTTAGCCGCCATCCCCGCGAGAGCTACTACATCGCGACCAAACTGTCAAATTTCTCCGACCAGACTCCGGAGGCATCGCTCGAAATGTACAAAGCCTCCTTCAAGGAGCTCAAGACCGACTACTTTGATTACTACCTTCTCCACTCCATCGGAAGGGGAGGTGTGGCTGCATACCGCAAGCGCTATGTCGACAACGGCATGGTAGATTTCCTGCTCAAGGAAAAAGAGGCCGGGCGCATCCGCAATCTCGGTTTCTCCTTCCACGGTGACCAGGCGGCTTTCGAGGAATTGATCGCCCTCCACGACAGCGGGGAGATGCACTGGGACTTCGTCCAGATAGAGATGAATTATATCGACTGGCGTCACGCCGACGGAGTGCGCAACACCAATGCCGAATATCTCTACAATGAGCTTGACAAGCGCGAAATTCCCATCGTAATCATGGAGCCGCTCCTCGGCGGTCGTCTTGCCAGCGTCCCGGAGGGCGTTGCCAGGCAGATGAAAGTTCGTGAGCCTGATCTCAGCATCGCCTCGTGGGCATTCCGCTTCTGCGGCACGTATCCACGCGTCCTGTGCATCCTGAGCGGAATGACCTCAATGGAGCCCCTGGAGGACAATATCAAGACCTTCACCTCCTTCAAGCCCCTGACAGAAGAAGAACTGTTCTTCCTGGAGCAGATGGCTGTCCAGATCAAGGAATATCCCCTCGTCAACTGCACCGACTGCAAGTACTGCATGCCGTGCCCCTTCGGCATCGACATACCGGGGATTTTCAAGCACTACAACACAGCGATTACCGAGGGTACGTATGCCCAGTCAAAGGAACAGGAAGACTACGCAAAACTGCGCAGGCAGTATCTCATGAGCTACGACAGGGCCGTTCCGCGCCTCCGCCAGGCCGACCACTGCGTCGGCTGCGGCATCTGCCTCCCGGCCTGCCCTCAAAGCATAGAAATCCCCGCCGAACTCCGCAAAATCGATCAGTACGTCGAGCGACTCCGCGAAGGTTAGGCGTAGCGGTGGAGAACCGGATTATTTCTGTTTGAGAAGATCCTGGAGTTCATCCCAGGAGAGAGTTACGTCGATGGCTCCCATGGCGTAGCTGGCGATTTCGTATGCATTGAAAAGCCAGGTGATACCGTTCGGGGAAATAATGAAATTGCCGTTGGGCTCTACTTCGTCCACATCGATGAATTCGAATTCTTCGCCCATCTGGTTCCTGAGGCTGTCAGTCATTCTCTTTGAAAGCACATTTTCGTAGCCGGGGACGAAGAGGTCGTCTTCGGTCACAAGCGCTCCTGTTGTCTTGTCGAAGACGTACTCCCGAAGTGTATCCATGCCGTGGACCCCACCGAAATACTCGTATTGGGAAACGGTGTAGTTAAGATAATTCTCATATTCGTCCGAGAATGAGCCGTAGAGAGTATACTCGTTGTATTCGCCCATGATACCTTCGGACATGTCAGCCATGAATCGTCCGTAAGTGTATTCTTTGGCTTCGTCGAATCCCATATCGGCGCAGTCGTCCCCGAAGGTAGCCCGGAGAATCACATCGTTGATGGCCTCGGTCACTTCAGGATTGCCACCTTCATAATACTCGACGTCGATTTCGATGTCGCAGGTGGACATTTCCTCGGTATTGTTTATGGTTTCGGAGAGCTTGGTTTCCTGCAGCGTCGGGGCTTCGTAAACCTTTGCCGTGGGTTCCTTGGACGGCTTGTCTGCGGTTTTTTTCTTGTCATTTTTGCATCCTGCGAATGCGAGGATTGCGAGGAGGATCCAGAAATAGCGTTTCATGGTATCAGTCATTGTGAATTTCGGGGATGTCTACTGGGCGTTTGCGCTTGTCGCCCATGAGGTAACGGGTGTAGTGGTCGGCCATCTTCCAGAAGAAGAATTCGTTCATGTCGCCGAAACCGTGGCGCTGGCCAGGGAGGACGAGCATGTCGAATCGCTTTCCGCTGCGGATGAGGGCGTTGACTACGCGGATGGTGTTGGCCGGATTGACGTTGTTGTCAATGTCGCCGGTGACGAGGAGCAGGTGGCCGCGGAGATTCTTCGCGATTTCCTGATTGGTGTCTATCTTATAGACGAATGTGGTGTCTTCGCCGACGACTTTTTCCTTGATGCCGTGATGCTGTTCGCTCCACCAGCGGTTGTAGATGCTGTTGTCATGGTTGCCGGCGCAGGAGACGGCGGCCTTGAAGAAGTCGGGGTAGGTGAGAATGGCCGCGGTCGACATGAAGCCGCCGCCGCTGTGTCCGTGGATGCCGACTCTCTCGACGTCCATGTATGAATGCCGCTCACAGAGCTGCTGGATGGCATATTTCTGGTCTTCGAGACCGTAGTCGCGGAGATTGCCGTAGCCGTAGTTGTGGTACCATTTCGAACGGTTGGGATGTCCGCCGCGGTTGCCGACGGTGACGACGATGAAGCCGAGCTGCGCGAGGCGGTCGGTGCGGGTCATGCCGGAGGACCAGGAGATATTGACAGCCTCCACCTGGGGTCCGGGATAGACGTAGTCGCAGACCGGATAGACTTTGGTGCTGTCAAAGTCAAACGGCTTGTAAATGGCTCCGTAGAGGTCTGTGATGCCATCAGCGGCCTTGACCTTAAAGCGTTCCGGGAATTTGTATCCGGCTTCGAAGAGGCGTGTGAAATCTGCCTCCTCAAGAGGGGTAAGTTTGCCGGTAGAGGTGTTTATAAGCGCTACGGCGGGTTTTGCATCCACCCTGGAATAATTGGCCACGGCGTAGCGTGCATTGTCGGAAACGGTCGCAAGGACGTCCATGTCGTCCATGTCGATCTGAGTCATGGCCCCGCCGCCGAGAGGCACACGGAAGGTGTGCATCTGGTAGGGATTCTCCTTCGGATTGACGCCGCAGGCGCTGACCACCATGTAGCCGGGTCCGACCCCGAGGACGTCTTCGACGTGGAATGCGCCTTCTGTGAGATTCTTCTTGAGGGTGCCGTCGCGGCCGTAGAGATAGATGTTGGCCCAGCCGCCGCGCTCGCTCCACCAGAGGATGTCGCCTGAAGGCGTGAACTTGGGCTCGCGGCTCTCGACGTAGGTATTCATCCTTTCGGAAATCACGGTCTCAGTGCTGTCAGCGGCTATATCGACGTGGCAGAGGTCGAGGCGGTGAAGGTCACGGCTCATCCTTACGTACCAGAATCCTTTCTCGTCGCCGAGCCAGCGGGTGCTGAAATATTCGCGGTTGCGCTCTTCGGCTGTCGGGGGCGCCGAGATGATTTCGGCGTTCTGGTCCTTGAAGGCCTGGGAGGCTATGAAATGGGATTCGCCCGACTGGGCGTCGAATACGTACAGGTAGCCCTTCGGTCCCTTCTCTCCCGGCATCTGGTAGTGGTAGGTCTCCAGCGTAGGACGGGGCTTTGACAGCGAATTGATGACCCAGAATTCCTTGACGTCGCTCATGTCGTAGCGGATAATCGCGAAATGGCGGCTGTCGGGGGCCCAGTTTATTGATGCATGCTTGCGGGCCGTCGAATCGGTCTCATTGTCGCCGTTGTAGTCATCGCCGTTCCAAGAGAAGTGGTGGGTGCCGTCGGTGGTGAGGCGGCGTTCGACGATGAGGCTGTCCTTGGGATCCTTCGCCGCAAGGCGGAGGGAGGTGGAGTCCATCATGTAGAGGTTGTGGTCCTTGAGGTAGACTCCCATGGTGCCGTCCGGGCTGACCGCAGCCCAGTGCGGGTATTTCTCATTCTCCTCGCCGACTTCGTAGGTGAGTTTCTTTGAGGCGATGTCGTATGTGAAGCGGAATGTGCTGTCCAGCGAACTCTTGATTTCGAAGGTGAATTCCTTGTCGTCTTTCAGCTTGAGGCTCTTCAGCGGAATATGCTGAGCGTCAAATGGATCGCGTACGATTTCAGTCAGCTCGCGGGCGAGCTTGACGTTGTCCCAAATCTCCTCTTTGGTGCCCTTTGCGGCGTCCACGATGTAGTAGCGCGTGCCCTCCGAGGTCTTCCAGCTGTACCAGAAACGGTCGCTGCCGGAAAACCAGTGCGGCGACAGCCTCGTCGAATATACCATGTTGGAAATACGTTTCTGGGAGAATCTCGCCGCGGCGGCATAGTCAGCCCGCGTCACTTTCTCTCTCTCCGGTCCTCCGCGGTGGCCACCATCTGCGTGACGGCCTCCCTGTGCCCATGACGTGGTCGCAAGCAGCAGCCCGGCACCTATAAGCAATATTTTTATCTGTTTCATAATCAATCTGTTGTCAAAAACTAAAACATCGGTAGTTGAGCACGGGCGGAGATGGTGCCCTTCTTACGGGTGAAAGAATAGTTCATTCCCTTAAGGCCCTTTGAGCGGACTTTGATTTTGATAGTGCCGTCGCCGGTCATGCGTATTCCGAGGGTGGAAAGCCCGGCAAAAGCCTTGATCTTCGTGCTCTTGAAGGAGACGTGCGAGGTGGGGTCGCCGGAATCGGTGAAAACCAGCTCCGCCGGCCCTGAGACCTTGATTTCGAGGAGGTTATCGGCGGTCGGCACTATGCGGCCGTTATTGTCGAGAATGCGAATGTCGAAGAAGAGCAGGTCTCCGGTCGAAACATAATCATCCTTAATCACATAATAGTCCTCTCCTAAGCCGCCGTAGCCGGGACGCGGACCGTGGCCGCGCTCGAGTGCAATGCCTATACCATAGGGTTTGCCGGCAGTCACGACCTCGTCTGTCGCCCAGATGTTGCCGTCCTTGTAGGCCACAACTTCGACCTTGCCGGGCTCATAGACCACGTCATCCCAGCGGAGACGGTATTCTTTGTCTCCTCGCACCTTCAGCCCCTGCGATTTGCCGTTGACTAACAGCTCTGCGCTGTCGCCGGACGTATACACATGGACCGGCGTGACCTGACCTTCGCGGCCGGGCCAAGTCCAGTGCGGAAGTATGTGTGCCATAGGCACTTCCGGACGCCAGCGGGCCATATAAATCCAATACCTGTCCTTCGGGAATCCCGCCAGGTCGATGATGCCGAAATAGGAGCTTCGGGCCGGCGGAGGTGTCGTCGACATTTCCTTGAGTTTGGCTTCGGCCTCGGCCTTGGCGGCAGGATCGTGGAAATTGGTCAGCACCGACCAGTCGACGTTGTAGGGAGTCGGTTCGCCGAGGTAATCAATTCCCGTCCAGACGAATTCGCCAGCGCATTCCGGGACGCTGTCTTCGTAGAACCATTCGTAGTCGGGCTTGGATGCCCAGCCGGGTGCGTAGAGGTCGTAGGAGCTGACCTGGAACGGCTCACCCTCGATCCATCCCTTGCCCTTGTCCTCCTCGACGGGGAATAGGTAATATCCTCTTGTAGATACGCAGGAGGCCGTTTCGCTGCCCATGAACGGCTTTTCGGGATTGGCATCGCGGAAGGTCTCGTATGCGTGCGGCTTGTAGTTGAAGCCGTAGACGTCGATGGTGTTGCGGTATTCCTGGGTAGATGCCCAGAGGTTGTCATTGCCCGCCGATACGAGACGGGACGGATCCTCCCGGTGGCAGATTTCAGTAAGGCGCCGAGGAATATCGTATTTCTCAGGATAGCCCTGCTCGGCGCATTCGTTGCCGATGGACCAGAGGATGACGGACGGGTGGTTGAAGTCGCGGTGAATGAAATCGACAAGGTCGCGCTCCGCCCATTCGTCGAATATCGACGCATAGCCGTTGGGCTTCTTCGGAATCGTCCATGTGTCCGTCAGCTCGTCCATGACGAGGAATCCCATCCTGTCGCACAGGTTCAGCAGTTCTGGCGCCGGTGGATTATGCGAAGTGCGGATGGCGTTGCAGCCCATGTCCTTCAGCAGGTTGAGGCGGCGGATCCATGCCGAAGTATTCCAGACTGCGCCAAGCGCTCCGGAGTCGTGATGCAGGCACACTCCCTTGAGGAAGGTCCTTTCGCCGTTGAGGTAGAATCCGTCGGGCTTCCATTCGGTGCTGCGGACGCCGAAAGTGGCGTAATATTCTTCGCTTGATTCTTCGCCGAAAGGCTCGACCAGGACGCATAGGGTGTAAAGTGAGGGATTGTCGGGGGACCACAGTTCGGGATCGTTGAGCGTTAGGGTGCGGACGATTTCCATTCCCTCGTCGGCTGAACGCAGGGTATGGACGTCGGAAACGATGAACTTGTCCTCCCCGTCGCGGGAGATGCCGGCATAAAGCGTGACGCCCTTGGGGCTGCCGGTCCGGTTGCGGATGTACATCTTGTAATGGATAAGCGCCTTCCCGTCAACCAGTTGCGGAGCGACGAGGAGCCCGTTGTACTGCAGGCCCAGACGGTGGCTCTTCGTGAGCCAGACGTTGCGGTAGATTCCTCCTCCGGGATACCATCTGGAGCAGTTTTCCGGATTGTCGATGTGGATTGCGATGACGTTGTCGCCCTCATGCAGTGCGTCCGTCAGGTCTGTCTGGAAAGAGGCATAACCGTATGGCCGGCCGCCCACTTCCTTTCCGTTGACCCATACAGTGGCGAATGACATTGCGCCGTCGATATCCAGCAGTACGAGCCCCTTGAGGTCTTCGGCCGTGACGCTGAGGTGCTTGCGGTACCATGCGCTTCCCCACCAGGGCAATTTACCGGTCTCACCGGGGAATATCTGCTCGAAATCTCCCTCCACACCCCAGTCGTGCGGCAGGTCGAGCGTACGCCAGGTGCTGTCGTCAAACCCTGCTGCAGATGCGTCAGTATCGGTTTTGAGGAACTTCCATCCTTCGTTGAAAGACTCCCTCGAGGTGGGATACTGGGCCATGAGCGGCGCCGACGCGGCAAGAGCAAGGGCCATTAGCGTATACTTTATTTTCTTCATATTCAGAAATTCTTTTTTCCAAAGATAGCAAAAATTTGTATATTTGTGGCAAGAGACCATGGGCCCTATGCGCAAGATTCACATTCTGCTTGTAGTCCTGTTGTTTTTCCTGCCGCTGTCACTTCGAGCCGGCGAGAGGCAAAACAACAAAAAAATCCTTGTAATATGCACTCATGCCGAGTCCAGCGAATGGGCCCAGGATATGCTGCTGCCCATCCGTCAGCTGGGAGCGGAGCGCAAGGATATCCATATCGAGACTTGCTTCCTGAGGATCACTTCGCTGTCGTCGGTTGAAGACCTTATGGTGAAGGAGATGGCCATATTCGCCGATTATCCTGAGGCTCCGGATATGGTGATTCTCGTCGGAGGCAGCAGTTACGGGATAGCAGACGAACTCAATGAGCGTTGGCCCGGGATTCCGATGATTCTCGCCGGGGAGCACGATTATTACTGCGACGACTCATACGCCATCGGCGGCAAGGCGGATCCGAAAGCCAGGCGAACCCTCGTGTTCAGCATGAGGGAGCACGGGCTCAACGTCACCCTCGTACACGCTCCGGCCATGGTGGAGCAGACAATCGACCTGATGTTCACGGTGCAGCCCCAGATCCGCAAATTCATCTTCATCGCGGGCGAGAATTTCCAGAGCAAGGAGCAGCAGATCTGCCTCGAGAGGCACCTTACAAACAAATATCCGTCAATTGAATATCAGCCATTATTCTCCACCGACCATACGACTGACGAATTGATAGAAATCCTTAAGAAAGAACCCAACAATACTACAGGCGTTCTTTTCGGCTCCTGGCTGTCGCATCAGGATTACAAGGAGACAGTCACTTCGAGACACAATGTGACCCACATCATCGAGTCGGTCTGTCCGGTTTTCACCACGCTCAAATGCAATCTGGAACATGCCCCCGGCATCATAGGATATTACAGCTACGACCACGACCAGTATTACAGCATCATGCGGCAGCGGATCGAGGCTGTCATTGATGACGGTTTCAATCCAAAGGACCTTCCTTTCATCCATGTTGAGGTGGGCCGCCCTACGCTCAACTGGAAGGCGATGGAGCAGTATGGCCTCGATACGTCACTGATTCCTGAACAAGCAGAGATTATCGGCAAGCCTCACACCATGTGGGAGGCCCACAAGCCTACCATAATGTGGGCGGCGTTCTTTGCCCTGGTGTCCTTCGGCCTCTTTGTCTTCTTCGTCATGAAACGCAGTCAGAAGGCGCTCCGGAAGGCCCGCGACATTGCCGAGAAGGCCAATAAGATGAAGGCGGCATTCGTCCAGAACATCAGCCACGAGGTCCGCACACCGCTTAATGCCATCACCGGCTTTTCGCAGCTCCTCTGCCTCCCTGACGGGTACAATACCGAAGCGGAAAAAGCCGAATACATGGGCTATGTGTCAAACAATGCCAACCTTCTCACGGTCATTATCAACGACATGCTCAGCCTGTCGGATGTGGAAAACGGCAAGTATCAGATCAACAACAGCCCCTGCAATCTCAACGACATGGCCCGCATGGCCCTCAAGTCGATTGAGCACAGGCTGCCGCCGGGAGTGGAACTCATTAGGAAAAACGGCCTTCCGGAAGAGCTTCGCTTCAATACCGACGGCCTCCGCGTCCAGCAGGTTCTCCTGAACCTCCTCACAAACGCCTGCAAGTACACTAAGGAGGGCAGTATCACACTTGAGAGCTCGATCGTAGAGAATCCCGGATATGTGACATTCTCCGTCTCTGACACCGGTCCCGGAGTTCCTCCGGAAAAGGCAAAGGAGATTTTCGAGCGCTTCGTCAAACTCGACGAACACGTACAGGGTGCCGGTCTCGGCCTCAGCATCTGCAAGATCATCGTGGCCAATATCGGCGGCGATATCTGGCTCGACACATCTTATTCCGGAGGAGCGCGCTTCGTGTTTACGGTGCCGTTCTCTTAGCCTGCGTCTGTGGCCTTGAGCGTCACGCGTGCGCGTTTGACGCGCCAAAACTTTGCAGATTCCGAAAAAATGCGTATATTTGCAGCCCCAAATTTGGGGCTAAAAACACAATTTATTTATTAACAACCATTTATGCCTACAATTCAACAACTTGTTCGCAAGGGTCGCGAGAGTATTGAAGTAAAAAGCAAGTCTCGCGCGTTGGATGCATGCCCTCAGAAGCGTGGCGTATGTCTTCGTGTTTACACGACGACCCCTAAGAAACCTAACTCAGCAATGCGTAAGGTTGCCCGTGTTCGCCTTTCAAACGCCAAAGAGGTCAATGCCTACATCCCTGGTGAGGGCCACAACCTCCAGGAGCACTCCATCGTGCTCGTCCGCGGAGGCCGTGTAAAGGACCTTCCGGGTGTACGTTACCACATCCTTAGAGGAGCTTTGGATACTGCCGGCGTAGAAGGAAGGACCCAGTCCCGTTCCCTTTACGGCGCCAAGAGGCCGAAGAAATCTAAGAAGTAATTCACCTTTATTAATTTTCAGTTAAAATGAGAAAAGCGAAGCCTAAAAAGAGAATTCTACTTCCTGATCCGAAGTTTCATGACGTTGAGGTGACCCGTTTCGTCAACAACCTCATGCTTCAGGGGAAGAAGAGTATCGCGTATTCAATTTTTTACGATGCCATTGACATGGTAGGCGAGAAGATGAAAGATTCTGACAAGGCTCCTCTGGATATTTGGAGGAAGGCGCTCGAGAACGTGACCCCTCAGATCGAGGTCAAGTCACGCCGTATCGGCGGTGCCAACTTCCAGGTGCCTACCGAGCTCCGTCCCGAGAGGAAAGTCTCCGTCTCCATGAAGAATATGATCCAGTTCGCCCGCAAGCGTTCGGGACACTCGATGGCCGAAAAACTCGCCGCCGAAATCATCGCTGCGTACAACAACGAAGGTGGCGCGTTCAAGCGTAAAGAAGACATGCACAGGATGGCAGAGGCCAACAAGGCATTTGCCCACTTCCGTTTCTAATGCATCTCGACTGACAAAGGCAGAAAGATGGCAGTCCGCGACCTCAGATTCACCCGCAACATCGGCATCATGGCCCACATCGATGCCGGTAAGACCACCACGTCCGAGCGCATCCTCTTCTACACCGGCAAGACACACAAGATCGGTGAAGTGCACGAGGGTGCCGCCACCATGGACTGGATGGTGCAGGAGCAGGAGAGGGGCATCACCATCACCTCCGCCGCCACTACGGCATTCTGGCACTATCGCGGACAGGTCTATCAGATCAACCTGATCGACACTCCCGGTCACGTCGACTTCACCGTCGAAGTGGAACGCTCCCTCAGGGTCCTCGACGGCACGATTGCGACATTCTGCGCAGTCGGGCGCGTCCAGCCCCAGTCGGAGACCGTCTGGCGCCAGGCCGACAAGTACGGCGTTCCCAAGATCGCCTATGTCAACAAGATGGACCGTGTCGGAGCCGACTTCCTCGCATGCGTCGAGGAGATCAAGGCAAAGCTCGGGGCCAATGCGGTACCGGTCTGCCTCCCCATCGGGGCCGAGGACCAGTTCCAGGGTATCGTCGACCTCCTTTCAAGGAAGGCCATCTACTACGAATCCTCCGAAGAACTTGAAAACTTCAAGGAAGGGGTTATCCCCGAAGACATGAAGGATGACGTGGAGACGGCCCGTGCCGCCCTCATCGAGGCTGCGGCCGAATGCGACGAGGCCCTCATGGAGAAGTATTTCGAGGATCCTGACTCCCTCACCGAGGACGAAATCATCGCCGCCCTGCGCAAGGGTACCATCGCAATGCAGATTGTACCGGCATGCTGCGGCAGTTCGTTCAAAAACAAGGGTGTCCAGTATCTCCTCGACGCAGTGATGCGCTATCTCCCTTCCCCCCTCGACAAAGGGGCAGTCAAAGGTACCAATCCGCGCACAGGTGCGGACGTTGAGCGCAGGCCCTCCCCGGACGACCCGTTCTGCGCCCTCGTGTTCAAGATTGCGACGGATCCCTTCATGGGCCGTCTCGCTTTCATGAGGGTGTATTCCGGCCGTCTTGACGGAGGTTCCTACATCTACAACACACGCACCGCGCGCAAAGAACGAGTATCCCGCCTGTTCCAGATGCACTCCAACCACCAGAATCCTATCGATACTGTTGAGGCAGGAGACATCTGTGCGGCGGTGGGATTCCGGGATCTTCACACAGGCGACACAGTCTGTGAAGAGAACCATCCCATCGTACTCGAATCAATGGAATTCCCGGATCCGGTCATCGGAATTGCAGTTGAGCCCAAGACTCAGCTCGACCTCGACAAGCTCGCGATCGCCCTCGGCAAACTCGCCGAGGAGGACCCGACATTCACCGTCAAGGCCGATGCAGAGACCGGCCAGACCGTCATCAGCGGTATGGGCGAGCTGCACCTGGACATCATCGTCGACCGACTCCGCCGCGAGTTCGGCGTCGAAATCAACCAGGGTGCGCCACAGGTCAACTACAAGGAGGCTGTCACAGGAACAGTGCAGGTACACGAGGTCTTCCGCAAGCAGACCGGAGGCCGCGGCAAGTTCGCGGACATCGTTGTATCTGTTGGTCCTGCTGACGAAGGCGTCAGCGGTCTCCAATTCCTCGACCAGGTCAAGGGAGGCAACATTCCCAAAGAATTCATCCCCTGCGTGGAGAAAGGCTTCAAGTCGGCTATGTCGACCGGCGTTCTCGCGGGCTATGAGGTTGAATCCCTGAAGGTTACCCTCCTTGACGGATCATTCCATCCCGTGGATTCCGATCAGATTTCATTTGAAATGGCCGCCCGTATGGCATTCCGTCAGGCCTGTCTCAAGGCGCGTCCGGTGCTCCTTGAGCCCATCATGTCACTGGAGGTCGTCACCCCCGAGGACTACATGGGCGACATCGTGGGAGACCTCAACCGGCGTCGCGGACAGATTCTGGCAATGGATTCCACGGCCAACGGCGCCCGCATCGTCAAGGCATTCGTTCCACTCGCCGAGCAGTTCGGCTACGTGACCGTGCTGAGGACCCTGTCCTCCGGCCGCGCCACGAGTTCGATGACATTCGACCACTATGCCGAAGTTCCTGCAAACCTCATGAAGGAAATCGTCGAGAGGAGCGGATACCGGATGCCAGTTTTTGAAGATGAATAAAATCTAACAAAGTATTATGTCACAGAAAATCCGCATCAAACTCAAGTCCTTCGATCACATGCTCGTTGACAAGTCAGCAGTCAAGATCGTTGACACAGTCAAAGCCACCGGCGCAAAGGTGAATGGTCCCATTCCCCTTCCGACCCGCAAGAAGATCTACACCGTCAACCGTTCGACCTTCGTCAACAAGAAGGCCCGCGAGCAGTTCGAACTGGATTCCTACGTACGTCTTCTCGACATCGACGACAGCAACGCAAAGACCGTCGACGCTCTCATGAAGCTCGAACTCCCCTCCGGAGTTGAGGTTGAGATCAAGGTCTGAGGTTAACAAGCGCCCCTCCCGAGAGGGGGCTTAAGGTCCCATAGCTCAGTCGGTTAGAGCAGCGGACTCATAATCCGTGGGTCGAGGGTTCAAGTCCCCCTGGGACCACATGAAAAGCCAGAGCATCACAGCCCTGGCTTTTCTGGTTCGTTATGGTGAAAGACTCTCCGGTGCTTTGGATGAGGAACTGGACGTTGCCGTTGAAGCTTTTGAGGGTAAATAAAAAATGCGTATATTTGTAAACATTAATATTGTAAATAACTATGGAAAATATCAATCTCGATTACTGGTGGGCCTCCCTCGCAATCTGTGAGAAAGAACGCGTTGCGCGCAAAATCGCCACCAAGAAGGCCCACGGCTCTCCGTTCAGCGATTCTGAATGGCAGTACCCCGGCTGCACAAGCACATGGGAATCCCTCGACGAGACACGCAAACAGGCTATCTATATCCATTGCGTCAACCACCACGGCGACATTCTCAAGGACTGGGATGACGCCAACCCCTACGGAGACTAAGAATAACCACTACCACATAATATGAATAACGCAGCTATCACATTCCCGGTTCCCGCCAACGAACCGGTAAAATCGTATCTGGAAGGTTCCCCCGAGCGTATAGCCCTCGATAAAGAGCTTGAGCACCAGTGGAATACGGTCGTCGACATTCCCATCATCATCGGCGGCAAGGAAATCCGCACCGGCGATACCGGCAAGGTCGTCTGCCCTCACGATCATGGGCACGTCCTGGCGACATTCCACAAAGTGGGCGAAAAAGAGGTTCAAATGGCCATTGAGGCCGCTATGGAGGCACATAAGGTCTGGTCACGCACGCCTTGGACCACAAGGGCTGCAATCGTGATGAAAATGGCTGAGCTCCTTGCGACCAAGTACCGCCCCATTCTCAACGCGGCCTGCATGCTCGGGCAGTCCAAGAATATCTACCAGGCCGAAATCGATTCCGCCTGCGAAACGATCGACTTCTTCCGCTACAACGTCCATTACGCGTCCAAGATATACGCGATGCAGCCGAAAAACGGTGTCGGCAACATCAACCAGACCGAATTCCGTCCACTCGAGGGCTTCATTCTGGCTGTGACTCCGTTCAATTTCACTTCCATCGCGTCCAACCTCTGCATGACCCCCGTCCTCATGGGCAATGTCGCCATCTGGAAGCCCTCTTCTACGGCTACGCTCAGCAATTACTACCTGATGCAACTTTACAAAGAGGCGGGCCTTCCCGATGGCGTTGTCAACTTCCTGCCCGGAAGCGGCGCTCTCATCGGCAAGGTTGCGACTTCGTCCAAATGGTTCTCCGGTATTCATTTCACCGGCTCCACGGGCACGTTCAACAGCCTCTGGAAGCAGGCATGCGAGAATCTCGGCCACTATGTCAGCTATCCCCGTCTCGTCGGCGAGACCGGCGGCAAGGACTTCATCTTCGTGCATCCCAGCGCCGATCCCAAGGCAGTTGCCACGGCGGCATTCTGCGGAGCATACGAGTTCCAGGGACAGAAGTGCTCGGCGGCGTCCAGGATGTATATCCCCAAGAGCCTGTGGCCCGAGGTGCTCGGCATCATGAAGCAGTATGCCTCCGAGGTCAAGATGGGTGATGTGCGCGATCATTCCAACTATATCAACGCCGTCATCGACGAGGCTTCATGGGATAAGATCAACAGCTACATTTCCTATGCAGAGGCCTCTCAAGACGCCAAAATCGTCATGGGCGGCGGCCGTGACAAGTCCGTCGGTTACTTTGTCGAGCCGACGGTCATCGAGACCACGGATCCCCATTTCAAGTCGATGGAAGAGGAAATCTTCGGCCCCGTGCTCACCGTATTCCCCTACGATGACGACAAGGTCGATGAGACCGTGAAGTTCTGCGACGAGACTTCGCCGTACGGCCTCACAGGTGCAGTATTCGGCCGTGACCGTCTAGCTGTTGAGAAGATCGCCGACGGCCTCCGCTATGCTGCAGGCAACTTCTACATCAACGACAAGCCCACGGGAGCGGTGGTCGGCCTCCAGCCATTCGGCGGCGCCCGCGCATCCGGCACCAACGACAAAGCCGGCGGCGAATTCAACCTCATCCGCTGGGTCATCCCAAGAGTCATCAAGGAAACCCTTGTCTCGCCCACAGACTATCGCTACACCTATATGAAATAATAGATGAAAAAAGTCTTTTTATCCATTCTGCTCGCCAGTGCGGTCATTCCCGCGCTGGCGTGCACCAATCTTATAGTCGGCAAGAAAGCTTCTGTCGACGGCAGTGTCATTTGTACGTACAATTGCGACAGTTTCGGCTTTGCCTCTTCGCTCAGCTATTCCGCGCCCGGGCGCCACGAACCGGGTGAAATGATTGCTCTCAGGGTCTGGCGCGACACGGTCGTGCATTACATTCCGCAGGTTGAATATACATACGGCGTAGTGGGCCTCATGAATGACCACCAGGTCAGCATCGTCGAGACAACGTGGGGCGGCCGCAAGGAGCTTCGCAATCCGGAAGGCTACATGGATTATTTCGGCCTGATGAACCTGGCCCTGCAGCGCAGTGCGACGGCTCGTGAGGCGATTGCCGTGATGGCACAGCTCGTCCGCGACTACGGTTACAACGCCACCGGCGAATCTTTTGCCATCTGCGACCCCGAGGAGGCCTGGATCATGGAGCTCATTGGCAAGGGTCCCGGCCGTAAAGGCGGCGTCTGGGTGGCTCTCCGCGTCCCCGACGACTGCATCACGGCATATGCCAATTCGAGCCGCATCCAGCAGTTCCCGCAGGCCAAAAAGATTGACAAGAAGCTCGGCTTCTATGTCGTCGGCGACGAATGCATGTATTCGCCGGACGTGATTTCATTCGCCCGTGAAATGGGCTTCTACGACGGTCCGGACGCGGATTTCAGCTTCCGCGAGGCATACTGCCCGATGGCGTTCAATCTGGTGCGCTACTGCGAGGGGCGTGTATGGAGCTTCTTCCGTCATCATTATGACAAGGAGGAGATGGACAAGTATCTGTCATTCCTCAATTTCGATTTCTCGGAATACGACCATCTGCCGCTGTGGATCAAGCCGGACGCTCCGGTTTCCGTGCGCGATATCATGAATGACATGCGTGACCATTATGAGGGCACGGCCCTCGATATGACGGTTGACATGAGTGCCGGTCCCTGGGCGTCACCCTACCGCAACCAGCTTGTCAATTTTGAGAGTAGCGATGGCACGCAAATGTTCCGCGAGCGTCCCATAGGCTGCCAGCAGAGCGGCATGACGCTGGTGTGCCAGATGCGTTCGTGGCTCCCCGATGCGGTCGGCGGAGTCACCTATTTCAACCTCGATGACGCCTCGATGGTGGCCTACGTGCCCGTCTACTGCGGTATCAACAGGGTCCCCGCCCCGTTCCGCAAGGAAAACAACAACATCTACGAGTTCAGCACCGAAAGCGCCTTCTGGATGAACAATTTCGTGGCCAACATGGTCTACCCGCGCTACAGCGCCATCATCGGCGACCTCCGCGAGGCCCAGACTGAGCTTGAGGATTATTATGCAGAAGACCAGAAGGAGGTTGAGTCCAAGGCTGCCGCGATGACATTCGGCAACGATATTTTGTCCCTGAGCGAGGCCTGGTACATCCGCCTCATGGCCTCCCGGCTGGGGATGCCCGGTCAAGCCGGGCATGACGGGGAGGATGGCGGGCACGACGGTGCGTCGTCATCCCCGGCCACCGCACCTCCCCGCCCTACGCCCCCGCCTTCATCGACGCCGTCAAAGACGTCACCGGCGACCGTTATGTGAAGCCGTAATACTGCCTGTCTATAAGGACAGCAGCACCACTGTTTCAAGCAGGGGCGATGTGGACATGTCCTGAGGATTGGTTCCGGGAAGGCCCTGGGGGACTTCCTGGCCGATGAGAGCGAACAGCTGTGTCCAGTAGACGGGCATATTGCCTTCGTCGTCGAGGAAATTCATGGGATTCTCATCGAACAGATATTCGCCGGAGGCGCCGAGGAAGCTGTCCCTGACAAGTTCTGTGCAGTAAAGAGCACCGTTGGCAGGAAGGAAGGCGCAGTCGTATGGCTGGCCGCAGAAGGTCTTGGCGCGTTCAATCCACTGGTCGGCCAGGGTGCGGTCCTTCATTCTCTTGACGATATAAGTGGGCTGCGAGCCGTCCTTGAGGGTGAATTCCTTCAGCATCGTGTCGAGGGGATGGCGGTCCACACCGTGCTTGAGCGTGGCGTCGATGATGTAGGGCTTGTCACCGTCCATTTCGAGGATGGCGACGTGGATGAGGTTGATTTCGCCGTCTCCGGTCGCCGCTGCAATGGCGCTGTCCATGCTGTTCTCGTCGAGTGCATAATCCATCGGGATGCCGATGAATACGAGATCGCCGCTCATGAGGGTCTCTGCCGGCTCTGCCGCGGGAGTATTGACGTTTTTCCTGGGTGATCCGCATGCTGTAGCCGCAGCGATGATGATGAGAAGTAACAGTTTCTTTGTCATAACGGGTGCAAAATTACCAATAATTTTGGTAAATTTGCCGCTGTCAATTGTCTAATAGTATGAAAAGAATAGCATCTTTACTTCTTGTCGCGGCCGCATTCGCCGCTTGCGGTACTCCCAAGGAAGAGGCAAAAGCCCCTGAAACCGCAGGTCCTTCCGCCATTGAGACCATCATGACCCGCAAGAGTGTCCGCGCTTATACGGACGAAAAGCTCACCAGCGAGGAAATCGAGACCCTTCTCCGCGCCGCAATGGCTGCGCCGACAGGCATGAACCTCCAGCCCTGGCGCTTTGTCGTAGTGACAGACCAGGCCGTCAAGGACGCCATGCAGGGCGAAAGGAGAGGCCCCAGGGCAATGTATTCCGACTGCGCCGCCATCTTTGTAGTCTGCGGTGAGACCATGTTTACAGGTCGTGACGGCCAGCAGATCGAGAACGGCAACTGGACCGCCGACTGCGCCGCCGCCACAGAGAATCTCCTCCTCGCCGCTCACGCAATGGGCCTCGGAGCCGTCTGGACGGCATGTTATCCTTACGAAGAGCGAATGAATCTCGCCATCGAAGTCCTCGGCATTCCCGAAGGTGTCACCCCTTACGCCATCGTCCCCGTCGGCCATCCCGCAGAGGATCCCGATGTCAAGGATAAATGGAAACCGGAGAACATCCACTACGAAAAGTGGTAGTTCGCTGTTGCGGGATTAAAAAATATTCGTAACTTTGCAGTCCCGTCTTCCGCGACGGGAGTTTCGGAATCATTCCACGGAGAGGTGGGTGAGTGGCTGAAACCAGCAGTTTGCTAAACTGCCGTACTCTTTCCGGGTACCACGAGTTCGAATCTCGTCCTCTCCGCTTCTTTTCAAGCAAAAAACCCTTTCTGAGTATTTCAGAGAGGGTTTTTCTTATTTTTCAGCCCAAAAAAGTTGCACCAAAATTGCACCAGAGGTGCATCTTCCCCCTGAAAACAAGGAAAGGGAAACAATATTGTCTCCCTTCCAGGAGTATATATACTTGAATCCGGAGGATAACGTGGCCGCGCTGCGGCACGGAATCGCGGGCTTCATTGACTATTACAACAACCGGCGCTGCCACCAGGGCATCGGGCACAAGATCCCGGCCC
>CAJODR010000002.1:0-3588 GCA_905233275.1 uncultured Bacteroidales bacterium | reverse complement strand
GTCCAGGACGCAGAGCACCACCTATAGGGAGGGCTCTGCTCCGAGGAGAGATTGACTTAACAAGGGCTTAACCCTGTCCAACCAGAGGAGGCCACTATAAATGTCTTTCATTTCTTCTTCTGGTACAGTTTTTAACAGGATACTACAACATGGCTCGATTATTCTCGCGAGTGTTTTGCACACTGACTATATTACTCATATTCTTATCTTGTGTAAAAGAGGTTGAACAGCAACCAGGGGAATCCACACTTGGAGAACTACACGAAGTTGTTTTTCATGCCGGATGGGCTCCTGAAACCAAGACTGTACTTCAGGAGGATGGATGCATCTGGTGGGAGCCGGGAGATGAGATTAGTTTGTTTGTCAATAGCGGAGAGAATGGTGGTTATAAACTTGTTTCTACCAATACAATGCCCGCCTCTACCGTGGATTTTGAAGGACAAGCAGGAGCAATACCAGACAATGCGACATATATTGCTGTTTATCCATATGATGAGGCGACTTTTTGTTATGGCGCTAACGATGGAATATCAGTTATACTTCCTAATACTCAGGTCGCCAAAGAGAACGATTTTCCTGAAAAGGTATTTAAAAGTTTCGCAATTTCAAATAACGAAAATCTATACTTCAAAAACTTATTTGGTGGCATCAAGTTCTCTGTTTCCAATCCTGATATTAGAAGCATTACAATTAGAAGCATCCCTATGCAGGGATCCGGCGAAACCGGTCCAGCTCTTTCTGGTAGAATGAAGTACGATGCTAGTGGTGAACTGGTCAGCGCGAGCGGTTACGATCAAATTATCGTTACAGCCCCAAATAATGGTTACTTTTCTCCTGATAAGTATTATTATGCTGTCCTGCCGGCGAGAGAGTTGACGGATGGTGTTACAATTACATACAAAAAAGATAATACCGAGGCATCAATAATACTTAATGATGATGCAGGCGTGACTTTCACGAAATCCAAGTTCAAACGCCTGTATAAAGCTGATGAAAATCTTACTTTTCACGCGTCTCCCTTGACATATGCCAGATTTACATCGTGGGACATCATTCCCGATTCTATCAATAGACAAGAGATTACGGAGATGCATTTTTATGTTTCAACAGATAAAGCAACTGAAAACATCCTGTACCATACAGACCCTAATGCTGAAACGGTTTATTATGAAATTGATGGGACAGTCCTTAATTATTATACAAAAGGGGAGGTCTATCAGGTTATTGAAGGGTATGGCAATAGCCTTTTCTCGAGGTTGATAAATCTTCGTTCTTTAGATCTTTCAAATTTTGACACTTCCATGTGTACAGATTTCGGCGGAATGTTTCTTGGGTGTTTGTCCCTAAAAGAAATTACATTCGGAGATCGCTTTATTACTGGCAACGCAAAGAGAATGTACACCATGTTTCAAGATTGTGTTTCGTTAGAAACGATTGACTTATCTCATTTTGATACATCAAATGTTTGGGACATGAATTATATGTTCATGCGTTGTTCTTCATTGAAGAACTTAGATTTGTCGTTCTTTGATACCCATAATGTTAAGAGTATGGGAGGAATGTTTGCAGAGTGCTACCGCTTGGAGAAACTGGACATCAGTACTTTTTCTTCTGATCGTCTTGAGTATGCCCAAGGGATGTTCACTCACTGTCGATCTTTGCTGAAACTAGACATGGGAGCCTTTGATCTTTCCCTGTCACCTAGCAACTATCTGACTTGTTATAAGATGGCCAGCCGCAGCAGAAACTGTGCAGTCCTCTGCTGCCAAACCACTAGAGAGATAATGCTCTCTCCTGAAGCACAACTTCAAGGATGTGCAGATTACATACAATGGTTTAGTCCCGGGGAGACACTTCCGGATCTTTCGATGAACTACAATCCTGATCTGTACTACAGCACGGATTATAGCAAGGACAAGGAAGTAAAAATGCTGAATGTTGCATCCGAAGGTCGTGGAGTCAATCTGGTAATAATGGGTGAAGCATATTCTGATAGGCTAATTGCAGACGGCACATATGAGAAGGATATGACTGCAGCGATGGAGCAGATATTCAGTATAGAGCCCTTCAAGTCATTTAGGCATCTCTTTAATGTATATATGGTAATCGCTGTTTCAGAGAATGAAAACTATGACCAGTTTACTGCATTCAATTTCACCTATGATCGTTGGAAAGACGGGGATGGTGGTGATAATGATGATATAGCATTATATGAGTATATTAGCCAAGCTGTCGGTCAGGAAGAAATCGGCATGTATCAAAACAAAAATGTCACGACACTCATCGTCGTAAATGATTACAATGATGGTGTTGCAATGATTCAAGGTGGTGGGGGAACTGATGATGAATACTATGATTATCCTGCAAAGATATCTGGTATTGGTTGGGTCGGTAAATCAGTAGATGAGCAGAGATTCCGATACGTTGTGTGTCATGAGTTTGGTCATGCGTTTGCCGCATTGCATGATGAATATGTAGAGCTTACAGGAGAAATGGAAACTTGGGAAGCAGATTTCAAACAATATTATCAGTCACATTTCGGCTGGTGGGCAAATGTCGCGTTTACTTCTGATCCGAGTTTGGTTGGATGGTGTAGGTTTTTAGATGACAACTCGGGTTATGATGAGTCCGAGGTCTCAATTATTGAGGGAGCCTTCTATTCCAGTGGGATTTGGAAATCTGTCGTAGAGAGTATGATGAATTCTGGTGGAGAGTATAGCGTTCCTGCAAGGGAGGCAATATATAAAAAGATTCATAAGGTAGCTTATGGAGAAGATTGGGAGTATAGTTTTAATGACTTTGTGACATGGGATCGGAGTGTAATATCTCATTCTCCTCAAATGCTGAGCCATGCCTCAAGGGCAAGGTATTCAGGATTCACACATCCCAAGCCTGTATTTAAGATGGAGGAATCCGTGTCAGATGATGGTAGAAGGAAGGTGACTGTAATAATGAATTAAGTGCTATAGTATGAAAGCATTCAAGCATATTGTCTTTTCTACCCTTTTACTGATTGGCATCTTGGCCTGCGAACAAGAGAAGCAGGAGATTGTTGTCTCCAGTGTTTCTTTAAACCACTCTTCTATTGATGTTCCAATAAACCAGACAATTCATCTTTTAGTAACAATTCTTCCAGAGAATGTAACTGACAAAACTGTCCTGTGGATTTCATCTGATGAGTCTGTTGCGACGGTCAAGGAAGGGCTGGTAACTGCTGTAAAGATTGGCCAGACCACCATCAAGGCATCTTGTGGAATCAAGTCAGCATCCTGTGTCGTGAATGTCACCCCTATCAATGTTGAGGAGATTAGTATTGACATAACAGAAACATCCTTGAAAGCAGGAGAGACAGTCACCCTCACAGCCACAGTCAAACCTGATGATGCCACGGACAAGTCAGTCACCTGGACGACCTCCGATGCCTCTGTTGCTACAGTAGATAATGGTGTAGTCACTGCCAAGAAGGTTGGTTCTGCAACCATCACTGCGAAGGCCGGAGACAAGACTGCTACCTGTGCAGTCACTGTTATTGCTACCCAGGTAACTTCTGTCACCCTCAATCAAACTACTGCCTCCCTGAAAGCGGGA
>CAJODR010000001.1:531-85328 GCA_905233275.1 uncultured Bacteroidales bacterium | reverse complement strand
TGGAGGGGGCGGGAGGCGGCGAGGTGGTTGATGCTTTTGAGTTGATAGCGGAGGGTGAGGGTGGTGTCGGACCCGAAGCCGAGGTCGAGGTGGCCGCCGTCGATTTGGTAAACGGTGATGCCGGCGACGGTGCTGTCAGTGAGGGCGGTGAGGGTGGCGTCGAGACAGATGTCGGGGCCCTCCTGGCGGCGGCCGAGGTAGGTCGGGTGCTGGCCGGTGGTAAGGGACGAGCCGTTGCCGCGAAGCACAAGGGCGCTCCCGATGCGAGTGTAGTTGTCGCGCTCCGGGTTCTGGATGTGGACCCACTCGGGACCGGTAAAGGGTGGCGTGGAAACAGTTGTGACGGGCGTGGCGGTGAGGTCGAGCGCGATGGGGTGGCCGTCGTTGATGACGGGCCAGCCGGAGAGCCAGGTGACGGGAGCGATGAAGGTTTCGCGGCCGAGGTGGTGGTAGTCACCGCCGAAGCGGCGGAAGGCGAGGAATACCACGTGCCAAGAGCCGTCCGGGGACTGGACGAAGTCGCCGTGGCCGGTGCCCTGGATGGGACTGTCCTGCGCCGCGAGACTGCAGTGGGTGAGGATGGGATTGGACGGACCCGGCTTGTAGGGGCCGTCGATGTTGCGGCTGCGGGCAATGGTGAGGCTGTGAGCCATTTCAGTGCCACCTTCTGATATCAGGAGATAGTACCAGCCGTCTTTGTGATAGATATGGGGACCTTCCGGATAACGGCCGCCGGTGCCTCTCCAGATGACTTTTGAAGGCGAAAGTTGACGTCCGGAAGAAGGATCGATTTCGCAAAGCGTGATTGAATTGTCCGGATTGGACACGAGATAGCAGCGGCCACCTTCAAAATAGAATGACGGATCGATTCCGCCCTGATCGAGCCAGATTGGTTCGGACCAGGGGCCGGCGGGATCTGTCGCGGTGACGAAGAAGTTGCGGCCGACGGAGACATTGGTCGTGACCATGTAATATATGCCGTCATTGTAACGGATCGTGGGGGCGAATATTCCCTGCCAGGAATTGGCGCTGCCGAGAGGAAGCTGGCTGTCGCGATCCAAAACGTTTCCGATGAGCTCCCAGTGACGGAGGTCGGAGCTTCGGTGGATCGGCACTCCGGGAAAGTATTGGAAGGAGGAGTTGACTATATAATAATATTCGCCTACGCGCACGATGGAGGGATCGGGGTGGAAGCCGGGGATGATCGGATTCTGCGAAAGCGCCAGACTGGGGATCAGAATGAGAAGAAGGAGGAAGCGTTTCATAGCAGATGAAGCTGACTGAGGCACCAGGTGACTATGCCCGGATAACACAAAATCGGGAATACAAGCCCGTAGACGGCACCCCAGAAGTGGGCGCTGTGGCCGATGTTGTCGACATTGCGCCGGGCCATGTAGACGCAGTAGACCAGATATAGCGGAGCGAACAGCCACGCCGGCACCGGAATCGGAATGAACATGATGAATATCCCCATTCTCGGCTGGAAGAGAATGGCGGCGAAAAGCACGGCCGACACCGCCCCGGAGGCACCTACTGCGTTGTAATACGGGTCGTTACGGTACTTGAGGAGGTCCCCAACCGTCGACACCGCGAGCGCACTCACATACATTGAGGCGAATACTATCGGCCCCCCTACCTCGCCGAAAAGCGCCGCGAACCCGTCCTCCACCAGCGGACCGAAAAACCACAGCGTCAGCATATTGAAGATCAGGTGCCCCCAACCGCCGTGCACGAGGCCGTATGTGAGCATCCTGTACCACTGCCTGCGGTGCCAGATGGCATACGCGTTGAACTTGAGGCCATGGATGTCCAGGCCGCCGTAAAAGGCGAATACGCTCACCGCAGCTGTCAGGAGTATGATAACTATCGTTGCCACGTTGACAAAGGTAATAAAAAATCCCGAGCGGGGCACGAAATTTGTACGCCTTATCCCTCAAATGAAACATCTTCCGAACTTAGCCATCGCCTCCGCCGGAGGGCTCCTCGCAGCTTGTGCTCCGGCCGCCAAAACTATTCAGCAGCAGCCGAATATCGTGTTTATCCTCGCCGACGACCTCGGATGGGGTGACTTGAGCTGCTACGGACAGCAGCGGTTTACTACGCCTGCTATCGATTCGCTCGCGGCCGCGGGAATGCGCTTCACGCAGTGCTACTCCGGGACCACCGTCAGCGCACCGTCGCGGAGCTGCCTCATCACCGGCACCCACAGCGGCCACACGGCGATAAGGGGCAACGTGGAGCTCGACCCGGAGGGCCAGTTTCCGCTGCCGGAGGGCGCCGAGACCATATTCCACGACCTCTCCGAAGCTGGTTATACTACCGGAGCCTTCGGCAAATGGGGACTCGGATTCGTCGGCACGACTGGCGATCCGGCGGCACAGGGCGTCGGGCGGTTCTTCGGCTACAACTGCCAGTTGCTCGCCCATAGCTACTACCCCGACCACCTCTGGAGCGACAGCGAAAAGTTCGTCCTGACGGACAATACCGACGAGGTGCCTTACGGCGAAGGCACATACGCACCGGACCTCATCCACGGGGAGGCGCTCAAGTTTATTCGCCAGGCGGCAAGGAGCGAGAAGCCGTTCTTCATGTGGTATCCAACCACGATTCCGCACGCGGAACTAATTGTGCCTGAGGACGATATTATCCAGGGATTCCGGGGGCGCTATCCGGAAACGCCGTTCTACGGGGTCGATGACGGGCCATGGTTCCGCAAGGGTGGTTATTGCTCGCAGGAGTATCCGCATGCGACATTCGCCGCGATGGTGACGCGGCTCGACCGGTACGTCAGCGACATTGTCCGGACGCTGAAGGAAGAAGGGGTGCTGGACAATACCATTATTATTTTCTCCAGCGACAACGGGCCGCATCTCGAAGGCGGTGCCGATCCTGACTTCTTCGACAGCAACGGCCCCTGGAGGGGCTACAAGCGCGATGTCTACGAAGGCGGCATCCGAGTCCCGATGATCGTCGTCTGGCCCGGGCATGTCGCCGCAGGGAGTGAGACCGACTTTGTCTGCACGTTCTGGGACCTCATGCCCACTTTCCGCGAACTGACCGGCAAGGTCTCCCCTTCCGGGCTCGACGGCGTCAGCATTCTCCCCCTCCTCGAAGGCCGCGACGGGCAGAAAGAGCACGATTATCTCTACTTCGAATTCCAGGAAGCCGGCGGCCGCCAGGCAGTCCGCGAAGGCCCGTGGAAACTCGTCCACCTCGGCATCCGCTCCGATAATCCCGTCTACGAGCTCTACAATCTCGACGAAGACCCCGCCGAAACCACCGACCTCTTCTCCTCCCGCCCCGACATCGCCCAGCGCCTCCTCCGCCTCATGTCCGAAGCCCACATCCCGAATCCGGACTTCCCGCTGCTGAAAGGGGAATAAGAGCAGAGAAAGAATTTGTATAAATCGGCAAAAACAAAATATTTTTGCCGATTTATAATTATTTTTGCAAAAAAAGTTGAGATGAAGTACCCAAAGGACGATCAACTGCTGGCAGCACTTCTGGAACGGGATGACATTCTTTCCGTAAAGGATTTTATGGACGCATTCGGTGACATTCCCATAGGGTCGGTCTACGCGCGCATTCGTCAAATGACACAATCAAGGGCGCTTTCGGTGGTCGGGAAAGGGAAATATCTGGCGACGGCAAAGCCCGCTTATCGCACAGAGGTGTCCATCAAGATGAAAGAGTGCAACGATGTGATGATCAGCAATCTGGAAGGAGTAAATTGCTGCATATCAGAACGTAACGGCAATCTGGAAGTAGAAGTCTCCTGGAGCGCCGACGGCAAGACATGGACCGAGCCGGCAGCATTCTCCTGGACACGCGACCCTTCCGCCAAGTCCTTCGACTTCGGCGGCGCCCAGGTCCGCTTCGTCCGCATTGACGTCACCAAGGCCACCGGCGATTTCGGCTCCGGCCGCGAGCTCCTCCTCTACCGCGTCCCCGGCACCGGCAGCTACCGCGGCGGCGTCTTCAACGAAAAAGGCGAAGCCGTCGAATCACTGTAGTCCCTAACCCATATATTAATATGAAGCCATTATTTCCTCTCTTTATTGCTGCTGTGTTGGCGGTGGCTGGTTGTTCTTCGTCTAAAAGGATTGCTGAGGACCGGAGCCAAGCGGCGACGGTGAATCATGTGCAGATTCCGATGGTGAGGGGGGATAATCTTGTGATGAGTATCGCACTCCCTGCGGGGATTGTCGATGAGTTGCAGCTCGATGTGAAAGGACTTGATACCCAAGTGTTAGAGAGTGCGTATCTGTACGCTGGGGAGACTGTGCTGGCGACGGCTGAACCGGGACCGAAAGGCAAGGTTGTTTTCAAAAATGTAGAGCAAGGGGGCGGTGTGAATGTTGCCATTCGACTTGGGGGGAATCTGGATTTGTATTCGCCGGTGGCAATCAGTGTGAGCAAGATAAAAGTGGGAGGGAAGAAGCTCACGGTGGTAGATGAGGATAATGCGCTGCACCATGGGGCGCTGGTCATCCGCACGTTCGGGGATGACGGGGTCAACAGCTACCGCATTCCGGGGCTTGTGACGACGAAGAAGGGGACGCTGGTGGGATCATTTGACATTCGCCGAAGGAATTCTGCTGATCTTCAGGGGGATATAGACGTGGGCGTGATGCGTTCGACTGACGGAGGAAGGACCTGGGGACCGATGATCGTTGCGATGGATATGGGCGAATACGGCGGTCTCGGGCAGGAATTCAACGGTATCGGCGACCCGTGCATTCTCGTGGACGAGGTGACGGGGGATTTGCTGCTGTTCGCCGCTTGGGTGAATGGGGATATCGGCACGGCATGGTGGAATGCGAAGGACGGATTTGAGATTGGCTGCACCCCGCAGCTGATGATGGCGCGCTCCACCGATGACGGCCTCACGTGGTCGGAACCGGAGAATCTGACACGCCAGATCAAGCAGGAGGCGTGGAATTTCACCTTTCAGGGCCCCGGACGGGGGATTACAATGGCCGACGGCACTCTCGTCGTTCCATTCCAGCACCAGGAGCCTGACCGCACTCCCGCGGCGGGAATAATGTACAGCATGGACCGCGGCAAGACCTGGAATGTGTACAACTATGCCAAAATCAACACTACGGAGAGCCAGGTGGCCGAAATCGCCCCGGGCAAACTCCTTCTTGCCATACGCGACAACCGCGGCAAGGCCCGCGCGATGTATGTGACTGAAAATCTGGGAAAGACCTGGGACCCGTACGACTGTGACGGCGTACTCCCGGATCCCGTCTGCATGGGATCTATCATCCACGTAAATGCAGCCGACAATGCTCTGGGCCGGGATTTGGTCCTGTTTTCAAATCCCGCATCGCCGAGTGACCGCAACAATATCACCATCAGGGCCAGCTTTGACGGCGGCAAGACCTGGCCATCCTCGGTCCTTCTTGACGAAGGCTACGGCTGGGGCTACTCCTGTCTCACAATGGTGGACAAGTCCCACGTCGGGATTCTTTACGAATCGTCCGTGGGGAACATGACATTCCAGGTGGTTGATATTTCCGAATTATTACCGTGACTTTGGGAGACGTGCCCCGGGGAGAGAGCAAAAACTGCCGGTCGGGAAATTGACCGGCAGTTTTTGTGGTAGGGATGATCGGGTTCGAACCGATGACCTCTTCAATGTGACTGAAGCGCTCTAAACCAGCTGAGCTACACCCCTGAAGATTGGGTCCCGTGTCAAACGGGAAGGCAAAGTTAATAAGTTTTTTCGGATTATTCACTGATTCTTCGTATTTTTGCAAGGAATTACACTAATCGCACAATGAAAACACCACAGGATCTGAGGGAAATCGCCCTCAAATTCGACATCAAAGGAAACATCCTTGACATCAAGCCTCTGGGCAACGGTCTGATCAACGACACCCTCAAAATCAAGACTGACGGACCCGACGACTATGTCCTGCAGAGGGTCAACAATGCCATTTTCAAGGACGTGGAGCTGCTGCAGCACAATATTGACTGCGCCACGGAGCATATTCGCCGCAAACTCATTGCGGCCGGAGAAACCGACATCGACCGCAAGGTCCTCCGCTTTGTTCCCGAAAAGGCTACCGGCAAGACCTACTGGACGGACGGAGAGACTTTCTGGAGAGTCTCGGTGTTCATCAAGGACGCATTCACATACGAGACGGTCAATCCCGAGTATTCCTACTATGCAGGAAAGGCTTTCGGCGCTTTCGAGGCGATGCTCGCGGACATTCCCGACACGCTCGGGGAGACGATTCCGGACTTCCACAACATGGAGCTCAGGGCACGTCAGCTGAGGGAGGCCGTGGCTGAAGACAAGGTGGGCAGAATGGCAGAAAAAGAGGTCCAGGATATCCTCAGTGACCTTCTTCCCTACGAAGAGGAGATGTGCAAAGCGGAAAGGATGTACCGCGAGGGCATACTTCCCAAGCGCATCTGCCACTGCGATACAAAGGTCAACAACATGATGTTCGACAAAGACGGCAATATTCTTTGTGTGATCGATCTGGATACGCTGATGCCGTCATTCGTCTTCTCCGATTTCGGCGATTTCCTCCGCACGGCGGCCAATACGGTAGCCGAAGACAATCCGGCGATCGAAAAGGTGGATTTCAAGATGGATATTTTCGAGGCATTCGCCCGTGGCTATCTGGAGTCCGCGACATTCCTCACTCCCGTGGAGAGGGACAATCTCCCCTACGCCGCGTGCCTCTTCCCTTACATGCAGGCGGTCCGGTTCTTTGCGGACTACATCAACGGCGATACATATTATAAGATCAAGTATCCGGAGCACAATCTGGTCCGCACGCGCAACCAGGTCGCCCTCTTCCACGCGGCGATGAGCAAGGTGCCCGCAATGCAGGAATTCATCAAAAAGCACAGTATATGAGAATCAGAGTAATCATCGCCCTCGCGGCCATATTCGCCATCGGCGCATGCAAGGAGGCCCCGAAAAAGGCCACATTCGCACCCGCATCAGTAGAAATCACCGAAGAAAACGGTATCCTCAAGACCGCCGTCCCCGAACGTCCCGCAGGACAGAAAAGTGCCCTGGGAATGACTGCAGAGCCGATTGAGAACATCCGCATCGGCTTTATCGGAGTCGGAATGAGAGGCAGTGACGCCGTATACCGCTTTACCTATCTTCCCGGCGTGGAGATCAAGGCTGTCTGCGACCTGCTCCAGGAGAATGTCGACTGGTGCAACGCTACGCTCCTCAAACGGGGCTTCCCGGAAGCAGACACTTACGTCGGCGAGGACAGCTGGAAGAAGGTCTGCGAACGTGACGACATCGACCTTATCTATATCTGCACCGACTGGCTCAATCACGTGCCGATGTCCCTCTACGCCATGGAGCAGGGCAAACACGTCGCCGTCGAAGTGCCCGCCGCCGCCTCTCTCAAGGACATTTGGGACCTCATCAATACCTCTGAGCGCACCCGCAAGCACTGCATGATGCTCGAGAACTGCGTCTACGACTTCTTCGAAATGTCCGCCCTCACCCTGGCCCAAAGCGGAGCCCTTGGCGAAATCATCCACGCTGAAGGCGCCTATATCCACAATCTCGACCCCTTCTGGGACGAATACTGGAACAATTGGCGAATGAATTTCAACGAAGTAACCCGCGGCGACGTCTATCCGACCCACGGCATCGGCCCCATCTGCCAGGCCCTCAATATCCATCGTGGCGATCGCATGACCACCCTCGTGTCGATGGACACCGATCCTTTCAACGGCCCCAAGCACGTCAAGGCAAAAACCGGCAGGGATTGCCCCGAATTCAAGAACGGCGACGAGACCTCGACAATCATCCGCACCGAAAAGGGCAAGACCATGCTTATCGAGCATGATGTCATGACTCCCCGCCCCTACGACCGCATGTACCAGCTGGTCGGCACCGACGGCTATGCAGGCAAGTATCCCATTGAGATTGTCTGCCTCCGCGAAGAAGGCGCGGAGAATGTCAACTATGACAATCTCGGCGGCGAGAAGATCATCAAGGGAGCAGAACTCGACGCTCTCCTCGAACAGCACCGCAATCCGGTCAACACCCCCGAGCTGGAGGCACTCGCAAAGACCATCGGCGGCCACGGCGGAATGGACTTCATCATGGACTACCGCCTCGTGTACTGCCTCCACAACGGTCTCCCGCTCGACATGGACGTCTATGACCTCGCCGAATGGTGCTGCCTCGTAGAGCTCTCCCGCATCTCCATCGAGAACGGCAACCGTCCCGTCGAAGTCCCCGACTTCACTAGAGGCGAATGGGACAAGGTGGCCGGATACAGCTACGCTTTCGCGGAATAATAGATTTCTCGACTCCTGCTAACGCCTCCGCTCGAAATGACAACGGGGCGCGCAAAATAACAATAACGGGGCGGCTTTCGGCCGTCCCGTTTTTGCATGTAATGCCTTGACTGCTAGTTTGTTCCCGCTACATCTTTGACTTTTACGCTGATTGATGGCTCGTCGACGAGGGTGATCTGAGCCGAATCGTTGTAGATGGTGAGGATACCGACGATTGTAGCACTGCCGGTACCTTCGCGGAGACGGCCGTCGAGCTCCTCATCGGAGAATTTGGCGTAGCCGCTGGTGCGGACCTGCACGTCTATTCCGCCGAAGTCGAAATAATGCGAGACATAGTTGGCCGAGGCGTACTTACGCATGATCTCCTTGTACGTGAGATAGGCGTCGTCGCCGAAGCTGTCAAGAGTCTTGCCGTCCTTGAGGACGCTGGCGGGAGTAATCCTGGCTATAGCACCGTAACGGGTGTTTCCGCTGCCGACCTCAACTTCGTCCCAGATGCACACGGGAGTGCCGTCGGGATTGACCATAGCGCCGTTGGGCGTGACATACGGCGTGTCGAGGTACTCGAGCATTTTGTTCTTTGACATTGCCCAGGTGGTGATGCCCCATGTTCCCTTGTCGGAGAAGAATACCCTGTTTTCAGGATTGCCGCTCTTGTGGGGGAGATTGGGGTTGGGGTATACGAGGGCGAATATCTCATTCTTGTAGGTGAGACCGTCGAGTTTGACGAGTTTGCCCCAGAGCTCTCCGGTGAAGCCTTTGTTGATGGAGGTCCTGATATCAGCAGGTGTGATCGCGATAGGATCCAAAGGTTCATCGTATGCACCGGGGAAGACATGCTGGTCAATGAGGACCTGGACATCGATGTAGGAGGTCTCATACTCGTTGGTAGAGGTCTCGTCCGGCGGGGCGCCGAGCTGGGGCATGCCGTTGTATGCACCGAGCTGGAGGCCCTTGCAATTGACATAGACCCACTGGCCGAGCAGATATTCGCTGTAAAGCGAAGACTTGCCGACCTTGACGTCGATGCCGCCGGTCTCGTCCTGGATGTAGAGCTCGCGGTAGATATTGCCGCTCTTGTCAGAGGAGGTTACCTGGCCCTTGATCCATACGTTATCCTCTATCTCCAGGCCGCCGCTCTTGTACATCTTCTTGAGGTCGGTGATGGAGATGAAGTTGACCTCGCCGGGAAGTGAGGACTCGGTGTAGAGCGTCTTGGGAGCGGGCTCAATGTCGCCACAGGTGAGGACGGGCTGCCACTCTTCTTTCAGATCCGTGCAGGAAACGAGTGCTGCAAAGGCAGCGAAGTAAATGAGTATCTTTTTCATAGTCCTAGAATCTGAAGTAAACGTTGATCATGTAATTGAAACCGGGCATGTAGAAGTACTTGGGATCGAAGCGGTAGTAGCGCTCGTTGTTGACGGTGTTGTCAACGATACGGGTCTGCTCGTAACCGCCGGTCTTGACGTCACGGTTGTTGAGGATGTTCTTGGCGTTGATGTTCATGCCAAGCTGATACTTGCGATGGATGTACCAGGACTTGCCGACCGAGAAGTTGACGAGGATCGCGGGATCGAATTTCTCCTGTGATGTCATGTACAGGATCTCTTCGTCCGTGGCGTTCAGGTCGCGTCCTGCGGTAGCGTAGTCGGTGCGGTACAGAGGGTTCATGTCGAGGTAGGATTCGCCGAAGTATTCGACGTCGGCGTCGATGAACCAGTAGTTGTAATTGTAGCTGAGGCCGACGCTGGCAGCAATCTGGGGCGTCGAAGGGACGTAGTGCTGCTTGACGGTGCCGTCATGCAGGGAAGTCGTACGCCAGTAGGGCACGAGGACATTCTCCATAACGGTCTCGGCGCTGTTGTCGAGCGTCTGGGTCATGCGGGGCGTCGAAATGTATTCGTAGCGTCCGAGTGCGAGGACTGTCTGCAGCGAGAGATTCGGGACAATGCGGGTAGGGACCTTGAGGCCGAATTCGATACCGGCGTGGCGTTCGTCGATATTGTTCATCGCAAAGTTGGAGAATGCGTTCTGCAGGTCGTCGTAGGCGCTCATCACCTTGGACTGGTCGAGAATGGCCGTGTAGAATGCCGTGAGGCGGATGTTGATACCCGTGGCGAAGAAGAGCCAGTTGATATCCGAGGAGAATGTCTTAACGGGCTCCAGACCCTCGACCAGGGAGTTACGTGTCCTCGGGGAGAGGAATGCCTGGTTGAATTTGGGAGCGTCCTGGAAGTAGCCGATGTTACCGGAAATCTTCTGGTGGGAGCTGATGACGAAGCTCAGACCGCCCTTGGCTGCGTACGTGAAGAAGTTGGAAACCTTAGACTTGCCATAGGATGTGACCACGGAGCCGTCGGGCTCGTATGTGGGCTGGATTTCCACTCCGTCGACGATGAGGTTGCGTCCGTTCTCGTCCACGCCGGGGAAGAGACCCTTGCGGAGAAGGCCTTCCCTCCAGAAGGAGTTGTAGCCTGCCTTGACGCCGACGTTGCCGCTGAACTTGCCTGCGGAGAATTTGCCGTTGAGCCAGCCGCCGAAGTCACGGACTTGTGCGTAATAGTCGTAGCCGTATTTGTCTCCTTCGACGAGAACGCGGGCCTTGCCGTGCTCCATGTAGTAGTCCAGGTCGTTCTGGAGCTTGTACGGCTGGGCGGCGAAGTCACGCTCTGCGAAATTGTCGATATCCATGAAATAGCGGCCTCCGAGAAGGTCTGCGACTTCCTTGTAGTATTCGGTCTTGTTCATACGGGCGCTGACACCGCCGGTAAGAGTGAACTTGTCAGACTGGCGCCATTTGAACGAGCCTGCGAAGTTGAGGTCGCTCTGGTCGACGTGGCGCTCTTCCTGAACGTACTTGGAACGGCCGCCGTCCTGGATGGCATTGACCGCATAGAGGCGGTCCCAATTGATGTGGGTGAGCTCCGGGAAATCGGAGGAATGGGTCCACACTTCCCTGGTCCATCCCCACTTCAGGGGGTTGTCGCGGTTCATGTCCTCCCTTTCATCCATGAAGTAGCTCGGGAGGTTGCGGTAGTAGTCCGGACGGGGATCCTGGGCGTCGTACCAGTCGAGAGCGGTGTATCCGTTCTTGCCGAAGCGGTACAGGACTGTCGCAGAGGCCGAGAAGTCGTCATTCGGCGTGAAATCATACTTGATGAACGCCACCGGCTCGTGAACCTTGCGGACGCGGGCGTTGCGGACCTTGCCGTTCTGGTATCCCCAGTTGGAGTTGTACATATTGTCGCCCATGAGGTCGTAGACTTCCTGGGTGGAGGCGTTCTGGGCACCTCTCTCGCCCGGAGTACCGAAGAATGCGGCTCCGATCTTGTGATGGTTGCCGATGGCCCTGTCGACGGCGAAGTAATATGCGAAACTCTTGTAATAGACACCGTCTATCCAGTCATTTCCGCCGAGACGGGCGGAGAAGTTGACCGCGAATGCCCAGCCGTTGTCCATGAGGCCCGTGCCGTAGGAGGTCATCAGGCGGAGACGGTAGAGCGAGCTGTTGGTCATGACGCTTCCGCGGAGGAGTCGGCGCATGGAGGATGCGTTACCGTAGATGTTGGTCATGCCGTTGTAGCCGCCGAAACCGAAGTCAGCCACTTCAGAGCCGAATGCGGATTCCTTGGAACGGGTTGCCTCGTTTAGGCCGCTCCACAGGGAATACGGACTGTAGCCGGTGACTGCATCATTGAGCTTTACGCCAGCCAGCATCACGTCCTGTGACTCGGAAGCATATCCGCGTGCGCGGAATCGGACCGCGCTGAAGTTGTAGCCGGCGATGCTGTTGAAGACATCCTGCGAGCCGAAGAGGATGGTCGGATTGTCTTTGAATCCGCTGTCGTCCATGTCAAACTGCGCGAAGGAGTCGTCTCCGAGGTCGGAGAGCTTCTGGGACGGAGTCACCGAAAGGTTGAACATGTTTTTGACATAGCCGTCGTTGACAGTCACTTCCACCCGGGTCTCGAGGAAATCTGGAGCATCGATCACCAGGGTGTACATGCCGTCAGCGAGGTCGGGGATGAGGAAGTTGCCGGCGGTGTCGGTAGTCACCTTGGCAATCTCGACTGCGCCCTGGAGGAGTGTCAGGTTGGCATTTTCGATGCCCTGACGGTCCTCACGGTTGACGACGGTTCCCTTGACGCCTCCCGTCGGATCCTGGGCGGACAGGAGCACCGAGAGGAGCACTGCGGAAAGGGTCAGTACTAGTTTCTTCATATTATTTCTTTATAACTATATACGTAGGATAATGGTCGGAGTAGCCGCCCGTGAACTGGCCGCCGGAGAAGGTACGGAAAGGCGTACCGACGTATGCGCCGGACTGGTTGGTCATGAAAGGCTTTGAGAAGATGCGGCCGTAGTATTTCTTCTTGATGATGGGCTGGATCTTGAAAGAGCCCTTGTCGCAGTGGACGAGGTTGTCGTTGACAAGGATGCAGTCGTAGATATTGCCCTCACCGCGATAGTAGAGCGAACTGTACCCGGCGTTGAACATCGGGAGGAAGGGGGAGAAGTAATCCTCCGGTCCCACCTCGTCGATGGTGCCCTTGCCGTGGAGATAGACAGCCATGGAGTCATCCACCGGATTGTCGTTCATATCGCCCATTACGATGCACTTGATGCCGGGATACTCCTTCATCATTTCCATCGAATGGAGGTAGATGATCTCGCCGCCGCGTGCACGGAGGTCCTGACCCTTGCCGCCGAGGCGGGAAGGAAGGTGGCAGACGTAGATGGCGAAATGCTCACCGTCGATTATGCAGTGCACCATGAGGATGTCGCGGGTGCGGAATTCGACCTGCTCCTCGGGGGTCATGGAGAATTTGATATTCTCGCTGTCGAATGTGAACGGGAGCGATTTGCTCTCCACGATCGTGACAATCTCGGGTTTGTACAGGAGGGCGACGTCGACACCGCGGCGGTCGGGACCGTCGTAGTGAATGATCTGGTAATTGGCCTCGGCAATCTCGGGCTCTGCCACGAGGTCTTCGAGAACGTGGCGGTTTTCAACCTCGGAGACGCCGAGAATGGTATGCCAGACCTTGTTGTCCTCCTTCATCGCGGCGATGACGTGGGCCATGTTGTACAGTTTTTTCTGATACTTGGCCTCGGTCCATTGGTTACCGCCTTCAGGGAGGTATTCGTAATCGTTTTTACCTTCGTCATGATAGGTGTCAAAGAGGTTCTCAAGATTGTAAAACCCGATGACATGGGATCTCGATTTCTGCGCCCCGGCCGAGGGGACGAGAATGAGCATCATCAGAAGAGGAAGGAGTATTCTTTTCATTATATGGTTGATTCTAAGTTATTTCCACCATTTTGAAGGAGTCTCTGCCTCAATCTTGGCGGCAGCCGTATCACCGATCTTTGCCGCAAGATTGGGGAAGAAGTCTATGCCTGTCTTTTCCTCAAGCTTGTCAATCGACATGAGGTATTTGTCATCCAGGAAGTTGTCGCCGCTGATTGAGCTGGAGTGCTCAAAGAAGAATCCGGCGGCCATGTAACCGCTTGTCGCATACGAAGACGTTCCCTTGTACAGAAGAGCCTTGAAGTAATGCGTGGGCACCTTGACATAGAATCCGGAGTCTTTGCCGGTCACTGTTTTCGAACCGTCGAACAGGCATCCTGTCACAACGTAAAGCGTATCCGCCTGGTTTGCATAATTGCGTACCTTGGTTTCCAGACCGGCCCAGATTCCGCCGTTGAAGTCGTAATCCTGGGGGGTAAGGTTCGTCGGGACGAATGTGGACACGTTGGCAGCGTACGTCAGCCTGTCGGCAGAAGGTATCTGATGACCGCGGGCCCAGCCTCCACCGTATGAATTGTTGATGAGGGCCGGTTGGATCGATGCCGGGAGGAGTTTGTCATAGCCCCACTGATTGGTCCTGGAGCCGCTTCCGATGAGGTTGCGGTTGAGGGGATAGGCCACCCAGAGGGAGAGATGGTCGTCATAGTCCCAGTAGCATGACCAGTTGCGGATGCCGCTGGAGGACTTGCTGACGTATAGGCCGCCACTCTTGTCGTGGACAAGCAGCTCGCGGCCGTCACCGGCTACCGTAGCGGGAAGCTCCAGCCAGTCCATAGGTGCGACATCATAGCCGTACTTGCCGGTGGAAGGCGCGTCATCTGTGCCGTACTGGGTGAGAGTCAGGGAATTGACGGCCATTTTGCCGCTGTAGAGCACCAGCTTGACGCTGCGCCTGACGGCTCCGGAGTTGGCCTCGAAGCGGAGGCGGACATCTCCCCTCTCACCGTTTCCGGACGAAGGGCTGATGCTCACCCAGGAATCGGAAGGCTCAAGGGTGATGCTCCATTCGCCTTTGGCGGAAACGGTGATGAAGACGCTGCCGCCGTCGGGACCGACCGACGACTTGTTGGCCGTCAGCGTGGCAGTGGTGTCGACGGTACTCTCCTTCTCACATGAGAAGAGCACCGCCAGCACTGCTACTGCTGCGAGGATTAATGACAGTCTCGGCTTCACTATTCGTACTTGAGATTCAGATACTTGAACTGGGCGTTGTGTTTGGTCTCAACCTGGATGCGGTACTGTACACCGGCCTCAGTTTCGGTGAGCTCCCAGGTATAAGCCGTATCCTTGTTGAGGGCTGTGGTATTCACGTTAAGGTCACCGTTGCCGTCTGCGGAGTGAACATCAACTATAACAGCAGTGGAGGCGTTCTTACCTGTTTCGAATGCAATGCTTGTCAGCTTCTTGCCATCAATGGCAGGGAGGAGTATGTATGCATTCTGCTTGCCGATGAGGACATAGCCGTCAGTATTCCAGTAATAACCACCATCGCTGGATCCACTGAGAGTAAACTCGTAACCCTCCCATGTGTATTTGTTAACATCCGTAGCCTTGTTGGAGGAACCGGTGGGCAGACCGGAGGGAGCTTTTTGCCTGAAGTCGAGTTTGATCTCAATCGCCTCGCCGGTAGGGCTCGGAGCCTTGGCGGTTGCCGTAGCCGTGTAGCCCTGGGTGGCGCCGGGAACATTGGCGGCGACTTCAAGGGTGTAGGTGGCGCCGGGCTCCCAAGCCTGGATAGCCCACTGGAGGTCCATACTGCCTATCTCCTGGGCCACGGTGGTTTCATTCGTAGTACCCATGGCTGCCGGAGAGCCGGTCACATCACTGATAGTGTATGTGTAAGACGCATTTTCAATATTGTTCCATGCGGCGGAGAAACCGGTAGCAGTAATCTTGAAGCTGGAGATCACGAGCTTGGTCTCGACGGTGGTCGAGCCGTTGAGGCTGTAGAGGTATGCGCTGCCTTGGACTGTTTCGGGAACATTGGGATCCTTGCCCTTGTAATTCATCAGTTCGCCGCAAACGATAACTTCGTCGTCGGCCGCCAGGATATCCTGCCCCTCTTCCCATTTCTTGTTGCCGAGATAGAGGATACGGTATGCGGTGAATGTGGCGGTGTAGCCTTCGTCCACCATGGTGAAGGTGGCGTTGCCGTAATACTGGCCGCTATTGTTCTTCTTGTCGAAGTTGTCGGTGATGGTGCCGACTTTGCCCTTGACATAGAACGGACCGACCTTGTCGTATGTCTGGTTGTCTGTCCAGCCGAGGTTGGCGACAGCGTTGATGGCGCCTGCTACGTTGAACGGGTTGTCAAGCGAGCCGTCTCCGATAGGATCGGCCATCGTCTCATCGCCGCCCTGCTGACCGCCGGTATTGCCGTTGAGGCTGTAGAGATATGCCTTGCCGGAAACCGTTTCGGGGGCATTGCCCTTGTAATTCATCAGTTCGCCGCAAATGATGACTTCATCATTGGCTGCTACGAGATCCTGTCCCTCTACCCACTTCTCGTTGCCGAGATAGAGGATGCGGAATGCGGTGAATGTAGCTGTGTAGCCTTCGTCCACCATGATGAATGTAGCGTTGCCGTAATATTCGCCGGTGCTGGCGTTCTTCTTGTCGAAGTTGTCGGTGACTTCACTGATTTTGCCCTTGACGTAGAACGGGCCGACCTTTTCATAGTCAGAGTTGGATGTCCATGTGAGATCGGCGACAGCGTTGATGGCGCCGGCGACATTGAACGGGTTTTCAAGCGAACCGTCACCGGTAGGATCGGCCATGGTCTCATCGCCGCCCTGCTCACCGGTATTGCCGTTGAGGCTGTAGAGGTATGCGGAATTCTGGACCGTTTCGGGCGTGTTGTTGCGGTAATTCATGATTTCGGCGCAGATGACAACTTCGTCTTCAGCCTTAAGAGCGGTCTGGCCGCTAACCCATTTCTTGTTGCCGAGGTAGAGGATACGATAGCAGGTGAATTCCTGAGTGTAGCCCTTATCGACAATAACGAAGGTGGAGTTGCCGAACTCGTTGGCGCCGAAGTTATCGCTGATTGAAGAGACAGTACCCTTGATGTAGAACGGGCCTGCCTTCTGATAGTCAGTGTTGGATGTCCATGTCAGGTCGCTTGCCTGTTCACATGCGGCGGCGACATTGTACGGATCTTCGAGTGTACCTGTACCGGAAGGTTCGGCGCCGGTCTGCTCCTGGCCCTTTTCGCCGTTGAGGCTGTAGAGGTATGCGGAATTCTGGACCGTCTCGGGAGTGTCGTTGCGGTAGTTCATGATTTCGGCGCAGATGACGACCTCGTCATCGACGCTGAGGACCGGCTGGCCGTCAACCCACTTCTTGTTGCCGAAGTGAAGGATGCGGTAGCAGGTGAAAGTCTGGGTATGTCCCTCGTCGACCATGTCGAATGTGGCGTTGCCGTACTTGGTGCCGTTGGTGCCGACTTCATCGAAGTTTTCATTGATGGCGGAGACTTTGCCCTTGATATAGAACGGGCCCGCTTTCTGATACTCGGTGGTAGACGTCCATGTGAGCTCCTGAGCGGCCTGGACGGCTGCTGCCACGTTGTACGGATCTTCAGCGGTACCGGCACCTGCAGGCTCGGCGGCATCGATTACGGCCTCCTCGAAGGATTCGATGTAAGCATCGATCATTTCGTGCTTGGTGGAGCCGTTGTTCTCGTAGAGGGTGTATTTGCCGCGTACGGTGACTGTGCCGCCCTTCTTGACGACGTCTTTCCATTCGTCCTTGTTGTTGACGGTCCATACAGAGACCGTGGCGGTGCCGTCATTGAGGTCGAATGAGCAGTATGAGGTATTGACTGCAGATGCGACCGTACCGACGAGACGATACTCTGTGTTGGGATCGGCTTTCTCGATGAACTCGGCGCAGGTGATCGTCGGGACAATATATTCGCCATTTTCACCGGCCTGGTAAACCTTGAACGGGGCCTTGGCGAGACCGATGGTGAAGACGACGACGCCTTCGCGGTTGTATTCGCCGTTGGCTTCAAACGTGAGGTTGACCGTCTGGGGCTTCGTGGAAGCGGGTCCCTTTGTGATGTCGGGATGGACCCAGTCGGGTTTGGAAGAGATCATCCAGTCGCGTGTGGACGTGAATGTGACGGTCTTGGTAGACTCCGTCGCAGGAAGCTCTATCTCGGTAACTCCGTCGATCGAGATAGATGCCGGTCCGAGGTTTTCTTCCTCTTCGCATGAGGCGAGGGTGAAGACCGCGGCTGCGGCGGCGACAAGAAGGTGTCTGAGTTTCATAATGTTGGTTTATTTGGTTATTGTTTAATTCTGCCAGTCCTACAAAGATAATTATTTCCCCTTTCTTTTACAAGAAAAGAAAAATAAAAAATCCGGGCCCCTCGCGGGAGGGGTCCGGACTACTGTTTGAGAGCTGATGGCGATTATTCCGTCTTGCCGTTAAGGGAGACGATATAGTTGCCTGCATCAAACTCGGGAGTCTTGTTGTCCCCATTGACATAAAGCTTCACCTTGCCGTAAACAAGGACCTCGTCTCCGACCTTGATCTGATCCTCGGCGGTGAATTTGTCACCGTCGAACCAGAAGCCGCGGTAAACCTCGAGGGTGGCTGCGGAACCGTCATCGGAAAGCCAGTACTGGGCATTGCCGTAGTACTTTTCAGCGTTCACATCCCAGGAGATGCTGTCGATCTTGTTGATCTTTCCTTTGGCATAAACCTCTGAATCAAAGGTCTCGCCTGCGAGAAGGAGAGCTGCAAGTTCATCTGCACCGTAAGGATTGGTGATGGTGCCCTTGGGATTCTCGACGAATTCGGAAATCTTGGTAGCGATGATGTTGATGTAGACACCATTGCCAGAGATACCGTTGAAGTAGCCTGTTACGGTGATCTTCTTGCCGTTGAAGCTCTTGGCATTCAGGGACTCGACAGGATAGACGATCGAGCCCTGACGGACAGTCTTGTCCACTCCGTCAATCTCCATGTTGTAGTACTTGCCGTCGTCGCTTACGAAAAGGGTACCGGAGAGAGTAATGAACTCAGCCTTGTCGGCGGTATATTCCGTAGCAGTGGCCGTGATATCCTTGGCCTCCGGATGCTTGACGGTATTGCCTTCGCTGTCGACCATGACCTCAGTCACATCGGTAAGTTCGGGAACACCGTTGTAAGTGGTCTTCTTGGCGCTGATCTGGACGTTGTCACCGAGTTTGATGGCATCTACAGCTGTGCCATAAACATATACTGCAGATTCGCCGTCAGAAACCACGATGCCCTTTGTGGTCTTGGCCACGGTAGTGGTGGACTGGAGGGTCTGGACCTGGGAATCATCCTCCATGGCGATGATTTCGGTAACGGAAGCACCGCTCGCAGGTACACCGATCTGAGAGACATCAACTGTCTTGAGGGCGCCGGGGCCTTTGATGGTGATAGTCGCGGTACGGGTGGCTGTACGAGTGTTTTCGTCATAGGTGAGGACGTAGACACCGCCGGCAGCGACATCCGTGACGTGGAGCCATTCGGACTCTGTGGTAACGAGGATCGGGGAGACCTTGGCATTGACGGTCATGCTGAATGAGCCGGCCTCTGCGGGGAGAGTCTCAAAGTCAAATGCAGCCACCTGGATGAGGGATTTCTCGACAGAGATGAGTTCGCCGTCGATAATCTCGGGAGTGGTGCCGTTGTACAGGGTGAAAGGACCCTCTACGGTGATGATGTCACCGGGCTCGATGCCGAAGCTGTCCCATCCGCCGGTGCTGTCCTTGGGATAGGCGCCGTCCTTCTTTGTACCATAAATGTACAGATTGGTATCGGTGGAGCCGTCGTTGATGTAGATGTTGCCGTACTGGGTGTTGGCCACCTTGGTGACAGTACCCTTGACGCGGAATGAGCCCGCGCCCGCGGCGATCACATCGGCGATTGAAGTAACGGGAAGCTCTGTTTTCTCCGTCATCTGGATGAGGCTGACGATCTGGGTCTTGCCTCCGCAGACGATATTGAAGTTGCCGCTGCGGGTATCCTCGGCTGCGGTGGCGGTAGCGGTCACATTGACCTCACCGGCACCTCCGGAAGAAGGGCTTACTGTGAGCCATTCGGGCGTATCGGTAATGGACCATGCCTCCTCGGCGCTGAGCGAGAAGGTGACCGAGCCACCCTCTGCAGGGAATGCGAGGTAGGAGGATGAAACCTTGACCTCGTCGAGATAGTGGTCTTCCTCTGTCTCACAAGCTACGGCAAGGCCGAGAACTGCGAGAAGTGAAACGAATAAATATCTGAGTTTCATAGTGCCTTGCATTTAATTAGTTGAACAGATATTTGATACCGATGGAAGCATACCAGCACTGGCCGAGAGAATGGTTGGGAACGAAAGTGGCGGTGTCGCCGCTCACACCCTTCGGCGTTGAGAAGGTAGCATAGCCGTCGCCGTCGACGCCCTCATACTTGAGGATGCGGGCCTCGCTGCCGATGGCGGGATTGAGGTACTTGGAAACACCCCAGCTGGAGTTGAAGAGGTTGAGGACATTCTTGATGTCGAAGCCGACCTGGAGAGTGTTCTTCTGGCCTGCCACATGGACTGTGAAGTCATGTTTGTAGCTGAGGTCGAAGCGGTGTACCCAAGGAGAATAGACACTGTAAGGCTCAGCATACTGGCCCCTGTGGCTGGAGAGGTACTTATCCTTGGCGACGAAGTCAAGGAAGCGGTCCGCATCACCCTGGGAGACGAAGCGGAAGTCACCGTTGACGACCTCTGCGACAGTGGGGATATAGATGGCATCGTATGCATAACCGTCACCGTTCATATCGTTGGTGGTCATGTAGGAATAGCTGTAACCGCCCCTCCATGCCTCATAAATGACGCTGTAGTGGTTGCCGCTGTTGTCAGAGTGGGATACGGAAGCGATGACGCGGTCCGGAGTCACGTACTGGGAGTTGTGCAGCTTGATGTAGTTGGGGCCTTCGGTCGTGGGAACGTAGGTGAAGGCGGACTCGGCTGCACTACCGGGCATACCGGTGATCTCCTTGTTGACAGTGTGGGTGTAGGCGGCCATGATGTCGAGACCCTTGACAGGGCTCATGTTGAAGGTGACATTGGCTGACCAGCCATAACCCTGGTTGGTATTCTCAAGGACGAATGCCTTGGTACCGGTGCGGTAGTTGGCAGGATAGATAGGACGGTTGTCCACGCCGTTGAAGCGGGAGTATCCGCCGACGTCCTTCATGCTCCAGTCGGAGATACTGACTGCGTTGATGGTCTTGTTGAAAATGCCTTCAGCGGTGATTGACATCGGGAAGGATGTCGGGAAGGAATAGTCCACTGCGAGGGAAGTCTTCCATACCTGAGGCATCTTGAAGTTGGGATCGACAGCGCTGATGGAGCTCGGCACGGTGCCGTCCTCAGGAGAGACTGTCGTAGGATAACCCATGCCTGCGAGCTTGTCGAGAAGGGCCTGGACAGTGGCTTTGCCGTCCTTGTCGGTCACGAGGCCGCCGGCGAACTGGCTCATGTCGATGTATTTGTTGCCTTTGTCATCGACAGTGACTGCTCCGGTGTACCAAGGGAGCTTTACCTTGTCATTCTTGGCGTCATAGACCTGGGTCTTGCCGCTCAGCTGGGCCTGGTACTGTACGAGACCGCCGTTGGTAGGCATGTTGGTGAAGAACACGAGCGGGAGACGGCCGACGAAGAGGCCGGTACCGCCGCGGACCTTGAGGCTCTTGTCACCGAACACGTCGTAGGTGAAGCCGACGCGGGGTGAAACAGTCACGTTGGAAGTGGGCCATGTGCCGGTGTCGATGTGCTTCTCGGCGTAGTTGTATTTCTTGGGATAATAGTCGAGGGCCTTGATGGCAGCGTTGGTCATAAGGTCTCCGTTGTCGAAGAAGAGACCGTCGAGACGGACGCCATAGGTCAGTTTGAACTTGTCGTTGACACTCCAGTCATCCTGGGCATAGATACCGGCCTTGTAGAACTGGACGCGGGCTGCAGGTGCGGTCTCGCCGTCATAGCCGTAAGTAAGGCAGACGATTTCGGGAGCTGCTCCGGAGAGGAAGTCGTCCAGGCTGTCATAACGGTAGTAACCGGAACCGTTACGCATGTACTGGTTGTCAGCCATCTGGTATTCGAAGCTGATACCTCCGGTGATTTTGTGGCGGCCGAGGGAGTAGGTGATGTCATCCTTGACGTTGGCAACGGTGTTGTGAACCGCATTGTTCCATGTGAAGAGCTCGTAACCTGCTGCCATGTAGTTGTCGTCGTCCTTCAGGATGTCGATGAACGGGAATTCCGAAGAATTGGTGCCGCGGATATCGTCAAGCCTGGAGAATGTGGCCAGGAACTGGTTGGAGAGATTGTCGCTGATGCGGCTGTTGAGATCGAGGGACCAGGTGTCGACGATGTTCTGCATCGAATACATCGAATTGGCGAAGGACATCGAGTACTGGGACATACGGGCACCGGCCATACGGGTACCACCGTCCATCGAGGTTGCGTTGGGGCTCTGCCAGTAGTTGTTGACAGTGCGGTTGTAACGGAGGGCGAGATGGTTCCTGCTGTCGATGTTCCAGTCGAGACGGGCAAGGATCTTCTTGTTGTCCTCGTCGGCAGGGAATTTTGTCCATGAGCCTGTGTTGTAGCCGTAATTGGTCCTCAGGAAGGTGGAAACCCTCTCAAGGTCGGTGAGAGTGGTACGGGAGATGTAATTGTCCGGATCGGCTACGCCGTCTTCGGAACCTCTCCAGCGGTTGACCACCGTAGGGATCTTGGAGAATTCTGCGTTGACGAAGAAGAAGAGTTTGTTCTTGATGATGGGTCCGCCGAGGGTGAGACCGTAAGTGGTCTTGCGGTCTTTCTCGCGGGCACCGGTGATCTGTTCGCCGCAGACGGCGTCGCCCTGCATGTTTTCATTCCTGTGATACACGTAGGCGGTGCCGCGGAAGGTGTTGGTACCGGACTTGGTGATAGCGTTGACGCCGCCGCCGATAAAGTTGGTCTGGCGCACGTCATAGGGGGAAATCACCACCTGGGCCTCCTCAATGGCGTCGATGGAGATAGGAGTACCGCCACCGGGGAGATTTGAGGAAAGGCCGAAGTTGTTGTTGAAGTTGGCGCCGTCAACGGTGAAGTTGGCGAGACGTCCGTCGGAACCGGCGAAGCTCATTCCGTTGCCGCCGTAAGGAGAGAGGCGGGTAATGTCGGAAATGCTCCTCGATACGGTAGGCATCGAGATGATCTGGCTGGACGTGATGTTGGTCGCAGCACCTGTCTTCTCGGCCGAGAACTTGGAGGCGGGGACCGCGGTCACGACTGCCTCGGAGAGGAATTCGGTCGCTTCTTCCATCTTTGCCTGGAGATTGTAGGTCTCGGCGAGCTGGAGGGTGACGTCCGTGTATTGGGCGTCACGGTATCCGATAAGTGTGAAGGTGACGGTGTAGGGACCGCCGGGGCGAAGGCCCTGGAGGGAATACCGTCCATCGACGTTGGTGACACCGCCGTACACGGTACCCGAGGGCTCGTGCAGGACGATGACGGTAGCGCCGACAACAGATTCGCCGTTCTGGTCAACCACGTGTCCGGCGAGGGACGATGTGGTCACCTGGGAATAGGCGACAGAGCCCGCAAACATCATCGTGAATGCGAGCAGGATGCTTTTAAAAGCTTTTCTCATAAGATGTGAATAGATATAAGAAATATTGATGAGTCAAAATTTCGTGCACAAAGTTACGCTTTCTTTAGCACAAAAACAACGGCCTTATAAAAAAGAATTTTTTATATTTTCCACTTCGTCGAGGGCCTCCCAGCCGAAGAAGGTAACCTCCTTAGTAACAGGCTTTTCGCCCTCATACACGGTAACTTCCTGCTTATAAGGCTTGCGGCCGAAGTGCCCGTACGCGGCCGTAGGAGCGTATATCGGGTTCTTGAGACCGAAGCGGCGGATGATTGCGGCCGGCCTGAGGTCGAATGACGCCCTGATCCTGCGCGCTATCTCGTCGTCGCTCACCGACGAATGGGAAGTCCCGTACGTATTGACGAATATGCTCACGGGCTCGGCAATGCCGATTGCGTACGACAGCTGGACGAGGATTTCATCCGCAACGCCGGCAGCGACCATATTCTTCGCAATATGACGTGCGGCGTATGCTGCGCTGCGGTCCACCTTGGACGGATCCTTTCCGGAGAATGCTCCACCGCCGTGTGCACCCTTGCCTCCGTAAGTGTCCACGATGATCTTGCGTCCGGTAAGTCCGGTATCGCCGTGAGGGCCTCCGATCACGAATTTGCCCGTCGGATTGACGTACAGGATGACATCGTCGTCAAACAGCGCAGCCGTCTCCTCCGGAATCGAAGCCTTGAGGCGGGGAATGACGATCTCCCGCACATCCTTTTCTATACGCGCGTGCATAACCTCGTCGGTGTCGAATTCGTCATGCTGGGTCGAAAGGACTATGGTATGGACGCGGAGCGGATGGTGCGTTTCGGCGTCGTATTCGATGGTAAACTGACTCTTGGCGTCAGGTCGCAGATACGGCATCACCTTCGGCTCGTTGTGACGCAAATCCCTGAGAATGAGAAGTATGCGATGGCTGAGCCATAGAGGCAGCGGCATATAGTCTTCAGTGTCGCGGCAGGCATAGCCGAACATAATTCCCTGGTCGCCGGCACCCTGTCTGTCAGGATCTTCCCTCTCAACGCCGCGGTTGATGTCCGGGCTCTGCTCGTGAAGGGCGGAAAGCACCCCGCAGCTGTAGCCGTCAAACATGTATTCGGCCCTGTCATAGCCTATCCGGCGAATAGTCTCGCGCACCGTTGTCTGCACGTCGACGTATGCTTCGGATTTAACCTCGCCCATCACCACGGTGAGGCCGGTGGAACAAAAGCTTTCGCAGGCGACCTTGGATTCGGGGTCGCGGCGGAGGAATTCGTCAAGGAGAGAGTCGCTGATCTGGTCCGCGACCTTGTCGGGATGTCCTTCGGAAACGGACTCCGACGTAAACAGATACGTGTTTTTCATGTCTTTTAGCATTTTTTATGGCCGTGGTTGCAAGCTGTTCAAATCTGTCCACGGTTTCTTTTGGGTCGCAAAGGTAGTAATATTTTAATTACTACACAAGCGTCCAGTGTATGACGTCGCCTTTGGCTTCCATGCCGCGGAAGAAGGTCATCTGCCGTTTGGCGAACTGATGGATGGCGGTGGCGAGCTGAAGGCGCATGGCGTCGTAGTCGATAAGCCCCAGAATATACTGCGTAACAAATTTATATTCAAGGCCGTAGTATATCAGGTCCTCCGGTCCGACTCCGCTTGCGAGAAGGCCGCGGACCTCGTCCACGAGTCCCGCTTCAAGGCGGGCATCCAGCCTGGCGTCGATGCGCGCATTGCGCGTCTCGCGGTCCACGAGCGTACCTATATAATATGTCTTCTTGGGACAGAACTCCGTCGACTTTACCTCCGAACCGTCAGGCAACCCCTTCTCCTCAGCATACATTACCTCCAGCGACCTGATCAGCCGGTGCCGTGACTGAATGTCACTTTGAGCGTCGCTGTTGTAAATCTCTTTCAACCTTTCATATTCGCTCAGCAGATATTCATCATCCGCCTCATCCAGCCGCCTTCTCAACTCCCAGTCCGCCGGCACATTCCTTAAGGCGAATGCATGCGTGACCGCCTGAATGTACAGGCCGGTCCCTCCGCAGAGAACAGGGATCACTCCCCTCCCTCTGATATCGGCAAAAACCTTCTCGAAATCGTGCTGATAGCGGTACAGGTCATATTTCTCACCCGCATCCACTATATCAATAAGATGGTACGGCACTTCCCCATACTCCTCCAGGTCCTTCCCCGTCCCTATCGTCATCCCCCTGTACACCTGCCGCGAATCAGCAGAAATAATCTCCGCTGAAATCTCGCGTGCCAACTGTACTGCATATCGCGTCTTACCAGATGCGGTAGGGCCCAGGACGCAGATGAGGTCGATTTCGCCCTCCTCATACGCCTTTACCAGCGACGGCACGTCAATCACCTCCGGCTCCGGGAGAGGCGCCGGCGGCGGAATCGGTATAAAAGGACGTTTCGCCATTATTTACAAATCTACGGAAAATTTCCTACCTTTGCAACCGCATCATGGCAAAGGAGAAACAACATAAAGTGGAATACCGCAACCGGAGGGCCTCGTTCGACTACGAGTTCCTCGAGACCTACACGGCCGGCATCCAGCTCGTCGGTACGGAGATCAAGTCCATCCGCAACGGAAAAGTCTCCCTCAACGACTCCTACTGCTATTTCTCCGGCAGCCAGCTCTTTGTCCGCGGACTCAACATCGCCCAGTACTTCTGGGGCTCATGGGGCCAGCACGAGCCTCTCCGTGACCGCCGCCTCCTTCTCACAAAACGCGAACTGCGCCACCTGAGGGATGAATACACCAAGAAAGGCCTCACCATCGTGACCGTCAAGCTCTTCATCGCCGAGAACGGATTCGCCAAGCTCGTCATCGCCCTCGCCCGCGGCAAAAAGGAATACGATAAACGCCACTCCATCAAGGAAAAAGACATCCGCCGCGACATGGACCGCAGCGGCTATTAGGCATCCGGCAGATTGTTGAGGGTGAAGGTACCATCAATGTCGGTTAAATGGTTAGTGAAATATAGTTAAAAACTATTGTAACATTTCCTTGATTGTATTCCGCCACAAATCGTCGGGAATACTCAACTTGTGTGGCTTGGATCCTTCCTTAAGGTCGGAAAGCTCCAGCTTGATGAAATCGCCGTCATCAAGATCGGCAATCTTGGCCTCGCCCTTCGGAGAGAGGTCGAAACCCGTGAATATAAGGTCTTCGCAGAGAATACCGTCGTAATACTCCCACCACTCGATCCCGCAATAAGCCTTTCCGCCTGCGGCGAATAACTCCTCGACAGTAGAGTCGATCCCCAAGCCGCTCTCCGTCTTGAGTTTGGGAGAGATCACTTCAATATGCCATATTTTCCCTTCATCGGGAATAATCTTGAACACCCTCTGGCCGTCCTTCTTGGCATAAAAGACTTCAGCGGTCCATTCGTCCCCTCCCTCAGCATATTCCGTCTCCTCGACGGCCTCAATACTGTCATAAAGCCCATTCAGAGATGCCGGCACGTCATCAATCCTCTCCCCAATCTCAATCTTACCTATACCCGTAGGCGTAACAAAAGGCGTCGACGCCTCCTTAGCATCACCCTTCTTCTTCGACCCGCACGAAACCGCCGCCAGCGCAACCACCGCCACGGCAAGAATCACAAATAATCTTTTCATAATAGAATCATATCATTAGTGTCCACTAAAAAATCATAAAAGTTCTTTGAAAATATTGAGAGTTAGGTAATTACAAAGGTTTTTGGAGTCAACCGATTTGAATTTAAATGTTAAACTTTATAATAATCGTCCACAACTTTTAGTGGACACGCATGCTGCTAATATACGATTTTTTTTTGTTCATACCGCGTTGCGGTAAAAAATGACCACAGAGTTAATCTCGCGACGCAACGCGGAGCCCCAAACCGCCAGAATCGCCAATAACACCTCCGCGTTGCACCCAGAAACGCCCACAGAGCCTCCTGCAAGCTGCAACGCGGAATAATCTATTGTCGCCAATCAAGCGTTTCAGGAGCCACGGAGATGGCGAATGACAAAAGAATCGTGGTCCCCGGGGTGGGGACCACGATAGGCTTTGGACAATACCGGGGGTATTGCTTAGTCGCTGAGGGAGAAGCGGCGGAAGGCGAGAACCTTTGCATCTTTGTCAGCGGCTGCGAGAGCGGCCTTGACGGACACTTTGTCGTCGGAGAGCTGGTATTCCTGTTCGAGAAGGGTGTTTTCCTTCAGGAACTTCTGGATACGGCCGTTGACGATGCCGTTGATCATTGCCTCGGGGAGGGAAGCAGCCTTGGCTGCACCGACCTCAGCGATGATCTGACGGGCCTGCTGGGCCTGCTCAGGGGTGAGCCAACCCTTGGCGGTGTTGGACTCGATGTGATCTTCGCTGTCGACGTGGGCGGGGTTGATTCCGACCTTCTTGAGGGCGGCGTCAACGGCCTTCTGGACCTGTTCGTCCTTGGTCTTCTGGATAGCGACGGTGCGCTCGGACTCGAGGACCTCGGCGGGGACGGATGCTTCGTCCACTGCCACAGGGTTCATCGAAGCGACCTGCATGGCGATACCGCGGGCGATCTCGGCGGGAACCACTTTGCTGAAAGCGACGATGGCGCCGAGCTTGCCGTTGAAATGGACGTATTCGGATACGAACGGAGCCTCGAGGGCGGCGTAGTATGCGAGAACGTGCTTTTCACCGGTCTTGCCTGCCTGGTTGGTGATGTCCTCCTCAACGGTGTAACCGTCGGCGAGCTTTTCGGCCTTGAGGGCCTCTTTGTCTGCGGGGAGGGCGGCGATAGCCTTGTCGGCGATATTGCCGGCGAGGGTCTTGAAGTCGGGCGTGGCGGCGACGAAGTCGGTCTCGCAGCCGAGGCATACGAGGATGGCCTTGCCTCCGTCGATGCGGGAGAGGACTGCACCCTGGGTGGTCTCGTTGTCACCCCTCTTGGAGAGGGTGGACTTGCCTTTTTCACGGAGAATCTCAACGGCGCGCTTGAAATCGCCGTCAGCCTCTGTGAGGGCATTCTTGCAGTCCATCATACCGGCGCTCGTCATGTCGCGGAGCTTCTTGATATCTGCTAATGCAATTGCCATGGTGTTTTGGGTTGATTTGGTTTATATTATGCTTCAGGTTCTGCGGCGGGAGCTGCTTCGGCTGCGTGGGCGGCCTCTGCTACGGGCTCTGCTGCGGCGACGGGCTCAGCTGCAGGTGCAGCCTCGGCGACGGGCTCGGCGGCGGGAGCGGACTCCTCAGTCTTGGCGCGGCGGGCGCGGAGCTTCTTCTGGGGGACGGCGGGAGCGGCCTCGGCGGGAGCTTCGGCGTCCTCTTTCTCCTTGACGAGCTTGCGCTCTTCGAGACCTTCCTGGATAGCGGCGCAGAGGGCATTGAGGATAACCTCGATGGACCTTGTGGCATCGTCATTCGCCGGAATCACGTAATCGATCGGAGTGGGATCGCAGCATGTGTCAACCATTGCGATAACGGGAATGTTGAGACGGGCGGCTTCCTTGACGGCGTTGGCCTCTTTCTGTACGTCTACGACGAAGAGGGCCGAAGGGAGACGGCTCATGTCCTTGATGGAGCCGAGGTTCTTCTCGAGTTTTGCTCTCTGACGGTCGATCTGGAGGCGCTCACGCTTTGCGAGCTTCTCGAAGGTGCCGTCTTCTTTCATCTTGTCGATGGTGTTCATCTTCTTGACCGCTTTGCGGATGGTGGGGAAGTTGGTAAGCATTCCGCCGGGCCAGCGCTCGGTCACTGAAGGCATATTGACTGACAGGGCTTTTTCGGAAACGATGTCCTTTGCCTGTTTCTTGGTGGCGACGAAGAGGATCTTGCGGCCCTGGCGGGCGAATTCCTTCATAACTTCGGCGGCCTCGTCGATCTTGACGACGGTCTTGTGCAGGTCAATGATGTGGATCCCGTTCTTCTGGTCGAAGATGTAAGGGGCCATCTTGGGGTTCCATTTGCGGGCGAGGTGTCCGAAATGTACGCCTGCATCAAGCAGTTCTTGGAAATTTGTTCTTGACATTGTTTTACTTTTGTTTTCTCTTTTCATCAATCGGGAGTAGCGCTTTCGTGGAGCGGTCTCCTCTGATTTTCCGCAGTGCCGGCAATCCCAATTAATTAAGGTAGCAGGGTGAGAATCTCTTCTGAAACCCGGGTCCCGGGATTTCTGACCGGACTGTGCAATAAATGTAAATCAGGCAGCAATCGTTAACGTTTGCTGAACTGGAAGCGGCGGCGTGCGCCAGGCTGACCGGGCTTTTTCCTTTCGACTTCGCGGGGGTCACGGGTCAGGAAGCCTGCGGCTTTGAGGGCGGGACGGTAGGCCTCGCTGTCGACCTCGCAAAGTGCGCGGGCGATACCGAGACGGACTGCCTCAGCCTGACCTTTTGTGCCACCACCGGAAAGGGTGACCTTGATGTCAAACTGGCCTGCTGTACCGGTCACCTCGAAAGGCTGGTTCACGATATAACGGAGGGAAGCATCGGGAAAATAGTTCTCGAGCTCACGGCCGTTGATAACGATGTTACCTTTTCCGGCAGCAACATAAACACGAGCGACAGCTGATTTACGTCTTCCAAGGGCGTGTTTCTGTTCCATTTGCTCTGTTTAAATTTCGTTTAACTTGATGGTTTTGGGTTGTTGGGCCTGGTGAGGATGCTCGGGACCTGCGTAAACGTAGAGGTTTCCGATGAGCTTGTCACCAAGACGGGTCTTCGGGAGCATGCCCCTGACAGACCTGCGGATGAGTTCGGCAGGACGTTTTGCGAGAATCTCCCTGGGGGTCGTGAAGCGCTGGCCGCCGGGATATCCGGTGTAGCGGGTATAGACCCTGTCGGTCATCTTCTTGCCGAGGAGCTTCACCTTTTCGGCGTTGACGATGATGACGTTGTCACCACAGTCGACGTTGGGGGTGAAACCGGGCTTTGTCTTACCGCGAAGGACGAGAGCGACCCTCGAGGCAAGGCGACCGAGTGCGAGATCCGTGGCATCAATCACAACCCACTCCTTCTTGACAGTCGCTGCGTTGAGCGATACAGTCTTGTAGCTTTGTGTGTCCACTTACTTGATCTTTAATGGTTTAACAATAAAATTTGCGATCCCCTCGTTTTTTTGGGGACCGCAAAGGTAAGAATTATTTCGCGGAATAGCAAATTTACATGGACAGAACGTTGAGAACCGATATCAGCTCAGGGTTGATTGGTTTGTCCAGTTTGACTGCGCGCTGGATGGGGACATAGACGATTTCATCGTTTTTGATGCCGACCATGATGTTGCGCTGCCCCTCGAGAAGGGCCTCGATGGCGGCGTATCCCATCCTGGAAGCGAGGATCCTGTCGTAAGCCGACGGCATTCCACCCCTCTGGAGATGGCCGAGAATGGTGACGCGGGCGTCGAACTGCGGATACTCCTTTTTGACCCTGTCGGCATAGTAGAATGCACCTCCGACACCATTCTTCTGGGCCTCGGAAACGAGGACGATCGCGCTGTTCTTGGACTTGCGTTTGCCTCTTTCGATGAATTCTGCCAGCTGGTCGACCGCGGTGCTGCTCTCAGGGATAATGGCAGCCTCAGCTCCGGAAGCGATCGCACTGTTTTGAGCCAGGAATCCGGCGTCGCGCCCCATTACTTCGATGAAGAATATGCGGTCGTGGCTGTTGGCGGTGTCGCGGATCTTGTCGACGCATTCGACGATAGTATTGAGGGCCGAATCGTAACCGATGGTATAGTCGGTACCGTAGAGGTCGTTGTCAATCGTACCGGGAAGGCCGATAATCGGAATGTCGTATTCGCGGGCGAACAACTGGGCGCCGGTGAGCGAACCGTTGCCGCCGATGACGACCAGGGCGTCGATGCCGGCCTGCTTCATGTTTTCGTAGGCCTTGCGTCGGCCTTCATCGGTCATGAATTCGCTGCTGCGGGCCGTTTTGAGGATGGTTCCGCCCCTTTGGATGGTGTTGGATACCGAGGAGGAGGTGAATTTGACGAATTCGCCTTCGATGAGCCCCTGGTAGCCGCGCATCACGCCGATGACGTTGATGTTGTTGAACCGGGCCGTGCGGGTGACGGCTCGGATTGCGGCGTTCATTCCAGGAGAATCGCCCCCGGAGGTGAGTACGCCGATGGTATTGATATCTGCCATATTACTTGGGTAGGGCGGCGAGATATGCGTTGAGGTTGGCGGTAGTGGTTTCGCAGGGCCAGTTGGCCTGGATGAAGGCGTTGACGGCCACGGAGACGAAGAGGAGGACAATGATGGTGCTGACGATGATGCCTATCACCTTGAGGCGGGGAAGCCACTTGTCATTGTTCCAACCGATGGTCTGGAACATGGACCAGAAACCGTGGTTGAGGTGGAGCCAGAGGAAGAAGAACCATACGATGTAGAGGGCGAGGAGCCACCAGCTCTTGAAGGTAGTGTTGAGAAGGAGATAGGGATTCTCCTCACCGCCGTTACCGAAGAAGTCCTGCATCTGCATCTTGGCCCAGAAGTCCATGAGATGGAATCCGAGGCAGCCGAGGATGATGATGCCGAGGATGAACATGTTCTTTGCCGACCAGCTGTCAGCCTTGGCCTTGGAAGCTACTTCGTAGCGTTTGAAGCCACCACGCTTCTTGTAATTCTCAATGCTGAGGTAGATACCGTATCCGATGTGGATGACGAATCCGAGCGCGAGGACAGGGACCATGATGTCGATGATCATAGTCGACATGAAGTCGCAGCCGAGCTTGAAGAGGCCGTCACCCGTGGTGAACAGCTCTTCGTCTACGCCGACGCTGCCGTATGTGCCCTGGAAGGTATCTATGACCGAGAAGAAGTTGATGGTGCCGTGGAGCAGGAGGAAAATGATGAGGAACGCTCCGCTGACGCTCTGGATGAATTTCTTTCCGATTGAAGATTTGATGAAGCTGGCCATTATGTTTTGATTTAGTTAGCAGGTTGTATTGATTATGCAAATATAGCTTCTTTTGCCGTAGAATGAAAATTTTTTCCGTCAAAAGTGTTATATTTGCATCATAACTCAAAGCTAAACGATATGTACAGGAGAGTACTTCTCAAACTCAGCGGCGAATCCCTCGGCGGCAGCGTCGGAAAGGGACTCGACACCGAAAGTCTCCGCAGGACGGCCCGTGAGGTGGCCTCCGCGGCAAAGGCAGGCCTTCAGGTCGCCATCGTCAACGGTGGAGGCAACATTTTCCGCGGGCTCCAGGGCACCGGAAAAGGATTCGACAGGGTCGACGGGGACAAGATGGGCATGCTGGCGACGGTGATCAATTCGCTCGCGCTCTCAATGTTTATAAAGGAAGAAGGCGTAGAAGCCAAAGTCTTCACCTCCACCCCGATGGAGCCCATGGCCGAATACTATATGAGGGACAAGGCCGTCGAGGTGCTGGAAAGAGGCGGCGTCGCACTCATTGCTGGCGGCACCGGCAATCCGTTCTTCACCACAGACAGCGGTGCAGCCCTCCGCGCCCTCGAGATCAAGGCCGACGCACTCCTCAAGGGCACCCGCGTCGACGGAGTCTACACAGCCGACCCGGAAAAGGATCCGACTGCCGTCAAATACGACACCCTGACCTTTGACGAAGCTATCTCAAAGCACCTCAAGGTGATGGACCAGACCGCATTCGCCCTCTGCAGCGAGGGGAACATGCCGATCATAGTCTTCGACATGAACGGCGAAGGCAACCTCAAGCGCATCCTCGACGGCGAAAAAGTGGGGACCCTCGTCCACAATGCTTAGAAAGGTACTTCTCTCTCCATACTACCTGACGCTGTCACTGCGCCATCTTTTCTTCGACAAGGGCTGGAAAAAGTCCTTCAAGGCCTCCGTCCCCACGGTTTGCGTGGGAAATATCACCGTCGGAGGCACAGGCAAGACGCCCCATACCGAGATGATACTGAGGACGCTCCTTGCGAGCGACCGCTGGGCGTACTCCAATATAGCCGTACTCTCCCGCGGCTACAAACGGAAGAGCAAGGGCTTCCAGGTTGTTCCCCGTGGCGGAGACGCCGACCTCTACGGCGACGAGCCGTCTCAGATCGCCCGCAAGTTTCCCCTGGTCACCGTAGCGGTGGACGCCGACAGGATTAACGGATGCAGCAAGCTCGCTCCGCCTTCCGAAATCGTCGTTCTCGACGACGCTTTCCAGTACCGGAAGCTTCGTGCGAGGGTCAATGTCATTCTCGTGGATTACAACAGGCCCGTCAAAAAGGACGTCCTCCTGCCGCTCGGCTCGCTGAGGGACCTTCCTTCACGCCTCAAGGCCGCCGACATTCTCATTGTGACCAAGTGCCCGGCATTCCTCGACCAGAGTGAACGTACCTCCTGGGCTGCAGGCCTCGGCATCAAGGACTACAACCCGACCACCTGCAAGGGCCACAATAAGAAAGGAAAGGAACAATACGTTTTTTTCACCGGCATCAAATACGGCGAGATGACACCCGTCTTTCCGGAAGACGCCGACAACAGGTTTACCTACGCCAAACGGCTGATCCTATTCAGCGGAATAGCCAAGGACGGACCACTCGTGCGCTATCTTGGCGACAAGTTTTCAGTCGTTAAGCACCTTCGCTTCCCCGACCATCACCGCTACACCACGTCCGACATGGGTAGAATCCGCACGGCCGTCCGCACCGAGCCCACGGCCATCGTATGCACCACCGAAAAGGATGCCGGACGCGTAACCAGCTGCAAATCAGTTCCTGCCGAACTGCGGTCCCGTCTCTTCTGCCTCCCGATCGAGGCCACCTTCCTCACCCCTGAAGAGCAGGAAATCTTTACTGCAGCGCTTCTCCGCGCGGTGGAATAAACTATTTCAGGCCCAGAATATCACCCGCCTTCTCGTCACGGAAATTCTCGAACGACTCCATGACGTCCTTAACCTTATCGGAGACGGCATAATTGTGCACGCCTTCCGTGAGGCCGGCTTCCGCTGATTTCTGGATGAACTTGCCAAGCTCCTTGTCAAAGCCTCCGAGCCGTGTCAGGCCCTGGGTGAGTTTGCCGTACATCTTGTTTCCGGCGAAATAGGCAGCCTTCTGGCCTGTGGCCGTGAGTGCCTTGTCCAAAGCGTCCTGAGGAGACGTGCCGTTCGCCAGTTCGTGAAGGAGGACCTTGGCACCTTCAGCGCCGATTACGGCCGTGGCCTCACCTGCCAGCTGGGCGACTTTGCCGCCGTACTTGGCCCATTTGATATCGCCTGCCTGATTCTGCAGAATGCTGAGGGAGCCTTCTCCGGCACCGACTATGGCCGCCTTGCCCATCGATTCGCCTTTGGCGTGCGCCTCGGAAACATTCTTGCCGACAGCCTTCAGGAAATTGTGCCCGTTCTTGACGCAGCGCCCTCCGGGAACGACTTCGCCCAGCACGTTGACGGAATTCTCCGACACCTCGTCGATATAGGACGCGTCCGCTTCAAGCAGCGAATACTCAAGCTCCTCGTCGTTCAGCAGCTGCTGGACGAAAAGTTCGTCCTTGTAATTGCCCCAGTGGCGGTCCTCTACAATCTTCTTAACCGTCTCATCCTGAAGCTGTTTGATATCCTTGGGGGTGCCGTCGGGATTGTTTGTATCCACTCCGTGCTTCTGCGCGGTCTCAATGACCTTGTCCTGACGAATCCGTTCGTCCTCCTGCGCTTCCTCCTCCTTCATATGCTTTTCAGATGCTTCGCGAATCTTTTCCTCGCTGGAAGTGGTCTGGTACTTCTCCGCATCCTTGTCGAATTCGTCCTTGTATTTCTTATCCGTCTCCTCCTGCTGCTTGGCCCTTTCTTCCCTCTCCCGCTCCAGATCCGCCACCTCTTTCTCATACTCCTCCATCTTCTGTTGGTACTCTTCCTCTGACAGATCCTCCGTCTCTTCTTCCTGATTATCAGTTTCTTTCTCTTCTTCGAATCCTTCCTCGTCACCAGGCTGCGGGTCCTCGTCCGTACCTTCATACGGCTCTTTGTCATCGCCATCTCCGCCGCCCTCCGTCTTCTCCTCTTCTTCGTCTTCCTCGTCCTTACCTGTCTCTTTTTCAGGACCTTCCGACAGGTCGGGAGAATCCGGCAGATCCGGAGTCCCACCGCCAGTTCCGCCACCTCCGCCACCACCGGCTGCAGCAGCAGAACCAGCGCCGGCACCAGCAGCACCGGCAGCGCCGAGAGCGCCTCCGACAGCGCCTATCCCTTCAAGCACCCCGGCCTCCCCTTCGTCATCCACATACGAACTCTCATCCGCAAACCCCTCGGTCATCGTTTCCACAAATCCATTATCCGACGAATCCTCCTCCTCCTCCTCCTCGTCCTCATCCTCATCATCATCCTTGACTGTTTTCTCTTTTCCGGCATCTTCACCTTTATTACCCTTGGCGCCCGCGAAAAGTCCTCCGATATTATCGGAAATCGTCCCCTCGGGAATACCCGGATTGCCATACTCTTCTTCGCCAAACTCCTCATCATCAAATCCTTCCATCCCCTCGAACTGCGACATATCCATATTGTCAATCATTCCCATCAGCGAATTCAGATCACCGGCATTAAGCTTGTCCATCATCTGATCCCCGATCTTCTCCATCCCGGAATAATCGTCATTCGCCCCAGCCGCCTGTATCTGCGAGAGCATGCCGTTCAGGTCGTTTGCCAGGTTGCCGGCATCATTCGCCTTGCCGAGAATGCTGTTCAGCTCCTTCTCCTGCTCCTTCTTCTGCGGCGTCTGCGCATAAACGGGCACCAGCAGCAGCGCAACAATGCTCGCGGCCGAAAGCGCAGCCCTCTGCTTCTTTCCGAAGAATACAAACACCAGCGCCAGCACCAGCGAGCCTGCGGCGAATACAAGACACCACCTCAGCCCGAACACATTGATGCCGAAGCCGACCGTCATGCCTGTCGCCATTCCCGAAAGGAAGCGGCTGACACCAATATACGACGGCGTCTTACCCTTTGAAAACGCCGACACTATACTGAACAGTATGCTGAACAGGAATCCACCTCTCTGCCCGATGCTGCGTATCAGGAGAATCGCACCGGCCAGACCCACAATACTTTCCTGCCACCGCTGGGTGATATTGAACACGCTGTACAGGAGCAGCGCCAGTCCCATTCCCCAGAGGAACACCGACAGGGCGCGCAGCGAATCGAAGGCAAAGCTGCCGAACAGCCCCTTGACCCCCTTGCCGAATCGGGCGAACGGCCTGCTGCCCTTTTTGACGAGCGGCATCACCAGGGACGTCACCAGCGTCGCAATCAATATCTTTCCGACAATGCCGCCGATCGCGCCGACGACACCCCCGAACAGTCCGCCCTGGGCGAATGTGAAAAAGTTGAACACCGCCAGTGCCTGGCTTTCACCACTCCTGGCCTGAACTATGCCGAATACAATCCAGATCACCGCCAGCACCGCTGTAGGAAGCAGCGTAAGCGGGTGTTTAAGCGTCTCTTTGAAATTCTTGAAATATGCCTTCAGATACTGTCCGAAGGTCTGGCCTTCCTGTTTGTCCATGAGACAAATATACGATATTTTTTCTATCTTTGCCACCCGTATGAAGATAGGAGACATCAATCTCGGAAACAGGCCCGTGCTCCTGGCGCCCATGGAGGACGTCACCGACGCATCGTTCAGGGTGCTCTGCCGCGAGCAGGGCGCCGCGATGGTCTATACCGAATTCGTCTCCTCGGACGGCCTCATTCGCGATGCCGCCAAGGCAATCGCAAAGATGAAAACATCAGAGGAAGAGGCTCCGGTAGGCATTCAGATCTACGGGAATATTCCGGAAGCGATGGTCGACGCCGCCCGGATGGCGGACCGCGCCGCTGAGATCGCAGGAGGCCACGGAGCGGATGTGATCGATATCAATTTCGGCTGTCCGGTGTCCAAGATAGCCGGCCGAGGCGCAGGTTCCGGCATGATGAAGGAGCCTGACAAAATGGTCGCCATTACAAAGGCAGTGGTCGAGGCTGTCAGCAAGCCTGTCACGGTAAAAACCCGCCTCGGATGGGACGAAAGCAGCAAAATCATCGTGGAACTGGCTGAAAGACTACAGGATACAGGCATCGCTGCGCTCACCATCCACGGCCGCACCCGCTGCCAGATGTACAAGGGAGAAGCCGACTGGACCCTGATCGGGGAAGTCAAAAACAATCCCCGCATGCATATTCCTATTATAGGTAATGGTGATATTTCCACGCCGGTCGCCGCGGCAGCCGCTTTCGACCGCTACGGCGTGGACGGTATCATGGTGGGACGCGCCTCCTTCGGCCACCCGTGGCTATTCCACGAAATCCGCCACTTCCTCGACACCGGCGAGGAACTCCCTCCCCTCCCCGTCACTGACCGCGTCGCACTCGCCAAACGCCACCTCGCCCTCTCACTGGCACTGAAGGGTCCCAAAACAGGCGTCTACGAAATGCGCCGCCACCTCAGTTGCTACTTCAAAGGCCTCCCCGACTTCAAGGACACTCGCATCCGCCTCGTCACCGAAACCGACCCCGACGCCCTCTACTCCCTCCTCGACCACATCGCCACCCGTTGGGGCACCACTCCCCTCCCCACTCCCACCGGCGTATACGGTCTGTGACGGTACTGTCCCTATTCCAGCACCACCACCGTCATTCTACCCCCTTTTTCGTCGGTACTGTCCCTCTTTCGACACCACCACCGTCACTGCCCCTGTCATTTCGACCAAGCGGAGCGCGCGGAGAAATCTCTCTGTGCTATATCAGATCAACCTCCCGCCCAGCAAGATAGTGCTCAAACAGATCCCTCGTGAGAATTTTCACAAAGCACGTGGGTGTGCCGTCGGTGCAGGCAAACCATTCTGATTCAGCTACATTGCGGTCCATGACAAGGTGAATGGCGGCCGCGGACGGGAGGATGGCGCTCAGGATCGTCGTGGCACCGACCTCGACGCCGGTCAGGGCGCGGAGATGATCCGCGGAAGCGAATGAAACGCGCGGGATGCCGAGTGCTCCGCAGAACTCCCGCGTGACGAACGGCTTGTCGTCCGTGGTGACATACAAGTAGAATTCGGTCTGCTGGCGATTGCAGAGAAAAATGGTCTTGACTATGCGTACGCCAATCTTGGCGTCGATGTGCTGACAGTCCTCCATTGTCAGCCCCGGGTCTGTGTCAACGCGCTCAAAAGCGATACCGAGCCCGGCGAAGGTCTCGTAGACCTTTTGCTGGAGCTCGGTAGAATATTGCGCCGGAGGAGTGCTGACGGGGTCTCCTACCTTGAACATCAGACGGTGAGAATTTCTTTTTCCTTGGCGTCAATGAGGGCGTCGATTTCCTTGACCTTCTTGTCTGTGACTTTCTGGAGTTCGTCTTCGCCTTCCTTTTCGCCGTCCTCGGAGAGGCCTTCATTCTTCTGGGCCTTCTTGAGGAGGTCGATGCCTTCACGGCGTGCGTTGCGGATACCTACCTTGGATGTTTCACCTGCCGAACGGGCCTTCTTGATGAGGTCGCGGCGGCGCTCCTCTGTAAGGGCAGGGACAACGCAGCGGATGATTTCACCGTTGTTTGTGGGGGTGAAGCCGAGGTTGGCCACGAGGATGGCCTTCTCGATCTTGCCGATGATGGAACGGTCCCAGGGCTGCACGACCAGAGTCTTTGCGTCCGGAGTAGTCACGGAAGCAACCTGGTTGAGCGGGGTCTGGGTGCCATAATAGTCGACTGTGACACCGTTGAAGATGCCCGGATTGGCCTTGCCAACCCTGTAAGTCTTGAGATCCTCTTCGAGGAACGCGACGACATCCTTCATTTTGGCCTCGGATGCATCTACGATTTCTTTGGCGCGTGGTAACATATCTTGATCTTTATTATATTTCCTTAATCATGCAAATATACTGAAATTCCGCCACAATGCAAAATCGGGGCCACTCCTTATTCCTGCGAACGGACCGACGCGGCGTGGATGGCGGTGAAAATCCGGCGGACGGTGTCAGCTGGCAAGCCAAGGGCCTCAGCGCGTTCCAGCACCGATGTCATTACCTCGTCCCATCTGGCGGCCTGCACGATGGCGATGCCGTGCTCCTTCTTGTAGCGACCGATCTCGCGGCTGACGGCCTGGCGGTCTGCGAGAAGGGCAAGGAGCGATTCGTCAATATCATCAATTCGCGCTCTCAGCGAATCGATCACCTCCCTGTAGGCCGCGTCATCGGAGTCCTGGCGACGCAGACGGAGGCTGCTGAGAATCTCGCCTAACTGCGAAGGAGAAAGCTGCTGGGCCGCATCAGACAGCGCCTCGGAGGGGTTGCAGTGCGCCTCGATCATCAGGCCGTCGAAGCCTAGGTCGAGGGCTTTCTGGGACAATTCGCCGACGAAGCGGCGGTCGCCTCCGATATGGGAAGGGTCCACGAGAAACGGCATTCCCGGGAAACGGGTCCTCATCTCGATGGCTATCCTCCAGAGGGGATCGTTGCGCCAGGGAGAACTGCCGCTCGGGGTGAATCCGCGGTGAATCAGACCGAGGCTCCCGACGCCGGAAAGACGCTCCAGGGCGCCGCTCCAGAGATCCATGTCAGGACTGAGAGGGTTTTTGACGAACACCGGAATGTTTGTCCCCTGCAACGCTTCCGCGATCTCCTGCACCAGGAACGGGCTGGATGTGGTGCGGGCACCAATCCAGAGAATATCCACGGCCCCGCTCTCAAGGCACACCTCAACATGCTTTGCTCCAGCTACTTCCGTCGCTGTTTTCATGCCGGTTTCCTCACGGACGCGGGCGAGCCATGAGAGGCCCTTCTCCCCCACTCCTTCGAAGCCGCCCGGATGGGTACGAGGCTTCCAGAGGCCGGCTCGGAACACGCCGACGCCTAGCGGTTTCAGTCCGCGGGCGGTCTCCAGCACCTGGGATTCACTCTCGGCGCTGCATGGTCCGGCTATGACAAGGGGACGGTCCATCTGGCCCTACAAGCCCCAGTCAGAGGCCTTGTATGAGGATTTTGGAGCATTCGGGACGTTGGGGAAATACGTGACGCCCGTGATCTTCTCGAGGTCCGCGACCGACATCAGCTCTCTGGAAGAAGCTTTCTGGCCTTTTAGGTCATTTGTATGGCACCTTACGAAAGCAACGCACTTGAGCTCGTCCGCCGAGCAGTTCTTGACGGACTTGCCGCTAGTTCCGCTCTTGGTCCTGAGGAGCACATAGTAGAACATGGTCGGTTTGGCGACATCATTCCTGCTACCCTGCGAAAGAGTCGCAGGCGTGACGGTATTGCCGTAGCCGTCCGTGTATTTGTCGAAGTAGCAGCCGATTACGGCATACAGCGTATCCTTGCACACCTGCCCGTCGACATAGTCTTCAAGCAGATTCCATCCGCCGCCACCGGTGTTGAATCCGGAGCTTAGCTGGGGCGCGATATTGGGATAATAGTATACCTGCCGGTTGGTTGCAGCGGAGGCAGACCTGTCGGCCGAACCGAGCAGATGGCCCTTGTTGTACCCGCTTGCATTGGTCTTGCTGTGCCACTGGATGTCGTAAGGGATGTCGGGGTCTTCATCATACGCTTCCGTACGGCCGGAACCGCCCTTGTACATCGAATGCAGCGGAGCAGCCACCCACAACGAACAGTGATATTTGGAGCTGTAGCAGACCGTATAATTGCGCGCCAGATGTCCGCCGGGGCCATAAACGTCCGGGCAGATGTGCCATGCATAATACTGCGTAGCATCCGTCGCGCTCGTCATATATTTGCCTGAGAATGACACCGATATGGACGGCATTTCCGGCCATGCGGGCACAGACGACGTAGGCTTATCTTCCTGCACCTGCGTCTTGAAACTGCGCGTCTCACCGTAGAACGTCTCTATCTCGTCCCCCCTCTCCAACATCACATACGCCCTGTAATAATACGTCATCCCGTCTCCAAGTCCCTCCAGGGCTGCGCCGAATGTACCCGAGGATGCCGACGGAGCGGTGACATCCGCCTGCAGCACCTTGCCAAGAGTCGACGTCTGTCCCCAGTCGAATCCAACCTCTCGCACAGTTGCATTGGCGCCGGAATAAGTGGCCGTCAGGTACGCGGATTCTACAGTAATACTGCTCGCCGAGCCCGTACTGACAGCGGCACTCAGCCTCTCCGGCTGTTCGGGATCAACCGGTTGTTCCGGCTCCCCGGAACCTTCATCCTGTGAGACTTTGAACACCAGCGCAATCTTTCCGGTGGTAATGGTAATCGTGCCTTCCCTGATTGCGGTAGAGGAAGGATTTGCCTCAACGGTAACGGTAATCTTGGAATTGCCACTACCCGACTCAGGAGTAAAACTCAGCCACGAAGCATCGTCGGTGGCCGTCCAAGGCACATTCGCCTCCAGCGAGAATGACTGGCTCCCGCTTTCACCGGGAAAACGCAGCATGGTCGGAGACGCCTTGAGTTTGTGCGTAACTTCAACCGGGGGGTTATCGTTATTATTATTCTTCTCCGGCGTAGTGGTCCCGCAGGAGAAAACGGTAATCAGCGCAAAAAGGCTTGTCAGCGCCGTCAGTTTCAATTTCATTTCTATGGTTAGTTTGCTTCCGCAAATATAATTCTTTTTATGAAATATAATTCTTTTTATGGATTTTTACCTTATTCAACTTTCGCAAGCTTGCGGAAGTTACCTATTTTAGAGCCCTGTAAGGGCGTTGGCAAGTCTCCTCCCCGGGGGGAGGAGGTTGGAGGAGGGGCGATCAAAAGACAGGTATATCAGTAGTATTACTGCATTTTCTATCTACGACCCCACCCTTTTCCCGTTTTCCCTCCCTCAGGGAGGGACAAGCTGTCGGCCACAGGCCTCCTTAACACGGTAGTTTCGCAATGCGAAACATATTTTACCTTAACTCACGGGTTTTGTCACGGAGCCAGGCGGAGATTTCGGGGGCAAGGCGGGGAGAGAGAGTCTGGTAGACGTGCTCGTTGTAGGCGTTGAGCCAGGCTATCTCCTCCGGGGAGAGGAGTTCTTTCACTACCGCAGAGGTGTCGAAGTGGCAGAGGGTGAGAGGCTCGAAACGGTACCAGGTGCCGAATTCGTTTTCGTCGTCAGGGACGCACAGAATGAGGTTTTCGTGACGGACGCCGTGGAGGCCTTCGCGGTAGATTCCGGGTTCGTCGGAGACTATCATGCCGGGGACAATCGGCTGGGGGTTGAAATTCTGACGAATGTCATGGGGACCTTCGTGGACGCAGAGGTAGAAACCGACGCCGTGGCCGGTGCCGTGGCCGAAATTGCGGCGGGCTTTCCAGAGCGGATCGCGGGCCAGGAGATCGATTTGGCAGCCAGCCGTTCCGTGGGGGAAAACGGCCATGGAGAGGGCTATATGGCCTTTCAGTACCAGGGTATAGTCCTCCTTTTCGAGGTCTGTGCACGGACCGAGCGGCACTGTCCGCGTGATGTCGGTGGTGCCGAAAAGAAATTGTCCGCCGGAGTCTACCAGGTAGAGACCGTGGGGCTCGAGGATGGGGGCATTCTCCGAAGGAGTCACATAGTGCGGAAGTGCCGCCCCTGCTCCGTAAGCCGAAATCGTCTCGAAACTGTCTCCCCGGTAGCCGGGAATGGCCGCCCGGAGGCTCCTAAGATGCAGCGCCGCATCGAATTCCGATATGCTCCGGCCCTCCGCAACCGACTTTTCCAGCCAGTAGAGGAACTGCTCCATGGCGACGCCGTCCTCGAGGTGAGCCTCTTTCATCCCGGCGATTTCAGTCGCGTTTTTGACCGCTTTCCACAGCGGGACCGGGGATTCACCAGTCTTCAGGGATTCCTGCGGAATCGATTCTGTGATAATCGAATAGAGATAATAATTCAGCGTTGAAGTATCCACAAACAGCTTTCCGGGAATACTGCCGAGCGCATACGCAATGTCTGAATAAGGCAGCACCGTTACTCCGTCGGCACCGACTTCGATAAGGCTTGCCGCCGTCTCGTCATCAGGCTCAGAATCCTTGAGGACGTACCAGAATGCGTCCTCCATTGTCACGAGGAGATAGGAGAAAACCAGCGGATTGTAGTCGATGTCAGAGCCCCTGACATTGAGCGTCCACGCTATTTCGTCGAGAGACGAAAGAAGAATGGCGTCGCACCCCTCCTTCAGCAGGAAGCGCCGCAGGGCGTCAAGTCGCGCCTCCCGACTCTCTCCGGCGAGGTCCTCCCCGAGCGTAATTATCGGAGTAGCAGGTATTTCCGGACGGTCAGGCCAGATCGGTCCAAGAAGATCGGGAACGCCGATCACCTCGCACGAAGCAGCGATTTGCTCGGAAAACGCCACGCTCTGGCAGAGCGAATCGACAGCTACCTTCAGACCACCCTGCGCGGCGAGCCATTCAGGGATACCTACGGCGCCGGGAATACGCATTTTGTGCAACTCGACGCCTGTGCCTTCGAGTTGCCGCACAGCCTGGATGAAATACCGGGTATCGGTCCATAGACCGGCATGGTCGAGGGTGACGACCACGTCGCCCGCCTCACCGGTAAAGCCGGTCAGCCATTTGACCTGCTGCCACCTCGGCGCAAGATATTCGCTGGAATGAGGGTCCGAACCCTTGATCACCACGGCGTCCCAGCCCTGGTCGCGCATCATGCTGCGAAGCGCTTCGATCCTCTGTGAATGGATATTCATATCAATTGTCTAATAATATCGTCTGAAACGAAAAACCTCTCTTCCGGAATCCTCACCCGGTCGCCCTCAACGGCAAGCGCCCCCTCCGAAATCAGCCTCTCACAAGCCTCCCGTGGCAATTCCTCGCGGAGAATCCCATCGGCCGTACGAAGCGCTAGCATCACCCTCTCGACAGCCGCATCCTCCTCCGAAAGCACCTCAGAAGAGGCCTCCCAGGAAGGCAACGTCTCCGAATTCCAACTCCGACGCTTCCCGTCGAATGAATGCGCCCCAGGCCCGAAGCCGATATACGGCACCCTTCGCCAATAGGCGCTGTTGTGGACCGCCTCATACCCGGGCCTGGCCCACGACGAAATCTCGTAATGCCGGTACCCCGCGTCCGCCAGCATTCTGCAAATCAGCGAATACTGCGAGCGGCACACCTCCTCGGACGCTTCCACGTAGCTGCCGCCAGCAACCATCTCCGCGAGTTCGCTCCCCTCCTCCACCGACAGCTGATAGCACGACAAATGCTCCGGTCCAAGCCTGATAATCCCCTCCATCGTCTCCTCCAAAACCGCATCAGGAAACCCTGCAACCCCGAAAATCACATCCAAGCTGACATTGTCGAATCCCCCCTCGCGCAGCATCCTGAACGCCTCAACCGCCCTCTCCGCCGTATGCCGCCGGTGCATCCACCGGAGAACCTCATCCGACAGCGACTGCACCCCCATACTCACCCGATTGACACCGAGACTCCTCAACCCCCTTACATACTCCATCCCTCTGGTCACGATATCCTCCGGATTCACCTCAACCGTGAATTCGTCATATGAACCGGCCGGCAGCGCCCCCACAATCCTCTCCAAAACACTCAGCGGCAGCACCGAAGGAGTGCCGCCGCCAATATAAACCGTCTTCACAGGGCCCGGGTCCTCGCCCCGGCGCCTCTGGATTTCAGCCATGAGATTCTTTTCAAACGCCTCTACACTCCCATCCCCCTCTCCGTAGCACTCCGAATAAAACCCGCAGTACCGGCAAAAACTCTTGCAAAATGGTATATGGATATATATCATTACCCCTACCTCAGCGTCAGCGAGCGTGTGCCGAGGAGGCCGTCGGGGGTGTAGACTTCGACTTTGTAGTCACCTTTGTGGAAGGAGCCGGCGTCACGGACGTAGATGGCTACGGGGGTTTCGGAGCCGTTGTAGTCGACGGCGCGGGAAGCGGTGGCGGACATGGGGTTGCCGCCTACGGTGAAGCCGGTGGACTCGCTGCCGGTGAGGAGGAGGCCTTCGGGATCGATGACGCGGACGTAGACGCGGACTTCTCCCTGGGTGGCGAGGTTGTTGGCGTTGAGGGTCATGGAGACCTTCAGGTAATCGACCTTGCGGGAGGCGTCGACCACTTTGTCACGGTCTTCGCCGCCTGAGCGCTGCTTGTAGGCCTGTACGGTGATGCCGCTCGCCTTGAGGACGGAGCCGGAAGCCACCTTGCCGGAGAGATCTTCAACCTGACGGGTGAGCTCTTCGTTCTGCTGGCGGGTATTGGTGAGGTCGGTACGGAGACCGGTATTCTCCTTCGTGAGTTTCTGGTTGAGCTGGTTGAGGGAGTCGATCTGGTCGACGTAGTTGCGCATGATGGAGCGCAGGGTACCAACTTCCTGTTTGTACTTCTGCAGCTCGGCGCTGGTGATCGAACGGGCCTTCTGGAGCTCTTCCATGAGGACTTCCACCCTCATCCTGGACGAATCGAGCTGGAGCAGGAGCTGCTGGTTGTCAGTCTGCAGCATACCGAGGGAGTCCCGGATCATTCCGAGCTCAGCGGCATAGTCTGACTTGATAAGGGCTGCAACTTCTTCATTCTCGGCCTTGGCCTTGTCAGAGGCCGATTCGGCCTTGCCTTTCTGGAGCCACACATAAACGAGCAACGCGGCAAGCACAGCTGCTACTGCCGCCATCGCGATGGCTATGTTACGGAGATTCTTTGTCTTCTGCTGTTTTTCCTCCCGCGCACGGCGCTCAAGGATCGGATCGGTCTCGTCCATAGTATTATTGTCAACTTTGATTTATCGTACAAAAATACATAAAATATGCCGTAATTCAAATTTCCGAAACCTCATTGGTTCGGGGAGGCGACGATTCTATATAATCAAAAAAGATGTTATCTTTGCAGAAAAACTGAAACGACGTGAAGTACCTTGTAAGATCCCTGAAATATTTCGTCCAGATTTGTCTGTTGCTGATTGTTGTGCTTGCGATACTTGTCGCGGCGGGATTTGTCAGCAAGGATATCAATGTGATGTTTACGCGCGGATGGACGTCCGTGTGGATGATTCTCGGGTTTTTTGCCGCGGTGTCGCTCATTTATCCCGTATTCGGCTACAAGCGCTTGCGCATTGCGGGCAGTGAAGCCGAGTTGCTGAGAGTCCTCGGCGAATACATGAAGGAAAGGGGCTACAAAGCAGAAAAAGACACTCCGGAGCTGAAGACTTTCCGTCTCCGCTCAGTGTTTACGAAGATATTCCGCCTCTTTGAAGACCGTGTCACGATTGAGAGGGAATATGGCTCCTGGTTTATCGAGGGAGCGACCCGTGACATTGTCCGCATCAAGAGCGGACTCGAATACAAGATGCAGTTCAATCCGGAAGAAGAGTAGGCCATGAAAGAAGAATTCAAAACCGTTGCCACGTTCAACAATGTTGTGAGCGCACGGATCGTCGCCGAAATGCTCATTGCCAACGGCATCCCCGCCGCAGTGCTCGGCGAATCCTCACCGTATCCGTCCCTCGGCTTTACAGACCCTATCGAAGTCAAGGTCGACGCCGCAGATTACGAGACCGCGAAAAGCCTCGTTGCCGCTTCAGACAAAGCGGAATAAAACTCCTCCCCGAAATACTCCGTGAGCGGGCCTTTCAGGAACTGGAAGACCCGGGTATTTTCCTTGCGTCCCTTCTCGACAGCAGCCTTGCAGATATCCCAGCGATGGTAATTGAGTGCAAGGCGGCCGGGGGCGAGCTCCGTCACCCTAATGGGATACAGGCTGCATGAACGCGGTTTGCGAAATGAGCAGCTTCCCTTAAGATGAGCCATTTCCAGCGCGCAGAGGCAACTTCCGTCCGGGGCGAAATGGGCGTAGGCGCATTCCTCCGAGCCGGGAACGGTCGGAGTGACTAGATCCCCGTCCCTGTCGATGGAGAAGAATCCGGTCGAAGCAATCACTCCTCTGCCTTTTTCTGTCATCAGAGGTGCAGCGGATGGATATGCGGCCTCCACGGGGTCCAGTTCCTCCTCCAGGAGAGGCGCCCCGCTGTCGCCGATGATGCAGCATGCGCCGCGGCAGACTTTGTAATCGCAGGCGAAAAACTCGGTGATGACCTCCTCCGAAACAAGGATGTCACCTATTTCTATTATAATACCGTGGGGAGAACTCATTGTACGATGTACTCTACTCTGGGGGCCTTTGAAAAAGCGGCGAGGATCTCCTGTACCCGGGATGCGGTCACGGCCTCGATCCGCTCCTTGTATCGCGTGACCACGTCCTTTCCGTCGGCGTAACGGACAATTACTGCCTCGACTATGCCCTTCGGATCCTTGAGCTCGGAGGCGATTTCCGCCACGAGGCCGCTCTTGAAGGCCGAAAGAACGGGGGCGGAAGGCGTCATGGCCCCAGCCTCTTTCAACACCTTGCGCCATACTGCCACCGCCTCGGAGAGGTCCGGACGCAGAAGGCATTCGGGCACCGAACCTTCGGGAACGCGTGTGCCGGTGAGATACAGGTCGAACCGTTCGTCAGGGAACGCGCTCACTTCGGTCCTGAAATCGACCGAGATGCCCCAGGGCACCATTTCGACGGCCAGGCGGTCCCTCAGCATGGTCGCAGCCATGTATGCCGCCATCCGGTTTTCGCCGGTATAATTGAGCGGGAGCGAAATCAGGGTGCTGATGCACTCCGGAGAGCCTTTCTCAGTACGGACGACGGTCCCGGATATCGTCTGCCTGCTGATCCGTACGGTCCCTTTGCGCGACGATGACGTGCGGAAATTGCCCAGATGCCGGGTCAGAATCCTTCGCAGCTCCGCCTCTTCGATGTCGCCGGCAAAGACGAGCACACCTTCGTCCACCCTTGAGAAGCGTTCTTCGAAATACGCCTCTGCGCGCTCCTGCAGGTCATCCTTCAGATTGTCCGCGGCTTTGACCATGGTGTATCGGTCGTCAGGACGAAGAATGGTCTTCATGCGCTCCGACACCGTCATTCCGCCGTCCAGGCGGAACCTTTCAGCCGCGAGATAATCGCGGAATGCAGCCTCATCGGGAAGCCTTTCCTTCGACAGCGCCACCAGGACGCGAACGAGAAGATCCAGCCTCGAAGGCGGCACGCTGCCCTCCAACCTGATTCCCGTGAGGGAGACGTCAGTGCTGAGACTTATTCCGTTGGACTCCAGCATGTCTGCGAATCCGGACGCGCTCAGCCCACCAACCGAATACAGCGACATTAGGTCGGAGAGGAATGCCCCCTCACCCGGCCCGATGCTGTCGAATCCCACAAATCCGCCTTTCAGCAGCCATCCCCAGTGAACGACACCGGGAGTATCCATGTGCCGCCAGATCACCTTGATGCCGCTCGGCGTGGTCCAAATCGTGCCTCCGGAAATCGGGTCCGGCTGTTCATTCTTTATGCGTGTTTTGCCGGAATGGGAGCTGAGTCCGAGGGTATCCGGAGCCGCGGCATCGTAAGTCTCCTTAAGCGCCGGAGCATTTTTCCACGCGTGGCGGAATTCGGCCAGGGCGTTGGCCGGAGAGAAAAGGGCGCTGTCAGTGCGAAAAGCGAGCGACATATTGCCCTCAGGGGCCAGCAGGGCCGAACAATATGAATTGAACAGACGCAACTGCGTCGAATCCGGCATCGTCCTCGCGGAGAAATACTTCTCAACCGCAACTTTTGACGCCAGGTCGCTGCCGCGGAGGAATGCTGATGCGCATTTTTCAATGTATTCACCGTTGTCCCTGACCGGGCGGCTGGCGTACTCGGACCTCCTGGCGGAGAATGCGTCATGCGCGTCGGAATATTCGGCGGCGGTCACGCCGTCACGCTCAACAGTGGACAGCGATGATGCAATTGTCCTGGCGACGTCCAGAAGATGGCCGGAAGGGGCTGTGACTTTTACGGACCATATCTCGTCCCCGTCCGTCTCAGCGCTGCCGACATAGTCGCTGGTGACCGTGCCGTATGGAATTCGCTGTTCACGGAGACTGCGCTCAACCCGCCTGGTCACCACTTCGCCGAGCTCCGAGGCGTACTGCTCAGTAATATAAGGTATAATTGTCGGCATCTGCTCCGCAGGAATCCGCTCCGCTTTCCAGGTCACTTCGACGAACGGAATGCCATCGGCCGTCGACACTGTGACTGTCGGGGCGGTGCCTGGGGACCAGCGGTAGGGCGCGGATTCATTCTCCGAAGGACTCGGGAGCATCATGGAGAATATGCCCAGATCCTTGGCAGTGGCGTCCGCATCTATGTCGCCGGCGATGATTACCGCGTGCCGGCCGGGAATCTCCGCCATGAGGTCGAACAGCAGGAGAAGTGTCGAATCCCTCCGCACCTTGTCACCCGACGGAACGCCGCGGAAATGGAACAGTGAGCCCCTGTCACTGTTGGAAAACCATCCGTCAGGACCGGTGTCGGCGCCGCCGCGAGCGAGCATCATCCACGGCTCGACCCCGTCGAAATGAGGGAGGTCTTCAAGGACGGTAATATCTGTGACGGCGTCTGTGACGAGTGCGAAATCGGCTTTGCCGCCCACTGCTTTATTGGTCACCAGATAGTATGAATCGCCTTTTCCGAGGGTGCCAGTGCGTATCTCCGCCGCTTTTGGCAGGGACGGCAGATTCTGCGCTGGCATTATTGTTGCTAAAAACAACCCCAGCGTCAGACAAAGCGTATTCGGAAAATGCAATTTCATCCGTTTCTCTTTCCTAGATGCAAAAGTAAAACAAAAATTTGCTATTTTTGCAATTCGATTGCAGAATTGACAACGAAAATAATACCATAAACTAAACAAGTATGAAAAGATTCTTTGCAGCCGCGGCTATTTTACTCCTCGCCGCAGGTATCTCTTCCGCTCAGACACTCAATGAAGCCGCCGACCTCTTCGAGCAGGGCCGTACAGCATTCAGCGACGGCAATAAGACAGGCGCTGTCGACTTCTTCAAAAAGGCCCTTGACATGGCCGCCCAGCTCGGCGATGAAGGCGAAAGCCTCGTCTCCGACTGCAAGCAGAACATCTCCAATATCCAGTACTCCATCGTTACAGGCATGGGAGGCGAAGGCGACTATGACGGCGCCATCGCATTCCTTGACGAGGTCGTAAAGACCGCCACTGAGTACGGTCAGGAAGAAGTTGTCGAGCAGTGCAAGGACCTCCTCCCCAACCTCTACGCAGGCAAGGGCAAGACTCTCTTTGAAGCCGAAAACTTCGAAGCAGCTATCGAGGCTCTTGGAAAGGCTCTCGAGCTCAATCCCGCAGACGCCAATTCGGCGGCACGCCTCGGCCAGGCTTTCACCAAGCTCGACCGTCTCGCCGAAGCAAAGGATGCCTATCTCAAGGCCCAGGAAAACGGTCTCAACGTCTCCAAGCCCCTCGGCAACACCGTGCTGAAGCTCGCACAGGCCGCTCTTAAGGAGAAGAAATTCGGCGAAGCCTACAATCTCGCCATCGAGTCCGCCGGATATGCAGAGAACGCCAGCGCATACCAGATCGCCGGCAGCGCCGCCCAGCAGGGCAAGAAATTCAAGGATGCCATCGCGGCATACGAGAAATTCATCGCTCTCAAACCGGACGCCCCCGCACAGATCAAGTACAACCTCGCCACCTGCTACAAAGAAGCCGGCAACAAGGCCAAAGCCATCGAATACTACAAGATGGTCACAGGTGACTCCAAGTACGGCGACAACGCCAAAAAGCTCATCCAGCAGCTGAGCCAGTAAAATCCATGCAGGCTCTCGAGCTACTGTCTCCGGCCAGAAATCTGGATATCGGCATCGCGGCCATCGACTGCGGTGCCGATGCCGTCTATATAGCGGCCGGCGAGTTCGGGGCCCGCAAGGATGCCGGCAACCCGGTAGAGGACATCCGTACCTTGTGCGAATATGCGCATCGGTTCGGAGCGCGGGTATTCGTCACGGTCAATACCATTGTATATGATGACGAGCTCGAAAAGGTGCGCGGCCTGGTCCGGGAGATCGAAAAAGCAGGCGCCGACGCGCTTATAGTGCAGGATCCCGCCGTGATGGCGATGGCGTCCATTCCCGTTCACGCGAGCACCCAGTGCTCAATCCGCGAGCCGGAGAGGGCCAGGTTCTTCGAGAGCATCGGATGTGCCCGCCTGGTGCTTGAGAGGCAGCTTTCGCTCTCCGAGATCCGTGCGGTCCGGGCTGCGACTTCCGTCGAATTGGAGGCTTTCGTGCACGGCGCCCTGTGCGTCTCGTACAGCGGCCAGTGCTACCTGTCGCAGTGCATTACCGGCAGGAGCGCCAACCGTGGCGAATGCGCCCAGGCCTGCAGGAGCCTCTACGACCTCGTGGACGACAAGGGGCACGTCCTCATGAAAAACAAACCCCTTCTGTCCCTCAAGGACCTTCAGCTCCTGGACCGCCTGGAAGACCTCGCCGAAGCCGGAATCATGTCCTTCAAGATCGAAGGCCGCCTCAAGAACCGTTCGTATGTCGCCAACACTGTCAGGGCATACTCCAAAGCCCTTGACGAACTGGTCGCCAGATACCCTGAACGCTATTGCAGGGCCTCTTTCGGGCATGTCACGGGCGGATTCGTCCCCGACACGGCAAAGACTTTCAACCGCGGCTTCACCTCGCTGTACCTCGACGGCCGCCGCGGCGAATGGATGACCGCAGAGGCCGCCCGCGGAATGGGCCAGCCCATCGGGACCATCTCCTCTATGCGCCCGGCAGGAAACGGCAGCGTACTTATCCGAATCACTCCTTCCGGGCCCGGTATCAGCCTCAGGTCGGGGGACGGGTTCTCATTCGTCACCGGCAACGGACAGGTGCAGGGATTCAGGGGTGACGTGTGCGAGGGCTTGACCATTCGCGCCAAGCGGATTGACGGCCTCGGCCCCGGCATACGGCTCTACCGCAACCAGGATTCCGCCTTCGAGCGGGAAATCGAGGCCCATACGCCACTGCGGACGCTTTCAGTCACTATGGATGTCAGCACCAAGGTCGATTCCGTCACCATCGAGGCGGTGCGGGAAGACGGGGAGAAGATCGTGCGCAGATTCGCCGCTGAAGGCGAAGCGGCAAGGGACGAGGCCCGCATGACGGAAATCCTCCGCAGCCAGCTCTCAAAAAAGGCCGGAATCCTCTCGTTCGACGTAAGGAATCTTCTCGCAGACGGCATCCCCCATCTCGCGGCTGCTCAGATCAATGCCATGAGAAGGGCCCTCGCCGAGCAGTTTGAAGCCATCCCGCTGCGCTCACGGCCCCTCGGAAAAGGAAAGGTCGGCAATCCCGACATCACCGCCCCCGTCACCTACAAGGACAACATCGCCAACCGTGTCAGCGAAGAGCTCCTTCGTCGTGCAGGCGCCCCCTCCGTCGACTCCGCATACGAAATCACCGGCCAGAAAGGAGCCGAACTGATGCGCACCCGCTACTGCATCCGCCACCAGCTCGGCATGTGCCTCCGCGACAACCCCGATGGAAGGCGACTCTACCTCCTCAACAACGGCCGCCGCCTCCCCCTCCACTTCGACTGCCCCCACTGCGAAATGACCGTCACGGAAGCTTAATCCAGGACATCGAAGAGGACTTCGACGTCACCGAAGCGGCCGTGGACGTTCTTTTTCTGGAGGTATTTGCTGGAGAGGGTGCCGCGCCAGACGATGTCGTCGAGGGCGTTGAAGGGGATGGTGATTTCGATGCCGTAAGCTTTTGAGTTGTACTTTACTACGGCTGAGGCGGTCCATCCGGTCTGGGCGCCGCCGTCGTCTTCGGTGATCATGAAGAGGCATTTTTCCAGCTGGGGGGTCCAGTCGGTGACCAGCACGGCGTTGAAGGGAAGGCTGATGCCCACCATGTTGCGCCGCACTTCAATCATGAAGTCGGTGATTGATGGCGAATACTGCCGCATCTCGGCGTCATTCTTTGCCGTGAAATTCTCAATTGAGCCGCATTTGACGAAGAATTCAGATCCTCCGCGGAGCCAGCAATCGTAATTGCGGTAGGCTTTGAAACTCTTGAGGACCAGGGTTTTGGATTCGTCGCCGCTGTCGCTGCTCTTGACCACTACATTGCCGCCTGATGAGCCCCAGTCCGGGTCCTGACGGCGGAGCAGCTCGAGAGACGTATACGACGCGTCGTCATTGCGGTTGATCACCCACACCGGGTGCTGCTTTGCGTAATCCTCGGTGACGACCATTTTGGTGACGGTGCGTTTGCCGTTGGCGTCCGTCGAGACTTTGTACCCGATGTTGTTGGACGACCCGTCTTCCGGGTCGAATGTGATTACGGGAGCCTCTTCGCCATTCCAGGAATCCGAATATGGCCAGTACACCTGGAGATCGGAGCCTGTGAGTAGTTCCAGATACTTGTCGGCGGAGGTCCCGTCGTCGCCACGGGTGGCGAATCGGTCGCGGATGCATTCCGAGAGGAGATCCCTGAGAGGGCGGCTGTATGTCCGCAGAGCGGCTTTGGTCTCCAGCCGGTCATCCCCTACCCCGGCGCCGGGCACAGTGAAGAGATCGGCCATGGTGTACTCCTCGTCGTAACCGTTGGCGACCGATGCGCTGACGGCATCCGACACTTCCCTGAGCTGCTCAGGGCCTATGGGAAGAATGGAAAAGATTTCGGCGACTTCGCCGAGAGGCACGGCCGGGGCGGTCGCCGGGACTTCGCCCTGGTCGGGATGGTCAAGCGGATTTGTGTCCACATTTTCACAGGACAGAGTGACGAGCGGAAGCGTCGCTGCGAACAATAATAATAAAGGTGTTCTCATGGTACTTTTGTTTTTTGCAAAGTACCTAAGAATTATCCGTCTCAAGAAAAAACAGACGGATAAAGTGCAAAAACGCCCTTACAGGCGCTTACACGGTCGCTTTTTGGAAGAGAACGAAGCGGTTTTTTCCGAAAAAATCCTGAAGAATCCGAACGGAAACCAATCCTTCGTCCCGGAAAAGGGCCGCAGTTTCCTCCCCGAGAGCCTCGTTTATCTCAACTATGCCGCTGCCTCCGGGAACGAGAAGGGCCCCCGCCCAGCGGGCAATTTCGCGGTAAAAGCGCAGCGGATCGCTGTCGGGGACGAAAAGCGCCAGCTCCGGCTCATACCCGAGGACATTGCGCCTCATCGCCGCTTTTTCCGACTCCAGCACGTATGGAGGGTTCGACACAATCAGGTCGAACTGGCCGAGATCAGAAGGCACCGGGCCGAAAATGTCGGCCTGAATGAAGGAAGGAGATTTCTCGGCTCCGGCTTCGACTCCGCTCGAAATGACAGAAACAAGTCTCTCCTGGGAAGCTGCCACAGACAGTGCCGCTACGGACACATCAATCCCGACCACGTGCGCTTCGGGGACTGAGAGGGCTAGTGTCCAGGCGATGCAGCCGCTGCCGGTGCAGAGGTCGAGGATGCGAGCGCCTGGCGCCGCAATCCTGATAGCCTCGGCGCAGAGCATCTCAGTCTCCGGACGGGGAATCAACACGGCCGGAGTCACCTGGAAAACGCGCCCGCAGAACTCTGTACGGCCGATTACATACTGTATGGGCTCACCGTCAGAAAGCCTCTCCATGGCAGATTCAAGCACCCGTAGTTTCTCCGGATCGATGACAGTTTCGGGTTCGATTATGTGCGTGTAGCTGCGCGTGCCGAGGATATTCTCCGTCAGGGAGAGTATGATTCCGCGGGCCTCGGCCTCGGGGTAGAGATGCCCGAGAGCTTCGATGCCGCTGCGGATGAAGTCCCTGAGGAGCACGGCCGCTTAGGAGTGGTCGATGATGGTAGAGAGGAATTCGGTCATGTCGAGACCGGCGGTCCTGACCATCTTGGGAACGAGCGATGCGCTGGTCATGCCCGGAATCGTGTTGATCTCAAGGAAGTAGAGTCCCTCCTCCGGATGGTCAATGTAGTCGATGCGCACAATACCCTTGCAGCCGAGGCGGGAATAAATCTGCGCCGTGGTCTCCTGAATGAGGGCGGATTTCTCATCCGGAATCGGTGCAGGGCAGATTTCGTCGCTGTGGCCGTTGTATTTTGCGTCGTAGTCGAAGTAGTCGTTCTGGCTGACGATTTCAATGACAGGGAGAGTCATGACGCCATCCTTGCCGGTGTAGGCCGCGCAGGTGAATTCCCTTCCGGGAATACCCTTTTCGACAATCACGGTCTCGCTTTCGGTATAGGCGAACCTGACAGCCTCGGCGAGAGCCGCCTCATCCTTAACCTTTGTAATGCCGAATGACGATCCGCCGCTCGTCGGCTTGACAAAGAGCGGGAAGCCGAGCTGGCGTGCGGTGCTCTTGGCAAATGCCTCCACGTCGTCACCCTTGCGGATGAACGCATCCGGAGCGAGCTTGACGAACGGAACGTCCCTCAAATAGCTCTTGCAGCTGTATTTGTCGAATGCGACCGCCGAGACGAACGAACTGCAGGAAGAGAACGGGACGCCGAGAATCTCGAGATAGCCCTGTATCTGTCCGGTCTCGCCGGGAACGCCGTGCTGCATGATATAGGCGTAGTCGAATTTGACCTTGCGGCCGAGGACCTTGACGGAGAAATCCGTCTTGTCCACCTCCGGACGGGCCTCCTCGGGGAAGGTGACACGCATCGAATTGCGGCTCCTCATGGCCACGAGGGACCATTTGCCGAACCGGGCGAATATCTCATAGATGTCGAAACGGGTGTCGTCGAGACGCGATGCGGTGTATTCACCGCTCCGGCATGCAACCTCCCATTCGGAGGAATCGCTGCCGTAGATGACTGCTATGGACTGATACTTGGACATGGTATTATTCGAAATAATTCTCTTCTTCTTCGGTTGTGTAATTCTCGTCGCTGTCGCCGCCGGTGCATCCGTATCCGCCGCCTCCGGGAGGTGCCGTGAACGTGTCATGCTCGGTGACGCCGAGGGTGCCGTCCGCCATGACTTTCTTCATCCAGATACCCCAGATGGGCAAAGCCGAATGGGCGCCCTGGCCGAGCGCCATGGACGGGTGGACGTTTTTGTCCTCGCCGCCTACCCAGCAGCCGGCCGTAATGGTCGGGGTATAGCCGATGAACCAGCCGTCGGTATTGTTGTTGGTGGTACCGGTTTTGCCGGCGATCTGGCCTTTGAGGTTGTAGTATGCCGAGCTGCGGAGGCGCTGGGCGGTACCTGCGTTGACGACGCCCTGCATCAGGTCGACCATCAGATAGGCCGTCGACGCGCTGATTGCCTCATGGCGGCGCGGGGCGAATTCGGATATCACATTGCCTTCCTTGTCCTCAATGCGGGTGACGAACATCGGCTCGATGAATACGCCCCTGGAGGGGAATGTATTATAGGCCGCGACCATCTCGAGCACCGAGAGGTCAGCCGCACCGACGCAGAGGGCCGGGACCACGTCGAGGTGGGACGAGATACCCATCTTGCGCATCATGTGCGCCATGGCGTCCGGGCCGAACTGCTTCATGAGGTATGCGGAAATGTTGTTGGACGAATTGGTGAGGCCCCATTTGAGGGTGACGGTCTTGCCGATCCAGTCGCCGCGGTCGGTCGAACGCGGGGTCCATTCCCGGTCAGGGCCGATCATGAAGGTCTGGGATACGTTGACAACCGGGGTGCAGGGATTCATGCCCGACTGCATCGCGAGGGTGTAGAGGTAGGGCTTAATGGTGGAGCCTACCTGGCGTTTGCCCTGGAATTCGCCGTTGGAGGCGAGTGACTGGCGGGCGTTGTCAAACTTGAAGCTGCGGTAGTCCGGGCCGCCCACGTATGCCCTGACGTGCCCTGTCTCCGGCTCGACGGCGACAAATGCCGCGCGAAGTATGTTCTTGTAGTATTTGAGCGAATCGGTCGGGGTCATCGTGGTATCGACCCTGGAGCCAACCCAGTGCGGTTCTTTCTTGGTGCCCTCGTTTTTCCAGGCGAATACGGACATGCGCACCGGAGTGGAGAATTCCTTCTCGATCTCGCTGTCGGAGGCGCCCCTCGCGACAAGGCTCTTGTAGCGGTCGGAGGTCCTGCGGGACATGCGCATGCTGCGGTCCATCTGCTCCTGGGTCACCTCTGCGGCGAACGGAGCCTTGGAATTGCGGGACTGCTCCTTGTTGAAGGCGGGCTGCATTTCGCCGCCGAGGAATTCGGCGACAGCCTCTTCCGCGTAGCGCTGCATGCGGGAATCGATGGTGGTGTAGATACGGAGACCGTCGGTCTCAAGGTCGTATTTGGATCCGTCGGCCTTGCGGGTCTTTTCGACCCAGCCGTAGAGGTCGTCGCGCTCCCAGCGGAGGGAGTCGGCTGTGTATTCTTCAGGATAGAGGTAGTTTTCGCGGACCGGGCGGGTGGCGTTCATTTCGCGCTTGAGCATGTCGCGGAAGTAGAGGGCCATGCCGGCGTTGTGGTCCTGGACGGTGAAGTGGATGTAGGCGTCCTGGGATTCGCGCTTTGCGGAATCGGCCTCGGCGGCGGTGATGAATCCAGCCTCCGCCATCCTGGAAATCACGAGGTTGCGCCTCTCGAGGGCCTTGTCGGGATTGATGCAGGGGTTGTAGCGGGTGGGCTTGTTGATCATCGCGATGAGAGTCGCGCTCTCGGCGATGTCGAGGTCGCGCGGCTGCTTGCCGAAGAAGCTCTTGGCGGCGCGGTCTATACCTTTTGTATTATAGCTGAACTCAACGGTGTTGAGGTAGAGCTCCATGATTTCGTCCTTGGTGTAGCGGCGCTCGAGCTGCATGGCGGTCACCCATTCCTCCATCTTGACCCAGACCATTTTGGCCTTTGAGCGAATGTTGCGCTGGCGCTTGTCATCGGCCTCGTAGATGTTTTTGGCGAGCTGCTGGGTGATGGTACTGCCGCCGCCCTGGGAACTGTCGCCTCCGATGAGGGTCTTGAAAGCCACACGGCCGAGACTCGGGATATCGATGCCCGAATGCTCGTAAAACCTGGCGTCCTCAGTCGCCACTGCCGCATAGACGAGGTACGGGGACATGTTGTCCAGGGTGACGTTGATGCGGTTTTCGCGGAACATGGTGGCGAGGGTGTCGCCGTCAGCCGAGAAGATGAGGGTGGCCTCGTTGTTGGTCGGGTCCTCCAGCTGCTCGAAGGACGGGAGATCTCCCCAGATCCTCGCTGCGGCAAGGAGCAGGATGACGGAGAGGACGCCGGCACCGAAAAGCGACCAGAAGACTATAACTATGGTTTTTCTTGTCTTTACGTTCATATCGGACGAAATTTGTTTACACAGCTAATAGCTGGGTAAAATATTTTTCAATTGACAAATTTAACGAATAAATTTGGAATAATTCCCGGATTCTGCTTTACTTTGCAGAAAATTTGAAAGGAAAAGTGATGGCAGACAATCTGGTTATAGTAGAATCCCCGGCCAAAGCCGGCACCATACAGAAGTTTCTTGGACAAGGATTTACGGTAAAACCCAGTTTCGGACATATCCGCGATCTCCAGGATAACAAGCTGAGCGTTGATATCCGCAACGGATTCGCACCGGAATATGTCGTCCCGGCCGACAAGCGCAAAGTAGTCGCCGACCTCCGCAAACTCGCCGAAAAGTCCGATATCGTATGGCTCGCATCCGATGAGGACCGTGAAGGAGAAGCCATTTCCTGGCACCTTGCCGAGACTCTCGGGCTCCCCGCCGCAAAAACCAGGCGCATCGTTTTCCACGAAATCACCAAGCACGCCATCCTCGAAGCCGTCGAGCATCCCCGCAATATAGATATGAATATGGTGGCCGCCCAGCAGGCGCGCCGCGTCCTCGACCGCCTCGTGGGATTCGAGTTGTCTCCCGTCCTCTGGCGCAAGATCCAGCCGAAGCTCTCCGCCGGCAGGGTCCAGTCCGTGGCTCTCCGCCTCGTGGTGGACCGCGAAAAGGAAATAATGGCCTTCGGCGAAGAATCATTCTACCGCGTCGAAGCGGTATTCCACCCGGAAGGCACCCCAGCCGCGACAAAGGTTACGGCCGTCCTCGACCACAGATTCGTCTCCATGGAGGAGGCAGAGGATTTCCTCCGCGAGAGCATTGGAGCCAAGTACACGCTCACATCCGCCGAAAAGAAGGAAGGCACCCGCTTCCCGGCAGCGCCGTTTACCACCTCGACACTTCAGCAGGAGGCCTCCAGGCGACTCCGCTTCCCCGTCAGCGCTACGATGCGCATCGCCCAGCAGCTCTACGAAAAGGGACTTATCACCTACATGAGGACCGATTCGACGAACCTGTCGTCACTCGCCATCAACTCCGCCAAGCAGCTCATCTGCGACAATTTCGGAGAAGAATATTCCCATCCCCGCCAGTACAAGACGCACAGCAAGGGAGCGCAGGAGGCGCACGAGGCCATTCGTCCCACCTATATCGCCAATCCCTCGATCGAAGGCACGGCACAAGAGAAGAAGCTCTACGACCTTATCTGGAAGCGCACCGTAGCCTCACAGATGGCCGATGCAAGGGTACTCGGAACGACGCTCACCATCACTTCCGACAGGGGCGCAGTCTATTCGGCCCAGGCCACTGAAATCCTGTTCGACGGCTTCCTCAAGCTTTACAGCGAATCTTCCGAGAACGGGACGGCCGCCGGCTCCGTGGTACTTCCTAGCCTCAACACCGGATGCGCGATGACTGACAAGCAGATCACAGCAGCCTGCAAATTCACCCAGGCACCTCCGCGCTATTCCGAGGCCACCCTCGTCAAGAAACTCGAAGAGCTCGGCATCGGCCGGCCCTCGACATACGCCCCCACAATTTCAACCCTCACCACCGCGAGAGGCTACCTCGTCAAAGGTGACAAGGAAGGCCGCAAGGTGACGGTCACCAACCTGACTCTAAAGGGCGACACCATCACCCCCTCCCACAAGACCGAAACGGTCGGTGCGGATAAGGGCAAGCTCCTCCCCCAGGAGATCGGAATCATTGTCTCAGACTATCTGGTGGCGCATTTTCCGGGCATCGTGGACTACGATTTCACGGCCAGGGTCGAAAAGGATTTCGACGAAATCGCCGAGGGCGGCAAGAGGTGGAACGAAGTCATCGCCGACTTCTACAAACCCTTCCACGCCACCGTCGAAGACACCGTCAAGGAAGGAGGCAAGAGCCGCGTCTCGCGCTTCCTCGGAAACGATCCGGAGACCGGACTTCCCGTCACTGCAAGGTTCGGCCAGTACGGCCCGTACGTGCAGAAGGGCGACGAGGATTCACGCCAGTTCGCTTCGCTCGAAAAGGGCCAGCTCATCGAAACAATCACGCTCGAGGAGGCTCTCGCCCTGTTCTCGCTCCCGAGGACTCTCGGTGAGATTAACGGCATTCCCGTGGTCGTGACCAAGGGAAGATTCGGCCCCTATATCAAATACGGCACTACCAACGTGTCCCTCCCGAAAGGCAAGGATCCCCTCACGTTCACCCTCGACGAGGCGGCTCCCCTTCTCAGCGGAAGCGCACCGGCAGGCAGCGTGATCAGCGATTTCGGTGACATCCTGATTCTCAAGGGCAAATACGGCCCGTACATCAAGGCCGGAGGCGTCAATTACAGGATTCCACGCGGCAAGAAGGCAGAATCCCTCACCGAGCAGGACTGCAGGGCCATCATCTCAGACAACAAGAAATAACCATATCCCTCTCACAATGACGATAGACCATATCGACAACATCGACAAACAGATCCTCGCGCATCTCGTCAAGAATGCCAGGATGCCGTTTCTGGAAATCGCCCGCGACATAGGCGTTTCCGGCGCCGCCATTCACCAGAGGGTCAAACGGCTCGAAGCCAGCGGCGTCATCACCGGCAGCCGTCTGCTCGTAAAGCCCCAGGCCCTTGGCCTCAACATCTGCGCATTCGTCAGCATTTCGCTGTCGGAAGCCAACAAGTATATCGAAGTGATCTCCTACCTCAAGCAGATTCCGGAAATAGTTGAATGCCACTTTGTTACCGGCAAATACGGAATCCTCGCAAAGGTATATTGCTTTGACAACGACCATCTGATGGAGGTGCTCCTCAACACCATCCAGAAGATTCCTTACATCCAGTCGACTGAAACCATGATTTCCCTCGACCAGGCCATCGAGCGCCAGGTCTGGGTGAAAGACTACAAGAACACCAGCTTCACCGGCGGAAACCGCGGCTAGAGCAGTCTCTCTGCGAGGACAAGGTCCTCGGGTGTGGTAATCTTGATATTGGTCCTGACGCCTTCAGTGAATGACAGTTTGATGCCGAAACGCTCGGCGACGGAGCTGTCATCGGTGAAGGCGGTGTCGTATGGCTGCGAATAAGCGGCCTTGAGCAGCTCCGAACGGAACATCTGAGGCGTCTGGACCGCAAAAATCTCGCTGCGGTCAATGACCCTGCCACTGGCTGCGAGTTCGCCGCCATCCCCTTTTGAAAGCACCCTGAGCGTATCCACGGAAGGTATTACCGGGATCAGCGCCTCCTTGTCTTCCATCTCCGAAATCATCCTCGAGATGAGCTCCGGCGGAACGAGGGGACGAACCCCGTCATGGACCGCCACGATCACCCCGTCGGGCACCCTCGAGAGTGCAGCCTGAACCGAATGGAATCGCGTCAATCCGCCCTCCACTATCACCTGGGGCAGGTTGTAGTTGCTTTTGAAGCAGTAATCCTTCCAGTCAGCAACCGAAGCGGAAGGCAGAACCGTGACCACTTTGAGGGAAGGGCACGCCTTCTCAAACGCCTCCATTGTCCTTCGGAGAATGGGTTTGCCTCCGAGAGTAAGGAACTGCTTGGGGACTGCGGCGCCCATTCTGGTGCCGGTCCCGCCGGCTGTAACGACAAGGTAAAATTTTCTGTCCATTCGGCCCACGTTTTTTTTTACAAAGATAATAATTTTTCGTACCTTTACACGATTATCCATTTTTCAGGCTTTAGACTTATAAAAATATGGCATTTTCTTTTCTGACACAGGAACTCGCCGTTGACCTCGGTACCGCCAACACCGTCGTCTTCCAAAACGACAAGATTGTCCTGGACGAGCCCTCGATTGTCGCCATCGACAACAATACGGGCAAATGCATCGCCCTCGGCCAGAAAGCCAAGCTGATGCACGAGAGGGTCAATCCCGGCATCAAGACTGTCCGCCCCCTGCGTGACGGCGTCATCGCCGACTTCAACGCCGCGGAGATGATGATCCGCGGATTCATCAAGCAGGTCAACGGCCGCCGCCGTCACCTGTTCCAGCCCAACCTCAAGATGGTCGTCGGCATCCCCTCCGGTTCGACGGAAGTCGAAATCAGGGCCGTCCGCGACTCTTCCGAGCACGCCGGCGGTCGCGACGTCTTCCTCATTTTCGAGCCTATGGCAGCGGCCCTCGGTATCGGTCTTGATGTCGAAGCCCCTAAAGGCAACATGGTCGTCGACATCGGAGGCGGCACCACCGAGATTGCGGTGATTTCCCTCGGCGGTATCGTCGAGCAGGCCAGCATCCGCGTCGCGGGCGACGTCTTCACTACCGATATCCAGAACTATCTCCGCCAGCAGCACAATATCAAGGTCGGTGAAATCACCGCCGAGAAGATCAAGATCGCCGTCGGCGCAGTCATTCCCGAGCTCGACGAGGAGCCCGAACCCTTCACCGCCCGCGGTCCGAACCTCATGACCGCCCACCCGGTGGACGCCACCATCAATTACCAGGAGATCGCCCACTGCCTCGACAAATCAGTCGCCCGCATCGAGAGCGAAATCCTCCACGTCCTTGAAAAGACTCCCCCGGAGCTCTATTCCGACATCGTCGAGAACGGTATCTTCCTCTCGGGCGGCGGCGCACTACTCCGCGGCCTCGACAAGCGTCTGTCAGAGAAGGTCAACATTCCGTTCCACGTGGCCGAGGATCCACTCCGCGCGGTCGCCAGAGGCACCTGTATCGCACTTAAGAATACGGACAACTACTCCTTCCTCATGAGATAATGCCCAGGGGAAAAGCAAAGGTCCTTCCGGCCCTATTCAGCATAGCCGTCTTCATACTTCTGGAGATGGCTTCGCTCAATATGCTCTCCTCAGACAGCTCAGTGCAGGGGCTCTGGATATCCCGCGCCGGCCATCATGTGATGATGACGCTGTGGGGAAGCAGCAGGAGCATATCCTACTACACATCCCTCAAGGAGACCAACCAGGCCCTTGCTGAAGAGAATGTACGCCTCCGCCTCGCCCTCGAACAATACCGCGACGGCGAAGACGCAGAATCCCGCGAAGAACTCTCCGATGCGCTGATCGCCGAATACAAACCCCAGGGATTCACCTGGATCCCCGCGACGGTCATCAAAATCGGCAACAACAGCCAGCACAACTACATTCTTCTCGACAAAGGCTCCGAAGACGGCGTCACTACCGACTGCGGCATTATCACCGGGAGCGGCGTGGTCGGCATCGTCGAGGTCGTCGGCGAGCACTACAGCTTCGCCCTGTCGCTCAAGAACACCGATGTCAGCGTCAGCACCAGGCTCGGAATCGACGGCACTTCAGGGCCGCTGACCTGGGACGGGATCCATCCTTCAGGCGCCCGCCTCAGGGAGATTCCCCTGCAAAACCGCTTCTCTCCGGGCGACACGGTCTACACCAGCGGCCACTCGAGCATATTCCCCTCGGGAATTCCTCTCGGGACCGTCGGTGGCTCCAGGATCGTGGACGGATCCACTTACGAAATTGAAGTCAATCTGTTCCAGGACTTCTCCAACCTCCGATTCGTCACAATCGTGAAGAATACCGGCAGGGATGAATTGTCCGCACTGGAACGCAAAGCGGCGGAGAAAGGACTATGAGACAGTCAGGACCCGGATTCATATTGATCTTCGTGCTGCTCGTGATCGCGCAGATGGTGATCTGCAACTTCCTGAATCTCACGCCTTTCATCATGCTCAGCATCCTGCCGGTCATGATCCTGTGCCTTCCTCTTCGCGTCGGCCAGGTTGCATCCATGCTGATTGCATTTGCGACAGGTCTCGCCGTGGATTTCTTCGCCGAAGGCCTGCCGGGCATCAATGCCGCGTCACTTGTGCCCGTGGCGTTCATCAGGTTATGGGTCATCCGGCTGGTGTTCGGAAATGAATTGTTCGCCCGCGGCGAAGATTTCACCACCGGAAGAAGCGGCCTCGGCAAAGTAGTCGTGGCCACGCTCATACTCCAGGGACTGTTCCTCATCATTTACATCGCCATTGACGGTGCCGGAGTGAGGCCGTTCTGGTTCAACGCCTTGCGCTGGTTGGCATCCCTCCTCGCAGGAACGTTCGTATCAATATTCGTCGCCGACCTCCTGGCCGGTGGCGGCAGAAAGAAATAAGCCATGGCCGAAGACGGAAAACATGTCAAGATCATAATCGGTCTTTTCGTTTTTGCGGCCATTCTCCTCGGACGGATTTTCTATATCCAGATGGTCGACGGGTCTTATGCGGAAGGCGCTGTCCGCAATGCGATGGTCTACGAACCCATCAATCCCACCCGCGGCATCATCTACGACCGCAACGGTACCATTCTCGTAGGCAACAAGGTCGCTTACGATATCATGGTGACGCCGCATGAGGTGCAGGCATTCGACACTCTCGCACTGGCGGATGCCCTCGGCCTGGAGCCGGAATTCATCCGTGAAAAAATGGACGAATTCAACCGCAACCGCAGCAGCATCGGATTCAATTCCGTAGTGCTCCTCAAGGGAATGTCGGCGGAGGATTACGTCCGCTTCGAAGAGGTCAGGTACAAATTTCCCGGCATCAAGGGCCAGGTGCGCTCAATCCGCGAATACCCCGTCAACGCCGGCGGCAATCTGCTCGGATACGTCTCCGAAGTGGACCCGGCTTACATCGCCCGCCACCCCGAGTACAAAGTCGGTGACGAAGCCGGCAAAACCGGCATTGAAGCGGCAAGAGAGGTGGATTTAAGGGGCGAAAAGGGCTATCACATCTATCTCCGCAACGCCCACAACCAGATCGAGTCCGCGTACAAAAACGGGGCAGAAGACAAAGCCGCAGTCCCCGGCAAGGACATCGTGACCACCATCGACGCCACGCTACAGCAGTACGGCCAGGAGCTGATGAAAGACAAGGCCGGCAGCATCGTCGCCATCGAGCCGGCGACCGGAGAGATTCTCGCGATGGTATCCTCCCCAGGCATTGACGTGAGCCAACTCGCCGAGATCGGCAAATACTACAACGAACTCAGCACCGACCCTTACAAGCCGATGTTCAACCGTGCAGTTCAGTCATCTTATCCCCCGGGCTCCGTATTCAAGCTCGTCAACGGTCTGATCGGCCTTGAGGAAGGAGTGCTCACTCCGGATACCAAATACGGTTGCGACAGAGGCTACTCCTACGGCAACGGCAAGAAGCTCGGCTGCCACGGCCACCGCTCCCCCATCAACCTCGAGGAAGCCGTCATGATGTCCTGCAACGGCTATTTCTGCCACGTCCTCAAGACTATTCTGGAGAATAAGAAATACGCTACGACCGAAGAGGCATTCGACAAGTGGAATGCCTACGCCCACAGTTTCGGCTTCGGCGAAAAGCTCGGCAGCGACTTCCCCTCCGAACTCGGCGGAAATATCCCAACGTCAGCCTATTACAACAAGGTTTACGGCAAGGGACGCTGGAGATTCTCGACCATACTGTCGATTTCTATCGGACAGGGCGAAGTCGGTCTAACCCCGCTCCACATCGCCAACCTGTGCGCGACTGTAGCCAACCGCGGATATTACATCATTCCCCATATCATCAAGGCCTCCGAGGGAGTTGAAATCGACCCCAAATACTACGAGAAGCATTACACCATGGTCTCCCCCGAGCAGTTCAACAAGGTGGTCGGCGGTATGTGGCGCGCCGTCAACAGCGGATACGGCTCGGTCGGTACAGCATCGATTGCGGCCGTGCCCGGACTCGATATCTGCGGCAAGACCGGCACCGCGCAGAATCCCCGCGGAGACGACAATTCGGTATTCATCTGCTTCGCCCCAAAGGACAATCCCAAGATCGCTGTCGCGGCATACGTCGAGAACGGCGGATTCGGAGCCAGGTTCGGCGCTCCCATCGCTTCGCTGATGGTGGAGAAATACCTCAACGGCAGCATCGAGGGTGCCGCCCGCAAGGATCTCGAAAAGAGAATGATGACCACATCCCTCATGCATAAGGTCAAAAAGAACTGATCCATGCTCGACGCCAGGCAAGAACGTACGATAAAGCAGTCATTCGACTGGTATCTGGTAGCCACCTACCTGATCCTCATCGTCATCGGCCTGGTCAACATTTATGCGACAGAGCATCCCTCCGGGGCGTCGCTTACCGATATGTTCAGCTTCAGCCTCAGAAGCGGCAAGCAGATCGTCTGGATCGCCACTGCGCTCGGGCTGGCCGCCATCATTCTATTTGTATTCAGCGCCAGGCTGTGGGAGGGTTTATCGCTGCCGATCTATCTGTTCGTGGTGCTCCTGCTCATCGCGGTGATATTCCTCGGAGTAGAGGTCAAGGGGTCGCGATCGTGGTTCGAATTCGGCCCCGTACGCTTCCAGCCGGCCGAAATTTCAAAGATTTCGACGGCGCTGCTGTTGTCGTCGGTTATGGCGAAGGTGGGCTTCCAGATGTCCAAGTGGAAGGATTTCATGACGGTGCTTGCCGTCATCGGCGGTCCCATGCTCATCATCCTGGCGGAGAAGGAGACCGGCTCGGCGCTCGTCTACCTCGGGTTCCTGTTCGTCATGTACCGGGAGGGGCTGTCCGGTTGGCTGCTGTTCATCGCCGGGGCGGCTATCGCGCTGTTCATCACGACGTTGACGATGTCGCCGTACGCTTCGCTGCTGATGCTGATCGGATTCATCACATTCGGCAATACCCTGAAGAACGGGTCGCTGTGGAAATGGATCCTTACCTGGGGCGTCGGCATTGTAGCATTCGCCATGCTCCCATGGCTGTGGGGGATGGTCGTCGACGAGGTGGTCTGCGGGGTGGCATTCGGCTCGATCAGCAAATGGTGGCTGTGGGTGGCGTCGGTCAAGCCGTTCCATATCCTGCTGGCGCTGTCGCTCATCGCGCTGCCGATTGTGGCATGGAAGGCGTTCATGGAAAAAGCGACCTTCCGGCTCATCTCGGCAGGGGTTTTCATCGGAGGGCTGCTGCTGATTTATTCGACTGAAATTATATTCAACAAGGTGCTCCAGCCGCACCAGCGGGACCGCATCGAGGTGCTTCTCGGAATGAAGGAAGACCCGTCCGGTGTGGGCTACAACGTCGCCCAGTCGATGATCGCGATCGGATCCGGCGGCTTTGACGGCAAGGGCTACATGCAGGGCACCCAGACGGCATTCGGCTTTGTCCCGGAGCAGTCCACCGACTTCATTTTCTGCACTGTCGGCGAAGAATGGGGATTCCTCGGGAGCCTTCTCGTCATCGGGCTGTACGTATTCATGATACTGAGGATTATTCTCGATGCCGAAAAGTCCAGGGAGGCGTTTACGAGGATATACGGCTACTGTGTGGCCGCGGCGATATTCATGCACCTGTTCATCAATATCGGCATGACCGTCGGACTGATGCCGGTCATCGGAATTCCGCTGCCGCTGCTGTCCTACGGCGGATCGTCGCTGTGGGCGTTTACAATAATGTTATTCATTTTCATCGCCCTCGACCACGAGGAGAAGAAGTATTTTTAGAGAATGAAACGGATAGTTACTTTCGGTGAAATCCTGCTGCGCTGGTCAAAGAACGGCGCCAGGCGATTCAACCAGGGATACGACTGGGAGGGCCATTTCGGCGGCTCGGAGGCCAATGTGGCCGTGTCGCTGTCGGTCCTCGGCAATGACGTGAGCTACGTTTCGCGCATTCCTGCGAATGAAATCGGCCGTTCCTGCATCAAGGAGCTCCGCTTCTGGGGCGTCGACGTCAGCGGTATCGTCCGCGGCGGAGAACGATTCGGCACCTACTATTTCGAGCCGTCCCGGGATCAGCGGAAGTCACTCGTGGTGTATGACCGGCAGGGGTCGTCCTTCTATTCTTCGGCTCCCGGAATGTATCCCTGGCGGGAAATATTCTCGAAGGCGGACATATTCCACTGCTCGGGAATCACCTGCGCGGTATCGCAGTCAGCCACCGACGCCACATTCGAAGCCGTCAGGACGGCGAAGGAAATGGGCCTCCGGATCACCTGCGACATCAATTTCCGCAAAAATCTCTGGAAATACGAAGGCGCCGACGCTCCCCGCACCCTCGGCGAACTGATGCAGTACAGCGATTTCATTTTCGGCGACCAGGACGAATGGGAAAAGGTCACCGGCGTCCCCCAGGTGCCCATTGACAACATGACCGCAGACTCGGAGCTTGACATGGAGGCATACGGACGCTATTTCGAAGAAATGCACCGCCGCTGGCCCGGATGCCGCGAAATGATGCTCGGTCTCCGCAACCAGATCACCACCTCGCACCACACGCTCACCGCGCTCCTATGGTGCGACGGAAAGATTTATCGTTCAAAGATTTACGATATCGATGACATCGTGGATTCCGTCGGCGTCGGCGATGCTTTCGTCGCCGCATACATCCATGCCTCCGAGAAGTGGAAAGACGATCCCCAGCGCGCCCTCGACTTCTCCATCGCCGCCGCTTCGATGAAAAACTCTGTCATCGGAGACTTCAATCTCATCACCGAACAGGAAATACTTGATATACTATGACTCCCTCGCTCCGTATCCCCCTTCTCAAGGATCTTGACAATCTCGATCTCGACACCGCCCTCGAACAGCAGGGCGCCCGCTTTGACATCGCGCATGTAAACTGGCCGTCCGAATATCCCTACGCCCCCGTCTGCGCCGGCAAAATCGCCCGCACGGAAGAGTCCCTCGTCGTCGACTGGAGGGTCAGCGGCCTGGATCTCAGGGTGCAGAACCTCGCTGACGGCGGCCGCATCTGGGAGGACAGCTGCTGCGAGATTTTCCTCTCCGTACCCAGTTCCGGGGAATATTTCAACTTCGAAATCAACGCCGGCGGACACCTCCTCGCCGCCCACGGCCCTTCCCGCGAAGGACGCGAAACAATCGCCACTGACGATATCATGCGTTTCGCATCCGTAGAAGGCCCCATTGAGCAGGCCGGCGGCATCTGGAACTGGCGGGTAACGCTCCTGATCCCCTTCGAGGTCCTCGGCCTCGACCCGGACGATCTCCCCTCAGAGCTCCTCGCCAACCTCTACAAATGCGGCGACCTCACCGCCCACCCCCACTTCCTCTCCTGGGCCCCCATCAACACCCCCACACCCGACTTCCACCGCCCCGAATTCTTCGGCAAACTGATCCTGAAGTAGGTTTTGCTATTCTTTCTCGCAATCAGATTTCCATCTGATAATGATATCCGTTGCAGCAAGTCCCGGACGTCCTCTATATTCTTTAATCTCGGTTTTAACCTCTGACATCTTATACGCTCCCATAAGTTCATCTTTTTCATAAGATGATACTTCTTTGTTCCATATAGCGTTGTAAACAAACACATAGCCATCGGGATACCGTTTGAAAAGCCAATCTCTCGCTTTTTCATTAACCAGCAGATCATCATGATCTCTTCGATAGCTGTCACAAAACAGACTCTTTGTTTCCCCGGGCTTAACAAGGGTTTCCGCAGGGCGATTGTCGAAAGTATCCTGATTATGATTTATGTAATGCAACTCTGAATACCCCCTCGGGAAAGACGTCTCAACATATATCAGCTCTTCAGATTCATTTGCTATCACAAAACTCACATAGCACCAGGAGTACGAAGACTTAAAGCATGACGATACCTGAGTTAAAAGCATCAGAGCACACAAAAACGGGAATCTTAAACCCTTAATTGCCTTACGACTATCCACCATATTAAAAATCCGATAGCGCCAAGTTGTAATAATACTTTTGAAGTAGGTTTTATTTAGGTAAACCAAAGGCGGAGGAGAGTTCGGCCATTTGGGCGGGGGACATGCCTTCGGGGTCGAAGCCCATGCTGCGGGCGGCGATGTAGATTTGGGCGCTTTTGTTGAGGACGTCGACCTGGTCGAAGGCGCTCATGACGTCGGTGTCGACGGCGAAGACGCCATGTTTTTCCCACATGACGACGTCGTAGTCTTCGTCGAGAGTGCGGATGGTCGCTTCAGCGAGCTCGTTGGAGGAGGGCATCATGTACGGCACCATTCCAAGGCCTCTGGGACAGAAGGCCTTGGTCTCCGGAATCATGGACCAGAGCATACGGGTGGCCACATCCCTCTCCATCCACTTCCGGCTGTGGGTCAGCGCCACGAGCTCAATCGGATGCGTATGCAAACTCGCCCGGTAAGGCGAGCCTTTCCCGAGCAGGTAGTTGTGCACCGCCAGATGTGACGGCAACTCCGACGTCGGCACCACCGGCGAATCCGCCACTATCTCATACCGGGCCCCGCCCGGCAGAATGCGGATAATCGAACCATTCCCCATCGGGTCCCTCGCAAGATCCCTCATCCGCTTCCCGGTCCCCTTGCAATAGAACCAACACCCCTCGATATGAGGAAGCGTAAAGCCAATCTCAAACGGTCCCGCAATTGATGGCAGAGCCCTTATCCCATCATCCACCCACTCCGTCACATTAATCGTAATATTCCCCCCATTCCTCTCAGCCCAACCCTTCTCCCACAAATACCCCGCAACCTCCGCCACTTTATCAATCTCGGATTTTAACAGACGCCTATTATCCAGAATACTCATAATCATTATTTAAAATATGCAGAATGTATACTCTTCAAAACCCTCCGCAATCAAAGATTGCTTCGTCCCTCCCATTGCTTTTTGAACATTTGCTCCGCAAATATCCAAAAATCAACGGGCCCCTCCCACTTATGTGCCGTGGGCGGCGACAGGTTTTGAAGCGTATACATTCTGCTAAGTCAATTAAAGCAATACACCTATCAAATCAATTGCGGCAAGAACGTGCTGATTATCAGCACGGTGATGCCGAGGAGGAGGATGGTGACGGTGCGGCGGGAGACGCCTTTCCATTCTTTGAGGATGATGCCCCAGACATTGCTGAAGACGATGTTGAGGGACATGAGGATACACCAGCTGAAGGTGATGAGGACGGGGTAGTCGGTGAGGAAACCTTTGCCGAGGCTGAGGCCGAAGAACTGGCTGTACCAGAGGAGGCCGGCGAGGGCGCAGAAGAGTAGATTATTGCCCCAGAGGGATTTCTGTTTGTAGTCGCTCCAGGTTTTGTTGCGGGCGTTTTGGAAGAGGCAGTAGGCCGCGTTGGTGAGGAAGCCGCCGAAGGTGACGAGCATGGTGGCGGGGAGGGCCCGGAAGATGGGCCTGGTGCCTTCCAGGTAGAGGTCCTGACCGAAGTTGAGACCGATGTTGAAGCAGGCGCTCATGAAGCCGGCGAGGAGGGCGACGAATATGCCTTTGCCGAAATTGAAGTCCTTGACGGCCTTTTTCTTTTCTTCTTCCGGCAGCGCGGAAGCCTTCATCGCACCGGCGATACCGATGATGGAAATACCGACCAGAGTGACCACCACGCCGATGATGACTGCGCTCGTGAGATCAGCGGCATGACCCGTGAGGACGGGGCCGAGAATGGCGCCGAGGGCGGAACACGTGCCGAGTGCTATCGACTGCCCGAGGGCTACGCCGAGATAGCGCATGCTGAGGCCGAATGTCAGGCCGCCGATACCCCAGAGCACGCCGAAGAGGATGGTGAGCCACGTCGCCTTGGGATTGGCGTTCATCATGGAGAGCAGGTCTCCGAAGCTTCCTGAGGCCCCTGAGACCGACAGGAGCGTACCCAGCAGCGGGAAGAGGAGCCAGGCGAATACGCCCTGCACGAGCCAGTAGCTCTCCCAGCTCCATTTCTTGATCTTGTTGATCGGAACATAGCTCGAGGACTGGCAGAATGCGCCTACGGCTATGATCAGTAATCCTATTATTAAATACATCGCTTATCGTTTGGAGGTGACTTCGCGTTCGTAGCGTTCGATGGCGGGGATGAAGGATTCGCCGACGGGGACACCGGCTTTGAGGTTGAAGTAGTCGAATACGGCGCCGAACGGGAGCGTTTTGGCCTCTTCGAGGAGGGCGAGGCGCTGGAAGCCCTTGTCGGCATCCTCGTATTCGCGGAGCTTGTCAAGGGGCTCCAGGAGTGCGCTCAGGAGGCATTTTTGCGTTGCACGGGTGCCGATAACGTATGCTCCGATGCGGTTGATGGCGGCGTCGAAGTAGTCGAGACCGATGTGAGCGCGATTCAGGGCATCGGCGCGGACAATCTCCTTGAACAAGTCGAGCGTCTGGTCGTTCATGATGGTGACATGGTCGGAGTCCCAGCGGATGGGGCGGCTGACGTGCAGCATGAGCTCCGGCACGAAGAGGAGGAGTGATGCGACCATGTCGGAGACATTCTCCGTCATCTCATAATGGCCGGTATCGAGCGTGTACATGAGCTTCCTGGTGGCACAGTAGCCGGCCACAAAATCATGGGAACCGACTGTGTAGCTCTCAAGGCCGATGCCGAACAGCTTGGCCTCGAGGCAGGTTTTCATGCCGGGAAGATCTTCTTTGAGGATTTCGTCGAGGGATTCGGCGAATATTTCGCGGTAGCGCTTGCGCTCCACCGTCTGGTCCTTGGAACCGTCGTGGACCCAGATGTTCATGATGCAGGGGTCGCCCTGGGCCTTTCCCATGGCGTCGGCGATGCGGCGGCAGCGCTTGGTGTGCTCGATCCAGAATTCGCGGATAGCGGGATCCGGGTTGGCCAGGGACAGGTTGCCGCTCTTGGGATGGCCGAATGAAGTCGAATTGAAGTCGAGCTTCATGTCGTTATCGCGAGCCCATTCGATCCAGCTCTGGAAATGCTTGACCTCGCACTGGTCACGGTCGACTTTTTCGCCCTTGAAATCGCCGTAAATTTCGTGCAGGTTGAGACGGTGACGGCCGGCGATTAGGCTCTTGGCGAAATTGACGTCCTCGCGCACTTCATCGATGTTGCGGGCACGTCCGGGATAGTTTCCGGTCGTCTGGATGCCGCCGGAGAGCCCCGCCTTGGACTCGAATCCGATGACGTCGTCAGTCTGCCAGCAGTGCAGGGAAATGGGGGTCTTTTCGAGAATGTCTATGGCCTTGTCGGTGTCCACGCCGATGGCTGCATAGCGTTCGCGGGCTATTTCGTAAGCTTTGAGGATGTTTGATTCGTTCATGGTTTATGGGGTGTAAATGTTTTCGTGGGGAATGTAGAAGAGAGGAGACGGCGCATGGACCAGCGGTCATGGACGAGGCCGGCGGTGCGGGCCTGCATCATGATGTTGCCCATCGCTGTGGCCTCGGAAGGGCCTGCGACGACCGTAATGCCGGCGGCATCGGCCGTCCACTGGTTCAGGAGGTCATTGGCACTGCCGCCGCCGATGATGTGGAGCCTCTCTATCGGGAACGGGGCGAATCCCCGCAGGCTCTGCAGCACCTCCGCGTATTTGTCCGCGAGGGAATGGTAGATGCAGCTGACGATCTCGGCGTCGGAGATGTCGGCCGAAAGAGATTTCTCCGCGCGCTTCGCTTGGTCGAAATGACAACGTATTTCTGCTACCATATTCGTGGGGGCGGCGAAACGGGGGTCGTCGGGGTCGATGCGGCCGGGGAAGTCGCTGGCGGAAATGGCCATGTCGACGAGCTGGGAGTAGGTGTAATGCTTGCCCTCGGCCTTCCAGACCTTGCGGCACTGCTCCAGGAGCCACATGCCGGTGATATTCTTCAGGAAACGGGCGGTGCCGTCTATGCCGCCTTCGTTGGTGAAATTGAGGCGGGCGGACTCAGCGTTGATGATCGGAGCGGGCACTTCGATGCCCATAAGGCTCCACGTGCCGCTGGAGAGGTATGCGAAACGCTCGTCAGCGGCAGGCACAGCAGCGATGGCCGAAGCCGTATCGTGCCCTGCCACAGCGATGACAGGCACCGCTCCAAGGCCGGTTTCTGCCGCCAGAGACGGCTTGAGAGTCCCCACGACAGTGCCCGGCTGAGTAATCGGCAGGAGAATGTCAGTCCTGATGCCGAGCTCCTCCAGGAGTCCCTTGTTGAACTGCCGCGTCCCCTGGTCCATCATACCGGAAGTCGACGCGTCGGTGTATTCGCAGACCATATTGCCGGTGAGCATGTACGAGAGCAAATCGGGCATGAACAGTATGGCGGAAGCCTCCTGCATGTCACTCTCCCCTCTCCTTGCATACAGCTGGAATATGGTATTGAAGTTCATTATCTGAATGCCGGTGCGGGCGTATAGCTCCTCGCGCGGCACCTTTTCATATACCTTTTCGGGAATGCCGACAGTATACGGATCGCGGTAGCAGCGCGGCAGGCCGATGATCCCGCCGTCCTTGCCGATGCAGCCGAAATCGACCCCCCAGGTATCTATACCGATGGAATCTATCTTCACTCCCGCGGCTCCCAGCTTCTTCAGGCACGTGACGAAATGGCCGTACATCGCAAGCACGTCCCAATACATCCGCCCGTCCACCTCCTTGATTTCCGAAGGGAAACGGTACACCTCCTCCATCGACAGCGACTCACCGTCGAATCCCGCCAGGATCCCACGCCCCGAAGTCGCGCCGCAGTCAAAAGCAAGAAAACGATGCATACATTAATAATATTTATAGAACAACGCGATCGACTCCATACCTGCGAACAGCTGGCGGAGCAGATAGCTCTCATTCGGCGAATGGATGGTATCCCTCTCAAGGCCGAAGCCCATGAGGAGAGGGTCGATACCGAGAATGCGCTGCATGTCGGCGAGGATGGCGATGCTGCCGCCGCCTCTGGAAGGAACCGGCTCTATGCCGTAGACCTCTCCCATGGCCCTGGAAGCGGCCTGGAATGCCTTTGACGTAATCGGAATGAGGAATCCGTTGCCGCCCTCGCAGCGCTTGACGTCCACCTTGACCGTCGGGGGAGCGATTCGCTTGATATGCTCCTCGAATAGCGTAGTAATCTCCTCGCTCGACTGGTTGGGCACCAGACGCATTGAGATTTTAGCGTGAGCCGTGGACGGAAGGACAGTCTTGGCGCCCTCGCCGGTGTAGCCGCCCCAGATGCCGCAGACATCGAGACAGGGACGAATGCCGGTGCGCTCCATCGTGGTATAGCCTTTCTCGCCGCGAACTTCGCCGATATTGAGGAAGCGTTTGTATTCTTCGAGGTCAAATGGGGCGCGTGCCAGAGATGCGCGGTCTTCGGCCGAGAGCTCGACGACCTTGTCGTAGAATCCCGGCACGGTCACCCTGCCGTCAGCATCGATCAGGGATGCAATCATCTCTGCCAGCACCTGGATCGGATTGGCTACAGCGCCGCCGTAGTGGCCTGAATGCAGGTCCTTGTCGGGGCCGGTGACTTTGACCTCGAGATAGGCCAGGCCGCGCATTCCGCAGTTGATAGACGGCACTTTCTCCGATATCATGGTGGTGTCGGAAACGAGAATGACGTCGGCCGCAAGCAGATCCTTGTGCTCCTCCACCCACGCGGGGAGCGAGGGGCTGCCGATTTCCTCTTCGCCTTCGAAGATGAATTTGACGTTGTGGCGGAGCTGACCGCTGCGGAGAAGGTATTCGAAGGCCTTGAGATGCATGAAGAGCTGGCCCTTGTCGTCATTGGCCCCGCGGGCGTAAATGGCCTCTTCGCCGGTGGCTGGATCTGCGGCGATAACTGGCTCGAACGGGTCAGTACGCCATTTTTCCAGCGGCTCCGGCGGCTGGACGTCGTAGTGCCCATAGACGAGAACCGTCCCCACCGCATCCTTCACGGCCTTGCGGCCGAATACCACCGGGTTGCCAGTGGTCTCATAAACTGCGGCCTCGTCGGCACCTGCCTCGAGGAGCAGCTCAGTCAGCCGTTCCGCGCAGCGGTACATGTCCGGACGGTGCTCCTTCCTGGCGCTGATCGATGGAATCCTGAGAAGCGAAAAAAGCTCGTCGAAAAAGCGGGCTTTGTTGTCTTCGATATACTTCTTCATACTGTATTGGTCCTGTTAGAGTTAGTGATTAACAAATATACATTTTATCGGCGCAAAAACCTACAAAAAGCCCCGAAAACTTGCATATACCGCCTCGCCGTGCTAACTTTGAATAAAATTTTTAAAAAGAATGAAAAAGTTTTTTGTCGTTTGCACCCTGTTATTCGCCGCCGTGGCGGCTGGCGCAAAGGGTGACTGGAAAGGAAAAGTGGTGGATGAAAACGGCGAGCCGGTGGCTTACGCCAACGTCGTAGTGCTGTCGAAAGCCGATTCCACCATGGTGGCGGGAGCCGTGACGGAAAATGACGGCAGCTTCAATATAGTTACAAAAGAGACCGACGGTATCATGATGGTGGCCATGATGGGCTACCAGACGCTGTATCTGGCACCCGTGGACGGTGCCGTGATCACGCTGGCGGAGGATTCTTCGCTGCTTCAGGGCGCCATGGTGCAGGCCGTGATGCCGAAGACCAAACTCACGGGCGAAGGCCTTCAGACAAGCATCAGAGGCTCCGTACTGGAGAATGTCGGCAATGCCAATGACGTACTCGCCAAGACCCCGGGAATCATGAAGAGCAACAACGGCCTGGAGGTCATCGGCAAAGGTTCCCCGCAGATTTACATCAACGGCCGCAGGGTCACCGATACGAGCGAATTGGAGCGCCTCCAGAGCAACGAGATCCAGAGCGTCGAGGTCATCACCAACCCCGGAGCGCAGTATGACGCCACCGTACGGAGTGTCGTGCGAATAAAGACTATTCGCCGTCAGGGCGAAGGATTCGGCTTCAGCCTCAACGCTTCTGATGCGCAGTCCGTCAATTGGAAAAAGGGCAACAATCAATTCGCCGCGGTCAACGCGAACTACCGGACAGGCGGTGTTGACTTCTTCGGCGGCATCAACTTCGCCGGAAACACTGCCCAGCAGATCTCAGAGGCCACAACCAGTAGCTACTACAACAAGGATGGCGTCATCAACGAGCTGAAAAACATAGGCGAAATCAACGTCGAATACTTCGGAAAGAGCATCTACGGAAATGCCGGTGTCAACTGGCAGATCGCCGACAATCACTTCATGGGCGGCAAGATTGAGTGGGGCAGGACCCTGAAGAGCAAGGATATTACGATCGTGAACACGGAGGTATTCGCCAACGGCGTCATGATTGACAATCTGACCACAAAATCGTCTGATACCATGGGCGATGATGCCCCGTCAAACCTCGGAGCCAATCTGTATTACAACGGTGTCGTGGGCGGAAAGTTGGGCATCGATGTGAACCTGGACTATTATGGGACAGACGATTCCTCCCTTTCCACTGCCGATGAATCAAGCGAGCTAACTTCCGATGCTGACATTTGGTCTATCAGCAGCAACGATTCTCGGCTCTATGCCGCAAAAGCCGTACTCTCCTATCCGATATGGATGGGGCAGCTCCAGGCCGGCACCGAGGAGACATTCACGCGCCGTTCAGACGAATATCAGATCCGCGGCGTGGCCATTCCTTCTTCCTCAGCACAGGTCAATGAAGACAACTATGCGGCATTCGCCTCATACGGATTCATGCTTCCGAAGCTCGGAATGTTCAATGCAGGTCTCCGCTACGAGTATGTCCATTACGCATACGAGGACGCCGTCAATCCGACCAATGACCTGGCCCGCGATTATGGCCACTGGTTCCCGACACTCTCATACGCGGGAGCCGTCGGCCCGGTGCAGCTGATGCTGAATTACAGCGCCAAGACGCGCAGGCCCAATTATGCCAACCTGTCGGGGGCCATCCGCTACAACAGCCGCTATATCTGGCAGAGCGGCAATGCCCAGTTGCAGCCGGAGATTTCGCACGATTTCGGGGTCACCGCCGTATGGAAATTCGTCACCTTCATGGTCAATTACACCCGCACCGACGATGCCATGATGCTTTGGTCGGCGCCGTACGTGAAAGAGGGAATTCAGGACGGCGTGGTTCTCGTGAAACCCTGCAATATTGATTCGCCGTTCAGGCTGATGACGGCATTCGTCAACCTGACGCCCACTATCGGCCCGTGGACGATCAATTATACCATCGGTGCAATGCCGCAGTGGCTCACCCTCAACATGGACGATCCCCGCGAGCCTTCCGGAAAGAGAAAGGTCAGCTTCAACAACAAGCCGGTATTCGTCGCGCAGCTGTTCAACACCCTTACCCTGAACGGTGGCTGGCAGCTGGAGCTCGGCGCACTGATGCAGACCAAGGGTTATTCGCAGAACCTGTACATGAAGCGGGTCTATTGCGATGTTACCGCCGCTGTCCAGAAGACTTTGCTGAAAGACGGTTCGCTGATCCTCCGCCTCGAGGGCGCCGATCTCCTCGGAATGGCCCACATGGACGTGAACAGCGATTTCGGCAGCCATACCATCATGCAGACCAACTGGCTGGACACGCAGAAAGTCAAACTGTCCATCCGCTACAACTTCAACTCCGCCCAAAGCAAGTACCGCGGCACCGGTGCCGGCGCCGACGAGAAAGCCCGTATGTAAGGGGTTGGAGGAGTTATACAAACTCCGTAGCCCGGCCTAGAGCCTGGTTACGGAGTTTGTTATTTCGCGGGCCTCTGAGCGGGGAGTCATTCGCGCCTCTGCGGCGAATACTGTGATCTCCTTATCCTTCGGAAGCACCAGCTCAGTGACGCCGTCCGGCACGGGGATATATACCATATACATATATGTCTCGACGTATATCTCGTCGCGCTTGGAAGAATCGTGACGATGCGAGCCGACGTAAGCGACATCTCCCTCTTTGAGGAAAGCCTGATACGGCTCCCAGTAGCCGCTACCAAAGAATCCGGTCCAGCAGGGAATGCTGACGGAAACATCTGATCCGCAGTGGAATACGGCCTCCTTGTCCCCCTCGGACGCGGCGGCGAGAAGATAAACTCCTCGAGTGCCAGCCGGGAGCGCCAGGGTCTGTCCGTCGCATGCTACGGCGTTGTCATAGTCAGCCTCGCCGGGGCGGAAAGTCACCCCTCCGTAAAGGATTTCTTCGGGAATCTGCTCGGCGGCGTATGAATGCCACGCCTTGTCCATGTGTCCGAACGCGGAGAATCCGTTGGAACTGATAGCCACCTTGTTGTAAGGCAGGGCAATCGTCCTTAATTCCGGAGCAGCGACCTTGACGGCAGGTGCAGCCAGCCTGACACGGTAAGTCTTGGGAGCGAAGCGGCCTGCCTCCACATGGAGATTCCTGCCGGCAAAACTCGCGGGGCCGATTCGTTCTTCAATACCATTGGTCTCTTCCGCCGACACGATGTTGCCGGCGAATGTCACATTGCCGCTGGCTTTATTGCCGGAGAGTTCATACACGCGGACGATGATGCCATCCCCGTCTTCAGCATTCTTGAGAGCCTTTACCCGGATTGACGGATTGTCCGTGCTGACCATGGAGAATTCCTGTCCCAGGCTGCCCGCATGACGGGTAGTGACGAATGCCGACTTGCGCTGGTTCAGCAGGTCCGCCGCCGTGGTGGCTTTGGCGCCGTCCAGTGCACCTGGATGCCCGACTATGGAATAAGTGAAGGTATGCGGGCCAATATCCAACGTGCTTTCATGAGAGAATCCGCGGTCGGCACTCGGCGTATGCAGGAGCGTCAGGCGAATAGTGTTGTCGCAGGGCTTGTCCCAGCCATAGCGGCTGTCGCTCATAACTGTGACGCCGTAGCTGCCATCCTCGGCGGTAATGTCGGCCCATTCCTGCGCGGGGACTTCGTACTGGATATCGGTATTGTTCTCCCTCTGAATGTATCCAAGGCCGAGATCGTAACTGGCCCTGGCTGCGCCGAATGACATCGGGAATCCGGCCTTCAGCAGGCTGCGTTTGCACTGCCAGTCGACATTGTTCTCAATGTCGATGCGGTCGTCAGCCGCCCCGTCGTAGAGGATAATCCTCTGGGTGAATTTGGACTCCTTGAAGCGGCGCTCGACCTTCAGGACTGCCATGAGGGGTCCGGCGGATTCGACTCTGATATTGACGTCCTCTCCTACCAGGAGGGGATTCTGGTCAATTACGTCCTTGATGATTTCCCAGGCGGGCCAGTCGTTGGAGACATTGTTCTCAAATACCTGAAGGCCAAATGCTTCCCCTTCCGCGACAAGCTCCTGATCACAGCGTTTGTCAATGACGGAGCAGATGTCGCCGTTCGCGTCAACGGTCAGTTTGTAGATGGCGTTTTCGATCGTGTTGCCATCGGCTTTGAGCACGGTTTTCTGTTTACTCACCGTCTTCACCGGACGGAAATCGTACACGCCGAGGCTGACCGACTTGGATGCGACCGCAACGGCGATGCAGGCCTTTCCGTCGCTTATCTCGAGCACCTGCGACTTCACGCGCTTGCCGTCAGGGCCATAGACCTGGACGTCCTTGCAGCCGTCAGGCATATCGAATTCGACGGTGACGATATCATTATTGGCCGCCGATACGGGATTGAAAACCAGCACCGGAGTGCCCTTGGTGCGGGTGTCCATGGCCGAGCCGATTCCTTCGGCGGAAGATTCGACGGTAGCCGCGAACTGATTCTGCGACAGCATGATATCATTCCATGAGAATGGATACACTTCCTTGATGCTCGTGCCGGTCAGGTCGTCGTGGAACTGATGCCAGATAAAGCGCCTGTAGGCTTCGTTCAGCACGTATGACGGATATGGGACAGCGCCCAGCCAGTCGGCGATAACTGCACTGGCCTCAGCGGCATAGCCCAGCTGCTCGGCACGGCGGTTGAGCTGCTTGTTGTTGCTGTTGGCGGTATAGACGCCGGTGCCGTGGACGTCCATGAGGAGCTCGCCGTCGTGGACGGGAAGGACATCCTTCGAGAGCAGATACTTATGGTCCCTGAATATATCCGCCACTGTGGCGAATCTCAGATTGTAGGCGGGACCGCCTTTCTTGATGCTTTCATTGATGGTACGGACTGCTATAGGCAGCGGGGATCCGCCCTGGTCACCGCCGTGGCGGGACGAACGCGTGCCATAGTAGCGCATGACGGCATTGACCGCACTGCCTCCGACTTTGGCCTTGAGCTCGTCGTTGTCGGATATGTCCTCGCGGGGGTTGAATCCGTATTCGCCGCCATTCATGGCAGCGAGAATCCTCGACCCGTCGACGCCCTGCCAGATACCGAATTCGAAGGGCCACTTCCTGTTACCTTCGTAGAACGGCTTCTTCCTCCACTGCAGTTTCTGGGTATGGAAGGCATACAGGCCGCAGTGGGCCGCCACCGTCGGGAGCGTGTATCCGAAGCCGAAGCAGTCCGGCAGCATGATGTCAATGGACTTCTGGCCGAATTCCTTCTTGTAGAATTCCTCGCCAAGGAGAATATTCCGGATGTTGGATTCCACCGAGGGGACATTGTAGTCATTGGCATCCCAGCCGCCGGCCGGATACCACCTGCCCTCGGCCACGTACTCTTTCAGTTTGGCGTAAGCGTCAGGATAATACTCCTTGAACCACTGGTACTTGACCGCCCCTTCGAGCGTAAACTTGTAATCGGGATAGTCTTCCAGAAGTTTGAAATTCTGGTACAGCGTGTTGGGCAGGTATTCCCCAATCACCTGCTGCACCGTCCAAAGCCACTGCGTATCCAGATGCGCATTGGAAGCCATGTAAATCTCGCCCTTCTTCTCCTGCGCCCCCGCAGCGGCGGCCGCAAAAAGAACAGTGAACACAAAAAGGATTATCTTTTTCATACTCGGTAAATGTTATTCCAACTATTTTGTAGTGATTGTGATGTCATGACCAATTCAACGGGCGGCAATGGCTTATACTTTATCGAAGTATACGGAACGCCGTCAACAATCACAAGCAGAGAGTCTGTGGCCGTATCCTGCACGATGCCCACACAGCCGTCTTGCTCACAGGCGTGGCTGACAACCGCAGGGACAGATTCCTGGGAATAACCGCCCAGCGTGAAGCAACAAAGGCTGGTAACGCAGCAACGATCGCTATAGACAGGCTATATCATTTGCATGGCCAACTGCTCAACACTGACGTTAAGCAGTGCCGAGTTCTCTTCCCGAAGCTCTTCGGCAAACCAGGAAACTCCTGTTGTGATGAACTTAGTCTTCTGTTCCTTTGTAGCAGCGCTCTCGTCAATGCCGGAGGCGGAAAGCACCAGCTGCTCTCCCATAGCCTCCAGAAGGATAGCGGCATCTTCTGCAGAGATATGCGTCAAGCCTTTCTCAATCTTGCTGATACTGCTTTTGCCTAATCCAACCTTACGTCCGAGGGCAAGAAGCGCCAACAGTGAAAGAGCTCCAATGGACAGCGATAGTCTTTGGAGCCCCAGACTTATAAGAATGATGAGTGCGAGTTGAAGCAGCAGGACTGTATTCATTCGCCCCTCAATGTATTATTTCCAGAACGGAAGATCTTTGAGGTCGATGATCTCGCCGCCGTAAATGTTGTGGATATATTCCAATGCGCCGAGGTATGTCTCGTCGGTATAGGTGTCGGTGGTTTCACGGGGAACGACGATTCCGAAACCACGGAAGAATGCATCCGCGCTGGTATGGCGGCAGCAGCAATCGGCCTGCCAGCCAGTGATGATGACAGTATCCACGTCCAATTCACGCAGTACGCGCTCCATGGTGGTCTCGAAGAATCCGCTGTAGGTCTTCTTGGGAATCACATAATCGCCCTTCTGCGGCTTGAGCTCGTCAATGACTTCAGCGCCCTTTGTGCCTTCAACGGCATGGGGGCCCCAGATCTTGAATTCCTTGTCAATCTCGGGAGTATGGCAATCATTGGCATACAGCACGGGAACACCGGCGGCACGCGCCTTGTCACACAACTCCTTGATAGGCTCGATAATATGCATGATACGAGGGTCGGAAATCGGCCCGGTCACAAAGTCATTGAGCATGTCAATGACGATAACAGCGTATTTTTTCATTGTCATTTAATTTGGTCGTTCAAAGATAGCGAAATCTATACTACCCACCAAATCTATTCGCAAGATTTACGGGCCATTGAGGTTTTCGTTTCAAAAAGGATATTACACCAGGCACATTTTGACTTACAAACAACAACCCTAACTATGATGAATGTGGTCAAAAACTATCAACGCGAGTTGGTCCACAATTTTGTGCACTAAAAATAATACGCTATACCATCCCGGCACTTCCTAAGCCGAAAACGGGGAAGAATCCGATGAAGTAAATTCGAACATATCGGTCTCTTCTATCTCGTAGATGAGTCTGTGTTTTAGAGAGATCCGCCTGGACCATTGGCCTATTCTATCTCCAGATAGGGGCTCTGGCTTTCCCGCCTTCTTGAATGCAGCAGGTTCTGATTTCTTCAGTTTAGATAAATCCTCAAGTGCCTGAGGAGCAAATTCAAGGGTATACATTTACAGACTTGCCAACAAATAATCCAACTCCTCCTTACTCGATACCGTAGTACCTTTACCTTCGGCAATGCTCTTTCGCGCTTCGTCAATGCGGGCGAAGAACTCCTTTTTGCTGACAAGGCTGTCGTCCTCAGTCACGGGTACAATCTTAAAACTACCCGAGCGGGATGTCAGAATTACGCTCTCCCCACCGGCAGCCAAACCAAGATACTTACTCTGGTTTGCCCTGAAATCTCGTATGCTAACAACAGTCATAATGAATTACTTTTTTGCAAATATAATGAATACCATTTTGGTATCCAAATTTTATGCTATAAAATGCAGGGGAACTAAAAAAGGTGACCAAAAGTGACCGAATCCTATGACCTTTCCTGATTGCAAAGATAGGAATCTTTGTGCAGTCTATCAAGTTCCCTCACCTGACCTATCAAAAGAAAGTAGTAACTTTGTATGTTTGATAAATCGAAATTTGAACAAACGATATGAGCAACATCACTAAGCGTCTTTGCATTGGTCTCTGCCTGTTCGCCGTCGCTTGCGGAAATACTGCCCGGAAAGCCTCTGAATCTGATTTCACGGACAGCGTAGCCGACGCTCTGGCTCACGGAGGACAAATCAATTTGGAACAACTCCAGTGGACCAGGGAGCCCGCCTCCTGGGAAATAAAAGAGGGCGTCATCTCTATCACTACGGCCCCGCACACTGACCTATGGCAGCGGACCTATTATCATTTCCGGAACGATAACGCCCCCGTTCTGCAGATGCAGACCAGGGAGAAGTTCTTCAGCTTCGTGGTGAAGACGGATTTCACGCAGAGCCACCAGCGCTTCGACCAGTGCGGTATAGTGATGTACCTGGATAGTGACAATTGGCTCAAAGGTTCTGTGGAATTCGAGAACAAGGAGTTCCAGCACCTTGGTAGTGTGGCCACAAACAACGGCTACTCCGACTGGGCCACAACGGCGATATCGGCCGAGGTGAAGACCATGTGGTACCGCTTCTCCCGCAGGGAGGATGACTTCTGCATCGAATGCTCCACCGACGGCGTGGACTTCAGCCAGATGCGCGTGTGCCATATGTATGAGGCCACTGATGCCATCCGTTTCGGCATTTATGCCTGCTCTCCCGAGGAGTCTTCATTCACGGCTGTGTTCTCTGATATGAAGATTACAGAATGTGCCTGGAAGGCCCACGACGGACAGCAACCAGATGAGGAATAAATGGCAAATTCCAATGAAAATCAGAATCACTGCTATCCGGAAGGCTTCGTATCCGGATTTGATGGCGAAATATGAGAACCCTATCGAGCACGCTTGCGATGTGGCCGGATGGCTGTTCTGGACCCTCTATGCGTTGTGTGGCATCAGTGATATGGTTGACGGTTGGCAGGCCAGGAAACTCTACGCAGAGACCAAAGCCGGGGCCATTTTGGATAGTGTGTCCGACATTATTTTCGTGGCCTGCTGCGCTATCAGGCTGTCGCCTGT
>CAJODR010000001.1:0-407 GCA_905233275.1 uncultured Bacteroidales bacterium | reverse complement strand
TTCCTGACGGTGCCGACAATGTTCTGGTCAATGATTCCGATTTCCATCGTTGCTGCTATAGCCACGTTCGCCGCCGTGCAAGAAGGGCATTATATCAGAGCGACGCAACTTGATTTGGTTTTACTGAAACTATACTGAAACATTTATGTCGGTTAGTGTCTTTCTATGGCACTATTTGGCGGGGGTTTTTGTTTTTTCGTGCCATGTTGCTATCTTTGCAGAGAGCGCCTAACCGCCATTTTTGTTTATGAACGTAGACACTTTACTACATCAGTACTTTGCAGATAGTGGCAATATCTGTATTGAGCTGTTCGACGAAAAGAACATCCAGCAGGTTTATCGCCGCCTGGTAGAAGTGCTGATTCATCAACCTGAAGTGGAGACTTCTCTTCTTCAGGCGATGAGCT